>JAAEYY010000008.1:121739-131035 GCA_018223105.1 bacterium | reverse complement strand
GTATACTAGTCTTGAAGAAAGCGCCGGATTAGCCGAACCACACGAAATTGCAATCAAGCTAAAAGATGAAGATGAGGTTGAGTCATACGCTAGATTACTTCAAGAAAAGTTTCCGGGACTTAAGGTCCAGACTTGGAGAAGCCTTGCCCCCGAATTAGGGTATGCAGATAAAATGATGGATTTAGTGATGACCTTATTTCTGAGTATCATCATGGCTGCTTTAGCCTTTGGTATAGTGAATACCATGCTGATGGCGGTTTTAGAGCGAAAGAAAGAGCTGGGAATGTTAATGGCAGTTGGAATGCATAAGAATCAAATCTTCAAAATGATCATGTTCGAAACTTGCATGTTGAGTTTTATTGGTGCACCCATTGGAATGTTGATGGCCATTGTTACTCAATTGATTCTTGGAAAAACAGGAATAGACCTGTCATTTGTTGCCAAAGGCCTTGAAAGCGTTGGCTTGGAAAGCACAATTTACCCAAGTCTAGATGTCAAAACAATACTCATTCTAACCGTTTTGGTGGTAATTACGGGAATCTTAAGTGCCATCTATCCTGCAAGAAAAGCATTGAGTTTAAACCCATCGGAAACCTTAAGAACCGCTATATGATTGATATAAAAAAATTAACAAAAACGTATCAGGATAAGTCTATCGAAGTTCATGCCTTGCAAGGAGTGGATTTGCATATTGATGAAGGTGAGTTTGCGGCAATAGTTGGACCTTCGGGCAGCGGAAAAACTACATTGCTCAACCTGATTGGTGGCTTGGATGTGCCTTCAGGAGGGGAGATAGAGATAGGCGGTGAGAAGTTGCAAAACCTGGATGAGAAAGCCCTGGTAGACTTTCGACTTAAAAACATAGGGTTTGTGTTTCAGGCGTATAATTTAATTCCGGTACTGACATCCTTGGAAAATGTGGGTTTCATAATGCAGTTGCAAGGATTCTCGGAAGAAGAACGCAATACGAGAGCGCTTCATCTCTTGAAGGAAGTGGGACTGGAGAATGAAGTGAACAGAAAGCCGGGCGAGTTAAGCGGTGGACAACAACAAAGAGTAGCTGTAGCTCGGGCATTGGCTGCTAAGCCTAAGTTCATTCTAGCAGACGAACCAACAGCAAATCTCGATTCGAAATCCACCGCAAATTTGTTAGACATCATGGCTAGGTTAAATAAAGAAGAGAACATCACATTTATATTCTCCACACACGACCAAAGAGTTATTGATCGTGCGCAGAGAATAATAACACTAGAAGATGGGATCATCGTTACCGATGATAAGAACAACTAAAATGCAAAACCAATCCAAAGCCTTGTACATTTCTATCTTATAATTCTAAAGCTTAAGGGCTTAAGATAATTCTTGGATGCTTTACAAAGACTAAAGGTTGCCTGCTATACTTTGATTTCAAACAAACGGCTCGATTTGGTTCACTAACGGCTGTAGCTCTAATCAGATTCTTGTCAGGTTTAAAGAGTCTAACCTAACTTAATAATTTCCTTTTAACTTTGTCCGTTAGAAGGACGCATGCGAAAAATACTGCCTTTCATTATCACAATTTGTTCTGCTGTGGCAGCCCAAGCTCAAATTGGAGGTTCAACTTCATTCACATATGCTTTAATAGAAAATTCTGCTAGGCATACGGCCTTAGGAGGTATTGCAATTGCACATCTTGATGGCGACCCTGCAATGGGCTATCAAAATCCGGCCTTAATTAATCCTTTAATGCATAATACCGTATCTGCTTCCTATGCTAAGTACATTGCATCGGATATTAATTTAGGATTTGTAAGTTACGGTTTAGACCTTAAAGATAGTTTGGGGAGTATGCTGTTCAGTATTGCGTATTACGACTATGGCGAGTTTACGCGTACTGATGAAAACGGCAGGATAATGGGTGTTTTTGATGCATCAGATTATACATTCCAGGTTGGTTATAGCAGATCGTATAAGGAGAAGTTCAGATATGGAATCAATACCAAGTTCTTATATTCAGTATACTATTCTTACGTAGCAACCGCTGGGGCCATAGATTTGGGTGGATCTTATGCCGATGAAGAAAAATTGTTCTATGCCGGAGTAACCATGAAAAACCTTGGTTATCAGTTTATTACCTATTCTAACAACGGATATAGAGAGCCTTTACCCTTTGATATACAGGCTTCTGTAAGTAAAAAGCTTCTTCATAACCCATTGAGGTTTACCTTAACACTCCACAATTTACATCAGTGGGATATTTCCTATGTAAATGTGAATACCAGAAATAAGGAAATAGACCTTGAGACCGGGCAGGTAAAAAATCAGCAGATAGGTTTCGCAGACAAGGCAATGCGACATGTTATTTTCAATACTGAGCTGGTTTTTTCAGACAACTTCCAATTGAGATTTGGCTATAATCATCAAAGGAGAGCAGAACTTTCTCCTGAAGAAAGGAGAGCAATGACCGGCATAAGCTGGGGAGTAGGAATTGGCATTAAGAAGTTTTATTTGAGTTATGCCAGCGCAGGATTCTTCCCGGGGATAAACACAAATTATTTCACGGTTTATCGCGATCTATCCGGACTTGGCTCTGCCAACAAGAAAAAATAATTCTCTTTTTTATCCTAGATTAAAATTTATTGATATGTTTGACCAGCGTGTCTAACAAAATCAATATCGCCATCGATGGTCACTCCAGTTGTGGAAAGGGAACACTGGCCAAAAATATAGCAAAAGAGTTGGGGTATTTGTTTATTGATAGTGGTGCGATGTACAGGGCGGTAACCTTGTATTTAATTCAAAATAATATTCCTTTAGAAGAAGTACAAGCTGATCCTGCCTTGCTTGGATATATCAAAATTAAATTTCTTTACGATTCTGATCGAGGGTTTTACGAAACGTATCTCAATGGAGTTAATGTTGAAGATGAGATTAGAAGTATGCAAGTGTCAAAGCTTGTAAGCAATGTGAGTGCAATTCAGGAAGTACGTACATTTCTAGTAGCTAAGCAGCAAGAAATGGGCAGAAATAAAGGTGTTGTTATGGATGGCAGAGATATTGGTACTGTAGTATTTCCCGATGCTGAATTGAAGATATTTATGACTGCAGCTCCGGAGATAAGAGCAAAACGCAGATATGAAGAGCTTCAGAAAAAAGGTATTCATGTGAACTATCAGGAGGTACTTCATAACATCAGAGAGCGAGATCACATAGACTCAACACGAGAAGCAAGCCCACTGAAGAAAGCCGAAGATGCCATTACCTTGGATAACAGTTCCATGACAAAGTATGAGCAGGCACGACTAGCGCTCCAATGGGCAAAAGGTGTGATTCAGGCACTAGTATAGCAGCTAATGAAGCAATCTGTTTTAGCATTTATTTTTTCTGCATTTTTTCTGGTATATGTAATACTCCTTTTACTTGATTTTCATCTAATGCCAACGGTTTGGTTTGATGAAGTTATGGGACTTGACCCAAGTGTGAATGCAGTTTTTGGTGATGGTTTCAAATCTAGAATTTGGCCACAAGAAGGGACGGAGGAGCGGTTTATGGCCTACATGCCTTTAAGGTTTTGGGTCCACAGAATAGTGCTGTCAATTGTTCCTTTTACTGTGTTTTGGGTCAGACTACCATGGATAATATTTGGGCTTACAGCTTTTGCTCTTTTTTATTTCGCAATAAAACGAGAGAGCTTGAATTGGTTTCTGGCAGCCGTGTTTACTCTGATACTAATGAACGACCGTGTTATTTTTGAAACCCTGCGTTCAATGAGAGTAGATGCATTAGCTTATCTAGTATTAGCAACTGTATTATTTTTTTGGTCGAGGAAGCAAGTTTTAGGGATAGCACTTAGTTCATGCTTGTTGGTATTGGTTCATCCAAATTTATGGTGGATTGCGTTTTGCTTTTACTCTTATGCACTGATAAAAGCTTTCATTAATACCGAGCCGAGAGTAAAAGCTAGTAAGCGAGTTTTAGTTCTACTTAGCCCGGTTCTAACCGGCATTGCATTGCTGTTTTATATCAACTTTGATATAGCTATGTTCATGTCGCAGCTACTTGAACACGGCAGAATGCACCAAATGCAAGGAGGGTTTTTTCAGCGATTTTCAGACCATTTTATTAGTAGATTCTGGCCCTATTACAATAGACAACCTTGGACTCCTATCATTATCTATACTGCCCTGGCTTATGCTGTCTATCGATTAATTAAAAAGGATTTTAATACTCTATTCATTGCACTTACCGGAACCCATATTTATTGGTTGCTTTTCTTGGCGCCATATTATCGTTACAATGGTGTCCTTATTTTTATCAGCATAATTGTACTTATTCATTGGCTGCGCAGTTGGGACCGTACTTTTATTTTGCATCCGGTTCTGCTTATTCTTCTTATTGCAATTAGCAGCGTAGAAGTAGGAGTGAGGCACATAATTGCACTTTCTCAATATTCGGAACGCAATCCAAAACCGGCTATTTCATGGGTTGAAAATGAGATGAATAAAGCAGAAGGAACGGTATTAATGTTCGGGCACGATTTGGCTTTCTACCCCTGTGCGATAGCTCCTTTTGCAGATTATATGCTCTTTAATACCTCTCCGGAAAAATTCGAATTTGACCAATACAATCATCATTGGTATCTCTCTTCCGAGAAAATGGATTTTGTAGGAGTAAATTTATTTTCTGAGTATCACATTAGAAGTAATGAGTTGGGAGACCTCCTTTACGACAAATTTGACTTACAGACCTACCGGAATATGTATTTGTATGAGGTTGAGACAAAACCAAGCTACCTTCAGTTACTAGATCGTCTTAATGCAGATAACAAAACAACTGCTTCAGAATATCACCAATCTAGCGAATAATTGTCACAGTACCTTTCTGAATATGCTTGCTTCGATCCCAGCCTGAATATTCCACAATCCAGATGTAGACATTGCTGTTGCTTAGATCATTGTCTCTAAAAATTCCGTCCCATTCCGCATTTTTATCAGTGGTTTCAAAGACCTTCTGCCCCCAACGGTTGTAAACCGACATTTTAAAATCAAGAACAAAAGCATCAGACCATCCAAAGTAGTCATTAAGACCATCTCCATTTGAGGTAAAAGCGTTAGGTACAAAGACAAGCGGAGGTTGAATCAGGTAAATATCATTACTTCGACTTGTAGCATCTTGGCTTCCCGGTCCTTCATAAGCAATTACGCTATACCAGTACCCGCCCCAGTCTAGATCGAGCTGGTCGTCCATGAAATATGTAGAAGGTACTCGCACAATAGGTCTCAGGTCTCCTGTGTCTACAGATCGAATCAGCTGATAGTCTTGAACACCGCCTGCCCAGTCTATGTATTCATCCCAGTAGAGGTTAAAATAGTATTTGGGCGCATCTCCCTCAATAACAATTGAACAACCAATATTACTTTTTGCACTGAGGTGACCACAATTATCACTTACTCTTATTTGGTAGCAGTAGGAGGTGTTATCTACATTTACTTCTGAGTCGTAGTAATACAAACTATCGATGTCTTTAATCAGAGTGACATATTCTGTTTCCGCCTCACCTCTTTTCGACTTATATATCTCATAATGACCAAAGTCGTCTTCAGTAGATTTTAACCATTCCACCTTAATTCTATCACCTTCTACTGTTACAGTTTTGAGGTAGGTAGCTTTCACAGGGAATTCACTTTCTTTTACAGAGCTTAAGTCATACGACTTCTCTCCAAGAGCACCGCATTTGTTCTTACAGACCAGGTAATAGGAGTAATTATTTGTTCTGGGTGCGATTACATCAGCATCTAGATAAGCTCCGCCAGCTTGGGTTTGTAAAGTGTCAATGATCTTTTTATTTCCATTGGGCCAAATCTTATAGAGATACATTTCTTCAAAATATTTTGAATACAAAGTAGGATCCCATTCAATTCGTAAAGCGTCTTTATCTAGGAAATTCAAACACAAGACACCCGGAGGTGGAAGGGTAGGAGGTGGTGTTACCACAATCCTGATTCTACTCGAACTATCTTTTATTCCAGGGCAACCAATATCACGAGCATATACTTCAACCGTAATTGTATCTCCTATTATGGAGCAATCCGGGTTAAAAGAGAGATTAGCTATGACCCTTCTTTCTTTCACTAAGAATTCAGGCTTTTGAGAAAAGAAGCTTAAATATTCATCTGGATAGGTAAACCAAACCTGAATACTATCATCGTCCGGGTCAGTAATCTGATAGGAGATGTCCAATGTATCCAATGAATTTACAGTATAGATTTCTTGCCGCAGTCGAGGCTTTCTGTTTAAGTTTCCAAAAGCCAGTTTAAATGAAGCATTGGAACATCTCGGACTGCTGTTTTTTTCTGCATATGCACCGGAAGTAGTAGGAAAATCACTTACTCTACTTTCCTGTCCATCTGATGATGGTGGACAACTGCTGCATACGCTTTGATAGATTACACCTCGTTTATCGAACCTACTTGTTCCTCCATCAACATGGTCATCAGTTCTATCACCGCCAAAATAAGTGCCGTAGAGCATTTCCTGGAGATCTCTTCTGAAAACAATAAGGTGAAAATCATTACCATCCGTAATTTTTTGCAATGCATCCGGACTTCTAGGCATGTCCTTCAAAGCTTGTTGTGGTCCGTGATATAAACTTCCACCCCAGCCGGACACGAATATTTTATCGCATTCGTCTACGAGGAAAGCGTTAATCGTAATATCAGGTGTATTTCGGCCGCTACCATAAACGGTAGAGACCAATAATTCGTCAAGATCTGAGTTAAACTTGGATATAAACTGACCGGAGCCGTTGTTTTTATAAACCTCTCCTTTTGTTGGCACTCCTCCGGTACTTTGTCCCACTACAAATACATTTCCGTATTTGTCTAATTCAAGCGATAATATTTGATCATAAGCCGAGGTTCCGTAATAGGATGTTCTTATAAGATTGCTTCCGTCTTTAGATATTTTCGACATAAAACCATCTGTTCTACCTCCGGCATTGGAAGGCTGATAGCTTCCGGCAGTACTTTGTAAATCGGAACTAGAGGTTCCTCCTGATATATACAAATCTCCATTGATATCAACATCAACACTATATATAGCATCATCACCGCTTCCACCCCAGTAACTGCACCATATCAGATTGTCTACATTGGGAGAAAGGCATATAATCACTCCTTCTTGACCTCCCGAGTAATTGTTGTCGAAAACATTGGCGGTAACAGGGAAATCTTGTGAAATAGTGGTAGTAGCAATATAGATCCTACCATTAGAAGTGTCTAGATTCACCTCGCCTCTGAAGTCATCTGCATAGAAGTATTTCGTTAAATTAGATTGATTAAGACCATCATTTGAAGTTCCTCCTAAATAAGTAGAGCCAATTATGCCGGATCCGGCAGCATTGAATTTGGTAAGAATCAGATCTGTACCTCCTCTCCTTAGGGGTTGTGGAGCACCCGATATCGTTGGGTAATTAAAGGAATAAGTGGTTCCAAAAACGATAAGTTGATCGTCCTGATCCACAATTAAACTATGGGGATATTCATCATTAGATCCACCTAAAAAAGTAGCATAGATTAACGAATTTCCGGTGCTATTGTATTTACTTATAGCAATATCACAAGGCAAATTAGCCGGTTCTTCGCCAACACCTCCATTGAAGGTTTGATCAAAAGCACCTGTTGTTGTGGGGTATCTTCCATTTGGAATTATTGCACTGGGACTGGTAGCTATACCTCCTGAGTACAAGTTTCCATACTGATCATAAGTTGCTGTGAAGCCAAAATTGTCAACTGAATTACCGGCATAGGTTGAAAAAATCAACTCGGGATCAATTACCAGACTTTTGGTGCTTTGATAGTTCTCTTTCAATTCAAATCCTATGTAATCACCTCGCTGTACATAGTTTAAAGCAGTGATGTCTTTTGATCCATCTTCTGTTATGTAATAACTTAATGGCATTGTCTCATCAAGATCACCAAAGCGAGTCCCAATCTTGATATGATCATCCGAAATTTTTAGTTTATCGGCCCCATTTATTGCAAGTTTAATGTCTCTAATGTCGGCGCCGGGATTAAGAATAAAGTTGTATTTGAACCTTTGATCTAATGCCTCAAATTCTAAATCGATGTTAGGATAAACATTTTTAAATAAGACCTTGGCATGTTTCTCTGCACCAGAAGCCCATTTGCTTTTATCTTGTCCAATAAAATAGTTGTACACTCCGGTATAGGTCTCTAAACCTCTGTGGTTTGACAGATCTGCACCTTCAAAAACATATCTAATAGAATGAAACGCTAGTTTCTGATCTTCGGAATGTTTTTCTCTGCTGTGTTCATCATGGCCGTGAAGCTCTTCTACTTTTTCAACCCAAGCCTCTTGATCATGAAGTAAAACAGTGAATCCTTCTTGATCTAAATAAATCTTAAATTGGTGAAAATCAGCTTCGTACTTAACGTTTTCATGGAATTGACCCAAATTTTCAATAAATCCGGTTTGGGCATAGCTCAGCCCATAGGCAAGTAGGGCCACAACCAGATATTTGATTCTTAGCTTGGGCATATTTAAAGATGCGTCTATTAGATAGACGTAAATTTAGCATCAAAAGTTGCAAGGCAAGTTACTAAACTTTGCTCGGGTCGTAAAAGAATGAACGAACGGTGTAGGAATATTTACTACCGTCTGACAAAGTAACGGTTACTTCAAACACACTTTTTTCAGGAAGCGCTTTAGGATCGATTTGTGGTGTGAATACCAAAGTGGGCTCACCATATCCCTCAAAATACTTTTCGATATTTACCGGGATTTCTTTTCCATCTTGTTTTACAGTAACTGTTGCAGAGTCAAGGCTCTTCATAATTGAGAAGGACCAGTGTTTAAACAACATCATTTGTGGAACGTAGTCTGCTGGAGGCCAGCATACCGCTTTTTCTGCATAAACATTGGTGTCTATAGTGCCCGAATCGTCTAAGGCCCAGATTACAGCATAGTTTTCAGTTGAACCATGTCCGTATACTTTTCCATTAGGGAATAACAACCATCTGCGGTTTCCAACGGATGGGTTTTCCTGGTCTGCCATTAAAGCTGTTACGGCTAAACTCGTGTTATAATTTTTTACTAGTAAAGAATGCTGAGCGGCATAAGCTCCATCAGCCGTGAAACAACGCCAGCTTTTACTCGGTTCATGGTCGAGTTTATCGTTTGACTCCATCATTAAAGCGGCAGCCTGACAATATTCATTCGTAGCGGCATCAAAGAATACTTCAGGTACCCCTGCATTCCTTCTGAAGTAGTTTATTCGGTTTAATACTTTGGTTTGT
>JAAEYY010000008.1:65743-121729 GCA_018223105.1 bacterium | reverse complement strand
GGTTTGTACGTCATTGCTCACAGTTCGCGGTTCGCATCGAGCAATACTTCCGTCCCACTCAAATATGGTAACTTCTTCACCTTCATCAAGTTTACCTTTGGTTTTAGTGAGGAAGTAGTTTACATAGAAATCTTCTTTTGCAACATAGAACTTCAATGCTTCGTAGTCTCCTTTAGGATCGAAAGCCTGAAGTTCTTTAATCACCTGTTTTGCCATACCAAATCTATGGTTTTTAACCAAGAGGTTAACGTACTTGTCGCTGGTGGCAATCATGGTCTTTTTGAGCTCTTCTGATTTAGGCTTTAGTTTGATTTCATCTTTTAGTAGCGAGTAATATGCGCCCATATCGTCAACATCCAAACCTGCATTTTCTTTGTCCTTAATAATTTTAGATCGGAGGGCTAAAAGTTCTTTGTTTTTTCCTCCGGTTGCTTCAATTGACTGCTGAAGTACAAAGGTGGCAAATGGCATTTCTCTGGTTTCGAAAGCATATCCGGCGATAACCCCCCAACGTTTTGCAATAGCTTCTTGAGTGGTATCTGTTGCAGACGCTCTGATGTATTTGGTTAGCACATAATGTGCAGATAACTCATGACCATAAGTGTGGAAATACTCGGAAAGTTTCCAAAGCACATTTTCCGGCTTCTTTTCAATGAATTCATCGGTTTGTTTTAAAAGATTCACATTCTTACTGGAAGAACGTTCCACTTTTTGAGCGGTAAACTCATTCAGAATAGTATCTGCCGTTTTATAGTTCTCATTTACAATCGCATTTTTTATGAGGAACACGTATAAGGCATTTTCCTTATGAAGGAAGTTAGTGTCAGTTGGGAAGAATTCCAGATTTTGCTTGATGTATTCCATCATCAAACTAGATGGTGGCATAGAGTTAATCTGATCCATGCCCACTTTTTTCTGGAAGAAATCAATTTTTTCATCCTGTCCGAAAATCTCTCTAGCATTATTTAAGTAATAGTTGGCAGAGTCGTAATTTTCGTTCAACCAATGTTTGTTAATGAAATATATATGAGGTTCTAGTACCTGATCGCCTTTGTCATCTTCATCCATTTCTTCATTATACATCTCAATGAGATCGCGATAAATAGATTCACCTTTTATTGTATCGAAAGACTCGATAGCGCATTTCCCCATCCAGAAATAGGCTTCACGGTTCTTATTTAATTCATATGAATCTTCGTAATAACGGCCGGCTTTACTCACCTTATTAATGTCGTATTGGTCTTTTGCCAACTCGTTTTGTCGATCTGCGATATCATCCACAAGATCAAGGAAATAAAGGATAGCAGTACTATCTTCATCTTTACGAAGTCCTTTTTGCACAGCTTTAATCGCATCTTTGATTGCATCCGGATAATCTTCGAAGAAGTAGGGATCTTTTTGAAGCTCATACAAGGCCATTGCATGATAGTAGTAGAACTTCGGATTTTTTCTGAGTTCTCTATCATCCATGTACTTTTCGGTGAGTTTTAATACACGTTTGTAATTTTCATCAGCTACGTATTCTTCTACTTTCTCTACTTCCGATTGAGCAAAAGATGTTACGGTCATCATTAAGAATAGAAGGGATAAAAGGCCTTTAACTAGTGTCTTCATATACTGGTACAATAATATTTACTTTAAACGCAAACTCCAAGCCTCTGCTTTGTCTGAAAATAAAGCCTTTGTTTTTGGCCAAACTTCTGCAAAGAGTTCAGACTTGCGATATAAGTTCAAATGTTCTGAATCTAACCAGGTACTTAATGTGAATACCACGTTTTTATTGTTGGTATCGCGGTATATTCTCAAATTAACTAATCCCGGCCTGGATTCTATTTTATGTTTGATTGTGTCGAGATATTCGAGGAAACCTTCCACTTCCTCCGGTCTAAATGTCATTTTTACAACTCGGAGAATCATATCAGCTCTACAATCACGGGTTTATATTTTCTCAAATTTAACAGTTGTTCGGCATTCCCTTTTTTTATTGCTACAACCACCTTGTCGTGGCTAGAGAAAAAACAAAGGGCGTCACCGTCCATTACATCGGCAAAGTTTTCTGAAACTCGTTCAACACGTTCGTGCTTACTCAAGTTTATTCTGTAGGATCGATTGCCTACAAAAGACTCGAAATCTGTGCGACTAATATTAGAGTAGGCATTACCAAAATGATCTACAAACAATATTGTTCCACGTAGTTCTCGTCCATCATTAACGGGAACTAATTTGCTTTTGGTGTGGTATTGATCCGTTTTTACAGTGGTTTGATCTAAGTTATAGCCTTGCTCTATCAATTTTTGGATGAAAGGAACATAAACGCTATGAATATCCTGTTCGTAACTTTCTGTTGGTATTAAATAATAATCATCAAAACCATCGGGTAGGGTTAGCGGTAAAATCCCATTATCCGGTGCCAGAAATATCTGATCTTGATATCGCGCAGCAATATGTCCTGCAAAAGAGGTTGCTACCACGTTGCTGGCCAGAATATGTATAGTGTTCTTTGGGAAATCGTCATACACCATCGAACTGAGGTAGGAAGCTTCAATTATGTCAAAGGCCTCTATGGAACTCGAGATCTCGATAAAGGGTAAATCCACACCGGCTTTTAACAACCTTCCTCTAAAGGTGGCCATATAGTGCGAATTCGCTCCAAAATCGCTGAGTAATGTAATTACAGACATCGAAAAATTTCCTACTTTTGACAGGCGAAAATAAACAAGCATAAATCAAAATCTGAATTCATTTGACAGAAAGAAAATTTTTAATCGAGGATATTAATCCAGCTCGATTCTTCGGCCCCCATAATTCCTATTTTAAACACTTTAAATCAAAGTATCCGGATATAAAATTATCCTCTCGTGGATCTGAGATAAAAATTAAAGGTGAAGATCGTCAGATTGAAGAGTTATTAAAGGTATTGGAGTCGATAGTAAAGTATCTCAAATTGAACAGTGATGTTACATTGGGAGATATGGAGCGAGTGATAGAAGGAGCAGAAAAAACCGGCGACAATCGCTCACACCTGATATTACATGGACCCAATGGAAGGTTAATCACAGCTAGAACCCGAAATCAGCAAGAACTTGTAGAGAAAGTGGCAAGTAACGATATAGTGTTTGCTATTGGCCCGGCGGGTACAGGTAAAACCTACACTGCGGTTGGCCTAGCGGTAAGAGCCTTAAAAAACAAAGAAGTTAAGCGGATCATATTATGTAGACCGGCGGTAGAAGCAGGGGAGAGTTTAGGTTTCCTTCCGGGAGATTTGAAGGAAAAAATTGATCCCTACTTAAGACCATTATATGATGCCTTACAAGATATGATTCCACCGGAAAAGTATAAAAACTATCTCGAGACTGGTGTGATTGAAATTGCACCTATGGCTTTTATGAGAGGTAGAACCTTGAATAATTGTTTTGTGATTTTAGACGAAGCCCAGAATGCAACTGAGATTCAACTCAAAATGTTTCTTACCAGAATGGGGCCTCAGGCCAAAGTTGTAGTAACCGGAGATTTGAGTCAGATCGACTTACCGGCTAAACAAAGAAGTGGTCTGGAACCGGCAATTCAGATATTGAGAAGTATAAAAGGAATCGGGATTGTGAAGCTTAATGAAAATGATGTGGTTCGCCATCGTCTTGTGAAGGAAATTATCAAGGCCTATAATAAGGTAAAGCCTTAAAATGTAGATATTCAATAAATTATGCAAAAAATAGTCGAGCTATTTAGATGATTTCTAAATTGAAAAATTGTGAATATCTACACCTAAGCCCATTTTTAAAGTCGTCTATATTTGCACCGCACTTAAGTGTATGTACGAACCGAAAACCAAAATACTGAATACCCTTATTTTATTAGCATTGAGCGGGGCTCTTAATACCGCTTCAGCAAATTCACAAAATATGTCATCTTTTTACTCAGAATCAACCTTGTTGGCGGTGATCATTTTATCAGCAGTATTGCTATTGATCTCAGGCCTTTTGTGGGGAATTAAGAACAATCTGAAAGCAATGCATGCGAAGGATAATCCCGAGGATGCGTCGCCGTCGATTATGGAAAGAATCAAGGCTAAAACAAGCCATTGGAATCCAACGATTGCAACATTAGCAATTGCAGGGATTCTAATTGTTGTATTAGGAGCCTTTGGTTACAAGTATGGAATGGACGAAGTTGGAGTTCAGCAGGGCTACTCTCCTGATCAACCAATCAACTTCTCTCACAAAATCCACGCAGGACAATACAACATCGATTGTAAGTACTGCCACAGTACTGTTGAGAAGTCAAAATCGGCAAGTATTCCTGCTTTGAACACTTGTATGAACTGTCATAAGTATGTTCAGGCAAGAGAAAAGTATAATGACAATATCTCACCCGAGATCCAAAAAATCTACGATGCTATTGGATGGGATGGTGAAGCTATGGAATACAAAGAAGATTATGAAGTGAAGCCTATTAAGTGGGTTAGAATTCACAACCTTCCCGACTTGGCATATTTTAACCACTCACAACACGTGGTGGTTGGAAACCTCGAATGTCAGACTTGTCACGGTCCAATTGAAGAGATGGATAAAGTATATCAATTCTCTACTCTTCAAATGGGGTGGTGTATCGATTGCCATAGAGAGCGTGGAATTGATGCCGAGAACAACGATTATTATGAAGAAGTTCATAAGAACATGGTAATCGATGGAAAAGATTATATCACCGTGGCTCAAAACGGTGGACTTGAATGCGGAAAGTGTCATTATTAATATAAAGAACTGAGAAAGATCAAATGAAATCATCAAATCAATATTGGAAAGGAATTGACGAGCTGGAACAAACTCCAGAGTTTGTAGAATCTGAAGGTCGTGAGTTTTACGAGGGATTACCATTAGATAAGGTATTCTCAAACGATGACTCATTCAGAGCAAATCGTCGTGACTTCCTAAAATTCTTTGGATTTAGCGTAGGTGCAGTTGCCCTTGCAGCTTGTAATAAAACACCGGTTAAATATGCAATGCCATATGCAATCCATCCGGATAATGTTACACCGGGTGTGCCTTTGCATTATGCATCCAGTTCAATCAGCGATTACGAGGGATTCCCTATGCTGGTTAAAGTTAGAGAAGGTCGTCCAATTAAATTTGAACCTAATAAAGAAGCTGAATTCTACGGTGGAGGTCTTGATGGCTTAGCACACGCAAGTATTCTGTCTTTGTATGACACTAATCGTACTCCAGGTGCTCAAAAGAAAATTGAAACTGCTTACGATTCAATAGAATGGGCAGAGGCTGATGAGGCAATTATGAAAGGCTTGTCGAGTGCGGCATCTTCAGGTAAGCAAATTGCTGTAGTAAGCAGATCGTCTACAAGCTTACTTCTAAAGTCAGCTGTTGAGAAATTAAATGAGAAGTACGGAAATGTAGTTCATGTGAACTACGAACCCGTTTCTTACTCCGGAATTCTTCATGCAAATGAGCAATCATTTGGAAAGAAAGCTATTCCGGCATATCACTTTGGTAAAGCCGATGTGATTGTGAGTTTTGGAGCCGACTTCTTAGGTACATGGATTAGCCCTGTTCGTTTTAGCGCAGATTGGGGTAAAAACAGAGTGCCAAAAAATGGTAAAATGTCGAAGCATATCCAGTTTGAGTCTCTAATGTCTCTTTCAGGAGCAAATGCCGATGTACGTGTACCAATGACCGCTTCAAGCACAGGAGCACACTTGGTAACACTATATAATGAGTTACTTCAGTTAGCAGGTAGTTCAATGGTAAGCGGTCCTAAAAAGGAACTTGCCGGACAGGCTATTAAGCATGCAGCTGAAGACTTGTGGAAAGCAAGGGGTAAATCTTTAGTAGTAAGTGGTTCTAATGATGTTAATGATCAAATTATTGTAAATGCGATCAACACATTATTAGGAAACTACGGAACTACAATTGATATGAATAATCACTTCAATGGTTACAGTGGAGATGATAGCTCATTCAAGAAGTTTACTTCAGATGTGAATAGCGGTAGAGTAGGAGCAGCGATCTTTGTAGATGCCAATCCTTCTTACAGCCATAAATCATTCGGAAGCTTATTATCTAAAATTCCATTAACTGTTTCTAATGCATTGATCATGGATGAGACTGCAAGAAGTTGCACGTACTTAACTCCGGATCTTCATGCATTGGAAAGCTGGGACATCAAAGAGCCTTATGTTGGTTCATATGTCTTCAATCAGCCAACAATAGGACCTGTATTCCAGGGACGTCAGATCGCTGAGAGTTTAATGGTATGGTCAGGACAATCAAATTCTGCCAGTGGAGATAAGACTTATACCTATGAGTTAACTAAATCCATCTTCGATTCTAAAATTGGAGGTGATTTTAATAAAGCAATTGAGCGTGGATTTTTAATGAGCACTGCTTCTGCATCTCCTGTTTCACTGGGCGTAAGTCCTGCTGACGCAGCATCTAAAATCGGAGCTCGTAAAACTTCTGAAACCAATCTTGTTCTTTACCAAAAAGTGGGAGTGAGAGATGGTTATTTCGCCAATACTCCTTGGGCACATGAAATGCCGGATCCGGTAACAAAAGTATGCTGGGATAACTACTTAAGTATTTCAAAACCCGACGCTGATAAGGCAGGTTTGAAAGACGGCGATGTTGCTAAAGTAACGGCTAATGGAGTAACTCTTGATAGCATTCCTGTATTGATTCAGCCTGGTCAGGCCAGAGGCACATACGGCATAGCACTTGGTTATGGCAGAATGTTACCCGAATCAGTTCAGAACGATCTAAAAGATCTTGGACAGAATGTGTATCCAATGGTGGATCATTCAGGAAATACTTGTAACTATGTTATTTCAGAAGGAGTTTCAGTAGAGAAAGTTGAAGGTGCTTATGAGCTTGCAAGAACTCAAAGTCATCATACTATAGAAGGAAGAAACATTGTTCGTGAGGCAAGCCTCGACGCTTACAATGAAGATCCATATGTAACCAATCACCACAAACACAATTTAGTGTCATTGTGGGAAGAGCACGATTACAGCAAGGGGCATCACTGGGCGATGGCAATCGACCTAAACTCATGTACCGGATGTAGTGCTTGTATTGTAAGTTGTAGCATCGAAAACAACGTACCGATAGTAGGTAGAACCGAAATCAGAAGACGTAGAGAGATGCACTGGATCAGAATTGATCGCTATTACAGCTTTGAAGTTCCTCAAGCAGCTACTGTACACATCGATAAGATTATGGGTGATGCAGAAGTTTCTGAAGGTGATTACCTTACTGAGGAGAAAAAGATCAATAACTACACTGAAGATACCTCTGATGCATTGTACGACAATGTGAAAGTGGTTCATCAGCCTATGTTATGTCAGCACTGTGATCACGCACCATGTGAAACAGTTTGTCCGGTATTGGCAACTACTCACAGCGGTGAAGGTCTAAACCAAATGACCTATAACCGTTGTATCGGAACCAAGTATTGTGCAAACAACTGTCCTTACAAAGTGAGACGTTTCAACTGGTTCAGATTTAACGAGAACAAGAAATTCGATTACCACTTCAGCAATGATTTAGGTAAAATGGTGATTAACCCTGATGTAACTGTTCGTTCTAGAGGGGTTATGGAAAAATGTAGTTTCTGTGTTCAAAGAATTCAGTCTGCAAAACTTCAAGCGAAAAGAGAAGATCGCAAAATGGAATCAGATGAGTTTACAACTGCATGTGCTCAAACTTGTCCATCAAAAGCGATTGTATTTGGAGACCTGAACGATCCAAAATCAGAAATCTCTAAGTTATACAATAATGAGCGTTCGTATCATGTAATTGAAGAATTGGATACTAAACCATCTATTGTATACATGACTAAGATTAGAAATAAGAAAGAAAAATCAAATAACCACGTAGCACACCACTAAGATCAAATAATGTATCAAGCAGAAATTAGAAAACCGCTAGTAACAGGAGGCAAGTCTTACGCCGATGTCACGAATGACATTTGCAGGCCGATTGAGAATAAACCCAGTTCATCCTGGTGGCTCGGCTTCTCTGTTGCATTAGTACTTTTACTTGTATTAATTGGAACACTAGGCTGGACCACATGGGAAGGTATTGGTACCTGGGGTGTGAACAAAACCGTGATGTGGGGTTGGGATATTACCAACTTCGTATTCTGGATTGGTATTGGACACGCAGGAACACTTATTTCGGCGATTCTCTTGCTCTTCAGACAGAAATGGAGAATGTCGATTAACCGTTCCGCAGAGGCGATGACGATTTTCGCCGTACTCTGCGCCGCAGTCTTTCCTTTATTTCACATGGGTCGTGTTTGGTTAGGTTACTGGCCACTACCATTACCCAACGCATTTGGTTCACTTTGGGTGAACTTTAACTCACCTCTTTTATGGGACGTATTTGCAATTTCTACGTACTTCTCTGTTTCTTTGGTATTCTGGTATCTAGGATTAATTCCGGATATCGCAACTGTTCGAGATAGAGCTAAAAGTAAGGGTAGAAAATTCTGGTACGGATTCTTTGCCATGGGCTGGAATGGTTCAGCAAGAACATGGGCAAGATATGAGGTTGTTGCTTTGATTTTAGCCGGTATTTCAACACCGCTGGTACTTTCGGTACATACTATTGTATCCTTTGACTTTGCTACCTCGGTTATCCCCGGTTGGCATACCACGATCTTC
The DNA here is from genome assembly GCA_018223105.1 of bacterium. Classification (GTDB taxonomy): domain Bacteria; phylum Bacteroidota; class Bacteroidia; order NS11-12g; family UBA9320; genus JAAEYY01. The sequence goes on along the minus strand of JAAEYY010000008.1, from coordinate 113,058 downwards.
CCGCCATACTTCGTGGCTGGTGCGATCTTCTCAGGATTTGGTATGGTATTAACACTATTACTGGTAGCACGTCACGTGATGGGGTACCAAGATTACATTACTTCTGAGCATTTGGAGGCAATGTGTAAAGTGATTCTTTTAACCGGATCTATCGTAGGTCTAGCATATATTACTGAGTTTGTTATTGCAGCTTACTCAGGATATGAATATGAACAGTATGCCTTTATGAACCGAATGTTTGGTCCATATGCATGGGCTTACTGGACTATGATGACCTGTAACCTTATTGCGCCGCAGGTATTCTGGTCTAAATGGGCAAGAACAACACCTTGGTTTATATTTATTATCTCCATTATCGTGAACATCGGAATGTGGTTTGAGCGATTTGTAATTATTGTTACTTCGCTTCACCGTGATTTCTTACCTAGTTCATGGGTAATGTATAAACCTACATGGGTTGAAGCAGGAATCTTCGCAGGAACATTGGGCTTATTCTTTACTCTTTTCTTCCTCTTCGCGAAGTTCTTACCTGTAATAAATATGTCTGAAGTTAAAACCATTATTAAAGACAAAGAGTAAGATGATTGATAAAAAAGTACAAATAGGCGATAAGAAGTTCACCCTAGGAGTGTTTAACGACGAAGGGAAACTGTTGAATGCCGTTCGCTCTTTGCGAAAGAAAGAGGTGAATATCTTTGATTGTTATACTCCTTTCCCTGTTCATCACCTGGATAAGGAAATGGGAATTAAAAGAACCAACCTTACTGTTATCGCATTCATATGCGGTGCTCTAGGAACCACCACAGGTTTTAGTCTAGCTTACTACATGAACGTGCTAGACTGGCCTATGATTATTGGTGGTAAACCTATGGATGTAACTGTATTTACTTCATTTATTCCAATTATGTTTGAGCTTACTGTATTGTTCACAGCATTTGGAATGGTGATCGCTTTCTTCACAAGAAGCAGCATGATACACGGTTTTAAACAAGATATTTTGGACTTGCGTCAGACAGATGATTTGATGTTACTCGCTATTGAAGTAAACGAAGATCAACCTATATCTGACGATGAAATTAAATCAATCATTAACAATGAAGGTGCGCTTGAAATTCGCGAACGCGGACAGGCACTTGAAGTAACGTATTAAGAATATTATAATGTCGACCATAAAGAAATACGCTATTATCTTGAGTTTACCGGTAATTTCTCTTACATCTTGTGTAAGTGAAGGTAATGATCCGGGTATTGAATATTCACCGAATATGTATATCTCTCAGGCTTATGAGCCATATTCTCAAGAAAAAGAGTTTGATTATAATCCAAATGGTATGACCATGAGACTACCGGTAAACGGGACTATTGCTCGAGGTCAATTGGATTATGTTTATCCTCATCCCAACACTGCAGAGGGATATGAAGCTTCAGTTTCATTCCAACCTCAGTTTGCGGCAACAAAAGAGAATGTGCAAGAAGGAGAAAGATTATATAATATTTATTGCTGGCACTGTCATGGTAAAAAAGGTGCTAATGATGGACCTATTTTCAAGACTAAGAAAATGAATCCTCCACCTTGGGCAGGATATGACGATCCGTATATTAAGGAGTTACCGGTAGGTAAAATTTATCATACAATTCAGTACGGTAAAGGATTTATGGGATCGCACGCTGCAATGCTTAATCCAGAGCAGAGATGGCAAGTAATTCATTACGTGAAGTACTTGAGCTTAGGTGATGCTTTCACATTTGCTTCAGATGACGAGGATTTAGCCGTAGCAGAAGTTGAAGTATCAGATAGTACAGAAGCAGCAACTAACTAAGAAGTAAAAGACAATGGGACACCACACAATAACAGAAATAACTGAAGAAAAATACCACTTTAACGGTAGGTCAAAAATGATCGCTATTGTTTTGTTGGTATTGGGTCTTGTATTAGCCGGTATTGGAGCGATGCAAGTTCAGAATCATTGGAATGATGCTCAAACCGAAGAAGTTGCAACAGAGCACGCAGAAGGAGCTCATCATAATGAAACTCCGGCCGAACATCACGGTGAAGCGGCAGGAGAGCATGAAGCAGGTACGCACGACGAACACGGTGCAAACTGGATGAGTAGGGTATGGGCGAATCTTTTGATGAACTCATATTACTTCTTGCTTTTCGCAGTGGGAGCTTTGTTCTTCCTTGCAGTTAATTATGTTGCAAATGCAGGATGGGCAACTTTACTAAAAAGAATTGCTGAGGCTATGACCTCCTATATCGCGGTTGGATTTGTAATCTTGTTTGCAGTTATAGTGTTGGCCAAAGATCAATTCTATCACTGGGTAACGTATTTTGACCAAGGATTAGCTCCCGGAGATGCCGGCTATGATGGTATTCTTGAGAGTAAGTCTTGGTTATTAAATAGCACTAGTCTTTATTTCTTAATTCCTTTCATCGTAATAGTATGGTATGGAATTAGAATGAAGTTGAGACAAAACAGTATCAAAGAAGATCAAGAAGGTGGCTTGGGCTACTTTAGAAACTCTATTCGTTGGTCTGCAGGCTTTATTTTCTTCTTTGCATTCTCTTTTTCAGCATTGAGCTGGTTGGTAATCATGAGTATCGATGCTCACTGGTATTCTACCATGTTTTCTGTATATAATTTCGCAGTGACTTTTGTTACCTCATTATCTGTAATGATGATGATTCTATTGTACCTTAAGAATAAAGGGTACATGGAAATGGTATCAGACGAAGTAGTACACGATTTAGGTAAGTTTATGTTTGCTTTCTGTGTATTCTGGGGATACATTTTCTTAGGTCAGTGGTTATTGATCTGGTATGCTAACCTTCCGGAAGAAACAGTATATTTTGCTGCTAGACTAGAAGGTATTTACAGACCTATGTTCTTTGTGAACATTTTCATGTGCTTCCTATTACCATTCCTCGTATTAATGATGAGAAATGCAAAAAGAAACCCTCTAGTATTGCTTGTTGCAGGATTACTAATCCTAGTTGGACATTGGGTAGATGTATATCTAATGGTGATGCCAGGAGTTGTTGGAGATCATGCAAGTATTGGTTTACTTGAAATAGGAACTACTCTAGCATTTGCCGGATTGTTTATCTATATCGTCCTTAACTCGCTTTCTAAAGCAAATCTTTACGCTAAGAACCATCCTTATATCTTGGAATCTGCCAACCACGATGTTGGACCTTGATATAGAACTAATAAAATTGAAAAAGCCTCGGGTATATCACTCGGGGCTTTTTTATGCCTGTTGATTTAGTTTATAGAGGATTCCTTACTGGTAATAATACTAGCAGATGAGAAATAGTCTGAATAGAGAATAATGAATTATTCAGTTCCATTATATAAGGGTCGTGCGAACTTGTTTAGAATTTTAATCCGGAAGCTGAGTACGAAGAATTTTGAAGCTTGAGTTTAATTCCAAAAGGGCCTAAAAAAAAAGACCCTGATTGTTTTTCAACAACCAGGGCTTGCCCCTATGAAAATTAAGATTAAAAAAGATACTTCAAAGGAAGTAAATTTTTTTAAAATACGCAACAATAAAATAAATTTTATTACACATTGTTGGCGTATAATTTAAAATCAATATGTGTTGATTTTAATTCTTTTCGACAGTTCTTCAACGTCGGATTTAAATTTCTTGTCTGTGTCCATCAAATCATTAACAGTCTGGCATGCATGGATCACGGTAGAGTGATCGCGGCCTCCAAAGTACATCCCAATATTTTTAAGGGAAGCCTGAGTAAGCTGTTTTGCGAAATACATACTGATTTGTCTGGCTTGAACGATTTCTCTTTTTCTTGTTTTTGACTTCATAAGATCAACGCTCACACCAAAGTAATCAGAGACTAATTTCTGAATAAATTCGATAGAAATTTCTCGTGAAGAATTCTTTACGAAGTTCTTCATCATTTTTTTAGCCATATCCAAATCGATCTCCTTTCTGTTGAGTGAAGCTTGTGCAATCAAAGAAATAAGAGCACCTTCTAATTCTCTAATATTTGAGTCGATTTTATTGGCAACGTATTCAATAACTTCAGGAGCGAACTTAATTCCGTCCTGATACATCTTTTGTTCTAATATATTAACCCTGGTTTCAAAGTCTGGGTTTTGTAAATCTGCAGATAATCCCCATTTGAATCTGGATAATAATCTTTCATCAACATCTTTAAGATCTTTAGGTGGACGATCGCAAGTTAAAATCAATTGTTTCTGATTTTGATGCAGGTAATTAAAGATCTGGAAGAAGATTTCTTGAGTCTTCTCCTTCTTAGCAAAAAACTGAACATCATCAACGATCAACACATCAATCATCTGATAGAAATGAAGGAAGTCGTTGTAGTTTCCATTCTTTGCACTGTCTACGTATTGATTAATGAATCTTTCTGAAGAGACATATAGAACGCTCTTAGAATTTGAGATTTCTTTAATTCTATTTCCAATAGCGTGAACAAGATGAGTTTTACCCAGTCCAACGCCTCCAAAAATCATAAGTGGATTGAAAGCAGTACCTCCGGGTTTATTTGCTACAGCATATCCCGCAGATCTTGCAAGTCTGTTGCACTCGCCTTCAATGAAATTATCAAAAGTATAAGCCGGGTTTAACTGGGAGTCGATATTCATCTTCTTCAGTCCCGGAATAATAAAGGGATTATGAATGGTATTCGATAGATTAATCGGCATACCTATTTCATTTTTATTATTATGAGTAACATTGCGTGTAGGCATACTCACAGTATAAGGTCTTGCATTTGTACCTCCGCTGTTCTCTACTATCACATTGTACTCGAGTTTTGAACCTGCGCCTAATTCCTTTTCAAGCGTCTTTTTAAGCAGACTTACATAATGCTCTTCCAACCATTCGTAAAAAAATTGGCTGGGTACTTGAATAGTCAAAACCTTGTCTTCTAGTTTCAGTGGTTTTATGGGGGCAAACCAAGTTTTAAAACTCTGTGGATTAACATTGTCTTTAATAATTTTTAGACAGTTATTCCATACAGTTTCGTGTTGCTCACTCATATAAGTTTTTGGTTTTTAAAATGTTAAGTTAATGTAATGAATAAGGTAGATTATTAGTCCGATAACCTGCCGCTAAGTTGGGGTAAAAAAAGTTCTAAAAAAAATTTTTTTTACCTTGACTTTATGGAAAAATTAGTGTACAAAACCCTTGATACACCTAGGTTTTCATCTTTAAGTGCTCATTATCAGCGTTTGAAAAAATACTTTAAAAATTTATTCAAAAAAACGTTGAAAAATAGAATTTTCTCCTATGATATGATGCCTCAGAATAGAATTGAAATCTCAAAATTAATTTTCTCTTAACTTAGAGAGTTTTATCCATTATTAGACTATAAAACGATCTCAATTTCTCGTTTCAAATATTCAATCGCTTTTTGGGTTGGAACCTCTTTTGATTCCATTAATCGGGTTAAAACCATTTTCCCTAAGGTTGGTCCCGATGCATCTTCATCGCATTCCCGGTAACAACTATCTACAATTCCAATAATTTGTTCTTTTACCGCCTTTACCATAATCCAAGCTTGGTTAGATACATAGATCTGTTGCGAAATATTGTGGTTGAACTCATCTGTAATGGTTCTAATCAATAAGGCTCTTAATTCTCCAGCACTTTGTCCCGATTTAGATAATCGAAGTACTAAATTATCCGGGCTAATTCTATCTAGAAATATAGTGAGTCTCTCATAAGCTTGTAAACGAATGGGAGTAATCATGGCACTTTGTTCCTTTTTTACTTCGATGAGCCTGCTGTGAGCATTGTCGTCTAAAAACTTACTTAATAATTTATAGGATACTGCAAATACTATTAATGCGGGTATTGCAAATTTGACCACATCTATAAAAATGGCCAGGGCGTCTATTTCAAGTAGCATATTCATTTAACGAGGAGGCAAATTAAATATTTTGTTCTCTACAGGCAGAGAAAGTCGAATATATTTTTCATTTGGTAGAAGCCTGATGTAGTCTGAATCTAATTATCGTTCTTTGAAATCATGCGTCTTTGGCAGAATATACAAATTGCGTTGAACGCAATCGGTGGTAATCTCACTAGAACCATCATTACCTGTCTTATTATTTCAATTGGTATTATGGCTTTGGTAGGTATTCTAACAGCCATCGACGGAATTGAAAGTTCCCTTTCCAAAAACTTCAGTTTTATGGGAGCAAATTCTTTCAATATTCAAAATCGTTCTTCCGGATTTAGTCTTGGACGTAATTCAAAAAGAGTATTTCATGAGAATATCAGCTATAAAGAAGCGATGGAGTTTAAGGAGCGTTTTGATATGGACGCCGCTGTAAGTGTGATTTCCAATAATACTTGGGTTGCTGTTGCAAAAGCCGGATCTGAAAAAACAAATCCAAATACCGGAGTAGTTGGGAGTGATGCTAATTATATGCGAGCATCCGGCTACTCTCTAGAAGAGGGAAGGAATCTCAATCCTGCAGATATTGAAAAAGGGAATAATGTGGTGATTATCGGGCAAGAAATAAAGACGAAACTTTTTGGAAACCGGAGTCCACTGAATAAAGACATAAGTATAGGAGGAGTGAAGCTTAGAGTGATTGGAGTCTTTGATAAGAAAGGAGGAGCATTTGATTTTGGAGGGGATCGGGTTGCCGTAGTGCCGGTTTCATTGGCCCGCGCTCAATTTCCCAGATCTAATATGAGCTATACCATTGCGGTAGCAGTTGAAGATGTTATGATGTTGGAACCTGCCATTGATTATAGCACTTCTTTATTTAGGCAGGTTCGCAAGCTTAGAATAAAAGAAGAAGAGAATTTCTCCATTGTCAAAAGTGATAGCATCACTCAAGTAGCCATGGAAAGTTTACAGATGGTAATTATTGCAGCAATTCTTATTGCCACCATTACATTACTTGGTGCAGCAATTGCACTCATGAATATTATGCTGGTTTCTGTAACGGAACGTACCAAAGAAATTGGAACGAGAAAAGCAATTGGGGCTAAAAGCAGTACAGTCTTGAATCAGTTTGTAATCGAAGCAATTACCATTTGTCAGATTGGTGGTTTGGGAGGAGTGATTTTAGGTATTATCGTCGGGAATATTACTTCCAATGCAATTGGCGGAAGCTTTATCATACCTTGGAATTGGGTGATTCTAGCTTTGGTGGTATGTACTATTGTAGGGCTTTCTGCCGGAATCTGGCCAGCCTACAAAGCATCGAAAATTGATCCGATCGAAGCCCTTCGTCACGAGTAAAAAAAAAAGGATCAACTTTCGCCGATCCTTTTCAATTCTTATGGTTTGGGAGTATTACTCTTGAACTACTTCAAGATCAATTTCTACTTCTACTTCTTTGTGAAGATTTAAAGTAGCTTTATACTCACCTAAAGTTTTGATGTCGCCATCAATACTAATTTTTCTTCTTTCTATTTCATATCCTCTATCTGCTAAAGATTGAGCAATCTGAATAGTAGTTACAGAACCAAAAATTTTGCCATTGCTTCCTGCTTTCGTTGGAATTGAAATTTTAATTCCAGCCATTTTCTCAGCAAGTTCAGCTGCTTCATTTTTGATTTTTTCTTGTTTGTGAGCGGCCTGACGAATATTTTCTTCGGCCATCTTAACTGCAGAGCTGGTAGCAATTACCGCTAGCCCTTGAGGAATAAGGTAATTTCTTCCGTATCCGTTTTTTACAGTTACGATTTCGTTTTTCTCACCTAGGTTCTTAACAAAATCTTTTAATATAACTCGCATGATATATCTAGTTTAAAAGTGAGAATTATTTTAATTGATCAGTAACGTAAGGTAATAATGCAAGGTGACGAGCACGCTTGATTGCTTGAGCTACTTTTCTTTGGTATTTCAATGAAGTACCGGTAATTCTACGAGGAAGTAATTTTCCTTGCTCGTTAATAAACTTCATTAAGAAATCAGGATTCTTGTAATCGATATACTTGATACCGCTTTTCTTAAACCTGCAATACTTCTTAGTTTGATTTACCGGAGTAGTGCTGAATCTGTAGTTTTTCTTTGGTGAACTCATGATGTAGCCTCCTCTTTTTCAGTTGATTTTTCTTTCTTTTTGTTGAATTCTCCGTTTCTGCGACGTTCGTTGTAAACAAGTGCATGCTTGTCTAACTTGATCGTAAGGTATCTCAATACCTGTTCGTCACGACGAAAAGCAAGTTCCAATTTGTCTACAAATTCAGGATCTGCTTTGAATTCAAAAATCTGGTAGAAACCAGTAGTTTTCTTTTGAATAGGGTAAGCCAATTTAGTTAGCCCCCAATTCTCTTCGTGGATGAGCTCTCCACCGTTTTCTGTAATCAGCTTCTTGTAAGCCTCAACTGCATCTTGCAGCATCTTCTCACTGAGCACGGGTGTTAAAATGATTACAGACTCGTAATTGTTAACTGTCATTGTTTTCTAAAAAATTTTAGGGCTGCAAAAGTAAGTTTTTCTCCGAAAGCTTCAAATCTTTTTTAAGCTTGATTTATGCTTTGTTTTCAATGCCTTGCAAATAAAACCATCGAAATGCTTTCACAAGTTTTTTTGAAAAGTATCAACATTCCTTGCATCATTTGTCGAAGCGTTGATTCTTTGCAGTGCAATGAGCGAGTATATTGTTTCGGCAAGAAAATATAGACCAGACAGTTTCGAGTCGGTGGTTGGGCAAGAGCATGTCACCAAAACTCTTGTGAATGAGATTCGAAACGACAGGCTTGCTCAAGCTTTCCTTTTCTGTGGCCCCAGAGGAGTTGGTAAAACTACCTGCGCCCGGATTTTGGCCAAAGAGATTAATAAAGGTTCTGTTCCGGAAGGTTACGATTATTCATTTAACATCTTCGAACTTGATGCAGCTTCACACAACTCTGTGGAAGATATCAGAAGTTTAAACGAGCAGGTGAGAATACCACCTCAAACGGGTGAATACAAGGTGTATATTATCGATGAGGTTCATATGCTCTCACAATCGGCATTTAATGCCTTTTTGAAAACATTGGAAGAGCCGCCAAAATACGCCGTGTTTATTTTGGCAACAACAGAGCGTCATAAAATTCTACCTACCATTTTATCTCGCTGTCAGATTTTTAACTTCGAAAGAATCCAGATTCCGGAAATAGTAGAACATCTCCAGCATATTGCTCAAAACGAATCGCTTACGGTAGAGGATGAAGCACTACATCTTATTGCTCAAAAAGCAGATGGAGCACTTAGAGATGCTCTTTCGATCTTTGATCAGATGTCGAGTTTTAGTGAAAATGGAACCGTTACATATGAAGATGTAATTAAGAACTTGAACATTCTAGATTACGAGTATTTCTTCAGAACAACTTCCGCTTTTATTGATGGAGATGTAAATAAAACCCTACTCATTTTTGACGAAATCCAGAGAAAGGGCTTTGATGGGCAATTATTCTTAAACGGACTAGCAAATCATTTCAGAGACTTACTCGTTGCTCGCAACACAGATACTTTAGCTCTGATTGAGAAGTCGCCCGAAATGGCATCTAAGTATAAAGAACAAGCACATTCTGTTAGTCTTTCATTTCTGGTGAATGCCATCAACATTTTAGGTGAATCAGATATTCATTATAAAGCTAGCCGAAACCAGAGGCTTCATGTTGAGTTATGTCTTATTAAGTTAGCATCACTTCAACATGCCATAGATCTTTCTAAAAAAAAAAGCCTGAAATAAAAAAGCTTAGCGAGTCCGGCTTTTTCCCTGAACTTTTTGAAGAGACCGAAGTTCAATCTGAAGCAGAAAAAATTGTAGAAGAAGAGGTAGTCAAAACCGTTAAGATCGGGAAAATTAAAGATCTTATAAACCAGACTAGAAAACCGGTACAACAATCTGAAGTAGCTGAACCTAAAGAAAAAATAGAGACTGTTAAGCTCAAGGATGCCACTGAAATGGAAGTGAAGCAGGTTTTTGCCGATTTTGTTCAAGACCTGTATAAAAGAAATCAGAAAAGTCTGGCGGCCTATATGTCTGATCCTATATTCAGTTATACCGAAGGTAAAATTTCATTAACTGTAGGTTCTAAAACCCTCAAGAATGAGTTAGAAGAAGAGGTGAAAGGTCTGAGTAGAATGTTCAGGAAACGAGGCCTTCATTTTCCTGGACTGGATCTAAAGATAGATGCTTTAAAGGTAAAAGAGTATAAGCCATTTACTCCAAAGGAGCAATTTAACGCCGCAGCTAAAGATCATCCCATATTAAAAGATTTCGCAGATAGATTTGGCCTAGACTTCGATGTCTAGTCTACGCTAGCCTTAATGATTAGATTTGGGGTAAAGACAACGTCATCCCAAGTTCTTCCACTGGCAAATAATGAAATCTTAAAGAAAGTTTGAGAAACAGACCACATTATTTTTCGCAGCGATTCCTTCAAGCCATTTCTGTTATAGATCATACTCGGAAAGACTTCAACTTTATGAAATCCGCAAGCAGCCATAACTTGCTTCGCAGAACTTTTGTTGAGGAATACTTCATGACTAAAGTCTGCATGAGCATACACAGAAGCAAAATGAGCATCCATATTGGGGGTTCTGAATACAAGGCTGCCACCCGGGTTCAATGCTTTTTTGCACTGGATTAGGAACTCAACGAGCTCGTCTTTGGTGAAATGTTCAATAATATCAACCCCTACGATGCAATCCAGGTTTTCATTTTCAGCGAACCAATCTTCTGCACTTTGTAACTTAACTTCCGGAATATTCAGCTTATGTGCAACTTCAACTTGCTCCGGACTTAAATCAATTCCTGTCACATTTTGATAACCCGAGCTTTTTGCTGCAGAAATAAAACTTCCAAATCCACAACCAATATCCAGGATTGTTGCATTTTTATCCTTTGGAAGAAAAGGCGTCAATTCTTTTTTGTAATAGAACGACTGCTGTTGGAGAAGTTGCTCATAGTTTACCTCAGCTTTATTAACTTGAGTGCTGTGGTAGTTTTCGTAAATGACTTTCCGGTACTTGCTCATTCGGCTGTGCAAACTTATTATATTTTTGCCTTGGTGCTTAAACCATTTTTAATTGAGAATAGACTGGAGGCAGGCTGCGATGAGGCCGGCAGAGGTTGTTTGGCAGGACCCGTCTTTGCTGCTGCAGTGATTTTGGATCCGGAGCATCCAATTCCTGAACTCAATGATTCAAAAAAACTATCTCTAAAAAAACGGGAGGCTTTGAGGAGCGAAATTGAGCAGAAAGCCTTATGCTGGTCTGTTGGGATTTGTGATGTAGAGGAAATAGATGAGATCAATATCCTTCAAGCTTCTGTTAAGGCTATGCATAAAGCGATCTCTAATCTGAAGTCTAAACCGGAACATTTACTTATAGACGGGAACTATTTTAGAAAGTTTCAAGATTTTGAATACACAACCGTGGTTAAGGGGGATGGTAAGTTTTCGAGCATAGCGGCAGCGTCTATACTTGCCAAAACACATCGCGACGAATTTATGTGCAATCTCGATCGTGAATTTCCCGGTTACGGATACTCTAAACATAAAGGTTATGCCACTGCTCAACACATAGAGGCCATAAAGAAATTAGGATATAGCCTAAACCATAGGAAATCCTTTACTTTGAAAAAATTGCAACTCGAACTATTTTGAGATTAACTATACTATTTTTCTTTACTACCTATATTATCGGATTAGCATCCGCTCAACAATTAGATTATCTCCGTTTTACTATGGGGCCAAAAGTTGAGAATTACAATGTAGCTGATCACCCTAATTTGGTGCCGCTGATGCATTTGGATGTAAGTGCAGGATTGTATATAGGCAAATACTTTACAGAGTCTTTTTCTGCAGAGCTGGGAGTGGTTAAAAACGATTATTCAGCAAAATATCAGTTCGAATTGAATGATCCATCGCTCAATAGAGAACAGGTTTATTTCAAAAATTATCTCTATCCCACCATGAGTACCTACCAATTGGCGGTCTCGGGGGCATACCGATCGTATTTGGCGAATCTCATTGGATTGAATAATGATCCCTCAAAAAAGATGAGGACAACCGTGTATTTTCAAGGAGGAATCAATTTCTTTTTGAACCGAAAGTTGAGTAAGGAGGGGTCTGAAGTGCAAGAAGAAGCTATTATTGATGAAAATGGTAATCAAATTAGTTCTTTTAGAATGATTACCTGCTGTAATACCAAAGAAGCCGGTAATTTTTTGTTAAGGGCTGATATTGGCATCAACTACGCATTAAACAACTACTTACTTCTCGATATTTCTGCACAGGTCAAAGGAGCTACCCTTCCTGTGAGTTCCTTCAAAGTGGAGTATTTGGATGAAAATCAAAATCAACAAATAGCAGAATTTTCCAGTAAAGCATTCGGTATAGGTTTGAACTTGGGGATTAAAATTGAATTGAATAAAGACTAGAGCTTTATTTCATTTTACATTTGCATCCATGCCTTATCCGCGCATTTCAGAAAAGAATCACCCAGATTTCAGGTCTAAATGGTATGACATTATTTTTAATGCTGATACCAAAGAAGGAAGAAGATTCGACATTCTCTTGCTCTGGGCTATTCTCCTCAGTGTGATTGTGGTAATGGCCGAAAGTGTAAATGAATTACAGCTGGCATATCACAGCTATTTCAAAGGTGCTGAGCTTTTCTTTACTCTTATTTTTACGGCAGAGTATATCTTCAGAATATATGTGAGCCCGGATCCTAGAAAATACATTACAAGCTTTTGGGGAATTATCGATTTAGTTTCAACCCTTCCGACATATCTTGGATTATTAATACACGGGCCTCAATTCTTGTTTATGATACGTACGGTAAGGTTGCTCAGAGTATTCAGGGTATTGAGACTCACAAGTTTCATGAGTGAAGCCCAAAGCCTGGGGTCGGCGATTAAATCAAGTGCCGCTAAAATCACTGTCTTTTTTGCCAGCGTCCTCATCATAGTGATTGTGATGGGAACCGTGATGCATGTAATAGAACCACCGGAAGCTGGGTTTACTAGCATCCCTCGTAGCATTTACTGGGCAATAGTGACCCTGACTACGGTCGGCTACGGAGACATAACACCGATCACGACTCTTGGTCAATTTCTTTCGGCCATGTTAATGATTTTGGGTTATGCAGTCATCGCTGTACCTACCGGAATTGTTTCTGTAGAAATGAGTCAGCAACATCGCAAGGTAAAATGTTCAAATTGTGGTGAAATAAATCACGAGTCTGATGCATTATTTTGTAAAAAATGCGGGGAAGCACTAAAATAGAAGAAAAAGATTTTTACATTAACGAAAATGGCTTGATGGTATTTACTGAGCATTTTCATTTAAAGCGCGGTTTTTGCTGTACTAATGGATGTAAACATTGCCCATATAAAAATTTGAAATCATGAAAAAACTAGTTTTAGCATTCACATTGATGTCGTTCTTATACGCCTGTATCGATACAGACCAGGAACCCGAGCCCGACGAGTTAGCTGTGACCGCTCGAGTTAATAGCGATCGACTTACAATTGATCAAGAGGACGGAGTAAACTACGCCAAAGTAAATGGCAGTATGCAAGTGAATGCACTTAATTTTAACGACCGCGGGTTTAAATTCTTTTTAGGTCAAAACTTTGAATCCGGCAGCTACGATTTATCCGGTAATGATGTGAGTGTGATCTACACCGATGGTATCAATAATAACTATAAATTGAGGACGGGAATTCTCAGTGTTACTGAATATCAGGAAACCTTGTTAATGATGAAAGGAACCTTTAGTGGAATTGCTGTCAATCAAACCAATCAATCAGACACGGTTGAAATCTCAGAAGGCAGAATCAATCTCGATTTTAACTAGCGAAATCTCAAACTTCGAGTTGGGCTTATTCCGGAAATGATCAGAGACGGAATCAATGTAAATACATAAGCACATACAATGGCTACAACGTTGATGATGATTGCATCACTCAAAGGCAAATAGAAAGGCACAGAATCCATATAGTAGGTTTCTGGAGTAAGCGAAATGATATGATAGCTGGTCTGTATCCACCCAAAACCAAAAGCTAAGACATTTCCTATAATTAAACCGGCTGTTAAGATGAAAAGTCCCTGCCAGCTGAAAATATGCATAATTTGACGATTGCGAGAACCTAAGGATTTCAAGAGCCCTATCATGGGTATACGTTCAATGACTAAAATAAGCAAGACGGTTATGATGTTGATTATGGCCACAATAAACATCAGCACGATGATCACCAAGACATTGGTGTCTACTATTTCCAGCCATTGAAATATCGTCGGAAACTGGGCCTTCACTGAAAGTGCTACTTTGTCGAAACCTAAAGATTGATCTAATTCGTCTGTTGTCTTTTCAAGTAGATCAAAAGATCTCAATTTCACTTCATAGCCGGAAGCCTCGGAATAATCTGTACCAACCACTCTTTGAAGCGCTCTAAGGTCCATGATCCCAATCTGCTTGTCAAACTCCATTAATCCGGTGTTAAAGATTCCAACCACCTTTGGGCGCCTTTGCTTAACATCAGAATGATCAATGAAATATAATCTCAATCTGCTTCCGGTGTCTACATCCAGAATATTCGCAGTGTATTCAGATAATAAGATGTCATAAGAGTCAACACTGTCATATTTGGGAATATCCCCTCTTAGCAAATGTTTTTCATAAAAGTCGAAATTGTAATTTTCCGGCACTCCTCTAAAGATTATTCCTTCGAGTACAGAGTCTGATTTTAAAATTCCTGCTTTATTTAAAAATGGATAGACAGAAACAACTTCGGCATGATTTTCGATTTCCGATATAAGGCTGTCGTCAACCACTAAGTAGCTGTTTTCGCTGCCTTTACTCATGTCGAAGTTTTTCACGGTGATATGTCCTGCATATCCCGAAACTTTATTGCGAATCTCTTCTTTAAACCCGAGAAGAATTCCATAGGAGAGTAAAACAACGGCAACACTAACACTTACAGCTGCAGTAGCAAGACGAACCACAGTGCGAGTGAAGGTCTGCTTTTTAGAGCGACCTAGCTTTTTAGCGATATACAGGCCAAATAGCATAATTTTGACCCTGCAAGATTAAATAAATGAGGAAACTAATCATCATATCTACAATCATTCTATGGATATTTAGTTGTCAATCCAGAGGACCGGAGTCCGCCGCAAGTTCAGAAACTGTGGAAACCAGTGATACTGAAATAGAAGTGGCAGCAAGCCGGTTTGATCAGTATTTGCACCTACTTAAAGGAAAGAAAGTGGCCTTAGTTGTTAACCAAACTTCTATGGTTGGTGAAGTACATTTAGTAGATACTTTAAGAAGCTTGGGAATAAATCTCGTTAAAGTATTTGCACCGGAACACGGATTTAGGGGAGACCACGCAGACGGAGCACATATTAGCAGCGGCAAGGATCCTAAAACAGGCCTTGAGGTTCTCTCACTTTATGGAAGTACTAAAAAACCGAGTCCGGAGATGTTGCAAGGGGTTGATTTGGTGATTTTCGACATTCAAGATGTAGGAGTGAGGTTCTATACTTTTATTTCTACCATGCACTATGTGATGGAAGCCTGTGCAGAGCAAGCCAAGGAAATGATAGTCCTCGATCGACCTAATCCTAACGGGTTTTATATTGATGGACCGGTCTTAGATCTGAAGTATCAGTCTTTTATCGGTATGCATCCTATTCCTATTGTTCACGGTCTTACGGTTGCCGAATTGGCGCATATGATCATCGGCGAAGCCTGGATCAATAGAAGCTCTGAGCTGCAGCTTACCACGATTGAATGTAAAAACTACAGTCATAGCAGCTACTACGAGTTGCCGGTAAGGCCATCCCCTAATTTACCAAATATGAATTCGGTTTATCTGTATCCATACTTAGGTTTATTTGAAGGGACTAATGTGAGTGTTGGAAGAGGGACCGATAAGCCATTCCAAATGCTGGGACGCCCTGGTTATAAGGGTGAAATTACATTTACGCCGAAAAGTATGCCCGGTATTTCAGATCATCCGAAATACGAGGGTAAAACCTGCGGTGGTTTTTTAGTAACTGATGTTGTAACAAAAGAGTTCTTTATAGAACCCGGATTGCGATTAAATTATTTACTGGAGTTTTATAAGACCAACCGAAAAGAGGACGGAGATTTTTTTCGAGATTTCTTTTACAAACTAAGTGGTAATGAAACACTTATGAAGCAAATTGAATCGGGCGCAACTGAAGAAGAGATCAAATTAAGCTGGGCCAAAGATTTAGAGGAGTATAAAGAGATGAGAAAAAAGTATCTTTTATATCCATAGTATTTGAAATATTCAAAATTAGTAGCATCTTTGCAGCCCTAAAATTCAGAGGAATGTCTAGAGTATGTGATTTAACCGGGAAGAAAGCTTTGAAAGGAAACAAAGTTTCTCACTCCAATAGAAAGAGTAAGAGAAGATTCTATCCAAACCTTCAAACGAAGAAGTTTTACCTTCCTGAGCAGGATGAATGGGTTACCCTTAAGGTGAGTACATCAGCCTTGAAAACCATTAATAAGAAAGGCATTAGTGCTTGTCTGAATAACTTAATTAAAAACGGGAAAATTTAAGGCATGGCAAAGAAAGGAAATAGAGTTCAGGTGATTTTAGAATGCACCGAGCAAAAAGGAAGTAGTATTCCGGGTATGTCTCGTTATATTACAACTAAGAATAAAAGAAATACAACAGAGCGTATTGAACTTAAAAAGTACAATCCGTATCTGAAACGTGTAACCGTACATAAAGAGATTAAATAACATGGCAAAGAAAGTTGTTGCAACATTGAAGAAGGCGGGTTCAGGTAAAGACTGGGCTAAAGTAATTACCTGCGTACGTTCACCTAAAACCGGAGCTTATTCTTTTAGAGAAGAAATGGTACCCGGCGATGCTGTGAAGGATTATCTCGCCAAGTAAGAAATTTTAAATAGTTTTGAAAAGCTTCCTTAATACAATGGGAAGCTTTTTTTGTTTAAACAGATATGGGCTTATTTGATTTTTTTAAAAAGTCTCCGGACGAATCCGAGAAGAAACAACTGGATAAAGGACTGGAAAAAACCAGAAGTTCTCTCTTAGGCAAGCTTTCTAAAGCTATTGTTGGTAAGAGTAGTTTAGATGACGACTTTCTAGACGAACTGGAAGAAATCCTAATTACTTCAGACGTAGGTGTTGAAACTACCGTTAAAATAATTGAGCGATTAGAAAAACGCGTTTCGAGAGACAAGTACATGAATGCAGAAGAACTGCAGGAAATGCTAAAAGAAGAAATCGTAGGTCTCATTAGCGAGAATTCACAAGAGAACTCTATTCCAGAATCAAGGCCATACGTAATTATGGTAGTAGGAGTAAATGGTGTTGGAAAAACAACGACCATTGGAAAGCTTGCTAATCTATTTAAAAACCAGGGTTTGAAAGTAGTTTTGGGTGCAGCGGATACGTTTAGAGCGGCCGCGGTAGATCAGATTAAAATATGGAGTGAGAGGGTTGATGTTGAGCTTGTTTCCAAAGGAATGAATGCAGACCCGGCATCTGTAGCTTTTGATACTGTAAAGTATGGAAAAGAACAAGGTGCAGATGTAGTGATTGTAGATACCGCAG
Source organism: bacterium (assembly GCA_018223105.1). GTDB lineage: Bacteria > Bacteroidota > Bacteroidia > NS11-12g > UBA9320 > JAAEYY01. The sequence goes on along the minus strand of JAAEYY010000008.1, from coordinate 95,482 downwards.
GGAGATTACATAATAAAATTAATCTTATGAATGAACTTTCGAAGATTAAGCGTGTTATGGACAAGCAGGTTGAAGGTGCTCCGCATGAAGTTTTATTAGTGCTGGATGCTTCAACCGGTCAAAATGCCTTTGAACAGGCGAAACAATTCACCGCAGCAACAGAAGTCACGGCTTTGGCATTGACCAAGTTAGATGGAACGGCTAAAGGTGGAGTGGTTCTGGGAATCTCAGAACAGTTTAACATTCCGGTTAAATACATTGGAGTGGGTGAACAAATGAATGATTTGCAAATATTTGACGCCAAATCATTCGTGCATTCATTATTTGAATCGTGAGAACAAAAGGAAATAAATCGGCAAAGGTATCAGTCATCACAATGGGCTGTTCCAAAAACACCGTGGACTCAGAAGTAATTCTGGCCCAATTAAAAGCCGGTGAAGTGGAGGCATGTCATCAACATAAGGATGATTCGGATACTATTATCATTAATACCTGCGGCTTTATTGATAATGCAAAAGAGGAAAGCATAAATACAATCCTCGATTATGCTCAATTGAGAAAAGACGGTAGAATTGAAAAGTTATTGGTAACCGGCTGTTTAAGTCAGCGATACCACGAAGAGCTTGCTGCAGAAATACCCGAAGTTGACGCCTGGTTTGGCACATTTGATTTACCCAAGTTACTAAAAAACGTTGGGGTAGATTATAAAAAAGAATTGGTAGGTGAACGACAATCAACGGTTGCGAAGCACTATGCTTACATGAAGATATCCGAAGGATGCGATCGTCCTTGCGCTTTCTGCGCAATTCCAATAATGCGAGGCAAGCATGTTTCAAAGCCAATTGAAGAGTTGGTATTTGAAGCAAAAAACCTCGTTCGGCAGGGTGTGAAAGAAATCATGCTCATCGCTCAAGATTCTACCTATTACGGTATAGATCTGTACGGCGAGCGCAGATTGCACGAACTACTTGATAGATTATCTGATGTTGATGGATTGGAATGGATCAGAATTCATTACGCTTACCCAAGTAAGTTTCCATTTGAAATTCTACCTTTAATTAACTCCAAACCGAATATTTGCAAATATCTCGATATACCTGTACAGCATATTTCAGACAATGTGCTGAAATCTATGAGAAGAGGGATCACCAAAAGAAGATCTCTAGAAGTTCTAGATAGAATTAAGGCAGAAGTTCCGGGCATTGCATTGAGAACAACCTTACTTATTGGTCACCCCGGGGAATATCAAGAGGATTTTGATGAATTATACGAGTTTGTTAAGAACTACAGATTTTCAAGGTTAGGTGTGTTTACTTATTCGCATGAAGAAGGCACAGCGGCCTACGGTCTTGAAGATCACGTGAGTAGGGCAGAGAAATACGAAAGAGAAAATGCCATCATGGATCTACAGCACGATATTTCTTATGAATTAAACCAGCAAATGGTGGGTAAGGAATATAAAGTTATGATCGATAGGATAGAAGGAGGTAATTATATCGGAAGAACGGAATTCGATTCGCCTGAAGTAGATAACGAAGTTTTATTGCCTTTCGAAAATCAGTATTTGAGAGTAGGTGACTTTGTAAATGTTAAAATAGAAAAAGCGGAGCCGTATGACCTCATCGGGAGACCTCAAATCAAGCATTGAAAACCTTCAATGTGAGCGTGAAAGCACACATTACTGGAATGATTTTCTTCATTCTTACCTGAAAACGGATAAACTCAAAGAATTTTACTCAGATTTACCGGTACTCGAAAATCTGCCTTTGGCAATAGAAAGAAAGAAAGATTTTTCAACTCAATTCCGATCTACTTTAGTAGAGGTTCTGAAAGAGCAGTATGCAAAATCCGGTATTGATACAATTCCGGGACCCGTAAATAAAAATATTGAGTTACTCCGTAATTCAGACACCTTTACTATTACCACAGGCCAACAGATACATGTTGGATTAGGACCTTTGTACGTTCTTTACAAGATACTTAATACGCTTCAACTAACTGAAGACGCTAATCAAAAGTATTCCGACTACAAGTTTGTTCCTGTATTTTGGATGGCTAGTGAGGATCACGACCTTGAGGAAATAAGGGATATTAAATTATTTGGGAAGACCTTTAGCTGGAATACCGATCAAAAAGGTGCTGTTGGACGAATGTCTACAGAAGGTATAAATACTCTAATTGATGATCTTATAGAGGAAGTTCGACCAACGGAAGCCATGCTGAAGTTTTTCGATCTTGCGAAAGAGTCGTATAAGGGTAGAACACTCGCAGATGCAAGTCGATATTTTCTAAATGCATTATTTGGAGAACTTGGTCTTGTGATCCTGGATGCAGATCATCCAAAACTAAAAAAAGAGTATACATCGGTACTAAAAGCTGAATTAAAAGGGGAGCACCTATCTTTATTTCAAGCTCAAACTGAAGAGCTAGACGAGAAAGGCTTTGATCCTCAGGTGTATATAAGAGATGTGAACCTATTTTGGTTATCGGAAAACGATCGGAGCAGGATAGAAATAAAAGGAGATAAACTTGTTTCCGGCGACGAAGTGTTGTCTGATTTGGACGATATAGAAGCCTTTGTAGATAAAAGTGCCGAATCATTGAGCCCTAATGTGGCTTTGCGACCCCTTTATCAAGAGCAAATTTTACCTAATTTATTGTATGTAGGTGGACCTTCTGAGGTGAAATACTGGCTTCAATTTAAATCCGTATTTGATGCTCATGATGTCCCATTTCCACTCCTGTTTTTACGTACTTCGGCTGTTTTGTTAAATCCGAAGCAATGGGAAAAGCTCAAGCTGGAAAATTGGAAGGATTTGTATCTCGAAGAAGAGTCTTTAGTTCTGGAAATCAATAAGATAGCCGCGCAGGAAGAACGAGATTTATCCGGGCTTTTAGAAAGAGCGAGAGCAAATTTGGATACCTACAACTCATTATTCGATAAATATTTTAAAGGATATTCAGTAGACTCTAAAATTCAGAAGATTTTACCGAAATTGGACGAGTTGGATAAGATTGCGGCTGAGAGATTCATCCATAGATCAGAGTCAAACCCGCTTGTGAAGCAAACTTTGAAAATAAAGCGGGGGTACTTCTCCACCGGTTATATACAGGAGCGAGAGGCCCACATCGCTGAGTACGCCTATATACTTGAATATCTGCAAGATCTAAAAAAGCACTTTGGATTCTCTAATTTGCTTAAAATTAACCATTTGATCAATAAATAAATTTGAATTTAAGGCTATACACCCTACTTTTGCACCTTAATCAATTACTAACGGAAGTTTACATTATGAGAAATTTCAGATTACTAGCTGTACTACTTACATGCTTCGCCTTTACGGCATCAAATGCCCAGGTCGGAAGTTACTTTTCGAAATTCAGACCTTCAAAGAAATGGTCTGTCGGACTACAAGTTGGCCCTACCATGTTTAACGGAGACGCAGATGACGTTACCTTAGGCCTGGCTTATGGCCTTCACGTTAAATACTCAGTTGCTCAGTCTTTTGGATTGAAATTGAGTGGAAATATGGGAACACTGAACGGAGGTCGTATGGACCCTGATTTCAGTGGAAACAAGAATGATGGAAGAAATGGTGCTACAACCATTAAAGATCAAGTTGATAACAACTTGTATCACAAGGGTAGTGCTGCACCAAGTACTGACGGTTATGTCTTCACTAACAACTTTAGAGACCTAGACCTTACTGCAGTATATACATTGGGTAACCTTTCTTTCTTACGTCCTTTAAGAAGCGTTCAATTATTCATGTTCTTCGGAGTTGGAGCTCTGTGGAGTGATGTAGTTGGAACTTTTGAAGGAGATGATGAAGTTGAAGATTACATTACCGGTCAGATGGTACCACAGTATACTAGAGATGCGAGAGCATACTACAGAAACTGGGGTCCTGCATACTGGCAAGCATTTGATGCTGATGGTAACGAAATCGACCCAAGCATTGATCCGGTTGACGCAAGTCCGGACATTGCAAACGTTGAAACTTATTACCAAGGTAGAAACCTTACTATTCCTTTCGGATTAGGTTTAAAATACAACATCAACAAATTGTTAGACTTAGGTCTTGAGTGGAAATCACACTGGACTAGAAACGATTTGATCGATGGATTCTCTTTCCCTACTCAGCGTAACAGATCTTACGATTACTATCACATGTTGACGGTACAACTTTCTGTTAAGTTAGGTACTAAAGGAAATGACAATCACTACGATTGGTTAAATCCAATGGAAACAGTTTATGCTGACATGGATTCAATGAAAAATGAAATTGAAGAATTGAAGCCATTGAAAGAAGATCAAGACGGTGACGGAGTAAGTGATTACTTTGATGCTGATAATGAAACTGAAGAAGATTGCGATAAAGTTTACGGTAACGGTAAAGCTGTTGATTCAGACGGCGACGGTGTTGCTGATTGTAAAGACCTTGAGCCTTTCTCAGACTGCGACGATGTAGATGAGAATGGTGTTGCTAAAGATTCAGATGGTGACGGTGTTGCTGACTGTGTTGATGAGCAAGACGATACTCCAATGGGATCATTGGTAGACGTGAAAGGTAACGCGATTGAAATTAACGATGCATGTTGTGATTGCGAGAACGTGGTTCTTCCTTCTATTATCTTCGATAACGGAAGTTCTAAGATCCCTTCTAGCTCTTACGGTATTCTTTATATGATTGCTGAAAAAATGAAGCAGTGTCCAGAACTTACCATTACTGCAATTGGTCATGCAAGCAGCAAGCCTGCTGAGCAATTAGCTTGGAAACGTTCTAATGCTATCATCGATCACCTTGAAGCTAATTACGGAATCGACAGAAGTAGAATCGGAGTTGATTATAGCTCTGGAGCTTCTGGAGAGTATAGCTCAAGAAGAATCGACCTCACTAAAGGAAGCGGAGGAAGCTCAGCACCTCCTGCACCAGGTATGTAAGAAATAAATCTGAAATAATAAATTAAGGGCTTCATTTTTGAAGCCCTTTTTTTATGTTTATTTACTTATTTTCACGCAGTAATGAGAATCTGTATTCTTTTCGTCCTTCTCTCTGTGCTTCAAACTATGTCGGCTCAAGAACTCCATCAGAATGAAGTTTCCTTACTTGTGAGCCCAATTAAAACTCAAGAGAAACCGTCTCTTGGTTTTTTATATAGAAGAGCACTTAACGAAAATTGGATGTTGCGCTCTACTTTAGGAATTCAAGTGAATGCTATACAGACCATCAGGAGTGATACCCAAGCACTCAGCCAAGGTAATATTGCTTATTCTGTGGCATTAGGATCACAGTATAGTTTAGATCTGGATATTAACGATCCGCTTAAACTGTATGTCGGTCTAGACCTATACTGGAACTCGGCATTCCGAAAAGAAGCAATAGAGGACTACTATTATTACTATTACAATGTTGGCGTCATGCCTTTAGTTGGGATAAGCAGAACCTTTAACAGAGTTAAGCTCAGTCTTGAAGGAAGAGGAAATTTTAATATGAACTTCCAGTCATACGAAGGAGAAGGAGAAAACTATGATCGCGTGTTTAAGTACAAACCCGCAGATCATTTTGCAATAGGATTAGGTTATATCTTTTAGAAAGAATTCGCAATTGCGGCAAAACTATCTGCATTAAGAGCAGCTCCACCAATTAATCCTCCGTCAATATCCGGACAATTAAACAATTCTTTAGCATTATCTGGTTTTACACTTCCTCCATACAGAATGGAGATGTTATCCGCTACCATATCACCATAAACTGATGCAATCGTTTTTCTAATAAAGGAATGAACTTCTTGAGCTTGTTCCGGACTAGCAGTAACACCTGTTCCAATGGCCCATACAGGTTCATAAGCAATTACACAATTTAGAAGCTCCATTTCATTTAATTTGAACAGACCCTCCTTTAATTGAGTTCTGATTTCGTCAAAATGAAGACCTTCTTGTCTTTGATCTAAGGTTTCACCGCAGCAATAGATAGGTCTTAAGCCGTGATCCAGCACTTGCTGAACCTTAAAGGAAAGCGAAATACTATCCTCAAAATAGTAGTTTCTTCTCTCACTATGGCCTAGAACAACATACTCTACTCCAACACTTTTAAGCATTGGTACTGAGATTTCCCCTGTGAATGCTCCGCTATCTTGCTGATGGCAGTTCTGAGCACCCAAGGCGATATTAGAGCTTGTTAGAAGCTGGTTAAACTTACTTAAATGGATGTAAGGTGGAATTACAATTATTTGTGCTGTGGAATCAATGCTGCTATTGATAATTTCAATCAATAAATCTTTACCATCATCCAGGTCGAGATTCATTTTCCAGTTTCCGGCTACGAACTTTTGTCTCATTAGATTGTCCTTGGTTGTTTCTCCCAGAAGCGGTGCTCTGAAGAGGATTCAAATATATGTTTTAAAATGTCTTTGTCTATATCCCCAAACTCCTGATTCCTACGTGCCAGGACCTTATCGGCAGTTTCGAATACTTTATTTAAGGTGTAGGTAGTAAATCCGGTGCTCCCACCCCATGTAAAGGAGGGCACAAAGTTTCGTGGAAATCCGGCGCCAAAAATGTTGGCACTCACTCCAATTACAGTTCCTGTGTTGAACATGGTATTGATGCCACATTTACTATGATCTGCCATTATTAAACCACAAAACTGTAGTCCGGTATTGATAAATCTTTTATGATGAAAACTCCATAGCTTTACAGGAGCATAGTTGTTTTTAAGATTGGAACAGTTAGTATCTGCTCCAAGATTGCACCATTCGCCAATTACGGAATTACCTAAAAAACCATCATGAGCTTTATTGCTATTGGCTTGAAATACTACATTGTTTATTTCACCACCAACTTTACAGGCGGGACCAATCGTAGTGCCACCATAAATTTTAGCGCCCATTTTAACAGTGGATCCGGTACCTAAGGCAAAAGGCCCTCTAATCATACAACCTTCCATTACCTCTGCATTTTTACCAATGTATACCGGTCCGGAGCTTGCATTTATAATACTTGCTTCAACTTTGGCTCCTTCTTCAATAAATATGGCATCGCCAATTAGAGTATTGGTATTCGAAATTGCAGCCGAATTACGGCCCTCAGTGAGCAGGTCGAAATCCGCTCTAATCGCAGAATCTGCATAAGTAAAGAGGTCGTGAACATTTTTAATAAACTGCGGTGCAACTTGCACATCAATTCGTTCGAAATGGTCGCGTACCGCTTCTTCATCAAATTCATCTGTATCATACGCCGCGATGAGGGAATCTTCGGCAAATAGAGCTTGGCCCGCATCTAAAGCTTCAATTTCAGACCATAATTTCTGGGTAGGAATTATTCTGCCATTGATCAGATAATTGTGTTGGGAATAGATCGATGGAAATTTCTTGTTGAGATAATCAACGCTGAGAAACGAAACTTCGTGTTTGCTTATCAATTCCCATTTCTCTGCTATAGTGAGAATACCCAACCTGAGGTCGGCACAAGGTCTTGTGTAAGTTAGAGGTAGTAATTCATGCCTAGAGGCATCATCAAAAAGAATAAGGCTCATAGTAAAAAAAAAGGCTCTCCAAAGATAGGAGAGCCTTTCGTAATATCTGTTTCGAAATTATTTCTTTTTCGCGTAACGCTTGTTGAATTTGTCAATTCTACCTGCAGTATCCACAAATTGCATCTTTCCGGTATAGAAAGGATGAGATGCACTTGAAATTTCTAATTTATACAGAGGGTATTCGTTTCCGTCTTCCCACTCAGTGGTATCTTTTGTTTCAACACAAGACTTTGTAATGAACTGGTATCCATTCGACATGTCCTTAAATACCACTAATCTATAGCTCTCTGGATGAATTTCGTTTTTCATGATCGTTTAAAAGGACTGCAAAATTAGTAATAATTTCAATCTTGACAAGTGTTTTTATCGTTTATCTAGATAAAGAATTACAAGCAAAATTACGCTTTATACCAGATTTAAGAGATAATTTTCTGCTGCCACATTACATTTGCCCCATGCAAAAACCCTCTAATCCAAAAGGAACTCGAGATTTTGGTCCTGCTGAATTGAGAAAACGTAATCATATTCTGAATACCATTAGATCGGTATTTGAAAATTTTGGCTTTCAACCCATTGAAACACCGGCTTTTGAAAATCTAAGTACACTTACCGGTAAATACGGTGAAGAGGGCGATAAACTCTTGTTTAGAATATTGAATTCCGGGGAGCTTGTTAAGTCTGTTAAGACAGAGCATATAGAGAAGGAAGATAATATTGCCTTTATCCAGAGCATTTCAAAAAAAGGCTTGCGATATGATCTCACTGTTCCATTTGCTAGATACGTGGTACAGCATAGTAATGAGGTGGTTTTTCCATTTAGAAGATATCAGATTCAACAAGTTTGGCGTGCTGATCGACCCGGGAAAGGAAGGTTTCAAGAGTTTACACAATGTGATGCGGATATCATCGGGTCTAAATCAATGGTTAATGAAGCAGACCTGGTATTGATTTACGAAGCTGTTTTTAAAAAATTAGGACTATCTAATGCGATTTTAAAAATTAATCATAGAAAGTTTCTCGAAGCTTTGGTTCAAGAACTCAATTTGAATTTTGAGGTGACTCAATTTACCAGTACCCTCGATAAATTGGATAAGATTGGAGAAGCGGCACTAAAAGAAGAGTTTTTGAAACTGGGAGTGACAGAACATGCTATAGACCAACTTTTTACTATTATTACTGAAGAAAAGATAAGCTTGCAATTTCTGGATAAAGTGGAGCAGGCATTTAATCACAATCCCTTAGCTGTTCAGGCTTGTACAGAACTAAGAGAAGTAGTTCAATTTGCTCAATTAGAAAATCTGGATCTTGATGTAAGATTAGATTTGAGTTTAGCCAGAGGCTTAGACTACTACACAGGATGTATCTTCGAATCGGTAGTTCCTGATTCGGGTATTGGCAGTATTTCCGGTGGAGGACGCTATGATGATCTCACCGGGGTCTTCGGCTTAAAGGATGTTTCCGGAGTTGGTATTTCGTTTGGTATTGATCGAATTTACGAAGTAATGGCAAATTTGAATTTATTTGATGATCACGCTCCTTCAGATACCATTTTGCTTTGCCATTTCGATGAAGAAAGTCGAAATTACCAATACGGTATCGCTAAGACCCTAAGGTCTAAAGGTATGGCTGCATTCATCTTTCCCGATACCAAGAAAATTGCAAAGCAGTTGGATTATGCAAACAAGCGTAACGTGAGATTTGTATTAATCGCAGGTGGTTCAGAGATAGAGTCTGAATCCGTAACAGTAAAGGATATGATTTCAGGTAGTAATACTGAGGTTAAGATCGGAAATTTAAGCTCATATTTAATAGATCAGGGTGCCAAAGTCAATTAAATTCAAAGACCTCATCATTTTTGAAAATGATCAGTATATCGCAGTAAACAAACCTGCGGGAATGGCTTCTTTGCATGAACGTATATCAGATGGAAATTCATTGATTGAGCTTGCTCAAGAGTTTGCTGATGATCTTCACTTATGTCATCGATTAGATAAGGAAACAACCGGAGTTTTACTACTTGCTAAGAATATTGAGGCATACTCGCATGCTTCTGTAGGTTTTGAGCGAAGAAGCATTAAGAAAACGTATCACGCCATTACTGAAGGGATTCACCCTTTTCATGAAACTTTGGTAAAACTGCCTTTACATATCACTAGAAGTGGAAGAAGTTCTGTAAACCATATCAAGGGTAAGGAGTGTATTACAGTTTTTAATACTATAGAATCGTTCAAACATTACAGCTTAGTTGAAGCACTTCCACAAACCGGACGTTTGCATCAAATTAGAATTCATCTGGCAAGTCAACATGCACCTATTGCCGGAGATTTAATTTATGGAGGCAGCTGGCCTTTGTTATCAAAAATAAAAAAGAAATACAGCTACAATCGAACGGGAGAGGAGCAGCCTTTGATCACTCGTTTTGCTCTACACGCTCGATCTTTACAATTTAAAGATAAGAAGGGTGAGTCTATAGAAATAACTGCTGATTATCCGAAAGATTTTGCTGTATTCCTCAAACAACTCAGAAAGTATGATCAGGCGTAATTTAGGTATTCCGGCAATAGTAAATAAAGGCATTCTTGTTCTCGTATTTCTATTTGCATCTTTCAGTTCTTCATATGCTCAAGAAAGAATCGAGGCCGTAGCTGAATTGCTAAAAGAACATAAGTTCAATAAAATTCACGATCAATTTACGGAATATTATGCTTCAGAAGTTAAAAAGAAAAGACTGAGAGAAGGCTGGAAAAACATAGAGAAGTCCTTTGGTGAGTATAAAGAATTTAAGTTTATCAAAAGAATTCCCTCCGGGAGATTTACCAAGGAAGAAGCACTACTCAAATTTGAAGCGGGTGCAGTGCAATTGGAGGTGAGCTACGACAAACACGGCGATATTGCCATCTTAATTCTAAGACTGCCTTCTTATTCGCCACCTCCTTATATTAAGGAAATTGTATTTGGAAGAAGGACCTTTGAAATTCAAACTCCTCAAGGTGAGGTTCCGGGAGAAATGATGATACCCACTTCAGGTGATTCATGCCCATTAATATTATTTGTTCACGGTTCAGGACCTGTAGATCGAGATGAAACTATGGGCCCTAACAAAGTGTTTTACGATCTTGCTTTAGGCTTGGCTCAGAGAGGAATTTCTACATTTCGCTATGAAAAAAGAAGCAAGGTTTATCCCGAATTTTTTGAAGGTCAATTTGATTTGTACGACGAGACTATCGATGATGCGGTTGCAGCAGTAAAGCTTTTGCAATCTCAAGAGGGATTGCGATATACCAAGTTAATTGTATTAGGTCATAGTTTAGGTGCATATGCACTGCCACTGATAGCCGAAAAAGTGGAAGGTGTTGATGGTTTTATATTAATGGCTGGACCTAGCGGCAAACTCGAAGAGCTGATAGAGTATCAAGTGAAGTACCTCCAGAAATTTGATGATAGTTGGAAAATGAAAAGAGTAGTTCGGAAAGCTGAAAAGAGAGCAGATAAAATCTCTGAAGGCGATTATGACGATAAGACAAAAGCTAAGAAGTTGCTAGCATATTGGCCGGGTAGCTTTTGGGAGAGTATCGCATCATATGATCCTGTTCAAACTCTTTCAAAGCAAAGAGTGAATGCACTTGTACTCCAAGGAAAAGAAGATTTTCAAGTACCAGTGGCTCAGTTTGAAACTTGGAAGGAATCCAACACCAATCCTAATGCGAAATTTGTTTCCTACGATAGTTTAAATCATTTGTTCATGCCAATGATGGAAGAGGGACCTGCTGACTATTTCAGACCCAATAATGTGAGCGAACAGGTGATCAATGATATAGCAGACTGGACAGAAGCACTATAGTGTGAGCAAATCATTATGAGATTATACGAAGCACGGCTTTCTTTGTGTTTCTATTGTATTGAAGCTCAAATATTTAATATTATTTCTTTTTCTCTGTCTTCAGCATGCTCTGCAAGCGCAAGACAATGGCTATTCTAGAGCTGTAAATCGGATTACAGAAAAAGCAATTGAAGGCCAGAATACAGATTTAGAAAAGGTAACAGCTATTCATAGCTGGATTATTAATAACATCAAGTATGATGTAAAGAAATACCTCAATCACGATTATACCGATGTGAGTCTGGATGATATCATCAAACAGAAAAAGGCAATATGTTATGGATACTGCAAATTGTTTGATGCTATGTGTGACATATCCGGCATAACCAGCGTTACTGTGAACGGATATGTAAAATCATTTGAAAGAGACGAAAATGACTCTTTTTATATGGATGATCATTGCTGGAATGCAGTTTTAATAGATTCGAGCTGGATGTTGGTAGATGCAACCTGGGATGCCGGTTATATCCGAAATTACAAGTTGACATGGTTGAGCTCAGTTGCGTTTAAAGTATTTAGAATACCATATATCCGCAGTATTTATAAACCAAAGTTTGTAGCGGCACCGGATACTTCGTATTTCTTAAGGTCCGGACATTATTTTAGTACGGATCACCTTCCTGCTTTACCCATGTGGCAGCTCATGGAGGATGAAATTAGCATGAAGGAGTTTAGGTCTGACAGTACATTCTACTTTTTACAAAGCAAAGAAGATATCTCATCCGGCAACGGCATTACGCTCGAAAGGAGAACCTATGCAGGTTGGTCTGTAGAGGAGCGCCTGATCTCAGGTGGACGTCCGGTGTACCAGTTTAATAAACTTAACCAATACGGTTTAGCCTTGTCTTATTATCTAGAATCGGAAATTAGTTTTGAAGAGCTTTTGGAATATGAAAGTGAGGAAATTGATGAGTATGAAGACATTCTTTCTGATCTGGAGCAGTCTATTTTATACAGCGACTCAATGATTGAGTATTTAGGCTTGCAATATGAATCGATGAGCAGAAGCTTTAAAGCCAAAAGAGAAATTCAAAAAAACTACACTAAGCCTTTCCTAAAATATGCGGGTAAGGGTTGTAAGAGCTTTAAAACTGTAGATCGAAAAACTAGCTCTATGGCTGCAGGCATGAAGCGAGATATGCAGCGATTTGATGAGGATATTTCTGATCTTATTGGTTCTACAGATTTTACAGAAGCTGAGTTTAAGCACAAAGTTGAAGCTTTAGATTCTTTCAATCAGGCTGATTATGTGGACTCGTTACAGCAAGAATTTATTCGGCAGAAAGAAAGCGTATTAGAACATTTCAATAAATTGGAGAGTCATCAATCCAGTATACAAAACAAGATGGGCAGTGAAGTGCAGTACCTTGATTCATTACGGGATCATTTCATGTATCTGTTTTCGTATAGAGTTTCAGGTTTTGATGATGGAGATTATTACATCAACTCAAAGAAAGACCGTTTTACGATTCCCGATTCCAATTTATTCTTTGGTCTGATGGAATGGACCGACTCCTTGAAATATTATTACAAAGATGGCTTAGATAAGATGAAGGAGTTTAATAGAACAGCCAAGGCGCTTGCATCAGGATTGAAGAAGTTAAAAAGGATGCAATTGACGAATACAGCAATAATTGAGCAATACGATCAGCTTATTTTAGATTACGAAAGCACCATGAATAAAGGGCAGGCTTGGCTTTCATCGCTCAGGTCATCCTACATCAGCTACAAGCGCGATTATAAACAGGTGGTAAAAGCATCATGCAAAGCTGAAAAAATAATTGATCTAGAAATAAATGTGGAGCAATCTAAAACTCCCTTCAAGTCAAAAATAAGAGCACATAAAAGGGTCAATAAAGACCTTCAAAAGGCTGCTAAAAGGTTGCACCGTAAAGTGGAACGAAAAATACAGAAGCTCTCTTAGGCTTCTGCCTTAATTTTCCATTCTATAGCCTTACTTACTTTTTGATCCAACAAGGCTTTGTTTAAAACCTCTGACATTGTTTTAACGTAGTGAAATTTCAAGTCTTTGATATAGCTAGGCTTAATATCTTCAACATCTTTCTTGTTAACTTCACTCATGATGATTTCTCGAATACCGGCGCGTTTGGCGGCGAGTATTTTTTCTTTAATCCCACCTACCGGTAATACCTTTCCTCTCAGCGTGATTTCGCCTGTCATCGCCAATCTTGGCTTTATCTTACGTTGGGTAATGATAGAAGCTAAAGAGGTGAGGATCGTTATACCTGCACTTGGGCCATCTTTTGGCACCGCTCCTGCAGGGAAATGCAAGTGAATATCGTACTGGTCAAAAATGGCTGGATCAATAGCGTAATCTCCTGCATGTGCTTTCAACCAAGTTGCTGCAGTAATTGCAGATTCTTTCATAACATCGCCCAATTGACCGGTAAGAGTAAGTTTCCCTTTTCCTTTGGTTAAAGTGCTTTCTACAAAAAGAATATCACCACCAACTGCGGTCCAGGCTAAGCCTGTAACTACACCGGCAATATCGTTGTTCTCGTAAAGGTCTTTTTCAATTTTATCCTTTCCTAAGATTTTCTCAACCAGTTCTTTCGAAAGTTGTGGTTTAGGTTTATTGTCATAAACAATTTCCTTGGCCTGATACCTGCAAAGACTTGCCAGCCTTTTATCCAAGGTTCTAACACCACTTTCGCGAGTATATTCGTCTATTATCTTTTCAATCGTGCCATCTGCAAGTTTGAATTGCTGTGCTTTTAAACCGTGTTCTTTTCTTTGTTTTGGAACAAGATGATTCTTGGCAATACCAATTTTTTCTTCAACGGTATAACCACTGATATCGATAATCTCCATCCTGTCGCGAAGCGCAGGTTGAATTGTATCTAGACGATTGGCAGTTGCTATAAACAGAACATTGCTGAGATCGTAATCAAGCTCTACATAATTATCGTGAAAAGCATTGTTTTGTTCCGGATCCAATATTTCCAATAGAGCAGAAGAGGGGTCGCCTCTGAAATCGCTGCCAATTTTATCTATTTCATCCAATACAAAGACAGGATTTGATTTTCCCGCTTTTTTAATGGACTGAATTATTCTTCCCGGCATAGCACCAATATAGGTTTTTCTATGACCTCTTAATTCAGATTCATCGTGCAAGCCACCTAAACTCATCCTTACATACTCTCTACCCATCGCTTTTGCAATAGATTTACCAAGCGAAGTTTTACCTACACCGGGAGGGCCATAAAGACAGAGAATAGGGCTTTTCATATCACCCTTTAGCTTCAGAACAGCGAGGAATTCCAATATTCGCTCCTTCACTTTTTCAAGTCCATAGTGGTCTTTGTCCAGAATTTTCTTGGCTCGATTAAGGTCAAAATTATCCTTGCTAAACTCATCCCATGGCAATTCCAGCAATAGCTCAGCATAATTAAGAGATACAGAGTAATCCGGTGTTGCCGGATTCATTCTCATCAAGCGATCCAACTCCTTATTAAATGCCTTTGCTACTTTATCATTCCAGTTCTTTTTCGCTCCGCGAGCTCTTAGGCTTTCAATCTCTTTATCCGGACTATCTTGTCCAAGCTCTTCCTGAATAGCCCTCATTTGTTGCTGAAGGAAATATTCTTTTTGCTGCTTGTCGAGATCCACCTTTACCTTGCTTTGAATTCTATTCTTCAGCTCTAGCATCTGTAGCTCTCTATCGAGGTGTTTATACACTACACCTGCTCTTTTTCTGAAGTTTTGAATTTCTAGAATCTCCTGTTTTTCATCCACTGAAACATTGAGGTTAGAGGAAATGAAATTAACCAGAAAATTGGGACTATTGATGTTCTTAAGTGCAAAATTAGCCTCTGAAGGTATGTTGGGTGAAACCTCAACAATCTTGCTTGCGATATCTCTTATGCTATCGATAAGCGCGAGAGATTCCTTATTCTTCGGAGATTTTGTTTCCGTCAGGTATTTTACATTAGCCTCTAAGTAAGGCTCGTCATTAATTACTTCGGTTATCTTAAATTTTCTTTTGCCTTGGATAATAACAGTGGTATTTCCATCGGGCATTTTTAGCATCTTCAGGATAATAGCCAAAGTACCGGTTTCATATATATCCGATGCTTTAGGATCTTCAACTTCTTGATCTTTTTGGGCAACAACACCTACGATTTTATTTTTTGCATAGGCATCTTTTATAAGTTTTATGGATTTATCACGGCCCACGGTAACCGGAAATACTACTCCCGGGTACATTACGGTATTTCGCAGCGGTAATATTGGCAGTTTTTCCGGGTATTGAGCTTTTTCGTCATCTTCAAAATCACTATCTGTGATTACGGAAATAACTTCCTGCCCTTCTTCATCCTCGGGAAAGTTAGCGTTCATCTTTAATATTGAGTCAAATGTCATATTGTCTTAGGCTCCTTGAATATATTAATTGGCAATATGCATGCCAATGCTAGAATAGATCGGCCTTTTTACTTGAGAAGTAGAAAAGACCTAATCCTATAACAAGTGAAACCCCTAAATTGATGGCGGAATCGTATTCTTTGAAGATTATTTTACCTACAAGAAACAGGAAGGAGTAGACCGATACAATTCCCCCAAGCCATGCCAGCAGTAGGGGAAGTACTTTCTTTTTGTAGGC
Source organism: bacterium (assembly GCA_018223105.1). GTDB lineage: Bacteria > Bacteroidota > Bacteroidia > NS11-12g > UBA9320 > JAAEYY01. Next base: position 79,443 of record JAAEYY010000008.1, on the reverse strand, counting down.
TTCCATGCCTTCGGGGAATACCCTTTCCTTAAATTTTAACAAGTGATTTGCTTCTGAAGGCGCTGTGCTCAGCGCAACGATGATCCAAAATATAGTGGTTAGACCTACGGTGATAAAAAAGCCCAATGGATTCTCCGAAATCGACATGCCAAGTTCCGGATAATATGGTGCAAGACCAAATTGAAGCACTGCATAAATAATGAAAGGTGCAACGGTTGCCGTAATCTCAGCCCAGGCATTAATTCGGAACCAAAACCATCGTAACATCAGCAACAATCCTAGTCCAGCTCCGCATTGCATTATAAACTCCCACACTCCTGATATGGTAGATACAAAAGTTGTGGCAATCAAAGCAAGAATAAGAATGAGCAAGGTGATTAATCTCGAGACCCGAACAATGGTTTTATCACCTTTGTTTTGCCATTTATAGATATCGTTCACAACATAACTCGCACCCCAATTCAAGTGAGTAGAAACCGTACTCATATATGCACCTAAAAATGCAACCAGCAATAGCCCCATCATTCCATTCGGCAGAAAATCTTTCATGGCCATTACAAATCCCAGTTTTTTATCGTCCGGACCAAGCTCCGGGTAAAGAACTACTGAGCATAGTCCAACAATGATCCATGGCCATGGACGCAAACCATAATGAGCAAACTGAAAAAATAAGGTGGCAAGAAAGGAATGCTTTTCGTCTTTTGTGCTCAACATTCTTTGCGCAACATAGCCGCCACCGCCGGGTTCAGCCCCGGGATACCAGCTGCTCCACCATACCATGCCAGCGAATGCCAGAAATGAGGCCACACTCATAGAAAAGAGGCCGCCTGAATTGCTACCTATGGATGGAATTAGATCTAATGAACCCTGTGGTAATCTTTTAACAAGACCATCTATACCTCCAATTTGCTCTGAATTTAGAACTAAAACTGCGAGAACTATACAGCCTACAAGGGCAATAAAGAACTGAAATGCATCTGTAAGTGCAACTCCCAGCAGGCCGGAGATGGCAGTGTATAATGCCACAACCAGCATTGCTCCTGCAGTAATTAGGAATAAATCGGATCCTTGGATTCCAAAAAACACCTCGAGAAGTGACATAAAGGCCAAGTTTACCCAAGCGAGGATTAAAGCATTCATAAAGAGCCCGAGGTAAGCCGCTTTAAATTTTTTAAGCCAAGTTGCCTCTTTACCGCTATATCTGAGGGTAATGAATTCAGTTTCGGTAAGCACACCGCTCTTTCGCCACAGCTTAGCATAGAATACAGCGGTAAACATCCCGCCCAGAAGCATGTTCCACCAAACCCAATTACCGGAAATTCCGTTGGTAGCCACTAATTCAGTGACTGCAAGTGGCGTGTCTGCCGCAAATGTGGTAGCCACCATACTGATGCCGGCGAGGTACCATGGTAAATTTTTTCCTCCCAGGAAAAATCCTTCTAATCCTTTGGAAGCTGTTTTTCTCGCGTAGAGACCAATAAAAATGGTAAGAATAACAAATCCTATGATGATGCTGTAATCGAGCCAGTTCAGTGTCATTGCAAATATCTGAGTACAAGATTGTAAGAAATCAGTAACATTACAAATGATGAATGCTAATATTAATTAACATTATATCTTTGCAGCGCAAAAACAATCCTCAGATATGAAACGAATCAAACTATTATCGCTTGCACTTGTAGCTACTTGTGCATCAATTTTTTTAACCAATTGTGGACCCGGAGAAGAAACTGCACCAAAGCCGGTGTTAGAATTCGTTGCGGGTTCTGAGTATGTATCTTCAGATATTAGCCTTGCTGGTGACGAAGAATTCACCGTAGGTCTAAGAGGATCTCATACCGAAAACATTGTATCTCTTAAAGTAACAGTATCTTATAATGGTGGAGCTCAATTAGTTCCTGCTAACTGTTCTATTTGTGATACTTCTTTCAGCACTAAAAACTTAGATGTTGACTTTGTTGGAACAACCGGAACTTCAGCCGGAGAAGAAGTATGGAGCTTCACTATCGCTGATAAAGATGGTAATTCAACTACTAAAACTTTAACTATCACAAACTTGGGAACTGGTGGTCAGAGTCTAATCGAAATTACCCAAGACAACAATCAGAATACATTGAAAGTGTACAATTTCCGTGGACCTAACTCAGGTGCATATGATTTGGTAGTTGGAAGTAACCTTCTTTCTGCTGATGATAATATGGATAAAGACATTCAGGATTCTACAGCAGAAGCTGAAATTTCTAACTGGCCTGCAAGATGGACTTCAAGAAATGGAACAACGTTCAAGAAAATGTCTACCTACAACTGGGGTAATGTTACAAACACTACTGAACTTAACGCAGCATGGAACGATGGCGGAACAGCTGTTGGAACCATTTCAGTTGCTAAAGATGATGTTTATGTAGCTCAACTTAGAGGTGAAGCCGGAAAATTTGTACTCATCGAAATTACCGATGTTGTGAGTACTTCAGGTGATAATTTGGACTATGTTCAGTTCAGATATAAGAAACAACCTTAAGGTTTTCTAAAAATTACAGGAAAAGGGTCGCTATATTAGCTGACCCTTTTTTTATGAAACGAATTGGAGTATTTACATCGGGTGGCGATGCCCCCGGAATGAACGCATGCGTTAGAGCTGTGGTTCGAACTGCCATATACGAAGGCCTTGAAGTAGTAGGGATTAAACGCGGCTATGCCGGAATGATAGAAGGGGAGTTTGTACCCCTTCATTTAAACTCAGTAGCGAATATTATTCAGAGAGGAGGCACATTTTTGAAAACTGCTCGAAGTGCAGAATTCATGACGCCCGAAGGCAGGGAAAAGGCCTACCGGAACCTGAAAAAGAAGGGTATTGAAGCTCTGGTCTGCATTGGAGGTAATGGTTCTTACACCGGGGCTAAAATCTTTTATGAAGAATTTGGCATTCCATCGGTTGGACTACCCGGTACCATAGATAATGATCTATATGGGACAGATTACACGATCGGTTTTGATACTGCAGTGAATACGGCTTTAGATGCAATCGATAGAATTAGAGATACTGCCCACTCACATGAAAGAGTATTTATAGTTGAAGTAATGGGAAGAGATTCGGGATTTATAGCACTTGATGTAGCTATAGGTGGTGGAGCAGAGGCCGTTATGATTCCGGAGGATTTAGAGGATTGGGATAAATTACTGAAACAATTTCACCGCGATGGCAAGCGAAAAAAATCATTTTCTATCATCGTTATTGCTGAAGGAGATGAGCAAGGAGGAGCTTTAGTTGTAGAACAGAAAATGAAGAAGCTTTTTCCTGAGCTTAAAATAAGAAGTACAATATTAGGGCACGTTCAACGAGGGGGTAGTCCAACATCAAGAGATAGAGTACTGGCATCGAGACTCGGATCGCAAGCGGTATATGCTTTGCTTGATGGACAAACTTCTGTAACCGTAGGAATCGTAAATGATGAGATTAAATTAACTTCATTCGAAGAAGCAATCAGCAAGAAAAAGGAAATCCCTAAACACTTAATTCAGCTTGCGGAAATACTTGCCATTTAAAACAAGTATTTCCTTCAGCCGTAAACTATTTAAACATCAATTTTAGCGTACTTAGCGTTCGCTTCAATAAATTCTCTTCTCGGAGGAACTTCATCGCCCATTAGCATTGAGAACACGTGATCTGCTTCTGCAGCGCTGTCTAATGTAACTTGTTTTAAAGTTCGCTTATCCGGATCCATGGTGGTTTCCCAGAGCTGTTCAGCGTTCATTTCTCCAAGACCCTTGTAACGTTGGATTTTTACACTGTCCGGATTGTCGCCTCCAAATTCTTTGATCAGTTTATTTCGCTCTTCATCACTCCAGCAATATGCCTCTTTGCTTCCTTTCTTGATCAGGTATAGTGGAGGAGTTGCGATATATAAATATCCCATCTCAATTAATCTCTTCATATATCTGAAAAATAAGGTGAGAATTAGGGTACGGATATGACTTCCATCCACATCCGCATCCGTCATAATTACTATTTTATGGTAACGAAGTTTTTCAATATTTAATTCCTTGGAATCTTCTTCAGTTCCCATGGTTACCCCTAATGCGGTAAACATGTTTTTGATCTCCTCATTATCGTAGATCTTATGCTCTAAGGCCTTTTCCACGTTCAATATCTTACCTCTTAGTGGCAGAATTGCTTGAAAATGTCGATCTCGACCCTGTTTTGCGGTTCCTCCTGCAGAATCACCCTCAACCAGGTATAATTCACAAACAGCAGGATCTTTTTCGGCACAATCTGATAGTTTACCGGGAAGACCTGCTCCGCTCATCGCACCTTTTCTCTGCACCATTTCACGCGCCTTTCTTGCGGCATGTCTGGCTTGAGCTGCAAGGATCACCTTATTAATGATGATCTTGGCCATGTTCGGGTTTTCTTCAAGATAGTTCGTGAGTACTTCACCAATACAGGTATCAACCGCACCTGAAACCTCGGAGTTACCTAGTTTTGTTTTGGTCTGACCTTCAAACTGTGGTTCTTGTACTTTAACTGAAACTACACCGGTGAGACCCTCTCTAAAGTCATCACCACTAATTTCAAACTTCAGTTTATCTAACATCCCCGATTTATCGGCGTATTTTTTCAGAGTACGGGTTAATGCTCTTCTAAAACCGGCAATATGGGTTCCACCTTCAATGGTGTTAATGTTATTTACATAAGAAAACAGGTTTTCAGCGTAACCGGTGTTGTATTGCAAAGCTGCTTCAACAGGCACTCCATCTTTCTCTCCTTCAACATAGATAGGTTCCATGATGAGAGGTTCTCTTGTGCCATCTAAGTACTTTACAAACTCTTTCAAGCCGCCTTCTGAATAGAATTCCTCTTTAATTTGGTTTCCTTCTTCATCAAGCCTTCTTTCATCTATGAGGTGCAGTCTGATTCCTTTGTTCAGATATGCTAATTCTCGCAGTCTGGCAGCTAAAGTATCATAGCTATAAGTGGTAGTGTTGAAAATAGTAGCATCGGGCCAGAAAGTAACGATCGTACCTGTAATATCGGTGTCTCCGATAATCTCTACCTCCGTTTGTGGTTTTCCAATACTGTATTCCTGTCTGTATATTTTATCGTCACGGTGAACCGTAGCGATTAATTTACTTGATAAAGCGTTCACACAAGATACACCCACACCGTGCAAACCACCTGAAACCTTATAGGTATCCTTGTCGAATTTACCCCCTGCGTGTAAAACGGTCATTACCACTTCCAATGCAGATTTTTTCTCTTTGGTGTGCATTGCAGTTGGAATTCCTCGTCCATCATCTCTTACAGAAATGGAGTTATCCTGATGAATGGTTACTTCAATATTGTTGCAGTAACCCGCAAGCGCCTCATCAATGGAGTTGTCAACTACCTCATATACAAGGTGATGAAGACCTTTCGGCCCTACATCTCCAATATACATTGCCGGACGCTTCCTTACCGCTTCTAATCCTTCCAGTACCTGAATATTATCAGCACTGTAATTCTGTTTGTTATCACTCATGCGTTCTAAATAAGGGGTCAATGTACTGCTAAAGCCCTGAATGTCAGGCGCTATTTGGGTCTAAATATCCACAAATAATGAACTAAAAACGGGTTTGTAATGTGTTGATTATCAGTGTTTAAGAAAGGGACATTTCGCCTCTTAAATTTTGCTCCAAATATTGCTTCCGCTCCTCGAATGGGAAATTGCCAATTACCCACATTAATTTGGTTAAAGCAGCCTCAGACGTTAGGTCGTAACCATTAATTACATTGGGTGAAATTAGGATTTTACTGGCCTCGTACTTCCCGATATTTAAAGCGCCATTTGGACATTGAGTAGTAGCTAGAATTAATACATTATGGGCTTCACATTCCTGCACTAATTGCTTCCAGATTGGTGCATCCGGTATATTTCCGGAACCAAAGGTCTTTAATACTATTCCTTCTAATCTGTTCTGACGCACCAGATCGATTAGAACTTGTGGGTTGTATCCCGGGAAGATGGTAACATTTACAACATGACGGCTGAATTCACTTTTTAAGCTCAATTCTTCTGAAGAAGGAGGGAGTAGCTGAATCTCGTTGATCTCTATCATTTGCTCAAGCCAGCCGAGATGAGAGAAGTTGGGCGAATAGAATCCCTCAAAATCATTTGTACTGGTTTTAACTGCTCTGTTTCCTCTCAGGATATCATCGTTAAAGCAGATGCAAACCTCCGGGATACAGGGCAAATCAAAATTTTGATAGCCTGCGATATAGATAGCATTGCTCAAATTTACAATGGCGTCTGTTCTTGGATGAAATACCGGTAACTGAGAACCGGTAAGCACAATAGGCTTATTCAGACCTTCAAACATAAAACTAAGTGCAGAGGCTGTATAAGCCATGGTATCTGTTCCATGGATGATAACGAAACCACTGTGATCCTCGTAATTGGCCTGAATAGTTTCTGCTATTTCTTTCCAGTTCACTGGCTCAATATTCGAGCTGTCTACAGGTTCCTTCAGCGTAGCAAATGTGAAATCTATACCCTTGAAATAGCCAAAGTATCCTTGATCCTTAATTGCCGGCATATAAGGTAGAATATCGTTCCAGGTTGAGGGAACCAAACGATTGCCGGGATCGCCCGAGGGGCGCATGCCAAAAGTACCACCGGTATAAAGAATGAAAACCTTTGTCATTCTTCTAATTTCTTTCCTGCAAGTAAATACAGAACTGCCATTCGAACGGCAACTCCGTTTTCAACCTGATTTAGAATGATCGCTTGCTCTGAATCCGCGACCTCACTTGATATCTCAACTCCTCTGTTGATCGGACCGGGATGCATTACCACAATTTCTTTCTTAAGACTGTTTAGTATCTCCATGGTGAGCCCGTATTGCAGGCTGTACTCTCGAAGACTAGGGAAGTACCGATCATCTTGTCTTTCGAGCTGTATTCTTAGCATATTGGCAATGTCACACCATTCTAAACTCTCTCTTAAATTGTAACTGACCTCTACTCCCAAATGATGGATGTACTTTGGAATAAGGGTAGGAGGGCCGCATACTCTCACTTTTGCACCTAATTTTATAAGGCAAAATATATTGCTTAAGGCTACCCTTGAATGTAATATGTCACCAACAATAACAATCTTCTTTCCTTTTACATCTCCCAATTTTTCACGTATTGAATAGGCATCCAAAAGTGCTTGGGTGGGGTGCTCGTGGGTTCCATCTCCGGCATTTATTATTGCGGCCGGTATATGCTCTGAAAGAAATTGACAAGCTCCGGGAGCCGGATGGCGCATTACCACCATATCTACTTTCATTGCCAGAATGTTATTGACGGTATCTATAAGGGTTTCACCCTTTTTTACGGAAGAACTACTGCTCGAAAAGTTCACAACATCCGCAGAAAGTCTTTTCTCTGCAAGCTCAAAAGATATTTTAGTTCGGGTAGAGTTTTCAAAAAAGACATTGGTGATGGTGACATCACGAAGTGAAGGAACTTTTTTGATGGGCCGATTTAAGATTTGTTTGAAATTATCGGCGGTCTTGAAAATTAAATCAATATCGCCCGGAGTGATATCCTTTATTCCAAGCAAATGTTTTGTCGATAATGGCATGCCTAGTTTTTATCTGTTCTAATCCAAACCTTACATAAATTCTCTTTCCATTCCACATTCACATAATCGTCTCCGCGGGTATCAACTTCTTCACCTACATAATCAGGGTGAATTGGAACTTCTCTTTTATATTTTCTGTTGATTAAGGTAAGTAATTCAATATGGGATGGTCGTCCGAAGTCGTTGATACTATCCAGTGCAGCTCGTATTGTTCTTCCAGTATAGAGCACATCATCCACTAAAATCAATCTTTTATCTTCAACTCCGAAATCCATTTTCATAGCGTTTGGTAAAAGAGGTTTATCCGTTCTTCGGAAATCATCTCGATAGAATGTGGCATCTAGTTCACCGTACAGTGGATTCAATCCAAAGTGCTCTTTTAGTTTATCGCAGAGTACTCTTCCTAGCAATATTCCTCTTGGTTGAAGGGCAATTATTGCCGAATTTTTAAAATCATCGTGATTCTCCACCAGCTGATGACAAAGTCTGATCAGGGTGTAGTCTACGCGCTTATAATCTAATATTACCCTCTTCATAGCGATGTGCCGGAGATCTTCATAATTTTATCAAACTCTTTCTTTGTTACGGGTGCAACTGATAGTCGACTCTGACGCACAAACCTCATGTCTTTTAATAGATTATCGGCCTTGAGCTGAGCAAGGCTGATGTTTTCTTCAAGTGGTTTAATTGCTTCAACATCAACGGCAACCCATCGATCGTCGTCAGTAGTAGGGTCTTGGTACGATTCTTTTATAACCTTACAGATTCCAACTATTTCTTTACCCTCATTGCTGTGATAGAACAGACAGAGATCGCCTGCTTTCATTTCGTAGAGAAATATTCTGGCTGCATAACTTCTAACTCCGTCCCAATAGGTGGTTTTATCTTCCACCATTTGGTCCCAGCTGTATTTAAAAGGTTCTGATTTTATTATCCAGTACTTCATTTACGCGGTCAAATATCAGACATGCATTCCGAATTTCTACAATTCTTTACTTACAAAAAAAAATCCCGACTTACGCCGGGATTTTTAATTCTTATTTGGCAAGCTCTTTGGCTTGTCCAACCCAATCGTCTCGTTCGACTCTGCCGGGCCATTTGGTAAGTGCTTCAAGAATCTTAATGCTATTCTTGTCTAACTTACTCATTTGGGCGTACGAATTGATTCCCATTTCATTGAGTTTCTTTTCGTATGCAGGTCCGATTCCATTGATTTTTTTAAGGTCATCTGCTTCTTCAGCAGCACCACCAATGTGATTCATGAGTTCCTCTGCATTTGCAACTACTTCTTCTGCAGAAGCTTCCTCTTTAGAAGGTGTTTCTTCTTTAGCAGGAGTTTCCTTCTTTGCAGTTTCTTTTTTAGCTGCAGGCTTTTTCTTTGCTTCTTTCTCAGGTTCAGCTTCAAATTTCGCTTTCAACTCAGAAAGTACATCGAATTCACCTAATGTAGTTCTCTCAACTTGTTGGTTGATGCGATCTACAAATTTAGAGGTTCGGGTATTACGCTTCTTATTTTGAGTTTTTTGGTCTGCCTTCTGAGCTCTTTCAGATTCCTTCCAGATGTCAGTATGAGAAACCAAGATTCTCTTAGCGTCTTTATTAAATTCAATTACTCTGAAAGTAGCTGTTTCTTCTACAGCAAATTCAGATTTATCCTCTTTCTTAGTGTGTTTCTTAGGAGCGAATCCTTCTACACCGTAAGGGAGAGAAACAATGGCACCTCTATCGTTGATTTCGGTAATTGTTCCTTCGTGCTCAGAACCAATAGTAAAGATTGATTCAAAAGTATCCCAAGGATTTTCGTCGATTTGTTTGTGACCTAAGCTAAGACGTCTGTTATCTCTGTCTATTTCTAATACAACCACTTCTAGCTCTTCACCTTTCTTAGTGAATTCTGCTGGGTGTTTGATTTTCTTAGACCAAGATAAGTCAGATACGTGTACCAAACCGTCTACACCTTCTTCCAACTCGATAAATAAACCGTAGTTAGTAAGGTTACGAACGATTCCGGTATGCTTAGAGTCCATAGGATATTTCTCTTCGATTTTCTCCCATGGATCAGTAGTTAACTGCTTAAGACCTAAAGAAAGTTTGTGCTCTTCCTTGTCGATGTCTAAAACAACTGCTTCTACTTCATCACCCACAGTCATAAAGTCTGATGGGTTACGTAAGTGCTGAGACCAAGACATTTCAGAAACGTGAATCAGACCTTCGATGCCCGGCTCAATTTCGATGAATGCTCCGTAATCAGCAACAGTAACTACTTTACCTTTTACTTTATCACCCGCTTTCAACTCTTCTTTCATGTTTTCCCATGGATGAGGAGTCAATTGCTTCATACCTAACGAGATTCGTTTCTTGTCATCATCGAATTCAAGTACTACAACTTTAACTTTTTGATCAAGTTCTAATACATCTTCCGGATGATTGATACGTCCCCATGAGATATCGGTAATGTGAAGCAGACCGTCAAGACCACCAAGATCAACAAATACTCCGAATGAAGTCATGTTTTTTACGGTACCTTCAAGGATTTGACCTACTTCAAGTTTAGAGATCATTTCAGCTTTCTGTGCTTCAATGTCATCTTCGATCAGTGCTTTGTGAGAAATCACTACGTTTTTATATAGTTCATTCACTTTAACCACTTTGAATTCCATGGTTTTACCCACGTACTGATCGTAATCACGAACAGGCTTAACATCAATTTGAGATCCCGGAAGGAAAGCATCCATTCCAAGAACATCTACCACTAAACCACCTTTGGTTCTGGTTCTGATGTAACCGTTCAAAATTTCGTTGTGTTCTTTAGCATGAAGGATTTTTTCCCATGCACCTTCTTGAACTGCTTTCTTGCGAGAAAGTACAAGCTGACCCAATTCGTTTTCAGTTTGGTCAACAAATACCTCAACTTCATCACCTACTTTAAGGTCAGGCATATCCCTGAACTCTGTACGTGCTACAAGTCCATCTGATTTAAAGCCAATGTCAAGAACTACATCAGAATCAGTGAAACTTACTACCCTACCTTGAACCAAAGTTTTTTCTTCAATTTGGTTAATGGTATTGGCATACATGTCCACCATTTCTTGACGCTCAGATTTGTCATACGTTGCAAATCCTTCCTTGTCAATAGACCAGTCAAATGCATCTGGGTTGTGTTCAACAGGGCTGTTGTCCGCTTTTGCTTCTGATTTCACCTCTTCTTGAGGTTTTTCTTCAGATTTTGCGGCTGCAGATTCTTCGTTCGCAGAATCCTGATTCGTTTCTGCTACTGTTTCTGTGGATTCTTCTGCAGTTTCAGCAGACTTAGATTCGTCCGCTTTTTGTTCTTTGTTTTCTGCTGTAACATCCTTGGCTTCAGCAGTTTCGTTCAAGTTTTTCTCTTGAGTTTCGTCTGTTTTGTTTGTCAAATTATCATGTCCTCCTTTTCTAAAAAGTCCGCAAAAATAACATTTTATACCGAGAACAAATTATTCACGCGCTTTTTTTATTTCTTTGTGCACTATGCTATTACGCACTTTTTTATTTACCACTTCATTCTCATTACAAATCTCTCTTATGGCAACTGTGAATTATAACGTTTCATTCCCCAATGTAAATTCTCATTATACTCGAGTTCAAATGGAGTTTCAGGTTCCGGATGGTGCTTCATTTGTTGATTTCAAAATGCCGGTATGGACTCCGGGATCATATAAAGTGAGAGAGTTTAGTCAAAACATCGATCGTATTGAGGCCCATGGAAAAGGGGCACTCGAAGTAGAAAGATTGGATAAAAACACATGGCGAATTCTGAGTGGAAAAGAAAAGGAAATATCAATTGTTTACGATGTGTATTGCTTTACGGTGAGTGTAAGGCAGAGTTACGTTGATCAGTATTACGCTTTTTTACATGGAGTTTCTGTTTTTGGATATGTTGAAGGATTAGAAGATCAAGAGATTATTCTGGATATTGAGCCCATTCCCGCTTATCGCGATGTTCAAGTGGCACTAGAGCAATTGAAGGCAGAAGGACATGTGTTTCGAGCATCGAACTATGATCTACTCGCAGATTCTCCCATAGCTTTAGGTGAGTTTGAGATTATCAATTATACAAGTTGTGATGTTGAGCATAGAGTAGTTATGATGGGAGAGGGGAACTACGATGCTGAAAAGATAAAATCGGACTTTAAGAAAATATCGGATCAGGAGTGTAAGATATTTGGTTCAAATCCTGCGTCGCCGGTATATATTCACTTCATTCAGAATGTAGCGTCAGGTGGCGGAGGTTTAGAACACTTAAACTCTCAAACCAGTCAGATGGAACGATGGAATTATACTGATCCGGCAAAATATAAGCAGTTTTTGGGTTTAGTTGCTCATGAGTATTTCCATCTATGGAATGTAAAAAGAATAAGACCCATAGAACTCGGACCCTTTGAATACAATGCAGAGAATTATACAGAAATGCTCTGGATTGCAGAAGGAATTACTTCGTATTACGACGATTTAGTCTTGTTTAGAGCGGGTATGCACGATACCACTCAATATCTTAAGGTAATTGCTTCGCAGATCAACCGTTATGAAAACACACCGGGCAAAGATGTTATGAACCTCGCTGAAAGCAGCAGGTTGGCCTGGATTAAAGCCTATATGCCCAACGAAAATTCGAGTAATACTTCAATCTCATATTATAATAAAGGAATGTTGGTAGCTTGGCTTCTGGATTTATGCATTATCAAAGAGAGCAAAGGAAAGGCGAGTCTCGATGATGTTATGAAGCAACTTTATAATGAGTTTTTGGAAGATGGTAAGGGGATGACTTTTGATCATTTCAAATCGGTTTGTGAAAAGCATGCAAAAACCTCTTTAGACAATTTCTTTGAGACTCTTGTGTTTTCTACTCAAGAGATAAAGTATGAAGAATTTTTGGATGAGTATGGTGTACATATAAAAGATGGGAATGCAGATGAAACAAAAGCATGGTCGGGAGTTCATTCTAAAACTGATGGTGGAAAGGTAATCATCACAAAAATTGAGTCGGGGAGCCCTGCCGAAAAAGCCGGACTATCCGTTAATGATGAAATAATATCAGTAAATGATTGGAGATTATCAGAGGAGCTGGAAAAACAGGAGTCTCAATACTCAACAGAACAAGAAGTGGAAGTGAAATATGTACGAGATGGAAAACTTTATAGTACCAAGCTTGTACTTGAACGAAATCCGGAATTTGAATATAGTTTGAGCCTTAAAAATAGCACAGATTACCAGGAATATTGGTTAGGGAGAGCCGATTAAGCCTGAACCGATTTCCCGTCTTCCACATATTCTTTAAAGCTTACCATATATTTTTGGGTTTGCTTTTTGAAGGCACCCGGCATAAGCCACGATATCACTTTCATTCCGAAGTTTTGAAACTTGAAGAGATTTTCACTGCTATATTTCGTGGTATTCTCATCTATTTTTTCAAAGTGAATATCAATTTCATTGTATACTCCCGGAACATCGTAAGAGGATTTAAATTGATTCGGTAGATCATTAATCAGTATGGTCTCCACCATCTCAATTTCTCGCTTACCGGTTTTAAAATGCATTTTCATCTTTGCACCTTCTGTTCCGGGTTCGCCTTCTAATTGTTCAGTAGATTGCAGCCCTTCCATCCAGTGCTTAAGTCCATCGGGATCAGTAAATTTTTCTATTACTTCTTCGAGAGGTTTGTTTAAGATGATTTCGTTGGTGTATTTCATGTAACCAAAAGTAAAACTTTGGATTGAAATTCTCTTAAAACATAAAACCCTGCCAATCGACAAGGTTTTACTCCGTCAAGGGAAAGTCTTATAAAAGTCCAACCCCTGTAATAGGTGGTGAAATTATTAATTTTTTAAGAAATTCGCAATGAAAATGTGTCGGTAGGAGGCTAGGCATGGATATCCTATCTGTACCTTTCGGCACTTTTCTCTTTCAAGATCACATTATTTATTCTGCAATTTCCCTAAAGTAGTTTTCAAAGCAGCCTTCAATTTGTCTATAGCTGCCTCTAGTGCTTTCTCTTTTTCGCTGTCTTTGCTATTAACAGCTATTGGTTGTAATCCTTTAATTCTCGCCTCTAACTTACAT
>JAAEYY010000008.1:23693-65733 GCA_018223105.1 bacterium | reverse complement strand
GTATATCATTTACACCGGCCTTATTGGCATTTTGGTCTGAGAGGTGAACTTCAATTCGAGAAATTTTACTTGAATAGTGTTTTAGGGCTTTGCTTATTTCCTTCGAAACATATTGCTCCAGCTGCTCAGTTCCGCTGATATTTTTGTCTGTATTCAGTTGAATTTTCATGGTTTTATTTATCACTTAAATTGAGTCAAAGTTATTTTTAATTTTAGATAAAGCCTAAGAGCTCCGAAATTACCAAATAAAAGTATTTAAGTCTGCGGTAAAATTTTAAATCACAATCTTGAATTATAAGGTAAGATTTCATTCACTTCCAATTAAATCAGCATTCAGAAGGTAGATTTCAAGACCTGAAGATGAGATCATCCACAATTGGTGTATATTTTTCGGAAAACTACCCCTTAAAGCATTAGTCAGATCAAAATGACATATTACTTTTGCCGAAATCTAAACAAAAGTGTCAGTATTAAAACCTCAAAAAGCCTACTTAGTACTTCAAGACGGAACTGTTTTTCAGGGGAATGCCATTGGTAAAATTGGTACAACTACCGGAGAAATATGTTTCAACACCGGAATGACCGGTTATCAGGAAGTATTTACAGATCCTTCATACTTTGGTCAGATCTTAGTAATGACTTCAGATCATATTGGAAACTATGGAGCTTCCAGTTTTGATACAGAGTCATCATCCATCAAAATTGCAGGTCTGGTTTGTAAGAAATTTTCACAGCACTTCAGCAGAAAATTGGCAGATCATAGTTTAAACGACTACCTGGTAGAAAACAATCTAGTGGGAATTAGTGATGTTGATACTCGGCAGATTGTTCGCCACATCCGAAGTGAAGGTGCCATGAACTGCATTATTTCTTCTGAGATCGAAGATATTGAGGAATTGAGACGAATGGTAAAAGAAGTTCCTTCAATGGAAGGTCTTGAGCTTTCTTCTAAAGTTTGGAGCAAGGAGGAATATGATTTCGGAAATGCAGGTGAAGGGAAGAAAGTAGCGGTCTTAGATCTTGGATCTAAAGACAATATTCTTCGATGCTTAGAGCAACGCGGATGTACTGTTCGTGTTTTTCCGGGCGATACAAGTTATGAGACTATGAAAGCTTGGAATCCCGATGGATTCATGATCAGCAATGGTCCTGGTGATCCTGCAGCTATGGATTACGCTACAGCAACGGTTAAAAGAATCGTAGATGAGGGAGATACTATGTTTGGTATTTGTCTTGGCAGTCAGATATTAGCTCAGGCTGTTGGAATGAGAACCTATAAAATGCATCACGGTCATAGAGGTCAAAACCACCCTGTTAAGAACCTAATTACCGGAAGGTCGGAAGTTACTTCTCAGAATCACGGTTTTGCAATCGACCCTGAATCAGCGCCAAAAGATATTGTTGAAATTACTCACGTTAATCTAAATGACGATACTGTTGAGGGAATTAGAATTAAGAACAAAAAGGCTTTTGCAGTTCAATATCATCCTGAAGCATCTCCGGGTCCACATGACAGCAGATATTTGTTTGATCAATTTGTAGAAATGCTATAATATGAGTGAAATAATTCACATACACGCACGTCAGATATTAGATTCTAGAGGTAATCCAACCCTGGAAGCAGATGTCTTTACTGAAGCAGGAGCTTTTGGTCGTGCAGCTGTGCCATCAGGCGCTTCAACCGGAGTGCACGAAGCAGTAGAATTAAGAGATGGTGATGGTACAGTATATATGGGTAAGAGCGTTTTGAAAGCAATTGCCAATGTAAATACTGTTATTGCAGATGCTTTGATTGGCGAGGACGTTTTCGATCAAGCTATTATCGATGCTAAAATGATAGAGCTTGATGGAACTGAGAATAAATCAAACTTGGGAGCTAATGCAATGCTAGCGGTAAGCTTGGCTTGTGCACATGCTGCGGCAGAAGAAAGTGCTCAACCACTCTACAGATACCTGGGAGGTGTGAATGCATGCACTTTGCCAATTCCCTTAATGAATATATTAAACGGTGGAAGCCATGCAGATAATTCCATTGATTTCCAGGAGTTTATGATCATGCCTGTTAAGGCAGATCGTTTCTCGGAAGCATTGAGAATGGGCGTGGAAACTTTTCACGAGTTGAAAAAAGTACTAAAGTCTAAGGGCTATAGTACCAATGTTGGAGATGAAGGTGGTTTTGCGCCAAATATTAAATCCAATGAAGAAGCTATTGAGATCGTTATTGAAGCTATAGAGAAAGCAGGCTACAAGCCGGGTGAAGACATTTTTATTGCCATGGATGCTGCTACTTCTGAGTTTTACGATAAAGAAACCGGTCTTTACCACTTCCATAAATCAGATGGTAAGAAATTGAGCTCTGAAGAAATGGTAGAGTATTGGGATAACTGGACCTCAAAATATCCTATTATTTCTATTGAAGACGGCTTAGATGAAGATGATTGGTCTGGCTGGAAGAAATTAACAGAAAGAATCGGAGATCGCGTTCAGTTAGTAGGCGACGACTTATTTGTAACCAATGTTAAACGTTTACAGCGCGGAATCAACGAAGGGGTTGCGAATTCTATTTTGGTTAAAGTAAATCAGATTGGAACTCTAACGGAAACCATCAACTCAATTCAAATGGCTACGAGAAATTCGTATACGAATATTATCAGCCATAGAAGTGGTGAAACAGAAGATTCTACCATTGCTGATTTGGCGGTTGCCATGAATTCGGGTTTGATTAAAACCGGTTCAGCATCTCGCTCAGACAGAATGGCTAAATACAATCAACTTCTGAGAATTGAGGAAGAATTAGGTAGCGCTGCCATATATAAAGGAACAGATTTCAAGTTCCTTTGACAGATTTCTGTTAATTCTTCAGAACGGGATTAATAATCCCTCTCGGGCAACTATTTTTGTGTAGAACGGTCTATTATATAGAATGCGCCACTTTGCCCTCATCATCAGTACTTTGATTTCACTTTTAGGAGTGGCACAAAGTTGTTCGATTCAATCTGATGATATAGTCTGCAAAGGAGAGATAATTACCTTCACGCCGAGCTACTCAGGATCGCCGAGTTCTTTCTTTTGGCAGTTTGGAGATAATACTACAAATAATCAGGAAACTACCACAAAGACCTACAGCAAAACAGGGAATATAACCGTAAATCTAACCGTCACTTATTCCGACGGCACTACTTGTACAGCATCAAAGGATATTTATGTCCACGATGTTCCTCAACCAAATTTTTCATTCACAGAAACTAACTTCTGTCTTTCTCAACATAAGATTTGTTTGAAAGACAATAGCACCATGGGGAGCACCACCAATGGATACGGTGTGCGCACAATAGTTTGGGGTGATGGAGGTCTGGATTCTGATGTAAGTCCTTCTAGTGGAAGCACCATTTGCTACGAAGACTATGATAGCGCCGGAACCTTTACAATTTCTATTGAGGTGCAAAACGACAAAGGCTGCGAGGCAATCTGGGAACGAGATATAACTATTTTAAAGGATTACACTCCCGACTTTGAGGTGAGAAAAGGTCCGCCGGGATGCAATGAACAAGAGGTCTGTTTTGTAAATAAGAAAAAGAATCAACCAGCTGATTTAAAAAGTTTTGAATGGGACTTTGCCGGGGAGGGTAAAAATACTACGGTATGGGATTCCATATGTTTTGTGTTTACTAATACTGGTGCTCAGACTACTCGCTTTAAAGTTGAACTCGATAATGGTTGTGTGAGCACGGCGTCTAAAACATTTAACCTTAGTTTTCCAAAGGTAGAAACCAATGTAAAGCAGATAGATAGCGTACAATGTTATCCCTTAGGTTTCAGGTTTACTAATCCTTTAGTAGCCGGTGCAGCTTACAAATGGCAATTGTACGATTCCAATAAGAACTTTATGAAAGTGGTTGGAAGTAACCTTGCACAGAATATTGTACCACCTTATCCGGGAGATTTTTATGTGAGATTGGTCTTAAACAAGTCTAATTGTGCCTCAGAGTCTCCTTTATTCTCGATAAGATCCCTGGGATTAGATGCGGCATATGATATAAGAAACGGTATACAATGCCAGCTTGAAGATACCGTCTACTTTCACAATAAGTCTAGGAAGCACCCAACAGCAATACCGTACTATGTTTGGAACTTTAAGGATGATTCTGTTCAGTTAAAATGTTCATCATGGAGGTATAATTGTAATGTAGATACTAATGAGCATTCCAAGCATTTCTATCTAGATACAGGCTGCTATTATCCTAAACTTTATGCAATAGATCGTTTTAGCGGATGTATAGACAGTAGTGAGGGAGTTGTAAATATTTTGGACCCCTATGGTGCCGAGTTTTATCATAAAATAGATATCCCTTGTTTAGGTTCTAAACCCGAATACAGTATCAATTTCGACAATAATCTCTGTTTTGCTAAAATCAGGATGGTGTATGACTCATGTACGGATGATTGGACCGAGTATAGGGCTTCCCATGTTTATGATTCCACCTGCAATAATGATGGATGGGTCACGGTCCGCTTCGCTGTGCAAACCGGAGATTCAATTATTTACCGGAGTCACGAACCGGATGATTACTACATTGATAATCGGAAAGTTTGTAATGATACCATGAACTACCACAATTGGTTCAAGTTACACAAAGAGCCAAATCCGGAGTTTGAGTTTAGCCGAGATACTTGTTTACCAGACTCAGTTAGCTTGCGCTATGTTGGAGGAGATGAAGCTTCGCTTGAGAAAATAGGATATAGTTTTGGCTTTGGTGGTCCGCTAACAGAGATTCAAATTGAAGATACGGTTCCCCTTTTAAAATCGGTATACTATGAAGAAGGAGATTACAGTATTGTGGTAGAATTAACAGACACAATAGGCTGCTATAGTCAGTATGGTCATAATGAGAAATACGGTTACTTCAATACCTTTTCTAGTGATACCATTATTTGCACAGGAGATACGGTGAAGTTCGATGATTCGGTAAGGTACTGGAATGACATAAGGGCCTTTTGGGATGTTGCAAGTAATGTAGAACAGGTATTCTACGACTTTGATGATGGCAATGGTTTCAGCTATAATGGGAATGATCCATTTTACCGATTTGATTCGGCCGGAGACTACCATGTGAGAATGCTGACCAATGACAACAAGGGATGTACAGACACCTTTACTCGTGTAATTCATGTAGGCGGGGTTCATGCCGGAATAAGGGCTGATTCTCGTGAGCTATTATGCGATCAGGTAGCTCAATTCTTTGATTCCTCCTATTCAGATTTCGAACAATACGGAGATGTTGTAAGCAGCTTTTTCTGGGATTTTGGTGATAATACAGCTCCTAGCTACAAAGAAGATCCATTTCATCTATATAATTCAGGAAAATCATTTACCATTACGCATGCAGTAGTAAGTGAACTGGGTTGCACGGATACGGCATACCTTGAGGTAAAAATTATAGGTCCAAATCCTGAATTTGATTTTGTTTATGATTCTGTAGGCTGCGGTCCTTATACTGTAACGGTAAGAAGCAAAAGCACAAATGTTACAGACTTTATCTGGTCTATGGGCGATGATAACAATACCACCTATTCATATAAGTCGGATACAGCAATTACCTTTACTTATCAAAATCCCGGTATTTACTACATCTATTTGGAAGGTGCAGACAGTTTCTACAACTCTAAAACGAATAATTACTATACCTGTACCGCATTATTTCCCGATACAGTGGGAGTGGCGAAACCTATACTTAAAAGAGTAATTGTACTTCCTACTCCGGAAGTAGGCTTCACTTGGGACGGCCCGGCTTGTAAAGATGCTGAATTATCATTTTATAATACCAGTAACAGTAGATATGATGACTTTACCTGGGTGTTTAATACCGATACTTTTAGAACGAACCGAGATACCATTAGTTATGCTTTCAGCGATACCGGCTACTTAAATGTAGATATATTTCCAACTTACACCCCGGTAGGAATTTATGAGAAACCGTGTTTCGACAGTCTTCAACAACAGGTTTATGTGAGCGAAGTAATTGCTGACTTCACTATCCAAAGAGATAATTTATGCAGTATTTTCATGGTGGAGGATTCTTCCTATAATGCCACGACTTATTCCTGGGATTTTGACCATCCACAAAGTGGAGATGAGAACTTTGCTGAAACCCGCGAAGCTAGTCATGACTATGGCAGAGATACCGGTTTTTTTGATATCTGTTTAACTGTTTCAAATAAGTACGGATGTTTGGACACAGCCTGTAAAGAAGTAGAAGCCAGATATACGGAATACTCCTCACTGTACAATGTCTTTACTCCAAATGGAGATGGGGTGAATGATGATTATGGAATGGATTTGATCAATCCTAAATTATACGATCTAAGAATTTATAATAGATGGGGAGAGCTGGTTTACAGAAGCTTGGATCCAAACAATCGTTGGGACGGATCCCTGTTTAATTCAGGAGAAGAGCTTCCTGCCGGCGAATATTTTTATATCTTTAAATTCTCATTCGAATGCACCGATGAGGAACAAGAATCACATGGTATGGTTGAAATGATCAGAAATTGATCATGCCACACCTTCTATGAAATGAGAACATTAGCACTATTTGCTAGCTTTTGCTGGGTACTATCTATTTCTGCTCAGAACTGCACCATAAGTGTTGACGATAATGTATGTCTAAACGAATTACTCAGCTTAAGTGCTTCTTCTTCAGCCGCTGCTAGTGCATATGATTGGTCATTTTCTGATGGTACAAACTCTACTGGACAAAGTACATCGAAAACATTTTCAACGGTGGGGCCAAAATACATTACCTTAACGGTAACTCTTGCCGGAGGGGGTACTTGTACCGTTAAAGATACTGTAGAAGTGAGACCACTGCCCATAGCTGACTTTGATTTGGGAGGAAGTGAATTTTGCTTTTCCAAGCATGAAGTCTGTATTACAGATAAATCTACAATGGGGGCCAGCGGTATAGCTTATGCTCAGCGAATTATTGTTTGGGGTGATGGTGCAAGCGAAACCGAAAACTCGCCTGTCTACGGCGATCAGGTCTGTTATTCTTCTTACCCCAACCCGGATTCTTTTGATGTAACTATAGAAGTAACAAGCGAATTTGGTTGTGAAGATATTCATCAAGAATCACTAGAGGTTCTACATGAGCATTTACCCTCATTTACTATTGAAAGAAACTTGACAGACTGTGATTTTCAACTCGTATGTTTCGATAATGATTCAAACAGACCCGATGATATAAAACGAATTTTATGGTCTTATGGAAATGGTGTAATTGATAGTACCTATTGGTTAGGTACATGTCAACCTTTTTATAATTCAGGCATTCAGAATGCCACATTTGAAGTTGAATTAGACAATGGTTGTATTTTGACTTCGACTTCTCAATTTACAACAGCCTTCCAGGTGGTTGAACCTGACCCTGAAGTTCAAGATTCCATCGTGTGTTTTCCCGATCAATTTGTTGTTGAAAACACACCTATATTTTTTGCTTCTTATACGTGGTACATGCTCAATGAAAACGGCGATACAGTTGATCGAGATATCAATAGAGTAGCTGATTTGGACCCACCTGAGCCGGGAACCTACTTTATTTATGGGCGCATACGCTTAGGTGATTGTGACACAACCAGTCCTCCGCTTCAGGTTGAATCTGTAGGAGTGAAGCCGGCATTTCAAACTTTGAATCAAAGCTTATGTAGAACTTATGACACTGCCTATTTTATAAATCGAAGTTTGGAACATGAAAGTTCAAGAGTTTCGTATTTGTGGAGGTATCTCGATGATGAAACAGGAGTCAAAGGCTGTAGTTCAGCAAGGTTCAACTGTAACCTCGATACCGGATCTATTAGCTCCAAGCATTATTTTAATAGAAGTGCATGTTATATCACCAAGCTAATTGCAGTAGATTCTGTTTATGGCTGCGCAGATTCTGCCGTAGATATTGTGAGCCGAGCTCGCATGGATTCTGTATATTTTGAAGATATACCCGGTTTGCGCTGTGCCGGGTATGAAGAAGAGTTTGGAATTGCAATTCAATCCAATTTATGTCTTGCTACAATTTTAGCACGGCGGGATACACAATGTGTTCAGGCATATGACACCTTTGGAGGAGCCTTTTGGTATCCCTTCAATTGCGATAGTTCAGGTTGGGCTTCACCGGCATTTGATGTTTCTTGGGGAGATACCCGATTATACTTAAGTGCTGATACCTCTGATTATATTGATGATCCAAATAGAACGTGCAGAGATACATTATACTATGACAGTATGTTCCGGCTCACCGTTCAGCCGGGCTATCCAGTTTTTAGTAAAACTTCATGTATACCGGAAACGGCATCCTGGACATACCCTTACGATGATGATTCCAGTATAAGTTATGTCTGGTCCACTTGGGGCGATGGGTCAGGACTTTCTAGCGATACTTTATACAAAGATACCTTTCCCACCGTACAACATATTTATGATTCCGCCGGGGTGTTTGCACTTCAGATCTATGTAGAAGATACCAATGGCTGCTGGGCTCAAAGAGGATTGAAGTTTCCTCCTTTTTTAATAAAAGTGGGATATTTTAGTGATTTTAAGGTTGATTCGGTATACTGCCCCGGAGAAGCTTTTACCATTTATGATTCAATTTATTACTGGTTAGATCCCACAAAACATTGGCGCGATACTATTGGCTTGGAAGAAATATACTGGGATTTTGATGATGGTAGAGGATTTGTCACAGATACCGCGCTTCCAAAATATGCCTACACTGAAAAAGGTCAATATCAAATAAGGATGATCAGCATTGATAGGTTGAGCTGTGTAGATACTATTACCAAAATTGTGGATGTAGGTGGAGTTACCGCCGGAATTAAAAAGGCAGATACTGCGTTTTTATGCGACCAGATTGTCCAGTTCTTTGATTCTTCCGAGAGTGTCTTAAGTGGCCCTCTAGATACAATCAACCGACACTGGTGGGATTTTGGCGATGGAAGTACACCGAGTTTGTTAAAGAACCCTTTTCACTATTTCAACAAAAATGGATATTATACAATTACGCATGTTGTATCTAATCAGAAAGGCTGTTTTGATACCGCGAGACAAGTAATTTATATGCGTGGCCCTCAGGTTAAATTTGATATTATTTCGGATACCGTGGGATGTGCCCCATTTACGGCAGAGTTTAATATCAGCGGAACTAATGTTAGTGAGTTTGTGCTATTTCTGGGTGATCAAGGCCAAAGTACTATATCATCCTCCGGTGATACAACAGTCAGTTTTACTTATTCAGAGCCTGGAGTCTACGATGTGTTCTTATATGGATCCGACAGTTTTTTTAACTCCGCTTCAGGAAACTATTACACATGTACTGAAGTATATCCTGATACTTCACAAAAACCAATTTTACTCAAAAGAATCGTAGTTCTTCCGAGGCCGGAAGTGGACTTTGATATTTTAGATCCATTATGTGTTGATGTGCCTATTAGAATGGTTTCGCGCTCTAATTCAGCGTATTCGCTGAAAAATTGGTATATAAATGATGTTCTGGTTAAGTCCGGTACTGATACGTTTACTCATGTTTTTCAGGATACGGGTTTATATAAAATCGACCTAAAACCTACTTATCCAATAGTAGGTCCCTATTTTCTAGCTTGCTTTGATTCTGCTGGAAGAAAGATTGATGTTACAGGAGCATTTGCCTCTTTTACTGTAGAACCCTTTGATAATTGTGGTGCCTTCCAATTTACTAATACTTCATTTAATGCCGATCAGTATGACTGGGATTTTGGTCAGCCTACGTCAGATGATAATACTTCAGACCTAGAGAATCCTCAACATATCTATACTCCGGATTTTGGAGACTTTGAAGTCTGTTTAACCGTTCAGAGCAATATTTTTTGTGAAGATATCTTTTGTGATACGATATCGAGCGAAAAAAGGGCTGAGTTTATTCCATACAATGTATTCACACCAAATGGAGACGGTATGAATGACACCTATGCACCTGAGGTATTGGGTGTTTCAGAGTTTGAACTAAAGATTTTTAATAGATGGGGTGAGCTTGTATTTGAATCTAAAGATCCCGAAATTGAATGGAATGGATCTTATCTCAACACAGGTGATGAACTACCCGAATCTACCTACTATTATATTGTGAAATACACATTTGAATGTGATGGAGCAGCAGAGACTCTTGAAGGTATAGTGGAGTTAATTAGAGACTAGTTGGAAATTAGTGTAGAGATTTGACAATCGGATTTCAAGCACAGCGTATTTTTTCCTTACTTTTGGTCTTGTATCGCGCATGAGATTTACGACTACCGGACTTTTAATTCTGGCTTTCTTTTTTTCGTATGGACAAACTTGTAGCATTGATGCAGACAGCATCGTGTGCAAGAATGAATTGTTGTCTTTTACAGCAGTCACCACGGGTACTGCCACCAGTTTTTCTTGGGATTTTGGAGATGGAGGTACTTCTAATGTTCAAAATATCTCCCATAGTTATAGCAGCTACGGCACTAAAATTATAACTCTAACCGTAGGTTTTTCCGGCGGAGGATCTTGTGTTGCAAAAGATACAATCAAAGTCCACGATTTGCCCGTACCTTCTTTTTCCATGGCCGGCAGTGAATACTGCTTCTCCGATCATGAAATTTGTTTAACAGACAATAGTACCATGGGTAATACCACTTCGGGTTATGATAAACGGATAATTTTATGGGGAGATGGGGCAAATAATACCGAAAATAATCCCTCAAACGGAGATCAAATATGCTATGACAATTACAGCTACCCCGATACTTTTGAGATCGTAATTGAAGTTACAAATGATAAAGGCTGCGAAGCCATCTGGCGAGAAGATGTTGTTATTGAACACGAGCACATACCTAGCTTTACTCCAAATGTAGGAGCTGCAGGTTGTACCTATCAAAATGTGTGTTTAAATAATGATTCTACTAGACCGGATGATGTAAAAAGCTTTCTTTGGTATTTTGGGGATGGAACTGTTGATAGCACTAGCTGGTCGAGGCCTTGTCATGGTTACCCCGAGTCTAAGCAGTACACAGCTACCTTTACGGTAGAGCTAGAAAATGGCTGCACTAATACCAGTTCCAGAAATCTCACAACTGCTTTTCAGGAAGTTGATCCAGGTGCTTATGTTGCCGATACGGGCATTTGCTTTCCATTGAAATTTCAATGTATTAACAATCCTGTCTTTTTTGCCAACTATTACTGGTATTTAATCAATACATCCGGAGATACGGTTGATAATACCGTTGGACAAATAGCTTATTTGGAACCTCCCGAACCCGGAACCTATTATGTGGCAGGAAGAATTAAGCTGGGAGATTGTGATACAACAGAACCCTTAATTAAAGTAGAGTCTCTAGGAATTGAGGCCGATTTCAAAAGTTTGAATAACGATCAGTGTAAGAGCCAAAAAGATACTTTGTACACTGTAAATCGCTCTAAACTACATCCAACAGCAGTGCCAGATTATATCTGGGCCTGGTATGATACGCTCTCTCCTTCAGTCTCGAGATCTTGCAGTACTGCGCGCAATAACTGCTATTGGGATACCGTTTTTGAAAATTCAAAACACTTTTATGAGGTGGATGACTGTTATTATCCCACCTTAATAGCACATGATATAACCACGGGCTGTATTGACTCATTTACAGACACGGTAAGCAGACTTTCACAGGATTTTTTACTGTTTGAAGCCAATGTAGGTAGACCTTGTTTGGGAGGGACAGATAATGAAGTTCCGTTTAGCAGTAACCTCTGTGGAGGGGAGGTCTTTTTTAATCCGGATACAACCTGTTACGGACCTAATACATTTTACCTTTTTGAGGACTGGCGCTGGCCTTATGGTACCACTTGCGACTCAAATGGATATATTTCTCCCGCTTTCATTACGGTGCAAGGAGATAGTTTTGTCTATCGATCGGCAGATTCAACTGATTTTTACGTAGATAATAGTCAGATCTGTATTGACACCTTGTATTATCCCGACATGTTCCAGTTGTTTGAAGGACCCAAAGCCGGTTTCTCGCTCCAAAAAAATCAATGTTTGCCCATAGAAGCTCAATGGAGTTATAATGGAGACGATTCGGCTATAGCTTTTATTCAAGCTCAATGGAATGATCCCCCAAAGTTGGATTCTTTCCATCAGTATAGAGAAGATTTTCCCGAAGTAAAACATACTTACACCGAGCCCGGCACCTATTCTGTTTCTATATACCTTGAAGATACTAATGGTTGTTTTGTAACTGCCGGTATGGAGTTTCCCCCCATTATTATAACTGCCGGATATTTCAACACTTTTACTGTAGACTCCGTTATTTGTCCGGGACAAGAGTTTGTAGCCCGAGATTCTATTTTATACTGGTATGATGGAACCCATTACTGGAGGAATCCAAATGGTCCGGAAACCGTAGTCTGGGACTTTGGAGAGGGAGATGGCTTTTCGGTCTCCGGTACCTTGCCAAAACATGTTTATGAAGAAAAGGGAGTTTACACCATAAGGATGGCAACGCAGGACAAAAATGGATGTAGGGATACTGTAAGTAAGGAGATTGTAGTAGGAGGGGTGAATGCTGTTATCATGACTTCTGAAACTGAGTTTCTTTGTGATCAAATCGTTCAGTTTAAAGATTCATCCTGGTCTAATTTAGATGGTCCTACCGATACTATAAATTCATACTATTGGAATTTTGGAGATGGCACTAACATCAGTAAATTGAAGAACCCATTCCATTTCTATGATCAGAATGGATATTTTACTTTAACACATGCAGTATCAAATGCTAAAGGATGTTCAGATACAGTCTCCATAGAAATATACATGCGTGGTCCTCAACCGTATTTCGACATTATTTCAGATACGGCCGGCTGTGCACCTTTTGAGGCTGAATTCGAACTGAGCGGTATTAATATTAGTGAATTCATTCTTCATCTGGGTGATAATATGAATTCTACTATCTCTTCTAATCGAGATACAAGCATGAAATTTACGTATAAAGATCCGGGAGTATATGATATTTACTTGGCAGGAACAGATAGTTTCTTCAATCAAAATTCCGGTAACTTCTATACCTGCACCGAATGGTTTCCCGATAGTACCCAAGATTGGTACCCTCAACGAAGAATCTGGGTGTTACCAACTCCTCCCGCTGACTTTAGCTTCCAAGAACCGGTTTGTCCGGGAGTGCCATTTGATCTCACTAGTACATCAGATACAGCTTACAAGTTTTTTTCATGGCAGATAGATACCAGTTATTTTGATTCTGCAGGCTCCCCTGTAAGTTACACTTTTCAGGATACAGGTACCTATGATGTTACATTATATCCATTTTACGATCCACCGGCACCATTCTACAAAACATGCTTCGATACGATCTCTAAGTCTATTGAAGTGTCCTATGTGAGAGCGGGCTTCACGGTAGATGAGGTGGGCAATTGTTCCGGCTTTGCATTTTTAGATTCATCAGATGCCGCAGTTTCATACAGTTGGGATTTTGGTCACCCCGCTAGTGGTGATTCTAATACCAGTGATTTGCAGAATCCTACGCATACTTATACTCCGGATACCGGAATATTTGAAGTTTGTCTTACGGTTACTAACCAGGCAGGATGTGTTGATACCTATTGTGAAGAGATCAATCCTTCTTTCCAGGTTTATGCAACAGCCTACAATGTATTCACTCCGGGATCTGATGGTAAAAACGATTTCTTTGCTCCAAGAGTTGAAGGAGAAGATATTTACGATCTTAAAATTTTCAATCGTTGGGGTGAACTCGTATTCCAAAGCAACACTAAAGCTGTTCAATGGGACGGTACCGACATGAGAACCGGTGAAGAACTACCTGCCGGAACCTACTTTTATATCTTCAAGTATCGCTTTGAATGTACCGGAGAAGAGGATCAAATTGAAGGTATGGTGGAAATGATTAGATAATTACATCCTTTCAGGCATACTCATACCCAATAGTCCGCAGGCATGCTGCAATATTGCTCCGCAAGTTCTACTCAAAGCCAATCTAAAGTTCTTAGTTTCTTCTTCTTTGGCGCCAAGAATAGAACATTGATGATAGAACTTGTTATAGGCTTTAGCTAATTCGTAGGCGTGATTTGCTACAATACTTGGGTTGAAATCTCTAGCCGAATCATTTACTACCTGCGGGTACTCCGTGAATAATCGTATCAACGCTTTTTCTTCAGTTTCAAGGCTGGATACTAAATTAAAATCGGCATTTTCTGCTGCGCGCAAGACAGATTGGATTCGAGCATATGTGTATTGAATGAATGGACCTGTATTTCCTTGAAAATCAATGGATTCTTGAGGATCAAACAGCATCCTTTTCTTAGCATCAACTTTCAGGAGGAAATATTTTAAAGCACCTATACCAAGAGTATGATATAGCTCCTCCAACTCAGCCTTGCTCATTCCCTCTGTTTTACCTAATTCTTCAGTTTGTGTTTTTGCAGTTTGAACCATTTCTGCCATCAGATCATCGGCATCTACAACCGTTCCTTCTCTGCTCTTCATCTTTCCGCTTGGTAAATCAACCATACCATAACTTAAATGATGAAGTCCTTCCCAATGTGGTCGCCCTAATTTTTTTAAGATGAGCTGGAGCACTTTAAAATGATAATCCTGCTCATTTCCCACAACGTAGATAGATTGGTCCATCTTGAAGTCGCTGTATTTTAATTCGGCCGTGCCTATGTCTTGCGTCATATAAACTGATGTACCATCAGCTCTTAGGAGTATTTTGTGGTCCAAACCTTCATCGGTTAAATCTACCCAAACACTTCCGTCCTCTTTTTGATAGAATACGCCGCTTTCAAGACCGCCTTTCACAATGTCTTTGCCTAATAAGTAAGTATCAGACTCATAATACACTTTATCAAAGCTTACTCCTAATGTTGCATAGGTCTGATCAAATCCTTCATAAACCCATGAATTCATGGTTTCCCAAAGACTGATAACCTCTGAATTCCCTTTTTCCCAATCTTGAAGCATTTTTCGAGCTTCCAGAATCAGAGGAGCATTGTTTTTGGCATCTTCTTCACTTTGACCATCATTTTTAAGTGATTCTATCTGCTTCTTATATTCTTGGTCAAACCGTACATAGTACTTTCCGACCAGATGATCGCCTTTTATACCACTGGATTCCGGAGTTTCACCGTCCCCGTATTTCTGCCAGGCGAGCATGCTTTTGCAGATATGAATTCCTCGATCGTTTACAAGGTTGTTTTTAACTACATCATAGCCATTGGCATCCAATATTTGGCAAAATGAATATCCCAACACATTGTTCCGAATATGACCCAGATGCAAGGGTTTGTTGGTGTTTGGTGATGAATATTCTACAACTACTTTTTGCCCCTTACCTATAGCAGGAATCTCTGTGGGTTTAGGGTGAAGTTCTTCAAAGCAGTTCACCCAGAAAGCATCAGCGAGCTCAAGATTGAGGAAGCCTTTAACCACATTGTAACCCGAAATTTCGTCTAAATGTTCTACGAGATAAGTTCCCATAGCATTAGCTGTTGCTTCAGGATTGGATTTACTAATCCTTAGATAAGGAAAAACCACAACAGTGAAATCTCCTTTAAAGTTTGGATTAGTACTTTCAATTTTTGGGGCAGGTCCTTCTGCCTGATATTCAGCTTTTAAAAAGGCTGCAACATTCTCTGTGATTAGCTCTAAAATCTCCATTATTTTATTGGACTGCCTTCTTCAAGGCTCATCTCTTTATATATTCTTCTTTCTACGTATTTAGGAAAAAACTTATTCATCCAATATAAAGTCTTTCCGAGTCCGGATGTGAAAAGGATGTGTTTTTTATCTCGAATTCCTTGAATTATTGCTTTTGAAACGGATTCAGCACTGTCCATGGCCTGTTCATTTCGAGGCGAGTGATTTTGAGCATTTCCATCGGCTTTAAAAGCATGCTTCCTAATGTTAGTGTTAGTCCAACCGGGGCAAGCAATCATAATTTGTAAGTTTGATTTGTGATACTCCATTCTCAAACTTTCAAAGAAGCCATGCAAAGCAAATTTTGATGCGCTGTAAGCCGTTCTGCCCGGGAGGCCTTTGATTCCCGATACAGAGGAAATTGCCACAATTGATCCTTTAGATTTAAGTATAGATGGAAGCGCATATCTCGTACAATACACTGCACCCCAAAAGTTGATGTCCATTATTTGTTTTAGAACATGAGGTTCTGTTTCTTCAAACAAAGCCCTCATACTCATTCCTGCATTGTTGATCAATACATCTACAGGACCGTGATGATCTATACTTTGCTCAATAAAAGCTTTACATTGTTGTTCATCGGATACATCTGCTTCAAATGTGAATACGGCGTCCGGATTTGAGCTTAAAGCAGCTGTTTCTTTCAGCTTTTTTTCTCTTCTAGCGCAAATACTCACTTTCGCGCCTAATTGGACAAACTCTGTGCTAAGCGCTCTACCGATGCCGGAGGAAGCACCTGTGATGATAATATGCTTACCGGAAAACTGAGCCAACTATTTCTTCCATTTAACAGAACAACCAATGGGAGGGATGTCTGTAAAATCAGGCTCCATTCCATCTAGTGTGTATTCTATTGCATCTTCAAGATAAACTCGGGTAACCATATTTTCATGCTCCCAATTGTCATCAATTGCCCCTTTGTAGACCAATTGTCTTTTACTATTGAAAACAAAGGCTTCCGGAGTTCTGGTAGCACCTAGTTTTTTTGCAATTTCCTGAGTTTCATCCCGAAGGTAAGGAAATGGAAGTTGAAGCTGTTTCTTCAATACTTTCATTCTCTCGAAGGAATCGTCGGGATACTGAGTTTCATCGTTAGGATTTATAGCTAAAATCGCCAAATTATCTTCTTCAAATTTTTGAAAAAGCTTTTTCAATCTATTCCAATATGCACGTGCATACGGACAATGATTACATGTTACAATTAGTACAAGGGCATATCTATCGGCGAAAGTATATTTATCATAGTACTTGCCATCTGTTGCCTTTAACTTGAAATCAAATAGTGAATCTCCCAACTCCATATTGGGCAAAATTACTTAAAATTCAATAGCTTCAAGAGCAATTATTTTTTCTCTTCGCTTTTCGAAATTTCCTTACTGTTTTTACTGTCTTTAGTAAACTTCAACTGATCATTTTTCTTGTCGTAGCTTACCTTGATAACATCCCCTTCGGAAACATCAGATTTTAGAATTTCTTCGGCGAGAGGATCTTCTAGATATCTCTGAATAGCTCTGTTTAGTGGTCGAGCTCCAAAGTCCGAATCAAACCCTTTTTCAGCAAGAAATGATTTGGCATCTTTACTCATCGTGATATCAAATCCAATATGGTGGATTCTTTGAACGAGTTCCTGAACAGAAATTTCCAAAATCTTCTCAATATCCTCTTTGCTCAATGAGTTAAACACAATCACATCATCAATTCTGTTTAAGAATTCCGGTGAAAAGAATCGTTTCAAGGCATTCTCTATCACTGATTTAGAGTTTAAATCTTGAGATTTGTCTTTGGCAGAGGTAGAGAAACCAACTCCGGCTCCAAAATCCTTAAGCTGACGAGAACCAATATTACTTGTCATGATAATAATGGTGTTTCTAAAATCAACTCTTCTACCTAAACTATCGGTAATGAAACCTTCATCAAGTACTTGAAGCAAGATATTGAATACATCCGGATGTGCTTTTTCTATCTCATCGAAAAGAACAACGCTATACGGCTTTCTTCTTATTTTTTCTGTGAGAATTCCACCTTCTTCATATCCAACATATCCCGGAGGCGCTCCAACTAATCTCGATACAGCGAATTTTTCCATGTATTCACTCATGTCGATTCTCACGAGGGCTTCTTTAGAGTCGAAAAGATATTTTGCCAATGACTTTGCAAGTTCTGTTTTACCAACACCGGTAGGACCTAAGAATATGAAAGACCCTATGGGTTTATTTGGCGACTTTAAGCCGGCGCGTGTTCTTTGAATAGCTTTGGTAAGCTTTAGCACTGCGGGATCCTGACCAATAACATGAGCCATTAGTTCTTTGTCCATCTGGAGAAGTTTATTACCTTCACTTTGGGCAATTCGTTTCGTTGGAACACCGGTGATCATTGCAATTACTTCTGCAACATCATCTTCCTCAACTTTATATCGTTGAGTTTTGGTTTCTTCTTCCCACTTAACTTTTGCTGTTTCCAGACTTTCAAGCAGTGACTTTTCTTTATCTCTTAAGCGAGCAGCTTCCTCATATTTCTGTGATTTAACTACTCTGTTCTTCTCTTCTTTGATCTCCTCGATCTTCTTTTCGAGTTCGAGAATATCTTGAGGTACATGAATGTTAGATAAATGAACTCTAGCTCCAACTTCATCAAGAACATCAATAGCTTTATCCGGTAAATGTCGGTCTGTGATGTAGCGCACGCTCATTGTAACAGCAGCGTTGATTGCTTCATCCGTATATATCACGCTGTGGTGATCTTCGTATTTGCCTTTAATATTCTCAAGGATTTGTAGCGTTTCTTCTTGAGTAGCAGGTTCAACCATTACAGACTGGAATCTTCTTTCTAAAGCTCCGTCTTTCTCAATATATTGACGGTACTCATCAAGAGTGGTAGCACCAATGCATTGGATTTCACCTCTTGCCAGTGCAGGTTTGAACATATTAGATGCGTCTAGTGAGCCCGAAGCGCCACCTGCTCCAACAATGGTATGAATCTCATCGATGAAAAGAATAACATCATTTGCTTTTTCAAGCTCATTCATTACTGCTTTCATTCTCTCTTCAAACTGCCCACGGTATTTTGTGCCTGCAACAAGTGAAGCGAGATCGAGGGTAACCACTCTTTTGTCAAATAGTACTCTAGATACTTTTCTTTGAACAATTCGAAGAGCAAGTCCTTCTGCAATTGCAGTTTTACCAACACCAGGTTCTCCAATAAGAACAGGGTTGTTTTTCTTTCTTCTACTTAATATTTGAGATACGCGTTCAATTTCCTTTTCCCTTCCAACAATAGGGTCGAGTTTATCCTCTTCAGCTAATTTGGTGAGGTCTCTCCCGAAATTGTCCAACACCGGTGTCTTAGATTTACTCTTTGGTGTTTTGGGATTTTTTGGCTCGCGTTCTTCTCGGTAGAATTCTTCAGGTGAATCGGTAGACATGTCTGCCTTAATGTCAGGAAGTTTGTCTTCCATTGCATTTTTAAACAAGTCGTAATCCACGCCGTATTGATTCAGAATCTGAGAAGCGACATTATCTTCATCTCTTAGTATAGATAAGAGGAGATGTTCTGTTCTTATGACATCATCCTTAAAAATCTTAGCTTCTAAGTAGGTGATTTTTAATGCCTTTTCCGCTTGCTTGGTTAAAGGTATATTTCCGAGATTAGCTGTTTTAGAACCGCTATCTCTAATGCTATCTTCAATTGATTTCTTGAGTCGGAGTAAGTCTATTCCAAAAGACTTAAGGTGGCGAATTGCTTTGCCATCACCTTGTCTTATAAGGCCAAGAAGAAGGTGCTCTGTTCCGATGTAGCTGTGCCCTAATCGGATGGCTTCTTCGCGACTGAATTGTATAACTTCTTTAACTCCTGGTGAAAACTGTGCCTCCATATGTAGTAAAGGTAACAAATATAAAGCCAAAAGGATGGGAGCTAAATTGATTTATACCTCTGAGCTTTCTATTATGACTATAATTTTAGAATCTAAGCTTATTTAAGACCATCATAGTTATATCCATTGCTGGGTTGAAAAAAACAAAAACGGTAAAAATTAGCAGGTTAAATAATTGTTAACACCCTATCATTTTATTCAATAACTCGTGAAACATAAAAACAGGCATTAGGAAGTTGTGGATAAGATGCCCTTTATAATGAATACTTTAGAGGAACTATTGAGGCTTATTAACGTTTCACAAACATTTTGGATGTGGTATGTGGATATCATATAGTGGTGATAAAATAAACCTACCACCGTGTATGAAAAATTTATTTTCGAGCCCTGATTAAAGATAATCAAATAGTCAAAATCAGAATCTGATTATTTAAATGGAGAACAAAAGACAAGGTACTAGAAAAAAAGCGGACATAAGGCAACTAGACATGTCAAAGTTGCAACCGCAAGCGAGGGATTTAGAGGAAGCAGTACTTGGGGCGATAATGCTAGAGAAGCAAGCACCTGAAAAAGTAATGGGCTACTTAAAGAAAGATGCCTTTTATGTGGATGCTCATCAGCTCATTTTTGAAGGGATAGTTCAGCTTTTCGAAGAGGGAAACCCAATCGACATTTTAACCGTAACTGAAAAGCTTCGTAAAAATGGCAACCTAGAGCAGGTTGGAGGAGCCTATTATATAACTCAACTCTCTAACCGAGTTTCTTCTGCAGCCAATATTGAGTATCATGCTCATATTATTATTCAGAAGTACATTCAGCGATCTTTAATCACCGTTGCAGGTGAAATAGGAGAGAAGGCCTTTGAAGAAACAGCAGATGCTTTTGAACTATTAGATACCTCTGAAAAGAAATTATTTGAGATCAAGAATGAGAGTATGACTAAAAACTACTCTGAAGTTCGCGATCTTGTGCAGAAAGCTATAAAGGAAATTGAAGGGCTACAAACTGATGTTGAAGGCCTAACCGGTGTTCCAACCGGATTTAGTGATCTGGACAGAATAACCGCAGGTTGGCAAAAAAGTGATTTAGTTATTCTTGCGGCTCGTCCCGGTATGGGTAAGACAGCATTCGTATTGTCTATGACGCGTAATGCGGCAGTATTAGCGAAAAAGAAAGTTGCCTTATTCTCCCTGGAAATGTCGAGTTTACAGCTTACAAAACGTCTTATTTCGTCCGAAGCAGAGTTAGACGCGGATAAACTTAGAACAGGTAAGTTGGAAGACTATGAATGGCAGCAATTACATTCTAGAATCCAAGCTATTGAAGAAGCGGAGATTTTTATTGATGATACGCCTGCTCTATCTGTCTTGGATCTTAAGGCAAAAGCAAGACGCTTAAAGAGACAGCGAGATATTGATATTATCATCATCGATTACCTTCAGTTAATGCGCGCTGATGAAGGCAATAAAGCCACCGGAAATCGTGAGCAAGAGATCTCATATATCTCAAGATCACTTAAAGGATTAGCAAAAGAGCTGGATGTGCCGGTTATTGCACTTGCACAGTTGAGTCGTGCGGTTGAACAAAGACAAGATAAGAGACCCGTACTTTCAGACTTGAGGGAATCCGGTTCGATTGAGCAGGATGCTGATCTTGTAACCTTTATTTACCGACCCGATTATTACGGTGTTACCCAGGATGAGGAAGGAAATGATATTTCAGGAATGGCCGAGCTTATCATCAGAAAGCATAGAAATGGTCAGACTGCTACCATACCGCTTAAATTCATTAGCAAGTTTGGTAAGTTCGCAGACTGGGAGTACAACGGTTATGGAGATGAAACCTTCTCAGATAACAGTTTTACTATAGAGTCTAAGATGAACGACATGTCTCCTTTTGATCCCGGAGATGATGCGCCGTTCTAAATTACTCTACAATAAATTTCCCTTTCATTAGACCCCAGTGCCCCGGAAAGGTGCAGACGAAATCGTAGGTTCCTGATTCAGGTGTCTTGAATGTGAATTCTACTGTTTCACCCGGTTTTGCCAGAGGTGAATGGGCAATAACATTTAAGTCATTTGGTCTTACATAATCATCATCAGGGTATTTTAAACCACTTTGCCCAACGTCGTTTGCTGTACCTTCTTCAATAATCACGAAGTTGTGAAGCATGGTTGCATCTGAGCTGTTATTCTTTAGGGTGATGGTGATTTCCGTTTTTGCAGGAACTTTCAACTCCTTTATATCATAACGGATTTCACTCATGGTATTCCCTGATGCTTCTACAAGGTAATTGTAGTCACCGGTTTGGTCTCCGGAATCAACCGGCATCTCTGGATCAGATTGAGTAGTTTCCGTTTCTACTTCTCGGTTTTGGTTATCAGCTGCTTTGTCTGAACTATCAGCGCAAGCGGCTATGAATAAAATGGATAGTACTATTAGCTTTTTCATTTTGGTTTTAATATTCCTTTTAGTTTTTTCTCTGCGTCTTCCTTGAGTTTGCGTTCTGCCTCTTCTTTGGCTTGGCGCGCTTTCTCTTCGGCTTCCCTCTTTAATCTTTCTTCGGTTTCCTTCTTTTTGCGTTCCAGTTCTGCTTCAACTTCTCTTTGTTTTGCTTCTGCCTGCTGTTGAGCCTCGTTTTTAAGTTTATCCATCTCAGCTTTGGCCTTCGCTTCAGCCTGTTTTTTCTGCTGATCTAACTGACTCTTTAGAACATCTCCAAGAGACGATTTATAATTATTAACAACCTCCTTAATGTTCAGTTTTAATTCAGGTTTTGCGTA
The DNA here is from genome assembly GCA_018223105.1 of bacterium. Taxonomy (GTDB): domain Bacteria; phylum Bacteroidota; class Bacteroidia; order NS11-12g; family UBA9320; genus JAAEYY01. Next base: position 43,324 of record JAAEYY010000008.1, on the reverse strand, counting down.
AGTACCTAAGACATCAAGGTTTAGATCGAGATAATCTCCGGCTTTAGGTACGTAAGAGCTGAATGCCGATCCTTTGGTAATGTTCTGAACCACAGAGGTTTGCTCACTCACATAAGATGCAGGTAAACTCAAAATACCGTTATAATCCAAGCTGCCGTCGAGTTTTGTGAAACCATCCAGATTAAGTCTAATACTGTCAAACATGAGATCAAAGGGCTTCACAAACATCTTTCCTTCTGTAATCTGGAATCGAAGGAGAAGGTCTTTTAATTTCTGACCGTCAAACTTCTGCATCCCTAATTTCTTATCGATCTGATTTAATATCTTGAAACCATTCAGATTTAGCTCGGCAATGGAAAGTGAGCCACCCATAGTTAAGGTACTGAGATCGGGACTCATATCCTCTTTTAGGTCTGCTTCAAAATTGAGCATAGCCTGAGTATTGGTTTCTAGCTTGGAAGCAAAGGGTGCAAAGGCCTTTGCCACCTCGAAATGCTTAACCAAGTCTTTCGCCGAAATATTGCTATAGCTTAAATCAAACTTGGCTTTAGGTCTGATGTCATCACTGGCATAAGTACCGTTGAGCGCAACAGATCCTCCAAGTAATTCAGCCGAAACACCTTTTAATATTACCTTTTTATTGAGCACTTCAGCAGTACCGGTAAACCCGTTGATCGTAAGGTCATCATATCTTAACTTATCTATACTTGCTTGTAAATTAAAATTTAGATTACCCGGCACTTCCACTACGGTCATTTCCAAAGTATCTGATCCGGGAGTAGAAGACTCACTTATAAAATCGTTTGCATTAAAATTAGTGGACTTTAAGTTCATGGTACCTCTGAGGGTTTCGTCGTTCATGAGGTAAGCGAAACAGTTTTTTAAGTCTGCACTAAATGAAAGATCATTATCTCCGAGCGATGCACTAAAAGAGGGTATACTTATATCTTGGTTGTTAAACTGTAGTTCACCACTTGTAACAGAAAGTGGGAGAGGCATATCCGGAGTGCTAAAGCGTAAACCGCTGGTGCTGAGGTCTCCTGCAGCAGAAAATGCATTAACATCAGCATTGCTGATACTACTTGTTTTTCCTTTAAGTTTTAAATCAGCCAGCATCTTCCCCGAGAGTTCCGTTCCTTCTTCCAAGGGAATCATACTTTTTATTTTATCAAAGTTGATCAGGCCTACACCACTTGCATCGATATAGGGATCTGTAAATATTTGCCTTAGACTTAATTTCATATCAAAGGGCTCATCGCCGAATTTGAAATGCAGTTTATTTACATCAACTTCTAAGTTATCAGTAACACCATCCGGGCTTTGTACCAAAAGGTCTAGGAAAATATCGGATGCTGCATCTTTCATATCCGGGTATTTCATATAGCCTTCATCCAATTTGAGAGCCAGTTTATAGCTTGGAAATACAGTTGCAGAATAGAGTCCAACAAAACTGAAGAAGAGTTCTCCTTTGCCTTTGCTCTGAATCGATTCAAAATCAGTTTGATAAACTGCGGGTATCAGAGTCAAGAAATGTTTTATGTCCGAGCTTTTACTTTTAGCCACCATATCAAACTCCATATCCTCTGAGTTCTCACCGGTGAACGCAAAATATCCGTTGAAGTCTACCGGAAGACCATTGAGTTTGAAATCATTATGAGGGAATGAGAATTTTTCTTTTATCCAATCAATCGCGATATCACCATTTTGAACTACCTCATACCCCGACATATACGAAATACCGTCGTAGGTAAGGTTGAATTTTGAAAGACCAGACTCAGAAGCCAGCCTCATGCTGTCTGAGCTGTAAACCCCTGTTGAGGTATGGTAAATATCTTCAGCAGAGGAGAAGATATTATAGACATAGTCTGCATAAGTGAAGCGGCATTCATCGAGGGAAATTTTGTCAAATTCCAAGGTGATTTCGGAGGATTCTGTGCTGTCTTCAGAAACGAAAATGTCCCAATTCTCAATTGTATCTTTATTAACCTCTAGGTTTATCGCTGCTTTGTTTAAATTCAGGCTGCGTACAATATATTTTTGATTCTTGTACAGCTCTAAAAGATCAAGTCTTAATTCTGCTTTTTCGCAATACACAAGGGTGTCGCTCTTAAAGCTGCTATCTGATGAAACTAAGCTTATCTTGTTAACCCCGAGATAAAGATCCGGGAATGACCTGAAAATATTAATAGCGATATTCTGATCAAAGTCGATTTGAGCCGTTATATTTTTATTGGCTTCAGCTTTAATTGCAGAGATAATTCTGTCTTTAAATAGATAGGGTAGAAACACTGCTGCCGCTAAGAGCAGTATGATAAACATAAGTAGACCAATGAGAAATTTTTTCATGTGCTTTCACCTTCAAGTATACAGTAAATTTGACGGAATCTGATGGAGATATCGTTGGAATAACTAAGAAATCGACAGATTGGTTGAAAGCCCTATCTTACATAGACCGTATAAGGTGCAATTTGTTGAACCAAACCTTTAGGCGATCTGATTTTAATGCGGTTGACCACAATCAGATCGCCGGGAACACATTGAGTGAAAAGGCTTTGGGCTGCAGAATTAAACTGCTCGCCATAGTTGGTTATTGGAGGGGTTACGGTATTTCCAGATATTCGAAATATCTGAAATTCTTTAACTGCAGCTGAACCCAACTCCAAATCACTAGACAGCTGCGCAAATTGAATATTTTGTAACTCGGTCTTACTAATTTCAGATCCCGAAGTATAGTTCTTAAATTGAAGACGAATAGCAGGTGTATTACTCACCATATAGCTTTTTCGATCGATTAATACCTTGCCATAAGGCATTTGAGCAAACACTTTGATGTTTACCTGACCCGAACTATTGAAGCTGGCGAAAAACTGCTCACCTCTTTGAACTATTTGTCCTTTGTCTGCTTTAACTTCTACCGGGTAACGTTTGCCTGCAATAACCGGTTTGATATTGAGTTCATTTTCAATATTCGCATATAAAGTAGGTAGTGAACCTTGTCCGATGATATCATCTTTAGACTTTACGAGTATTTGCTCGCTGTGTTTAATATCAGCTTGCTGAAAAAGTATTCTATATGAGCCTGCAGTAGGAGGGTGAAAAACAAAATGTCCGGATGCCGGAAGAGTATAGGTCCAATGCTCCGTTCTGGAATCTATGCGAATAATAAAAGGGTGTTCGAGGTTGAATTTAAACTGTATATTGAATTTCAATAAATCCCCCAGATCAACTTGCGCTGCATTATATTTTTCAATATAAAAGAGACTTCGTCTAATAGTATCAGGGGCTACAGTGAAGTTAACAGACTCTATGGTATTAAAGAACTCTGCAAGGGATCTTGAATGTAAAACATCTTCCAAGTCCTCTTCATTATTTAATCTTAGTTGATCAAATGACTTTAAAACCGCGCTTTGCATTGCACTTTTGCGAATCATCTGGTCTAAGGCGATAGCCTTACTTCGCACTACTGCTAGCTGCAATGCAGCCAAACCTTGAGCTACTTCTTCAGCTTCTGCTTTTTCGGGAAAAAACAGACTGTGAATGGGTACAAGTTCGCCTTTAGCATTATGGGCATATTCCGAAGAGGGTAAGACATTGTCAATTTCATCCAGAGTGTTGTAATCTAGAAGCTGTTTTAAACTACTTCTATAGAGTCTGATCCTATTGAATAAACTGTCTATCTGAGCATTTGAAACAATTGACTTACTTCTTAAGCTTATTTGTGAATCTTCTTCAATCTCTAATTTTGCCTGAAGCTTATTTATATATGCTAAAGGGTATTTAGCGCTTTTCTCAATTTCCAGACTTTTAAACTTTACTTCGTTGAATAATTCCGGATCATTTTTCATCAGATGCAGAAGTAAAATAGTAGTTCTGTTATTGGCTTCTTCCAAATCTTCTGCAGATGAAGCGAGGTCTTTAATCGTAATGCGAGGCCCTTTACTTCGTTCAAAGGGCATAAATGCAAAAATGAGAAGTAAGAAAATGAGATAAAGAAGGTGAAGTGTACGCGGGCGAGATAAAACGCTATGTGATTTTATTTCAAATCGCATTTTTACCCTCCTTTTCTAACTTTTCAACTTTTTCAGATGTTTGGTCAACCTTACTTTTTATAGTGTTCAGGCTCTGCTCAAAGTTGAGTGTACTTCTCTTTATTTCTCGATAATCTTGTTTAATCTGTTGAACAGATTCATTTAGATCTTGATTAGATCGTCTTAATAGCTGAAATGAATCGTTTAAACCTTCAATGGAACTCAATACTTTGTCGAGTTCATTGTTTTTTTCAGGACTAGTTTTTTTCTGAGCTTCTGAATCTTCTGTGGAATGATCTTGTGGAGGGAAAACGATTTCGGGTGTGCTGGGTATTTCTGAAGGGGGGATGTCGATAAGAGATACGATAAAAATGACAATTTCAACGATGATGCCCGCGGCAAACAAGTGCCGAGCATACTTCCACTCTAAAACAGTAGAGAGCGCCGCAACTAATATTACGATTGCTCCGAAACCATATAGAAAATGGATAAGGTTAAATTGTCTATCTCTAAGTCCAGGCATATACCCACAGGATTATTATCAAATGATATGCCACCAGAAGAATTTACTGAATATCAGAGGATTAGAGCGAAGGGCTTTGGCGTAAAGCCTTGATGTGTAGTGTGTTATAAAAACAAAAGCCTCGATTCATTTTTTGTGAATCGAGGCTTGAATTTTCTAATAATGGTACAATATTCCCAAAATGAGTTAGGAATGGAAAGGATACTTATACGAGCCCGGAGCTGTAAAAGTTTCCTTAATTGTTCTCATGGAGGTCCATCTCATGAGGTTTGCTTTTGCACCAGCTTTATCGTTTGTTCCGGATGCTCTTGCACCTCCAAAAGGTTGTTGTCCAACAACAGCTCCGGTAGGTTTGTCGTTAATATAGAAGTTACCTGCTGCATTTCTCAATGCATTTAATGCAGTATTTATATCTCTTCTGTCTTTTGCGAATATTGATCCTGTTAATGCGTAGTCTGATGTTTGATCAACCAATTCTAAGGTTTTTTCAAAATCAGCATCTTCATACACATATATGGTAAGTACCGGTCCGAAAATCTCCTCGCACATAGTGGTGTATTTTGGATTTTCTGTTAACACGATGGTAGGGCGAATAAAATATCCCTGTTCATCGCTGTACTGACCACCCGCAATAATTTCAGCATCATCTGCTTTTTGAACATCTGAAATGTATTTGCTGATCTTATCGTAGGCTTTTTTATCGATCACGGCATTAATGAAATTTGTGAAATCTTCAACCGGCCCCATAGTTAAGGAGTTGGTGGTTTCCACCAAATTATCCTTAATACGAGCCCACATTGATTTAGGAATATAAGCTCTTGAAGCGGCAGAACATTTTTGTCCTTGGAACTCAAATGATCCTCGAACTAAAGCTGTTGTAACTTGGTCATCGTTTGCACTTGGGTGAACCATTACGAAATCCTTTCCGCCTGTTTCACCAACAATACGTGGGTACGACTTATAGTTTTCGATGTTGTTTCCTATGGTTTTCCAAATATGTCTGAAAACACCTGTAGAACCTGTGAAGTGAATTCCTGCAAAATCGCGATGATTGAAAATTACGTCACCGGTAGTAGGTCCATCAACAAATATCAAGTTAATTACTCCGTCAGGTAAACCTGCTTCTTTATACACTTCCATGATGACCTGCGCTGAGTAGATTTGAGTTTCGGCAGGTTTCCACACAATCGTATTTCCCATTAGAGCAGGGGTACCAGGAAGGTTACCCGCAATTGATGTGAAATTAAATGGAGAAAGCGCAAAAACAAATCCCTCAAGAGGGCGATACTCCAATTGATTCCATACCCCGGGTGAGTTTTCAGGAGGTTGCTCGGAGTATAACTCAGTCATGTACTGAACATTAAAGTTGAAGAAATCAATTAGTTCGCATGCAGCATCAATCTCAGCCTGAAAAGGATTTTTAGACTGTGCCAACATGGTTGCAGCGTTAATCTTAGATCGGTACGGACCCGCTAGTAGGTCGGCAGCTTTTAAAAATATTGCAGCTCTGGCTTCCCAGGGCATGTTTGCCCATTCTTCCTTAGCGGCAAGTGCAGCATCAATGGCTTGTTTTACATGCTCAGCCGTTCCTTTATTGTAGCTACCCAATACATGGTTTTTATCATGTGGTGGATGCATCTCGTGCTTGTCGTCTGTAAACACTTCTTTACCGCCTATATTCATAGGAAGATCTACGGTTTGAGAGCGCATCTCCTGCAGTTTGTTTTTTAGTTCAACTGTTTCAGGGTTTCCCGGCGCATAAGATTTTACGGGTTCGTTTTTTGGTTGTGGTATTTTTACTATTCCGTTCATTCTTTTAATAAGTTTTTCTCAATGTCTTTAAAAAATTTCCAATTCCCAAAATTGGGTAAAGGAGCGTGCAAATTTATTTTTTCTTTCGTAACCGGATGGATAAACGACAGACCTAATGCATGAAGGTATATGCTTTTATCGCTGGTAGGTTTAGTCTGACCATATTTTACATCACCCACAATTCCGGTTATTGTTCTTGCCAATTGTACTCTAATTTGATGAGGTCTTCCCGTTACCGGCATCACCTTAAGCAAAAAACAATGATTGGCTGTGGAGATATATTGATAACTCAATTCAGCTCGCTTCGAACCTTCACGCTCTTCATTGTAGAGTTTGGTCTTATTCTCTTTTGTGTCTTTTTTAAGGTAGTGAACTAAGGTACCTGCCATGGGATTTGGTTTTTTACGTACCAAAGCTGCATAGGTCTTTTTAACCGCGCGGTCTTTGAACTGTTGATTCATTCGTACCAATGCCTTACTGGTTCTTGCAAAAAGTACCACTCCGGTTACAGCAGTATCTAATCTATGAATGCAACCCAAAAAAACAGCACCCGGCTTATCGTACTTCACTTTGATGTAGTCCTTTACCAGGACCTCCAGAGAGTCCATGCCGTGTTCATTCTCCTGAACCACCAGTCCGGCCGGTTTATTCACCGCTATTAGGTGATTGTCTTCATATAGGACTTCCAGTTTCATGCTTCAATTATATTTACTTCAGTTTCAAGTTCAATTCCGTAGGTTGATGCGATATCTGCCTTAATGGCCTCACTTAATTCCTTCACTTCTTTTCCTGTAGCTTTACCATAGTTAACAAGAACAAGGGCTTGCTGTTTGTGGCTGCCGGTATTACCTACCACTTTTCCTTTCCAACCTCTGGATTCAATAAGCCAACCTGCCGGAACTTTTACATGGTCATCATCCACAGGATAGCTTTTTATTTCAGGATACTGAGATTTTAAACGATCAAAATGTGCTTTTTTGATCACCGGATTTTTAAAGAAGCTACCTGTGTTACCCAATTCCTTTGGATCGGGTAATTTAGATTGACGTATTTCTATTACAGCTTCGCTGATGTCTTTAATCGATGCTTCTGTAATTCCTTTCCTAGCTAAAACTTCTTGAATTGCTCCATACGAAGTATTTAGTGTATGATGGTTTTTTGTGAGTCGAAGTGTAATCCCAGTGATGAGGTATTGTCCTTTTAATCGACTCTTAAAAATGCTGTGACGATATCCAAATTCGCATTCCTCAGCGCTAAAAGTTCGCTCTTTCAAATCAGATAATCGAATTGCTGTAACATTTTGCAATACATTTTGAATCTCAACACCGTATGCTCCAATATTTTGCATGGGTGCAGCACCTACAGAACCCGGGATGAGGCTGAGGTTCTCTATGCCCCCATATCCATGCTCAACGCAGTACATCACCAATTCGTGCCAGTTTTCTCCTGAAGCAACACGAAGCTCAATAAAATCTGCTTCCTGACTAAGTACTTCAATCCCTTTCAGCTGATTAATGATTACGGGCCGATGCAGATCAGAGGTGAGCAGCACATTGCTGCCTCCACCAAGAATCAAAGCTTCTTCACGTTGTGGAATATCACTTAATTGAGCAATATTGGTCAGAAAGTAGACCTCAGATGCTTTTACATCCAACCCAAAGGTATTGTAAGATTTCAGTGAAAGATTCTCCTTTATTTCTAGCACGCTGCAATATTATTGCTCATAGATGAAACTAAGCTTTAATTTTACGCCAATTATGAAGATTTACTCCATACTGCTTGTTTTAACCCTTGTTTTTTTCTTTTCAACCTGTAAGGACAAGGACGCTACACCTCAATTGAATGTAGATTCTGAAATATGTGATTCACTTCCATCTTCTTACGAAGCCGATATTCAACCTATTATGGAAAGTAATTGTGCATTAAAAGACTGCCATGGTGATGCCAAAGCGGATGGTAAATACCTTCGAACCTATGAAGAAGTGAAAACACAGGCAGAGCGGGGAGAATTTTTAAGAGCAATTCGCCATGAGAAAGGCGCAGACCCTATGCCACAGGGACGTGAAAAGCTAAGTGATGAGGATATCCGCACCATTGAATGTTGGATTTTTAATAATTATCCGGAATAGTTTTAATCCCCCGGGTCATCTCGCGTTTCCCGTTTGCACCTCGAGGTTTCTCTACCTCAAAACCACAAGCTTTTAAGTTGCGTTTTAAGTGTCCGGCAGCCGAATAGGTTACTAAAACACCTCTGGGTTTAAGCAGTGAAGCGCACTTTGCTATTATCTCTGTTTCCCAGAGTTCAGGTTGTTTCTGAGGAGCGAAGGCATCGAAAAAGATCAAATCGAATGAGTTATCCTCAATTGGCAGTTCTTCAAACTTTCGATGGATCTTGGTCAAAGAGAATTTTGGATGAATTTCAGATTTTGCATTCCATTTAACACTGTGAATAGAGCTGAAGTATTTTACGGCTTCAGTATGATTTACATGCTCCGGGTAGTTAAGCTGATTTGCAATATCTTCACCTAAAGGATAGGCTTCCACACCTGTATAATCAATAATGATATTTTGCCCTTGCGCAAAAATGGCCGTCAATAGTGCATTGAGTCCTGTACCTAAACCGAGTTCAAAGATTTTTAGAGATGATGTATCCTTGTTCCGGTCGAGATAATACCCCAATCCTTCACAAATAAAAACATGAAGAGATTCGCTAATAGCGCCATCCCTGCTGTGATAGGTTTCATCCAGCTCTTTGAGGTATAAGGTATGATCGCCATTTGAGGTTGAATATAGTTCGGGATTAGAACTCATATTTGCAATATTAATTAAACAAGCTCCATTTATATTTGCTTTAATGCCTCGATTTTTCCTAGCATTTGTAGTCTTAATTCTCAGTTGGAATACCATCCTTGCTCAGCAGGTTTTGGTAGTTCAGAAGTATGCTTGTGCATACCCCGAGACCCAAAGCGATAGGATGTTGATCAACGGAATGAAAAATGAGGTGATGATCTTGAAGGAAGGCTGCTTCTGCGATTCTTTAATATTACTTGCCGATTCTTGCCTGATAAAAAGAGAAGCTTGTAGTTTCAATATCAGTCCGCAACTATCCTGCTCTGACCCTTATGACACTAGTTTAAGAAAGCTTGCTTTTTATCTTGAAAGTAATACTGGAACAGATACCTTAACTTTCAAAATAGCGCAGGCTCCTGTTCCTTTTTTCTATGTTAGTGCTATGGATTCAAGGCATGGAGTCTATTTGAATCACGGATTAGATAGTCTTAAATCTTCAATTAGTTGCTTCACACAAGCAAGGGTGAAAAGTTTCTGCTATGAATGGATACGCGGTGATTCGACGCTGTATGAAGATTGTAATAATTCTAATCGATTCTCAGAAATACAAGATAAAACATTTAAAGACCACAGGAAGGTTGGAGATTATATAGTGTTAAAAGAGATTATATATACGATTAACGACGTAGAGTATATTCTTTCACCAATATATTTCATGAGGGAGGTTTACCATTGAGAGTAGTGTTCTTACATCTATTTATGATTCTACTTGGAGGTTTAACTTCAGCCCAGACTATTTTACATAAAGTAAAGTTACCTTGTGTTAGCGATCAAATGGGGGCTCAGTTTATTCTTAGAAACAACAGAATCAATACCATAACTATAATGGTAGAAGGAGAGATGTGCAAGGACTTGCAATTCTTTGCGGATTCTTCTCGCTACATCAAAAAAGGCTGTGATTTATTTATTGAGCCTCAGTTAGACTCGCAAACCTTTTCAGACTTCAGCAATTTATGGTATGGACAATTTCCCATTTACATTTTGCACTCAGGTGGAATGGATACATTGAACTTTACGGTACTGCCTCCATCCAACTTAAACATTAGCTGGGATTATAATAAGGATAGGCTTCCACAGGGTATTAGGATTCTGGATTCTTGCGATTTTGAAATTGAGCTTGATTCTTCAACCATACTATTTCAATATAAGGATTCCGTAATTGCAAGAACTTTCTCAGGTACTGTATTTCCGGAATATTTTATTGATCAAATGGCTGATCCTAATCTAAAGGGCCTACAATTTAAGTATGCTTATTACCTAAGAAATGGTGTGGCTGTGCGAGATAAATACAATTTCACACATACCGTACTTCATAATAATTAAGGTCAAAAAAATTAATTGACTTTCTTTGCAGCCTCAATGGCATTCAAGACTTTATCTATCGTTATCCCAATTTATAATGAAGCGAAAACGGTTCATTTGATTCTCGATAAAATTCAAGAAGTTGAATTGATTGGAGGGATGGAAAAGGAAATTATTTTGGTAGATGATTGTTCTAGTGATGCTTCTGTTGAGGTGCTAAACCAGTACATTAAAGAACACCCTCAAATGAAAATGACCTTACATCAACACAAGGTAAATCAAGGAAAGGGTGGAGCACTGCATACCGGAATTAAAAAAGCAACCGGAGATCTTATTGTGATTCAGGATGCGGACTTGGAATACGATCCGAATGAATTTAATGATTTACTTCAGCCTATTTTAGACGGTCATGCGGATGTAGTATACGGTTCCAGATTTATGGGAGGGAAACCACACAGAATTCTATTCTTTTGGCACAGTATCGGAAATGGAATGCTCACAATGTTGAGTAATGCATTTACTAATCTGAATCTCACCGACATGGAGACCTGCTACAAAATGTTTAAAGCAGAGCAGTTACAATCTTTAGAACTGAAAGAAAAACGTTTTGGCTTTGAACCTGAAGTAACAGCCAAAATCTCAAGAATTCCAAAAATTCGGATTTATGAGATTGGAATTAGTTACTATGGAAGAACTTACGAAGAAGGCAAAAAAATAGGTTGGAAAGACGGTTTCCGCGCCTTATTCTGTATTCTGAAATACAATATCTGGGATACCCAACTCTACAAATCTTAAGATGAAACACAAGGGTTTTGTAGCCATATCGTATGCGCTTCTATTCCTTTTGTTTTCCTTTCCCCTGATTCAAGACTTCTCTTCTTCCATTGTTGGCTCGGGACCTGATCCATACCAGTATATATGGAACGCCTTTATATTCGACCAGGAGTTGAGCAATGCTTCAAGTCCTTTTCATACAGATATGGTAGCGTTTCCAGAGGGGGTAAGCTTGTGGATGCACACTTATACTCCAATTATGGGTATGCTCAACTTCTTTATTGGCAATCCCTATCTCAGTGTAAATATCATTCTTTTATTGAGTTTCATTTTTAGTGGATTAGGTGCTTATTTACTGGCAAGACGCTATGGGATATCAAAGCTGGCTGCATGGATTTGCGGTTTTATTTTCGCATTTGCGCCCTATAAAACAGCTCATCTGTTGGAGCATTATCATCTTATGCTTACAGGGGCTGTGCCATTTTTTATTCTTTATTATCAAGATGCAATAGGTGAAGAAGGGCTTACCATTCAAAATTGGAAATGGAAGCCATTTCTATGGATGAGCCTTTGTTTTCTAATCACCTTCTTCTCAGATTACTACACATCATTCTTTCTGATTTTCTTCGTTTTACTTAGCTTGTTATTCCACTATTCAAAAGACTTTTTTCGTAGTTTAAACAAGTGGCGACTCCTAGGCTTTATTGCATTTATTTGGCTGATTTCGCATTTCATTTTAGAGAAACTCTATTTCATGAAGGTGGATGATAAAGGCGCCATGTATAATAGTCCGGACCTTTTGTCTTGGCTCGTTCCCGCTCCCAATTCATGGTTATATGCACAAGGCTTCTGGCAAAATTTAAGAGATTCGGCAGGGCAAATTGGTCCCAATGAGCAGGTCCTTTTTCTTGGATTTGGACTTTCAATACTTTTTATACTGGTTCTCTTTAGAGCTAAGAGTCGTCATATGCAACTTTTGTTTTTGAGCATTGCATTCATGCTCTTATGCGTACCCAAGATGCGCATTGCTAGTCATTCTATAACCTACAGTCCAACTGCATTCATTCACTATATACCATTTCTCAATAATATCCGAAACCCGGGAAGATTTGTAGCGATGGTGGCACTCTTTCTGCCCATTTTTACATTTTACAGTTTAGAAGTTAATCGCTTGTTTTCCAAATGGAAATGGTGGCTTGGGATTTTTGCTTTTGTGATGATAATTGAATTAAAACCTCAAGCATATCCTATAATAGCTAGATCGGATGTCCCGCAGGAACTTCTAGACCTCGATCTAGGTCCAAGTGAAAGTATATGGCATATTCCAACCGGTTATTCCGACGGTTTTAGAGCTGCCGGTACTTTTGATACCAAATATCTTCAGGAACAAATGGAACATAAACATTCTTTGTTGGGGGTGTATATTTCTCGATTAGAATCTGAATATTTCTCCGGGTTTAAAGAAAATCAGGTCTTTCAATATTTCAATCAAGAGTCAAACCGAATTCCCAATGAAGAAGAGCTTGAATCATTTCTTACAGAGTTCAAACCAGGGTGTATATTAGTTGAGAAACATCGCTTAGAGGAGGATCCATATATCCTGCAAAAGATAAAAATACTACTGCCGTTTAAATCTATGAAGTCTGGAACAAAGTACAATCTTTACTATTTGGACACAACCTCGTATAATTCAACGAAATAGCTGTTTTTACATTCCGAGCATTCAAATCTTTTAATGAACTTCAAATCCGATCGATTCAAGTCTTCTTTATTTACATTTTGATCGGTTACGCTGAAGTAGCTGTCCCAAATTACCAAAGCATGGTCTTGTAGTGGTTTCGACTTCAATTTTCCTATTCTTATGGCGGAGTTAGGATCGTCAATATCAGCTTCATAAATCATAGGGAAATAGGTGTTGCCGTAATAAATAGGCCTGTTTCCAAAGGCTGAATCAGTGTAGGATTTGACTTCTTGAGCCAAGATTTGATCCGGGTCCAGTTGAAAGTCTTGCGGGATGTTAAGCGAGGCTTTGTTATCCAAAAAGGGAAAGATCATCAAGATCAAAATAGATGGGAAGTAAATCCATTTCGCTTTAATAAAACCAAAAGCACATATAATTTGATCTATTCCACGATATGCGATAAACGCAATTAAAGGAACCAGCACAATCAATACCCGGTTAAGTCCAAAACTGTGAAACCAACCTTGGGTCCAGAAAATGGTATGTGCAACAAAATATCCAACTGCAATACCGTAAATAATAAAGAATTCGTGCTGACTAATACTTCTGTTCATCACCCTTCTAATACCATTGAAGCAGCCCAGAAACAAAAAGAAATAAAGCGGTACACCAATAACATACATCAATTGATTAACGTAATGTAGAGCATGGCCACTTCCGTATTTTTCTTCAACTCCAGAGTAAGGGTTTTGGTGGAACATCCACAAGAAATCAGAGTAAACCGCGATACCAGCGAGCCCGTAAACAAGTGTACCCAATGCAATCCATGGTAGCTTCTTCCACTGTTTTATTTGAAAGAGGTAGACAGCAACTATCGGCATAATGATCCAACCTTCCGATCTTACAAAGGGTAGAAAGGAGAGGAGGATGAGGGCCAATTTAATTCGATCTACCTTGAGATAATAAACAATTGAGATGAGCCCCAGAGTAAACAAAGGTTCAGTTAAACCGGAGCTTTGAACCAAAATATATTGGGGAGCAGCAAAGCACAGCAGCAATGCCCACATTTCATTAATGCCATATTCCTTAAATAATTTACTGCAGTACCAGGTTGATAATAGGATGCAAATGGTATTGAATATTTTCATTCCCACAAATCCCCAAAAAGCGAAAGGAGCACTTAAAAGAACGAAAAGAGGTTTGGCCCAATGGTTCATTAAGTGTATTGGGTAGTCTATAGCCTGATGTGAAAAAAGATAGTGTAATACACTGTCGCCAGAGTCGTAAGTGCTTTTACTTGAGAGTATTAGGATAAAGTCGAGTAGGATAACTACTAGCCATATAAAATTTTTAAATCGGGTCTTTTTATCCATTAAATATAAATACCGGTCAAAAATAGTGGTTTAATAGCGCGGTTTTCTGAGATTTGCGCTGCATTTAATTATTATGAAAAAAATCGTTACTCTATTTTTAGGTTTGGTATTACTTGCCGGACCACAGGCAAGAGCTGATGAAGGCATGTGGATTCCTGCATTGCTTACTCAGAATTATGCCGAAATGAAACGTTTAGGACTTGAATTAAGTCCCGAGCAATTATACAGCGTAAATAATTCGAGCATGAAAGATGCAATTGTGCGTCTTGGTTCGGGTTTTTGTACCGGAGAAATTATCTCATCTGAAGGTTTATTACTTACCAATCATCACTGTGGATTTGGTGCCATTCAAAAATTGAGTGATACTGAGAATAATTACTTAGAAGATGGTTTTTGGGCAAAGACCAATGCAGATGAATTACCTGCGGGATTTTCAGTTTCTTTTCTTCAGAAGATTGAAGACATCACCGAAGGTGCATTAAAAGGTGTAACTGCTGACATGTCTTTCACTGCAAGAGAAGAGATGATTGCCAAAAACACTGCTGAAATCCAAAAGAGCCTTAGTGAAGACAGCAAATACGAAGTAAATATTAAGTCGATGTACAGCGGTAATAAATATTACGCGTATGTTTATCTTGTATTTGAAGATGTTAGATTGGTAGGAACTCCACCAAAGTCTGTAGGGAAATACGGAGGAGATACGGATAACTGGATGTGGCCTCGCCATACCGGAGATTTTTCAATGTTCCGTGTATATGCAAATAAAGACAATGAGCCGGCTGCATATTCAGAAGATAATGTACCGTACAAGCCTAAGCATCACCTTCCGGTTTCTATGAAAGGTGTAGATAAAGGTGATTTTGCTATGATTTGGGGATTCCCGGGTTCAACGGATCGTTACCTTACTTCTTACGGCGTTAAACTAGCTACAGAAAAGGAACAACCAATGCGTGTTAAATTGCGTAGAACTCGTCTTGACATCTTTGAAAAGTATCAGGAACAAAGCGAAGAAATCGACCTAATGTATGCTACTAAG
This sequence comes from bacterium, assembly GCA_018223105.1. GTDB lineage: Bacteria > Bacteroidota > Bacteroidia > NS11-12g > UBA9320 > JAAEYY01. The sequence continues at coordinate 27,945 of JAAEYY010000008.1, read as the reverse complement.
CATGCTCAGGTAAGTAACTACTGGAAATATTTCATCGGCCAGACTCGAGGACTTAAGCGTTTAGGCATTTACGAGAAGAAGAAAGCAGAAGAGCAAGCTTTTGTAGAATGGGTGAATAAAGGAGACGCTGCGAGAAAAGCGAAGTACGGTGATGTAATTGACATGTACGAAAGTGCTTATAAGATTTATGAAGAGCGCAGCTTGGCCAGAACTCATTTGACAGAATCTCTAATTCAAGTAGAAATTGTTCGTCACGGTTTTGCATTTTACTCATTGTTAAATACACTACAGCAAATTGAAGCTGCAGAAACCGATGAAGAAAAAGCGAAATTGATTGCTCAACGAGATAATATCATTGCTAATATTCAGGGATCTGTTGATGGAACTTTCAAAGATTATTATCAGCCTATCGATGTTGAGGTATCAGAAGCAATGTTTGAAGCATATGCCAAAGATATTACCGGAGATTTAAGAGTTCCTGCATTTAATTCACTCTGGAAAAAGTACAAGCAAGATGCAGAAAAGATGACCAGCAAACTTTTTAAGAAAAGTGCGCTTGGCAGCAAAGAAGAAATGATGGAGCTTGTGAACTCAAGCAAAATGACCAGCTATAAAAAGCTGATGAAAGATCCGGCTATTGAATTAGCATACGGAGTATTAAGCTTCTACTATCAGGACTTAAATGCAATGCTTCAAGAAGCTGATCAAAAAAGAGCAGAAGCGGATAGATTGTATAAGGCTGCATTGTTTGAAATGTATCCGGATAAGAACTTCTATCCAAATGCTAACAGCACTATGAGATTTAGCTACGGACAGGTATTGGATTATTCTCCCGGCGATGCAATGTTGTACAAACACTATACAACTATGGCAGGCGTAATGGAGAAATATGTTCCGGGTGACTATGAATTTGATCTACCTGAAGATTTCAGAGTAAAAGCTAAAGCAAAAGACTACGGTCCATATGCCAAAGAAGGTGAAGACTTAAGAATTTGCTTCTTAACCAATAATGATATCACAGGCGGAAACTCAGGTAGTCCGGTAATTAACGGAAACGGTGAGTTAATCGGATTGGCCTTCGATGGTAACTGGGAAGCGATGAGTGGTGATATTGCCTTTGAGCCTGAGTTGCAGAGAACTATTTCTGTAGACATCAGATATGTGCTATGGTGCATTGATGAGCTCGCAGGTGCAGGTCATATTGTAGAAGAGATGACTTTGGTTAGATAATAACCAATAGATCAAATATTTTAAAAGTCTCGCCCAAGGGCGGGACTTTTTATTTTTACTTCATTTTCCATTCCAGCATCAGTGATTTTGAGCTAAAACGAAGGCAGTGTTTGGTGAAAATTACTGGAAATTGAAACCAAGTTTTTATAAAATGTGCTGCAAATGTTCTAGTCATTTTGAAATAGAATCGCAGATTAATGTTGAGTTTAATTATACCTTTTTTGTGGTCTGCTTTGGAGTCCAAAAGATCATCTGCCAAATTCAGCATTCGTTCCAATTGTATGAGATATGCTTTTAATCTCCGCGAATTATTTTGCCCCAGCATCGATTTTTTGTCTAAGTAAAAAAGTAAGAAATCTACGGCCGATTCTCCTTCTAATTTTATTGCGGATAGCAACTCGTCAACGGAGCTAGCACTTTGCTTTGAAAGACTGGCATGTATGGTTTTCATTGCAAACTGATGCAGTTCCCGTTCAATTTTCAATGCTTTTGCTTCACAAACCAACTTAAACAACAGAGGGCTATCAGGTGCGGGGATTCTTGTTTTGAGTTTACTGCTTATGAAAGTAGAACACAATATATCAAAATGAGGAAGATCTTCTGCCCCTAGTAGGCGATGATACAAGTCCGTAAAGCTCCAATATACTTCTTCTTTTTCCTCATAAGGCAGTAAGTCAAGTGCAGTGTCAATACCGCATGCAACATCACCCAGAAAACTCAGTGTTTTTTGGTTTTCTTCATTCGAATCTATTTCGAAATCTTGAAGGATAGTTCCAATAAACTCAAGACATAACTCGTAACGCTTATTTTTAGCAGAGCTTCTAAGTTCGGGAGATAGAACAACTTTGGGATTGAGACTTTGTACTTCCAAGGTATTTAACAAAAATAGTCGCTTTACTGAATTTACTTTTTCTTTAGATACAATGAAATTTAGAATAGGTTGCAGCTATCGCACAATTAATACCTGACCTTGTACGTGGTGTAGACCGGTTTGGTCCATGTAAGATAAATGATAAATATAAAGACCGTTTGGAGCCGAAACACCTCGGAAGGTGCCATCCCAGTTATTAGCGTTCTCTGTGCTTTCGAACATTTTCTGTCCCCATCGATTATAAATTACCAGTTCATATCTGAAAAATCTGCATTCAAAATCGGGAGGGAAATTTTCGTTCAATCCGTCACCGTTTGGACTAAATGCTGTAGGCAGATGCACAAAACAATCACAATCTCTTAGTTCAATCTTGGCCGAATCAATATAAGTATCACAGCTATTGCTATACTCCAAGGTATAGGTTCCTTCATCCAAAACATAAATGGATGAAGTAGTAGCGCCGGTATTCCAGAGAAAGGTTCCGGGACGCTCTGTAGTTCCAATTAGAATGGAATCTCCTGCACATACCACATGGTCTTCAAGTTCAATTGCTTCCGATTCAAAGAAGCCGATATTTACAAGGTCTGAAGATTTACAGGGTCCGTTTTGGACTTCAACGGAGTATAATCCGGATTCATAGATCCAAATATTATCTTGAGTTGATCCTGAGCTCCAGAGGTGTTCCAGATTGCTTAATCCGGTACTAAGATTTAAGCTGTCTATATTGCAGTAATTCGAGTCTTTCCCAAGATCAAATTGAGGAATTGTAAATACCTTAAGCTCAAAACTCATAGAGTCATAGCAGCGATGCATACCTGCTTTAACCCAATACTTCCCATCCTCTTTAAAAGTGTGTTGATGTGAGGTGTCGCCTGTACTCCACTCCATGTAATCAACATTAACTCCCATGCTCAATACAAGGCTGTCGTTCTCGCATAGAAGGTATTCATCATTGAAAGGAATTTCGGGCTTCACTTTAAAGCTAACTTTTATGCTATCAGTTTTAATACAGGATTGGTTGTTTGCTTCAATATGATATAAGCCCCCTGACGTAATTGTTCGTTTTTGGGAATTTGAACCATCTTCCCAGGTATAAATAGCGGATCCGTCTAAGTTGAAGCTTATGGATTCGCCTTCACACAAAATCGTATCTCTACCGAGGTCTATTTCGGGTACTTCAAATACATATGCTTTTATAATGGTGCTATTAGTTTTGCTTGGGTAATAATGTATAAACGTAAGATCATAAATACCGGGATCGCTGTACAAATGAGCTAAACGCAAAGGCAAACCATCATATACAACTGAACTACTGTCTCCAAAATCTATGGAAATACTGTCTGGAACCGTGCCACTCAGTTTGATAATGCTAGAGTCGCCCAGACACGCGTTTTCAATGGTAATATCTGTATTGATTATAATAGAGTTGTAGTAGGTAGGTAAACCGTAATTAGAATTTCTACCCTTAAGATCTACTGCTTCATCTACGTAATTACAATTGGTTCCTTTTTCATTAGGGCTTGCTATCCTACCTAAATAGGTTGTACCGGCTCTTGCGACATAAATTGCTCCATCTGGGCCTATCTGCAAGGCACCCCCATTGGCCACGTTCCTGATTGATATTAACTCGTGAAGCTTTTATTTGATTAGGTTTCCTGCATCAAGGTCATATTGACATAGATATTGATCTTTTGCTGAACTGGAAACGTACAGAAAACGACCATCTAGCGAAAATTCAACCCCATAACTCATCCCATCTACGTTGTCTATTTGCTTTACATTGCTGAGTTTACCGTTAGACTTATTGAAATCTAAGACCTCGACAACTCCCATGGTATGAAAGGCAACCGCAATTTGATCACCCTCTACATTCGACTTTAAATAACCCACACTACCACCGGAACTTACGGTTGTAGTAAGTCCGATTTGTGTAGTTACAGGAGTATTACTTAAACCATCTTTGGTGTATAAATAAGAGTGATAAGAGTTTCCGGGAAAGGAATGGACTAATATCCAATAGTCTCTGTTGTTTTCATGCTTTATAGCGGTAATTCGCTCGCTCAAAGAAGCTTGCATAAACACATTTTTAACCGAACCTACATCCCCCAGGCCGGAGTTTAAACTCATGTCAACCTCGTTATACGTTAGGCC
>JAAEYY010000008.1:3527-23683 GCA_018223105.1 bacterium | reverse complement strand
ACGTTTTTAACCCACCATACCTCCGCAAGGCGGGAGTTTAAGCTCGTGTCACCCTCGTTGTACGTTGGTCCGTTAGTTGAGCCATAAAGACTCATGCAAAAGACACCGTAAATATCCTTAGAGCCCGGTTTCTTTACTGCTACTGCTGATTGTGTGCTACTTCCGTTACCTAACAAACCGGAACCATTACTCATTACCTGATGGTTTCTATTGTAGATTTTGAGCCCATCGGTATAAAACATAAGTTTTCCGGTACTGTCGCACAGTGTTGCACACCCTTCATTTGTATTCATCTCTCCATCAGAAAGTGCAACAGCAGCACCTGTATTAAAATCTACTCCTGCTTTTGAACCGAAATACCAAACATTGCTTTCATACTGAGCATGAACGGCCAAAGAGAGGTAAAGGCACAAAAGGGTTAGGAGATATTTTAGGTTTGATGTCAAAGGGCTCTTACGAAGTTACGTTTTATTAAGCTCGAAAATTGTGCCTTTAACCAATGGTGGCAGATAATTTACAAAGCGTTCACTTAATTATTCTGCCATCCTCCATCGTAATTATACGATCTGTTTTATCTGCAAAATCTTGATCGTGAGTAACCACTAGAAGAGTCAAGTTTTTCTCTACCGAAAGCTCTCGCAATAGATTAAATACATTCTGCGAGTTTTTACTGTCCAAGTTCCCTGTAGGCTCATCACCCATTATTATGGCAGGATCGTTAATTAGGGCTCTTGCAATTGCAACCCTCTGCTTTTGTCCGCCGGAAATTCTAGAAGCCAGTTTATCTGCCTGTTCTGCAATGTCTAATAAGCGAAGTTTATTCATAGCATCTTCCCTTATTTCTTCCAGAGGTTTTCTATTAAGCTTCTTTGCCGGTAGCATTACATTATCGATTACCGAAAATTCAGGCAGTAAATAATGAAACTGAAAAACAAAGCCGATGTGTTCATTTCTAATTACAGCCAGTTGCTTGTTGTTCTTTCCGGTGGCCATTTCACCATCAATAATTAATTCTCCTTCATAAGAAGTATCGAGCGTTGAGAGGATGTAGAGTAGGGTAGACTTGCCACAACCCGATTTTCCCATAATAGAAACAAACTCACCTTGGCTTACGGTGAAACTGATATCTTTCAATACGTGAAATTTCACCGGGTCGAGGAAATATTTATTGATATTTTTTGCTTCGAGTATCGTTTTCATTGTCCGCGAATGATTTCTACAGGATCTATTTTTTCGGCCTTACGAGAGGGGAGATATCCCGCAAGGAATGTAGAAATAAGTGCGAAACTGACTCCTACAATGTAATACAGAGCATTAAAGTTAACGGGAAATGTTTTTATGGTAGGAAGAGCCTCTGTCTCAAAAGGAGCATGATCTATGGCTACAGATAACATAAAACCCATAACTAGACCTAAGATACCACCGATGAGGCCTATCAGCATGGCTTGTGAAATGAAAATGTATTTTACATCCTTTCCTGAAAATCCGGTAGCTTTTAATATGGCAATGTCATTCATTTTTTCATAGATCATCATATTAAGAATATTGTAAATCCCAAAGCCGGCTACCAGTAATAAAGTGACCGAAACAGCATAGGTTATTAGGTTTCGAATTTGGGTGCCTGTTTCAAATTGAGCATTCGCTGTTTCTATATCTACTGCGCTAATATCATATACCCGTTCCAATTCCTTTGAAACTTGTTTGGACTGATCGATATCGAATAACTTTACGTTAATATCTGAGATATAGTTGTTACCTTCTCCCAGTATTTTTTGTACTGTTTTAACATTTGCAAAGCTTTGAACATTATCAAACTCTGCTAAGCCACTTTGGTATATTCCTACAATTTTTAGATGGTATAAGTCACCTGTAAAACTGCTGATTTGTACTCGATCACCGATCTCTAAAGACAGTTTCTTTGCAACTCCGGCACCGAGCAAGATTCCTTCGCTATTTTTTGCCAATTCCTCAGCAGAACCTTTTACGATATAGTCTCCAAAGTTGAAGAGCTTTACTTCATCCAATACATTAATGCCATTCAATCTGCCGTTGAGTTGGATTGATCCCGCCAAATAAAAAACCTGTGCTGAAACTTGAGGAGTAACGCCCTTTACACGTTCATCGCGTTCCAGGTCATTCATCAACTCTACCGCATTGTGAATGCGCATTTGATTCATCTTGGGTTTGATGGATCTTACTACATTGAAACTGTTTTTAAATTCTTCGTAGTAATCTACCGGTTGCTGTTCACTGGGTTTAACCTCATTGTAAACATGAACATGAGGTGTTCTATTCAATATCAGACCATCCAGCATACCATTTAATCCGGTCATAAAACTCATAAGAATAATGAAGGTGCCAATACCGAAGGTCACACCCAATGCTGCTACACCGGTTTGTTTTTTCCGGGTGATGAGGTGCCTGCCGGCGATTTGAATGATCACTCTCCAATTCATTCTTCTAAGTCATAGATTTGGGTATCTTCAGTTATTCCGGAAATGACTTCGGTAAATTCAAGGTTTCTTACGCCTACTTCAATTTTCACTAAACCGGTGTCGGTTTTAACCTGATTCTGGTCATTCACATATCTACTTGGAAGTGTTAGTGCGTCCTTCTTGGTTCTAATCACAATATTAACCTCACCACTTAAGCCCGGGTAAAGTTGAGGGGGTGCCGAACTGAACTCTCCTTCAACCTTGAAGGTTTGCGTTCTCTCGTCTTTTTTAGGGTAGATTTTGGTCACTTTGGCTTTGAATATCTCTTTTGGATAAGCATCTAGAGTTACAAGTATTTCCTGACCTACTCTAATTTTTACGATATCTACTTCGGCTATCATCATCTGAAGAATGAAGGTGGAACTACTGCCAATCGTTGCCAAGGGAATTTGAGGGTTAATTAACTCTCCTTTTTCTTTGTTGATGGAATAAACTGTACCTGCTCTTTTACTTTTGATATTATACTCGTCAGCATTAACAAGGCTGCTGTTATAGTTATTTCTGGCTTGTGTCAGTTTATTTCTAAGATCAGATAAGCTATGTTTCTTTCTCGCAATTGCCATCTCATGATTCTTTCTCGATAACTCATATGCCAATTTCCGACCTTCATACTCGGTTTTGGATCCAATTCCTTTTTCCCACAGGCTTTTCTGTCGAACATACTGCAGGCTATCATTGCTTCTTTTTAGTCTTGCTGAAGCTAATTCCTCATTCACTTGACGCAGAATGGGGGAGTTCGCTGAAAGGTTTTCCTCAGCCTGTTTAAGAGCAGTTTTAAGGTTATCTAGATTAAAAGCAATAGACTCATTTTTAATGGTAAATAATGCGCTATTTCTATTCACAGTATCGCCTTCACTTACCAGGATGTTTTTTAAGTATCCCGAGGTTGTAGAATATACTTCGTAAGAGCTGTCCGGACTCACAGTTACCGAAGAATAAACACTTTCAGTGATTGTTTTTCTTTCCGGTTTTACCTCATCTCCGATATTCTTGCATGAAGACAAAAAGTACAGGTTGATAAAGACAAGAATGGATGAATATTTCATCGTATACTATTTGTAACAAATATTATAATAAATCTTGGAGCAAACTGCTCCTAAGCTCATATTCAGAATGATTAAAATTAGAGCGATTCAAGACGATCTATTACTTCGTCTAAATTTCGCAACGGAGCGTCGCAGCTGCCGTGGTAACAAATATAAAAACGTGTTTCATCTGTTATGAAGCGTCCTTTGAATGGGAGTACATCCGAATTTTCATCGCTGAACATCACAATAAACTCGGGAAACTTATTCATGAGGTGTTCAGCATTTGTTCTAGCCTCGGCCCCAACAACTACAATTTCCGGGGTATTTTCACTGAAACATAAATGCGTCTTTCCCCAATATGCCGAAGATGCAGGATGGTTCTGAATATGTTCAGTCATTCTACTCACCAGTTTTCTTGAAATTTCGATAAAATCAGTTTTAATCAGGCTAACACCAAGCTGATATAGAAGCAGCGCCATTGATGCATTAGTGGATGGTGTAACACTATCATACAATTCAGCGAATTGCGTAATTAAATTCTTGTCATCACTGCTGTAAAAGACTCCTTTCTCATGGTGATAAAAGCGGTTTAAGGCGGTTTCACATAATGATTGAGCCAATTCCAGGTATTTACTATCTCCGCTAATCTGGAAGACATCAAATAGCCCCTGACCTAAAAATGCATAATCTTCAAGCAAAGAAGAATCATTCGTTTTTCGTTCAGTTACACTGTGATAAACAGTTGAATCCCTTAAAAAATGGTGAATACAACTATCGCTTAATTCTATAGCCGCTTTTTTCCATTTTGGTTCAAGACTAGCTTTATAGCAGGTGGTGAAGGCTGTTATAAGCAATCCGTTCCAAGAACTCAGACATTTGATGTCTGTAATGGGTTTAACTCTAGTGTTGCGCTGAGCTAATAAAGTTTGAATAATCTCTGATTGTTCCTTAGTTCTGTTTTTGATGTCCGGATTTCGATGTAGTATATGACGATCTTCTTCCCACAAGGTTCTGTTTCCTAGGTCGAAGTACTGTTGCACCGCATTGAAATCAAGTTCAGGTATTGCTTGTAATTCATCTAAGGTCCAAGTGTAATACTTCCCTTCTATACCCTCGCTATCGGCATCCATGGCCGAGTAATAAAGACCGTTTTGTGCTTTGAGCTTATGCTCCAACCATGTATATGTATCGTTCAAAATTTCCCTGTACATTGGGCTTGGCTTGTAGGTCAATAATTTTGCGTACACCTTCATCAAAAGTGCGTTATCGTATAGCATTTTTTCGAAATGTGGGACCTTCCATTTGTCATCCACAGCATATCGCGCAAAACCACCTTCTAATTGATCGTACAAACCTGAGCATGCCATTTTGTTTAAGCTGAGTTCGCAGAAATGCATCACCGACTCTTCCGGATGGAAGCGGTAATATTCCAATAAGAAATCGTAATGAACTCCTAGCGGAAATTTAGGTGCACCTTTTATGCCACCTTCTTCCAGATCCCATTGTCCAAGCCATTTTAATACGGCCTTATCTAGTTGTTTGGGATCTAAGTCAGACTCTGTTTCATCTGTAATCAGGGTTTCTTGCATTTCTATCCCGCGAGTGAGCTTTTGGGCGTAATCTTCCAATGCGAGTTTATTCTGGTGAAACTGAGTTTGAACTTGTTCTAGAATATTGAGCCAGGCATCTTTAGGGTAATAAGTGCCTGCATGAAAAGTCTGTAAATTTGGAAGTGTAAAGCAATTCAATGGCCAACCTCCGCGTCCGGTAATGATGTTTGCGGCGGTCATATAGATTTGATCAATATCGGGCCTTTCCTCACGGTCAATTTTGATGCAGATAAAGTGTTCATTCATGTATTTTGCAACCTCTTCATCTTCAAATGATTCATGTTCCATTACATGACACCAGTGACAAGTAGCATAGCCTATACTCAGTAAGACCGGTTTGTTAGCTTGTTGTACAAGTTCAATAGTTTTAGAGTTCCATGCCTTCCAGTGTACCGGGTTATTGGTATGCTGCAATAAATAAGGACTACTTTCAAGGCCTAATTCGTTCATATGACAAGTGTATTGAATATTGAATGAATAAATGAATTTAAAGTCATATTTTCTCAGATGCACTTCATTTAGTCAAAACGGTTGTGTTGAAGCGCAAGCAATCCTCTATCTTTGGTTCTCTTATATGATTCGACAATTACTTCTTTTAATAGCAGTGGCTTTTCTTGGTTTTCAACCTGTTTATTCCCAGTATACACAAGTGGGACAGGGTTTGGGGCAGAATGGCGCTAACGCTTTTGGTCCAATGAGTACATTGACCAATTCTCCTCTGTATAACCGACATGCGTACATCTATCCGGCAGCGTCGATAGCAGGTTTGTTGCATGGAGATACCATAAGAAGTATTGAATTTAAAAGAAGTAATAACGATACAATATTGGGATCGCCATCTTTTAAAATCTACATGAAAAATGTGGTGAAAGATGAATACGGATCAGGATCTATCAATTGGCTTTCGGAAGCGAGAGATAGCGGTATGACCCTGGTTTACTCCGGGAACCCCAAAGAATCAATAGGAAATAAAGCAGGTTTTGTAAGGTTTGATTTTAACCAGTCAGGGTACTACGTATTTGATACAAGCGGAAATGCAACAAACTTGGAGATTTTAGTTGAGTACACTCAAACTACAAATCAGTTAAATGCAAGTTTGTGGTTTGTGGAGTCTAATAACTCGGTCAGCGGATTTCAATCAAATAATGAAGTAAAGTATATTTCAGGAGGTACTGCAAATTGGCTGGATAGCATAACAACTGGATCTAGCATATTTAGACCCACGATTCGTCTAAATCATCCGAGATACAATACCCAACTTGAGGTAAAAAGTATTTATGCATTAGGAACTGTTCCTATTTTGATGAACATGCCGGACACCGTGAAAGCGATTGTAAGGAACGTTGGTAGAAGTACGGTATATAATCATAAAGTTTACTTAGAAGTGAGTGGATCCAATACATTTAAGGATTCGGTGTACATCGATTCCATATTTCCTTATGAAGAACAAATGGTGAAGATTGGGACATACTCACCAATAAATACCGGGGCAGAAGTCTTAGATGTGATTTTAGATAGTGATGATGTAAATTCAGATAATCAAATCACAAAATCAAGAGTAGTTAACTACAATGAGTACTCTCATATTGATCCCTATGCCGGGAATTCAGGGGGAATTGGATTTAACGGTAGCACCGGCGATTTTGTAGGAAAATTTTATGTGAATGGAGAAAGCTGGATTAATCAAATAAAAGTAGATTTCAGTTCAACCGGAAGAAGTTTCCAGCTGGTAGTTTGGGATGATGATGGTGCAGGTGGTGGACCGGGTACCGAACTATTTGTTTCTGATACTCAGCAAACCAATGCCGGGACTTTTGTACTTCCTGTGTTGCCTAGAATTAAAGTAGAAGGCGGATATTATGTTGGTATTCGTCAAACTACAACTACAAATGTGGCATTTACTTTTCAGTATGAAAGACCTATAAGACCACATACTTTTTATTTTGCCGCGCCTGCCGGAGATACTACATGGGTGCCTTTTGATCCGGGTTTTGATTACAATTTCAATATTAGTCCCAGACTTCAAGTCGCTAATGATCTTGCGGTAACAGAGTTTATAAATCCGATGAATGGTGATTCTATGAGGTATTCAACTGTTGACTCCTTATATCCGAGTGCAAGGGTAGTTAACTATGGCTTTGTGGATCAGACTAATTTCGAGGTTAAACTGGAAATCAGAGACCAGAGTTTCACTCTAAAACATTCAGACAGCAGAATAATATCACTTCCCGCAGGAAAAGATACCGTGCTCACTTTTGACGCGATGAGTCTTTTTGCAATCGGAAATTTTACTGCAAAAGCCTATGTGAATCTGAATATAGATTCGGTGAAAGATAATAATGAAGCTCAAATAGCATTTTCCATCATTAAAAGACACGATGTTGCTGCTGATTTAATCTTTGAACCTAGCAATAACGATTCATTCGAAATTAATGATGAGGGATTTTGGCCCCAAGTGAGAATTATTAATTACGGATCGGTAGATCAAAGTTTTTTCCCGGTGCGAATCAGGCTGGTTAAAGATAATAAAGTGATTGAGAGTCAATTAAAAATTGAGTCTTTACCGGGCAACGGAGGAAGTAAAATTCTGGTCTTCGACTCCATATTTTTACCTGAACCTGGCTGGTATACATTTATGGCATATACGGATCTTTGGCGAGATTCCTTCCGAATAAATGATACGGCTGAGAGAAGAATTTTTGGTAAGGTGAGTAATGATGTAGGAGTGCTTTCTATTCTGAATCCGCAAACAGGAGTTAAAGTCTCTACTAAAGTCAATATTCAACCCTTTGTTAGCATGCGTAATCACGGATTATTAAAACAAGACAGCATATTTGTCGCCGCTCGTATCTACAATAGTTCCGGACAGGAGATGTACGGAGATACCATTCGGAAATCGCTCAATTTCTTCAGTACCGGACAAGTAATTTTCCCTAATTATTTTACCGGAAGTGATCCCGGTTTTTATAAGATGGAAACGGAAATAATTCTCAAGGGGGATCAGTTAAGTAGTAACGATACCCTTACACGTTGGTTTGAAGTGGTTGATGGTAGGGATATAGTTTTGGAAGAAATGCTTGTTCCTTGGAAGGATTCTGTCTATGTCGATTTTGTGACAGTTAGGCCTAAAGTGACCATACGAAATAATGGATTGGTTAATGCATCCGATGTTCCCATTGTTTTTCATGCCTACAATGATACTGGAGCTCTGGTTTTCGCAGATACTGTTACAGTACCTTTCGTAGGGCAGTTCGATACCATAACTGTGGAACCAAATAATTGGTGGTTTTTTTTAGCTAAGGGAGCATCTGACTTATATTTTGTAAATATCTGGGACAGCGAAGATCAGCGCTCTGCTAATGACAGCTTATATTTTAGAATTGTACTCAATAGTTCAAAAGATTTAGCCATTACAGATCATCTGAATCCCAAGCATTTAGATTCTATACCCATCAATACGGGTTTAATACCGCGAATTAGAATTGCAAACGATGGGCTAGATACGCTTTATGATATTAAAGTAGCTATACAAATCAATTCTAAGTATGGTTCCTTTGAGCATAAGGATACCCTAAGTTTTGATGAATTGGAGTTTAAAGGTAAAGCAGATATCTCAGGAAGCTTATTTACGATTCCGGACACCGGTGTATATGAGTTTGTATCAGAAGCCCTAATAAACGGTGATTACCCGGTGAACAACAGTATAAGCACAATATTTTATGCGATTCGTGACATTGATATTTCAGTAGACTCTTTGATTGCTTTCAAGTCACCGGTCGAAATTAAAAAGCTATACAAACCTCAGGTTTATATCAGCAATAAAGGCTTGTATGACCACGATCAAGCAATTAATGTCTATTGTCGTGTGGAGCTCGGTGGTGATGAGATTTATTACAAATTTGTCTCAACTAAAATTGATTCCGGTGAGGTTCAGCTCATAGAATTCGATAGTACCTTAAATAGTTTTGATGTGGGTATGGCCGAGATGACCTTCTTTGTGAATGTATTCGACGATAGAGTTGAACTTAATGATACTTTAAGAACAACTTTCCTATTTGAAGATAAAAGCTCAATTACAAGTATTCCGATATTCAATCTGAATGTATACCCTAATCCATTCGACGATCAGATTGGGGTTCGATCAGAACTGCCCGTTAAATCTGTAATTGTTAGAGATGAATTAGGCAGAACTCTAAAAGAAGCTGATGGATTGAGTAGAACTCATTTTGAAGTTGATCTGAATGTGAGTGCAGGAGTCTATTATATTACTGTTCTGACCGAGTCAGGTCAACAGGTTTTCAAGTTAATAAAGTTATAAAAAAAAGAAGGGGTGCTTTCACACCCCATCAGACTAATTAACTAAACCTTATTACTTAGAGAAGACGATACAAACTTAGCTCTCACAAAGAGATAAGTGCCTGTATTTCAGGCCGCACTTCTCCACAGAGCTTTTTAATTTTAACTTTAATGTGTACTTTACAGTACAGTTTGTTTCGTCTGATCTCAGTTTGATATATGTAAATCGATTTTGATTTAAAATTTCTTCTTCTTTCACCTTTTTCTTGTATGGAATAAAGCCTAGGAATTGATGTTCTTCATACAGTTTATATCTAATCCTGTGATATGCGTTATTGAAAAGGAGGTAGTCATCATTCTGAATGGTGAGGTCGGGTTGTGCTATGAAGCCGAATTTCTTATAGTTCAACAGCATGTACGCGGCATGAGCATTGAGCACACCATAGCCGAACATACTGTCGGGAATACTGTTTCGTGTTGCTGTTTCATGTATAATGCTGATAAGGTCAATTGGCGATGCTTCCGGAAACGCTTCTAATAGTAAAGCCATAGCTCCACTTACGATGGGAGTAGAGTATGAGGTGCCATTTCCTTTATAATACGATCCAAAGGTGCTGGCAACTGTTGTCTTAACGCCCATTGCGCATACATCGGGCTTAATTTGCCCCAGTGCATTATACCCTTTACTGCTAAAGCTACCTATTCTGCCTTGATTATCTACCGCTCCAACAGTTAGTACTTCGCTTACATCAGCCGGCGTTCCAATTTTACGCCAAGTGCTTGAACCCGAGTTGCCGGCACTATTCACTACTAAAACGCCTTTTGCAACTAACATTTTCGCGGCTAAACTTACGTAAGTACTCTCGCCATCCAAGTCGTCGTGACTGTAGTTCAAGTCTGGGTCATCAAATCGAGTGTAGCCTAAAGATGAGCTCACCATATCTACACCAATACTATCTGCTATTTCAGCAGCTTTGCACCAGTTAAGCTCCTCCAGAGGGTATTCCGTTGCAGAGTTCTCGGTTCTAAACAAATAAAGACTTGCAAGAGGTGCGGACCCAATAAATTTACCTGGATGATAACCTGAGATACAAGAACTCACAGCAGTACCGTGATTATCTACATCTGTAAGATTGTTGTCTAAATCTACCAGGTCGTACCCGTGCCACAGTCTGCCATCTCTTCGGTGGTTTGAAAATGCGGGTATTAAGTCGATATTGTAGAACCCGGCATCAAAGACAGCAATTTTAACCCCTTTACCGTATAGCTCTTTTCGATGTAAATTATGCAGTCCTATTTGCTGGATTTGTTCTTTGCTATTTCCATAGATGATGGTGCTATCGGGCGAAGGATGAAAAATCTCACTTCCACCCATTTTGATTTTATCGATATCTATTCCTTCCCTCTTGGCCTGTTTGGCAGGTATACCAACGTATTCAATGCTTTCGATATAATCTTGATCCAGAAGAAAATCGAGATTCTCCATTTTCGTTTTCACAACAATGGCATTATGCCATTTTAAGGAATACAATAATTGAATAGAGTCTGAGCATATATTCTTGATAAACGCCGGATTCACATGGTAATCAGAGGCATCTGTTTTAATTCCAAACTTTGCTCGTCTGCTTAGCGCAAGGTCAGAAATAGGAACTTCACCATCAGTTGGTTTTGAGTTGAATTTAATGAGGTAGGCTCGGTAATCGCCTTCGGCTTTAGCTGAAAACGAAAAAAGGAAAAGGCTAAGAACCGTAATCGATAAGTACCTTCTTAAACTCGTAGCCTTCAATTTTCTCGGATTGAGTCTCTTTATAAATATCTTCTGAGTATATAAGTCCAATACCATAGGCATAAATGCTGCTTTTATAGAAGTGTAAAATGGGATCTTTGATAAACCCTCCGTCCACTTCGAGCGTATTTGAATAATTGATTCCATTGATCGTATAAGCTGATCCAACATTTCTATATCTGTTTAACTGAGGATCTTCTGTATTAAGTTCATTTTCATCCCAAGATTTAAGCTCTTTTACAGGAAAAACAAGTTTTATTAGACGAACATTTCGAATATTGGTTTCAAAAGTGTACTTGTTCTTTTTAACCATGTAATTCATCTTGAACTTGTAAGCTTGATCTATTAGGTCTTTGGTGTACACCGCAACTCTGAAACTACTATCGCCTTCATTATCAATAAATGCGCTTTCAATCACTTCTTTTTGATAAAAATGAAATGTGTCTGATTCTTCAGAGAAACTACTGTATAAAACTGAATCTATTTCATAAATGCGGTAATTGCCAACTTCAAGAGGTTGATAAGATGCATAATCCGGATCAACTTGCTCCGTAACATCACAAGCAAGTAAAGAGAATAAGACCAGTGAAAATAAAAAATTACCTTTCAAAGCTTTCGATCGTCATTTTAAAAAGATAACCCGAGGTTTTATCTTCATCGTGAATATCCTTCAGCCTGTATTTTTCCCTGTATACCAATCCGACGTTTGCTGCATATACTTCTAGGCCGGTAAAGTTCTCTATGAGGTTTACTCTTTCTTCTTGATGCACTTCTAATGTGCTATCGCTGCTTATATTGCCATAGGTAGCAGGCTGGTGCACATTGAGGTAAAAGAAGTCACTCTTCATATTGTTATTCAGTAAATTACCATCCCATAGTTTTTCCTCTCTCACGGGAAAAGTGAGTATGATTTCCGATAGATCAAAATCGGTGCGAATGATAGACCCTTCTGTTCTAACCACTTGGTAATTGCGACTGAAATACCATACCGAGTCATCTTGTGGCATAAATGACAGTTCAACTCGATAGGCTCTTCGATTTTCATTGTCGCGAAAAGTATCTACTATCTGATGCTTAACTCTATAGTTAAATGTATCTGATTTAACACCATTTCCGGTGATATCGATACTATCCATGTTGTAGATCCAGGTATTTCCAATTTCCAATGGATAATACTTAGAGCTGTGATCATCAACAGTTTCTACCGTGTTTTTTTTGCAAGCGGAGCTAATACAAATTAATAGGGTAAAAAATGTATATAGTTCGTATTTCATACTTTGGATTTACGAAGATAAAGCAATGAATATTGCAGACTGCAGAAATGAATGCACATCCTCAAAAAATTGAATAATTTTGACCACGAATGACAACAATTCTCAACGGTAAAGAACTCGCAAAAGAGCTAAGAAACGAAATTAAGCTAGAAGTAGCTGCGCTTTTAGAGCAAGGACATCGTCCTCCGCACTTGGCAGCTATTCTTGTAGGAACAGATGGTGCCTCAATGACCTATGTAAATAGCAAGGAACGCGATTGCGAGTTTGTTGGTTTTAAATCTACCGTGCTAAGGCTAGATGAATCAGAAACCGAAGAAGGTCTAATTGATAAAATAGAAGCTATTAATAATGATCCTGATATCGATGGCTTAATTGTTCAATTACCTCTGCCTTCACATATTAACTCCGATCGAATTACAGATACGATTTCACCCGATATTGATGTGGATGGTTTCCATACAATAAGTGTAGGTAAGCTCGCAAAAGGCATGGATACTTATGTTTCCGCTACACCCTTCGGGATAATAAAACTGTTGGAGTCTTACAAAGTGGATACCTCAGGAAAACACTGCGTGGTAATTGGCAGAAGCAATATTGTTGGTAGACCAATGAGCATATTAATGTCTGCAAATTCATACCCGGGTAATTCAACAGTTACGATTTGCCACAGTAGAACATCTAACTTAAAAGAAATTTGTAAGTCTGCTGATATCATTATTGCTGCGCTAGGAAAGCCGGAGTTTGTAAGCGCAGATATGGTGAAAGAAGGTGCAACAGTGATCGATGTGGGAATAACCAGAGTTCCAGCAGATAATGAAAAGGGATATCGCCTGGCCGGCGATGTCGATTTTGACGCTGTAAAAGATAAAGCTGAGTTTATTACTCCAGTTCCCGGCGGGGTAGGACCCATGACCCGTTACGGTCTATTGTACAATACTTTAAAGAGTTACAAAATTAAAGCCGGAATAAAATGAAGTATCCTGTAATGGAATATTTCTACTCTGTACAGGGGGAAGGATTTCATGCCGGAACTCCAGCCTTTTTTATACGCCTTGGTGGCTGCGATGTGGGTTGTGTTTGGTGTGATGTAAAGGAAAGCTGGGACCCGGATGCGCATCCATTATATGAAACTGAAGACTTAGTTTCTGAGTGGCGCAAGTCAGGTGCTAGTATTGTGATCCTTACAGGTGGCGAACCCGCCATGTACGATCTCAGGCCACTTACCACCGAATTGAAAGATGCAGGTGCTATTGTGCATATTGAAACTTCTGGTGCTTATGCTTTGAAGGGTGATTTTGATTGGGTTACCTTAAGTCCAAAGAAATTTAAAGCTCCCATTGCCAGTGCAATAAGCATTGCCAATGAACTAAAGGTAGTTGTGTTTAATAAGTCCGACTTTCTATGGGCCGAGAAATTTGAACTTCAAGTTCCTTCTGCCTGTAAATTATACCTGCAACCCGAGTGGGATAGAGAGGCCCAAATGAAGGGTCCAATTTTTAATTATGTTCTTCAACATCCGCATTGGAGAATTTCATTGCAAACTCATAAGTATCTCGGAGTAGATTAATCTTTCTATCATAATTCGTCTTGAGTTTCTCTTTATGACATTTAGCTGGAAATATTTTATATGTCGTAGATAATAATCTCGTTAAGAGTCAAAAAGCTTAACGACTATGAAATTTTCTGACTACCTTATTTATTTAATTCTTGTTCTATTATTTTTCTATCTTTTTAACGGCCAGGGACTTGGCTTAAACCTCACTGTCTATGCATTTGTCCTTGTTGCAGGTCTATCCTGGATAAGGCCTGGGATCTGGAACCGAAGACTGAACCAGGTCTGTATTAGCGGCTTTCTGCTGAGCGCTCTAAACTTTGGTGTCAACGGAGGGGCTTGGACCTTTGCCGTAACCTTTGCAGGGTTTCTGTTGCTTATTAGTATTGTGGTGCTCGATAAGTATCGAAGTATTCACTCTTTGTTTATTTACTCGTTTTCCGGGTTTTTTAAAGGCCTGGAGTTCGTGTTTAGTAAAATACGTGGATTTAGAATCTTCCCTTCTTTACCTAGATTCCGCTCAGTTTTACGTGTTACAATTTTGCCTTTAGCTGTTGTGTCATTGTTTGTGTTGCTTTATTCAACAGGATCGGTGTATTTTAATCATACCTTAAAGGCAATTGGGGAGTTCATTAATCTTCATTTTGGTAATTTATTTAATGGGATTTCACTGAGTTCTGTGATGGTTTTTCTGTTGGGGCTTGTATTGTCTTCTGTGATCTTATTTAGATTGAAGTTGTCTAATCGCAACTGGGATGCTTCCGATAATATTATACGAAATAGGAAGCTCAAACGATCCGGTTTTAGAATGATGGGTTTAAAGACAGAGTATAAGAGCGGTGTCTTTTTACTGCTGACTTTAAACTTGGTATTAGCTATGCTCTTGTATTTAGAAATCGATAGAGTATGGATCAACTTTACCTATGAAGGGCAGTTACTAAAAGAGTTTGTGCATGAAGGAACGGAAGTGCTTATATTTAGTGTAGTGCTCTCGATGGTGATTTCTCTCTATTACTTCAGGGGCAATTTGAATTTCTATTCTGCTTCCAAGCCTTTAAAAGTGCTGGGGCAGATCTGGATCGCCTTAAATATTGTTCTTTTGATTTCAGCTGCGGTAAGAGTGGGGCATTATATTGAGCATTTCGGTTTAGCCCATAAGAGAATCGGTTTGTTGTTTTTTATGATGTGTACTTTAATTGGCTTACTAAGCTTATACGTGAAGCTATCCTTTCGCAAAAGTTTCTTCTATTTATTAAGAGTGAATAGTATGGCAGTTTTGCTTGTTGTGATTCTGAGTACTTGTTTTAATTGGGACCGCACCATCGCCACATACAATGTAAGCTACGATAGTAGCGCCTTTTATCATTTAGAATATATGCAATGTTTGGATGGAGATGCACTACCTATTATATATAGATCGGAGGAGGATTGGAATGGCTTGCGTCAAAATCAGCTTAATAATATAGAGTTGGTAGATGAAGGGTATTATGCCGATAGTAGATATAGAGAGTACATTGATTCTAGAATATTGAATTTCAAAATCAGATATCGTAAAAAATCATGGCGATCTATCACTTTGTCCGAGTGCATTGCGTATGATGAGTTGCAAAGGCTCTAAATGTGGATATCGAAGCCGATTTCCTTCCTGTTAATAGAAAAAATTCTAATTTCGGGAAAGAAATTAAAGGTTTTGGCACAGTAAAAACCACAAAAATGAATGGATTACTTGAGTTACGATTTAATAACATGAATTGCTTAAGTGTCTGAAAATCAGTCGAAAAATATAGCGTATTTTGTGAAAATAATCGAATATTTTTATTGCTTGTTCATTTTTGGGTATATATTTGCAAAGCATTGTGCAAGTGTGAATGAATAAGTTCTTATCGCATGTCCTGTATCTTTGAAACCTGTGAATAAAAAATAAAAAAAACGGTTGCGAATTTGGAGGATAATGTATAAAACTACACTTTTGCATTATTCAATTTGTCGTTAAGACATTTGCACTACTACTCTTGAAGGCCTTATTATCCGTGTTGTACTTGTGATACCTTATAGTATTATTTATTTAATCTAACCTTATAAGTCATGAGAAGAAAAATTACAACACTAACCGGCTTAAAATCAAGCCTTTTTGTAGCATTTTTATTGCTAGCTGGTGCAGTGCAAGCTGCTACCCAAACCTCTTCGGGCTCAGGAAACTGGAGCTCAATTTTCACCAACACACCTGGAGATTCTTATGTGATCGCAAGCGGTCATACAGTTACTCTTGATGCAAATCGCGTTGTTAACGGTTCTGTAACTGTTAACGGTACTTTGATTTTTTCTGGTGAAAACTATCTATCAGGAACAGGTACATTCACTACAACCGGTGGATCTACACTTCAAATTCAAGCTGTTCTAGGAATCAACAGTTCATCGTCTGGAAACATGAGACTTTCAGGTACTAAATCTTTTAGCACCGGAACTTCTTACATTTACAATGGTTCTAGCGATCAGTTTACAGGAGGTTTACTTCCTAGTTCTGTTCTAAACTTAACCATCGACAATGATGGTCAGGTAGACCTTTCGAACAATGTATCTATTACTAATATGCTTTCATTAGTAGATGGTGAGTTTCACGTAGACACTCCAAAGTATGTTTTAATGAAGCTTGGTTCTTCATTTGACATTACTGAGAATGTTGGAGACTCAATGAGTGTGTGGTACAATCCTTCATATACTGAAGTATCACTTACTCAATTTGGACCTTTCCAGAATGAAGTTAGAGATGAATTGACCTACAGTGGTTATTCTGATGGATACGTCGATGGAAGAGTAAGAATTGAATTTGATAATACATTAGATTGTCACAAGATTCCATTTGGATTTGATGGTCTTTACTATCCAATAGAGCATTGTATGAAGCACAATAGTGGTTTTGCTGTGCATACATACGAATTTGAATTGATCAGACCAAACAGTTTAACCGGTCAGCATTCGTCTGTTACCTATGTTAACCCTGATTATTATTACAGAACTGAAGAAATTAGTGTTTCTGCTGCTCTAGGGCAACAAGAAACTATATTTCACTGGTTACCTCATAATGGATTCTATTACGGAGTCTCGAATATCGAAGGTATTGAGCATAACGGAAGCCAATGGAGGTTAATCAATGGTTCTAAAACTATCACAGGTACTGGATTTAATGGAACATTGCTTGTAAATAACAACAGTCAACTTCGTGAAAACTACACTCTTGGATTCGGTTCTCCGGTTCCTGTAGAGCTTACAAGCTTCACTGGTGAGTTAGTTGCTCAAGATGTTCATATCAAATGGCAAACTGCAATGGAAGTAAACGCAGATTACTTTATCGTTGAGAAATCAATGGACGGAGAAAACTTTACTGAAATTGGAAAAGTTTCTGCTGCAGGTACAAGTAACGATATCCTTGATTATATGATGATTGATCCTAATGTTGAAGCTGGAGTAATCTACTACAGATTAGTACAGTACGACTTCAACGGAGACAACGAAACTTTCGGTCCTGTTGTAGTTAACACAGGCGACAAGAAAAACGCTAAGATCATCACTTTCCCTAACCCAACTGTAGATGAAATCTCTGTTACTCTTCCTGAAATGGGAAATGCTGGAGAACTTTCTATTGTAGACGTTACAGGAAAAGAAGTATACATTTCAACTGTTGAATCTCACAGAGGTGAGCTTGAAGTATCAATTGATGTTTCTGCTCTTCCAAGAGGTATCTACTATGTAAGATTTGGTAATCTTACGGATGGATACATGACTGAGATGATTCAACTGCTTTAATTTTCAAATAACTAAGCAAATTGAATAATAGGAAAGATCTCCCTCGGGAGGTCTTTTCTTTTTTTAGGCGCATTTCATATTAAACACTAAACTTGCACCCATCTTAAAATTATGGCTCTTCAATGCGGTATAGTAGGTCTGCCCAATGTTGGAAAATCGACCTTGTTCAATTGTCTTTCAAGCGCAAAAGCTGAAAGCGCGAATTATCCATTTTGTACCATCGAACCTAATGTAGGTACCATCACGGTTCCGGATGTTCGATTGGAAAAAATATCAGATCTGGTTAAACCTCAAAAAATTGTTCCTACAACCGTAGAAATTGTAGATATAGCAGGTTTGGTTAAAGGCGCAAGTAAAGGAGAAGGACTGGGTAATCAGTTCTTGGGTAATATTAGAAATACTCATGCCATTATTCATGTTGTTCGTTGTTTCGACAATGATAATATCACTCATGTGGATGGATCAATAGACCCTGTTCGCGATCGTGAAATCATTGATACTGAACTTCAATTGAAGGACTTAGAAGCAGTGGATGCCAGAATCCAAAAGGTAAAGAAAATAGCAGAAGTTGGTGATAAAGATGCCAAAGCCTTATACGACATTTTAGTTCGTTTAAAAGCGCATTTAGAGCAAGGGAAGTCGGTGAGAACTGCTGCCCTTGATTCCAAAGAAGCTAACCTTATAAAAGATCTTAATTTACTTACGGCAAAGCCCGTGCTTTACGTTTGTAATGTGGACGAACAAAGCGTGGTGAGCGGTAATGATCATACTAAGAATTTTGAAGCATCTGTTAAAGATGAAGGAGCGTCGGTGCTTTATGTTTCAGCACAAATAGAATCTGAAATGATCGATATGGATTATGATGATCGTAAGATGTTCTTGGATGAGATGGGATTGGAGACCAGTGGAGTTGATCGAATTATTCACGCAGCCTACGATCTTTTAAACTACATCACTTATTTCACAGCTGGAGAAAAAGAAGTAAGAGCCTGGACTATTACCAAAGGAATGAAAGCACCACAAGCAGCAGGTGTAATTCATACTGATTTTGAGAAGGGTTTTATTAGAGCAGAAGTTATTGCCTACGAAGACTTTATTAATTACGGTTCTGAAGCGGCTTGTAGAGATGCAGGAAAGCTGAGAGTAGAAGGTAAGGAGTATGTGGTTGCAGATGGCGATCTCATGCATTTCCGATTCAACGTCTAAGGCTACTTTACATTTCATATTGTTTTCTGTGCTGAAATACAGTACTTTGTAGGCTTATGAAGCAAACTATTACCTTATTCGGGCTTGTGGCCATGCTCTTCTTCACTGCATGTGATAAAGAGAAATTGAAAGTATCATTCAAAACTGCCCATGATTATACTTTTACACTCGAAGGCAGTCAAATTCCTCTTGATTTACCGTTTGATCTAGGTACTCAACCTGTGTCTGCAGACGTAAATGGTAAGTATTCAGCCAATGATACTCGCGTAGATAAAGTGGAAGAAGCGTATCTGGAGTATTTGAAATTAAGTATTCAGGATCCGCCCACGGAAACATTTTCATTCTTGAATGATGTCTATCTATATATTTCGGCAGATGGTTTAGATGAGGTTCTTTTTGCTTCCAAAGAAGATATTGAGTCTACTGCCCAAGAAATAGATCTGGATGTTAACGATATCAACTTCGCACCTTACATCAAGGCAGGCGATTTTAATATCAGGACCAGCGTAGTAATAGATGAAACTTTGAATGAAGACGTAGATATCCTTTCAGAATTTCAATTTTCAGTTACTGCAACTCCTTTGAAATAAATATCTTTGGATCATGACTAAAAAGATCATTTTATTTAGCGCATTTTTATTTGTTGCCTTTGCTTTTGTTTCATGTGGTAACTCTAATGCAGATGACGAAGCAGTAGTTTGCTGTGAAGGTCACCCTGATGCAGTATGCAAACACCACGATAAAGATCACAAATGTGATGAAACTTGTGAAAGAGAGGGATGTTGTTACAAAGAATGTGATGAGTCTTGCTGTAAAAACGGTGCAGAGGAAGCTCATTCTGAAGGCGAAATGCATGAAGAACACATGCATGAGCATCACGAAGGTGAAATGCACGATCATGATGGAGCACATCCGGAAGGAGAGCATCATCCTGAAGGGGATCACCATCCGGAAGGCGAGCACCATCCTGAAGGTGCAGAAACAATGTAATCTGAATGCAAATTACAGGCCTTATTATATGCCTGAACGAAGAAGTAAACATTGGCAGATGCCTTGAATCACTTCAAGGCATTGCCGATGAAATTCTCGTCCTGGATTCCGGAAG
>JAAEYY010000008.1:351-3517 GCA_018223105.1 bacterium | reverse complement strand
ATTGTTGCGGAATTCAATGTTAAATTTATGCAACCCAGCTAGGAGCGCTATGCCGCAACAAAAAATAAAGGGCAGGCTTTAGCTACACACCCTTTTATTCTTTCTCTAGATGCAGATGAAGCTCTCTCACCACAGCTTCGAAGCTCAATACAATCGATCAACTTAAAGCCGGATACCGCATATTCATTCAATCGGCTAAATAATTACTGTGGCACTTGGATAAAGTACGCCGGATGGTACCCGGACACTAAACTTAGGCTCTATCCAAAAAATAAAGCAGAATGGAAGGGTGAATTTGTGCATGAAGAACTGGTGCTACATTCCGATGTTAAAACACAACACCTGGCCGGAGACTTACTACATTACTCGTATTATCGGGTTGAGGAACATATACAACGCGAGAAGAAATATGCAAAACTCGCTGCTGAAAAAGACAAAGCGATGCGGAAATCACCGTCTGCTGTTCTAAGCTACCTTAAAGCAGCATTTCGCTTTTTAAAAATGTACATCCTAAAACTTGGATTTCTACACGGCAAGAATGGGTATCAACTCTGTCTTATATCGGCAAAAGGTAAGATCTGGAGACACCAATTTCTAGTGGATTCGATCGGATCTTAGTTCTAGAGTTTGAATCATTTCAGACTCAAAGGCCAACCACTCTTTCCATCGGTTTAATGCGGTTTCTTCATCGGAATAGTGAATAGCTAAATCAAGAAACATTCTGTAATGTCCTGCTTCAGAAATCATAAATTCTCTGTAGAAAGACCGGAGATCCGGGTCTTTAAGATTTTCACTTAAAATCTTAAAGCGTTCACAAGATCGTGCTTCAATCATGGCCATCATGAGCAAATATTCAATGAGCTGTCCCTCTCTGCTTCCACCTTTACCGGCAAACGCTTTGAGCTTATTTACATATTCATCTTTACGTTGAAGCCCTAGTTCAAATCCCCTCTTTTTCAGCTCTTTTAAAACTTTTCTAAAATGCCCCCATTCTTCAGCAACTACAGGACTCACCTCTTGAACAAGTCTTGAATAATCTGAGAATCGAGAAATGAGGCTAATACCGGTGCTGGCTGCTTTTTGCTCGCACCAGGCATGATCGGTAAGAATAAACTCAATACTTTTATCATTGATGTCGGCCCATCGCGGATCAGTGGCCAGTTCAAGTCCAAGGGTTGTTTTCACTCCACAAAGATAGATTTCAAGTCTTTAAATCTCATTTCATCCTGAATAAGATATGCAGGAATTTCAGTGTTTGGAATAACCTTCCACGATAAGGCGGGATATTTTTCAACGAGTTCGCCAGACCAATCAATAAACAGCAAATTTCTTGCGGGTTGTGCATTGAATTTTTCCCATTGCCAGGCTCTTCGTTCATAGTTTGGATGAATGGTTTCAATATCATTTAAAACTTCACAACCGTAGTTCAGGGCATCTTCTTTGGTGTAAAATACTACTCCATATAAGTTTTTACGAAGGAGTATTGAGCGAATTTCTGAACAAATAGACTCCAAATTATCGGTATGGTAAACCTGAACCACACCGCTTGATTCTTTAATTATTCTTGAGTATCGCGGAAAAGCAAAGCTCACTTTAAGGACGCCTGAAACTAGAATCAAGATCATGCATATCGACACTGCTTTTAAAGAAAATGTTTTCGACTCAAATAGGGTGGAGGCTAGCAATATAATTGCTATAGGCAGCCCCATAAACATTCTGGCATATGGAAAGAATACGGAGCCTGTTCCGTCATTCACTTTATTGATCCCAAAACTAAAAACAATAAATGCAAGAAATAAGGCTGAGCTATAAAGTGCAATCTTGTTTTTCTTGAGTACTGCAGCAATGAGAATGAGGACTAAAATAACAAAACTCAAGGCTCCGGCATGGTAAAATATAGGTGCTGTACCTTTAAAATGTGTATTGAAATTTTGTAGAAATGATGTGAAATAAGCCCAGCTCCATTCGATGGTCCAGGATTTATGAATAATACTAGCTTCACAGAAATTGCTAAGTAAGTACTTTAAGGTGAACACCCCGATCAGCACTATGATACCGTGAATCAAATTCTTCTTATTCCAATCTTTTTCAAAGAATACAATGAGATAGAAAGGGAGTAAAACGATTACTGCATTTGGATTAATAGCCAAGGCCAAAGCTGCAAATAGAAAGGAAAGTAGTCTGGATATGGTTGAGTCTCGATAAGCAGATAACGCAATAGAGGCTAAAAAGATGGCTCCATAAAAACCTCTTGGAATTGTACTCATTACTTGCCATTCTGAAGGTAATAATAAAGGAGTTGCCAGTGCTATTAGTCCTATTAGGTACTGCTGGTTTTGGGCAAATCTAAAATAGAGTAGAACAAAACTTAGCAACATCATGATCATTCCGGCAATCGGCAATGCTTTGTTAGCCGAAATCCCGAGCCTAAGCAAAGGAGCAGCTAAAAACGATTCTACCGGTATGTTGTAGTCTTGCCCATAGAGGAACATCGATTTAATTTCACCTCTTGATATATCTTCACTTTGATTCCAGAAAATAGTTTGATCACTATCGGTTACCTTAAATCCAAAATGATTGAGGTACAAATTAGCATCGATTAAAAGGAGTACGGCAATAATAGCAGCTAATACATTATGTGTTTTCTTCGTCATTAAGGAAATAAGGTCAAACTGAGAAGGAATAACAATCCGCCCAAGATAAAAAGTATCAAAGTATAGGGAAGAATATCTCTTGCTTTTAATCCGGTTATACTAAGTAGTGGTAAAGCCCAAAAAGGTTGAAGCATGTTTGTCCACTGATCGCCGTAGGCAAAAGCCAAAATACATTTTGGTAGTGGAATTCCCAATTCAGTTGCCGATTGGAGGATAATAGGACCTTGTATTGCCCACTGTCCACCTCCCGAAGGAACAAAAATATTTACGATTCCTGCACTGAAGAAGGTGAAAATAGGATACGTATTTTCATCTGAAATAGCAATGAAGAACGAAGCACAGGCTTCTATAAGTCCCCCTGCTTGCATCAATGCCAAAATACCGAAATATAGGGGGAATTGAACCAAGATTCCGGAAGCGCCGGCAATCGCTTCATCCAAAGCTAGAAGAAAGGATCTAAAATTTTGATGTAGTAATATAGCCAAAGCAAGCAGACTGCAATTGATATAATT
>JAAEYY010000008.1:0-341 GCA_018223105.1 bacterium | reverse complement strand
ATGGTCCGGAATAGCTAATCCCTATCCAGATAGCAAGTAGAATTAAAACTATGCCGATGATTTTGTTAAACAGGCTTAAACTTTCAAGTTTTTCAACCCCAATTTCTTCTCTGTTAGAAGGCTTATTTTGCCGTGGGGCCTGAACATTGGGAATAGTGCTTGGAAACTTCTTAGAGATCAGCATCATACCCGCAGGGATAAGAACGAGTAAAGCAATACTTAGGCTGATATTGAGCGTAGAGAATACAGTATCGGCATAACCTATTTGAAGAGGTAAATTAAGTTCAGGTGCTAAACTCTGCAAGTGTCCCGGTTCTGCTACTTTCGAAAGGGATGATCCG
>JAAEYY010000038.1 GCA_018223105.1 bacterium | reverse complement strand
CATCAATCTCATCTGTAAACTCATCTAAGTCTACGTCCATTTCTTCGTCGGCAGCAGAAGTTTCTCTGTACACGTCGATGTTATATCCAACTAGCTTTCCGGCTAGCTTTATATTGTGTCCTCCTTTACCAATAGCAAGTGATACTTGATCTGCAGGTAAATACACATCTGCTTGTTTATTCTCATCGTTCAATGAAATAGTGGAGATTTTCGCAGGGCTCAAAGCTCTTTGAATTAATAACTGAGTGTTACTTGTGAAGTTGATAACATCTATGTTTTCGTTTTTCAACTCTCTCACTATACCATGAATTCTAGAACCTTTCATACCAACACAAGCGCCAACCGTGTCGATACGGGCGTCGTAACTCTCAACAGCTACTTTAGCTCTTTCACCTGGTTCTCTAACAATGTTTTTAACGGTAATCAGTCCGTCCAAGATTTCAGGAACTTCAAGTTCGAATAATCGCTCTAAGAACTCAGGCGCTGTTCTAGAAAGAATGATTTTAGGGTTGGAATTATACATTTCAACTCTAAGCACCACGGCTCTCACGTTGTCGCCTTTTTTGAAGAAATCTCTTGGGATCATTTCCCTCTTCGGAAGAATTAGCTCATTACCTTCATCGTCGAGTACCATAATTTCGTTCTTCCAAATCTGGTATACCTCTCCAACAATAATTTCACCAATTCTATCCTTATATTTCTTGTATATTTCGTCTTTTTCAAGTTCAAGAATTCTAGAAAGAAGAGTTTGTCTGGCAGTTAAGATGGTTCTTCTACCAAAATCTTCCATGCTGATTTCTTCAATCGCTTCCTCTCCAATCTCGTAATCATCTTCAAGCTGCTTTGCATGAGAAATTGTAATCTCTTTATTTGGATCTTCTACTTCTCCTTCATCAACGATTTCTCGGTTACGGTAAATTTCCAAATCTCCGTTATCGGTATTAACGATAACATCAAAATTTTCGTCGGATCCATATTTCTTTCTAATCATGGTCCGAAACACGTCTTCCAGAACCCTCATCATGGTAGCTCTGTCAATGTTTTTGAATTCTTTGAATTCCGAAAACGATTCAACTAATTTTACACTCATTTTTTTACTTTTTTAAAGGAGATGCGAACTACAGATTGTTTAATCTGCTCAAATCTCAAAGTCTTGTTTTCTATGTTTTTTTTCTTTTTGTCTTTTGCTACTTTAAGTACAATTTCATCTTCTTTAACCTCTGCTAGTTCACCATCTACCTTTGTGTCATTCTTTAGGGTGACCTCTAAATCTCTCCCTATATGTTGGTGATATTGCCTCAGGTCTGTTAGTGGTTTGTCTGCACCTGGAGATGAAATTTCATACTTTAAGTTATCGGGATCAATTCCCCTTTCGTCTAACTCGCGAGACACCGCCCTACTCAACTTAGCACATGTTGCAATGCCTACTCCATTGTAGCCATCGATGTAGAACTTGATATCTGTTTCGGTTTCATTGGATTTTATAGAAACGATAAAGTGCTCACTGTCTGTGAGTTCTTCTCTTATAATTTCTTCTATTGTTGCTCTTATTCCCAAATTTTAATTACTAAAAAAGGGGATTACAATCCCCTTCAACCGAAATAAACGGATGCAAATGTACAGTTTTACTTTTAGAATACAGAAGGAAAGATGTTTAATTGCCTAGACGTGCTTTTTTTGCAGGCAATGAATAAACAATACTCAATTATTAAAATGGCTTTCGTTTTGATCGGAGGTTTGATGTTAATGGGCTATAATACGGGATCTCCTGGCTCAAAGACTAATGCTCCCGATGAAGGCTCCTGTGGTGAACTAGGTTGCCATGGAACCGGACCCTCAGATCAGGTAATGATCTTTACCGATATTCCCGGAACAGGTTATGTTGCCGGAAATACGTACACTATTACAGTTTCTGCAAGTTATGATACCATTGATAAATATGGTTTTGAATTGGCTTGCTATACAGCTGATACAACTTTACTTGGCGGCTTAGTTGGAAATGACTCAGTAACTGCTTTTTCCAACAGTAGAAGAGTTACTCACAAGCTCGGCCAAACTTTTGGTGATGATGGAAAATCATGGTCTTTTGAATGGGTTGCTCCAAGTGCCGGTACAGGTACGGTAACTTTCTATACCTCTGTAATTGCTGCAAATGGAAACAACCAACCTACTTTCGACGATCTTTTCATTGATCAGCTTTCTGTTATAGAAAACGGTACAGCAAGTATTTCTGATATTCAAAAACGCGAACTACAGATTTACCCTAACCCTGCACAGAACTTCATACGCATTGATGGCTTAAACTATGGGGCTCCTATAGCGATTTTCGATATGAAGGGTAATGAAGTGATGAATGGAATCTACCAAAACCAAATAGACGTGAACGACTTAGTTCATGGTCAATATATTGTAAAGATTGATTTTGGAGGTAAGGTTTACTCCAAAACCCTCATGAAACAATAATATTATTTATTGCGCATCTTTCGGATAGCGCGATAAAGTACAGGAGGCATGAGGTCTATAGCAAAATTCACCAATGTGTTATAGCGTCTCATGCCTTCTTCGTCTTTAACCCCTTTTCTGTCTTTAAATAAAGTGGTGTGATCTTCAAGTCCTTCGTTAACTTCTTCCTTGGGTCTGCCGTTTGTGTAGTAGTACAAAGCCAACGACTTTCTGCTTCTATCCGGAGGACAGTTTAATGGATCTGGATGTCCGTGGTACGAAAAGTCTGTAGTTGAAAACATCGCCACTCTATTAAATAAAGGGAGAATCTTTGCTCTAGACTCGGTCATGTCTTCGTTCCACAACTCAAAATGACCTCCGTACTCTTCTTTCCAGTCTTTGTTTAAATATACCAAGAAATTCATTCTTCGATCTAGACCGGTTAGTCTGTGCTTGTTGAAGTCTGCGTGGATTTTTAGCAATCCGCCCGGTTTAATTTGGTGACAACCTCCACCTTCAAAATAGGGGTCGCTGATTAGATTCTCAATGCCCGATAGCTCTGTTAGGAAGTTTAGAAATGGCTCTGAGTTCAAGAAGTGCATCAAGACCTTGGTTTTAGGACCAAACTTAGACTCGCCTCTGCTTGCTAATTTTATTTCGTTGGGGTTGTTGTATTGTATGTCTGACTTGTCTCCTAGGTTGGGAAATTCTTCTAGAACTTCGTTCAGAAACTCTTCATTAAAAAAATTGTCGAAATAGATGCTTGGGAAGGGATCTGCGTTGATATAATTCTCGTGCTGCTCTTTTGCAAAAGCGATTAATTCCTCAAAATTTCTATTCAGTATTTTATAATCTCCAATTTGCATGGCTTATGTTTAAGTTTAGTCAAAGGTATGACCTTTCAAAATAAAAAAAACCCGGCTTAGAATATTTTACCTGCATCTAAAACTAAATCATTTATTTTCGCCGTTTTGAAGACCGAAAATATCTGTTATGAATAGATTCAATTTAACGAACAGCATCCTTGGATGGATCACCTTTCTGATTTCGCTTGTCGTTTATATACTGACTTTAGAGCCCTCTGTGAGTTTGTGGGACTGTGGTGAGTTTATCTCAGCCTCAGACAAATTACAAGTAGTACACCCTCCCGGGGCGCCATTATTCCTTATGCTCGGCAGACTTTTTGCCATTTTTGCGGAAGCCGGAACAAATGAAGTTGCAATAGCGGTGAATATGCTTTCTGCAGTTGCAAGTGCAGCAACTGTGATGCTTACATTTTGGATTACGGTTCATTTTGGTAAAAAGATCATCGGTGTTGGACTAAATGATGATTCATTAGAATTAGGAAAAGGACTTTCAATATTAGGAGCCGGACTTGTAGCAGCATTGTCTGTTACCTTCATGGATACCTTCTGGTTTAGTGCAGTTGAAGCTGAGGTTTATGCTTCTTCTTCATGCTTTATGGCTTTGGCTTTTTGGGGGATCTTACGCTGGGAGCGGATTAAAGACCAAAAGGCTTCTGACCGTTGGATCGTATTTGTGGCATACATTGTAGGTTTAGGTATTGGTCTTCACTTACTTAACTTACTTGTTATACCTGCTATCATTTACTATTATTATTTTAACAGATTCGAATATTCTACAAATAACCTCATAAAGTCTACTTTAATTGGCTTTGGAGCTATTGCCTTGTTGCAATGGATTGTGATACCTAAGACACCAGCCATTTCTGCAATGTTCGATCGCTTATTCGTAAATAGTTTTGGCTTGCCTTTCAATTCAGGTACCTTATTCTTTATCGTGTTACTGATTGGAGCAATTGCTTATGGACTCTACTGGACCAAGAAGAATAGCAGACCTATTGCCAACCTGGTTTTATTGTGTTTTGCATTCATTATGCTTGGATTCTCATCCTATTCCATGGTGGTTATCCGATCACTGGCAGAGCCTGCTATCGACATGAACAATCCCGAAGATGCTCATAGCCTCTTAAGTTATATTAACCGTGAACAGTATGGAGACAGACCTTTACTTAAAGGGCCATATTGGAATGCGCGACTAGTAGATGTGGAGTACGGTGGAATGCAGTATAGAAAAGGAACAGAAGGTTATGTGGCCTATGGCGAGAAACCTATCCCTGTTTACGACCCTCGATATCAAACTATTTTACCAAGAATGGGAGATATGTCGGAGAAGTCTCAACTGTATCCGCTTTGGAGTGGTATGGATGATATGTTCTTCCGAATTCAATCTTTGAAACAACAGATTCAACAGAATCCACAGGATAAGGACTTACAAAGGGAATTAGCTGAGGCAGAAATGACCCTTCCTCAATTCTCGAATAACATGAAGTTCATGTTCGATTATCAAATTGGCTGGATGTACTGGCGTTATTTCATGTGGAATTTTGCCGGAAGACAGAACGACCTTCAGAATATTGACGGAAACAATTTAGATGGGAACTGGATTAGTGGAGTTGGTTTTGTAGATCAGGCCAGACTTGGTCCTCAAGACAATCTTCCGAAACATATAGATTACCACAAGGCAAAGAATAAGTATTATTTCTTGCCATTGATCTTAGGTTTGTTGGGAATCTTCTTCCAGTTTAGAAAGAGCCAATTAGACTTTTACACCGTTCTTGTAATGTTCTTATTTACAGGTGTTTTGGTTGTAATATACCTGAACCAGCCTCCTATGGAGCCTAGAGAACGAGACTATACAAACGTTGGTTCTTATCAAACATTCTGTATTTGGATAGGTCTAGGAGTCTTATTCCTGGCAGATCTGATTCGAAAATATATGAATAGAACAACCGCAGCGGTATTAGCCACTGTTGTTGGGCTTGCAGCAGCACCTGTTTTGATGGCTTCTGAGAACTGGGATGATCACGACCGTTCTGACCGATACCTCGGAATTTCATTTGCCAAAAACTATCTGAATTCATGTAAACCTAATGCTATTCTCTTCACCAATGGTGATAACGATACCTACCCTTTGTGGTATGCACAAAACGTTGAAGGTATTAGAACAGATGTTAGAATCATTAACTTGAGTTTACTTCCAACAGAATGGTATATAGACGCATTGCGCAGAAAAGTATATGACTCTGAACCTTTACCGATGAGTATTCCGGAAGAAAAACTGGTAACCGGTACAAGAGATTATACCAGATATATGGATAACCCGAACATGAATATCAATAAAGATGCATTCTATAAACTGGATGAGATTATTGACTTCATGACTTCAGATGATCCACAGAAGAAAGTTCCTGCCCAGAATGGGGAACGAGTAAACTACTATCCAACGAAGAAATTCTTCATTCCGGTGGATAAACAAGCAGTTTTGGCTGCTGGTAGAGTACCTCTAAAAGACAGCGCTAAGATTGTGGATCGAATGGAGTGGAATTTTGGAAGAGGTGGAATGTATAAAGGTGAAATGGTAGTGCTTGATATAATCGCAACCAATGCCAAAGAAGGATGGAAGAGACCGATCTATTGGACTACCACCACAGGGAGTTCTGTATTCCTAAATCTGGATAAATATTTGAGACATAACGGACTTACCTATGAGTTAATTCCTGTTCAAAGAAACCCGGGATACCGAGGTATGGACGACATGGATATGCTCTACGATAAGCTCATGAATGTTTATGTATGGGGTAATATGGAGAAAGGGGAGCTTTTCTTGGATGATAAAGCTACACTACTTCCTAAAAACCTTAGAGGGCTATTTGTGGAAGTTGCTAGATATTACAGTAACCAAGGTCAGCACGATACAGCTGTAGCATTACTCGATAAGTGTTTTGAAGTGATGCCGGAAGCGATTCTACCTATGGACTTCGGACTTAAGATAGTAGCTGCAGATATTTATTTCGCTGCAGAGCAAAACGAAGTTGGAGATAAGTACTTGGATGAAGTATGTAAAGATGCAGCAGAAATGGTGCGTTATTTAAATAGATTCACCAAGAGACAACATTATCAATACACCGGTGAGTTGTTGAGACAAAACCTTTCTGCTCTACAAAGAGCAGTTCAGGCAGCTAAGCAGAACAAGCGTAATGATATTGTTCAGCGCTACGAAGCTCAGCTTCAGCAGCTACAAAGCACGGTGAGATAGATATATGGCGAGTTCTTCCATAGTTATCGGCTTCCATGCTGTTGAGGAGTTACTAAAGAGTAACACAACAGTAAGCAAGGTGCTGGTTAATAATGCCGGAGACAAAGTGAAAACCGGGGTGCTGAGGGCCTTATGCAAAGAGCGTAATGTACCGCTGCAAATGGTGCCCATGGTTAAACTCAACTCAGTCAGTCGTAAAAACCATCAAGGCGTTATTGCGTTTAGCAGCGCAATAGATTTTGTACCTTTAGAAGAAACGATTACCCGATTATATGAAGAAGGAGTGGAGCCCAAGGTAGTTATTGCCGATGGGATACACGATGTGCGGAATCTTGGGGCAATAGCAAGATCTTGCTTCGCATTTGGCGTTCATGTAATGGTAATAGGTACAAAGTCGAATGCAGAGATTTCAGAGGCTGCAATTAAATCTTCTGCGGGAGCCTTGCTTAAACTGCCGGTAGCTCGTGTCAGAAGTATGAATGATACCGTAGCCTACTTAAAAAGTTGGGGCCTGGTTCAATTAGGTGCCACTGAAAAAGGGGGAATAAAGCTGAATGAATATAAAACTAAACCCGGTGGTTGGTGTTTATGGTTGGGAAATGAAGACAAGGGTTTGTCTAGAGAACGCCTAGCCGAAATTGACGAGCATTTAGCTATACCCATGAGCGCTGAAATCGATTCTTTGAATGTGTCGGTTGCAGCAGGGATCATGCTTTATAGCCTAAGTACCAGATAGTCAGCGCGTTACGGGCATTTCTTTCTTTAGACAATAAAACTTGTTTTATTGAGATAAAGTTATATTTTCGCGCAAAATTAGAGGGGCTTTTATATGGCTGCTCTGATCTAAATCATTTGATAATATGTATTGGACATTAGAATTAGCTTCGTACTTAGATGACGCACCTTGGCCAGCTTCAAAAGATGAGTTGATTGACTACGCAATTCGTACAGGTGCTCCACTGGAAGTGGTAGAAAACCTTCAGGAGTTAGAAGACGATGGTGAGCCATTCGAAACAATTGAAGAGATCTGGTCGGAATATCCTTCCACAGACGATTACTTTTTTAACCAGGACGAGTTATAAGGTTCGTTAAGGTTTCAGAGGAAGGCGTAATTCCAAGCCATCTTCTCCAACTGAGCTTATCGTTTTACCCAGAATCCAGGGATTGAGTGTTCTCAATTCGTGGTAAGTACAGTTTTGAGTTTTAGCGTACTCTGCTAAGTTCTCAATTGGTTCTGTAATCTTCACTGTTCTAGTAGATTCATTTCTGTAATAATCTTTCGATTCCAGATAAAAACCATAGTTCTGTGGCGATTCAATGATAGCCTTAAATGCGAGCACTCTTAAAATGTATCTTGAGGTTTCTGAGTTAAGGTGAAGGTCGTAGTAGGAATCAACACTTTGATCTTCAAGTGCATTTCTGATTCCGGTAATGCCTCTATTGTAAGATGCAGCAGCTAAAGTCCAATTGCCAAATTCAGCATAGGCCTCCTTTAAATACTTACACGCTGCTTGGGTGCTTTTTTCTAGATGATATCGCTCATCAATATTACTGTTAATGTTTAATCCGTAATACTTTCC
Organism: bacterium; assembly: GCA_018223105.1. Lineage (GTDB taxonomy): Bacteria > Bacteroidota > Bacteroidia > NS11-12g > UBA9320 > JAAEYY01. Next base: position 5,103 of record JAAEYY010000038.1, on the reverse strand, counting down.
GGAACGTTCAATAAACTGCCAAAGACCTTTAGCTCCTGCCGATGAAGTTACAAGCTGCTGAAGGCCACTCTCAGCCACTGCAAGGTACTTAAAGTCTTCCGGTATGCCATTTGCTTTTAAAATGGGCTCAATCACCTCAAAAGCCTTCTTGCTTCGCTTAAGGATAAGCATCGTATTGCTTTGCCAGTAGGTGTTCACCAAAAGCTCTCTATCCAGGCGCTCTTTTACGTTAAATGAATTCAAGGGAACCTTCTCGCCGGAAAATTTTAAATCCGATGGAATGGGCACGGGATATATTTGATAGCGCTCATTCAGTTTCTGAACCTGAATGGCTTCTTCGGTGTATTGACTGGAGTTTAATGCCAGTATAAATAGAGCTCCTATCGAAATCAACAATATGGTCCACTTGGTTCGGTTCATCTAAAATATTAACGCCATTTCTACACTAAAAAGTCTAATTACGCCTCCTTTGCCGGTAGGAGGGTTTATATCTTCAAAAAACACACCTCCATTTTGATCGGTTATGCCCATTTTAACTCCAAATTGAGTTGATACTACTTTAGAATTATGTTGATAGGCTACACCGAAATCAATGGAAAAAGGTTTGAAGTTAACACTGTCTGCATATGCTGTAGATTGACCACTGATATACATAGACGATATCAAATGTCGGCTAAACTGTGGTCCGAACATCACATTATGTTTATTATCTTTAAACGCAAGCACTAAGTAAGTTGGAAGATCGAGATGGAAGGAGGAGATTTTTACGTATTCGTTTGCACCTTCATTCTTAAAATTAGATCCTTTATAATTCCCAAGCAGTTCAGTATGAAAGTGAGTGTTATCTGAGAGCTTAGTTCTAAAATAGATTCCGGCTGTGTACCCAAAACGGGGTCTGGGGTTTTGAAACTCATTTCCGAAATAACTGGAAAAATTGAGTCCTGTTTTAACACCAAATTTGATTTTACTCCCCGGGTCATATAACTGTGCAAATGCCGGAGTTGATAGAAGAAATGTTAAAATGTAGATGCAATATTTCACTTATACTTTTTTGCCTTTTAATGCTGACCCTATTGCCTTGTCCATGGCTTTTTCTGCGAATGAACGTGTATAGGCATTTAGTTCGTCTGAATACTGAACGATAGAATCCTTGTTTTTGGCATCAATGGCCTGTGAAATTTTCGTCAAATAGCCTCTGATTTCGTTAACATGCTCTTCTTTCAGCAAATCGGGGTTGTCTTTTATGAATTTTTCGGTGCCGTATATTAACTGCTCAGCCTCGGTCTTGGCTTCTATTAAAGATCTGGCTTCCATATCCTTTTCGGCATTGCTTAAACTGGCGAGCAGCATTTCTTCAATTTCCTTATCGGTTAAACCATATTGCGGTTTTAGCGCCACTTCTTGGTGAACTCCTGATCGAAGCTCAGTTGCACTTACTTTTAATATACCATCGGCATCCAACATAAACCCGACTTCAATTTTAGGCAATCCGGCGGGCATAGCAGGTATACCTTTTAATTCGAATTCACCCAGACTTCGATTATCAGCAACAAGTTCTCTTTCACCTTGGAACACATTCACTTTCATGTTCACTTGCCCATCAATTGATGTAGTGTATTGTCTTTTAACCTGGTTTGGAATTTTTGAATTTCGTGGAATAATTACATCCATCAATCCTCCGAGAGTTTCAATACCTAAGGAGAGAGGAGTTACATCAAGCAGTAAAATATCTTTTCTATTACCTGCAAGAATATCAGCTTCAATTGCAGTACCCAGTGCCACCACTTCGTCCGGATTTAAGCTGTCGTTAATTGTAGAGGTATTAAACATCTCCTGCACTGCTTTTTTTACTTGTCTTAATCTGGTTGAGCCACCTACTAAAACCACTTCGTCAATTTCGGATGAATTGATTTCAGCATCCTGTAAAGCTTCCTTACAACATTTGATGGTCTTGTCTATTAGAGGCTTAGCTATGCTATTTAGTTGCGCAGTGTTAAGCGTGAAAATATATTTTTCGCCATTTAATTCCGTTTGTGCTTCATGGCTATCCTCAGAACTAAGCGCTTTTTTAACCCGCTCCGCCACTAATCTTAGCTTTTGACGATCAGAAGATGTATTCAGGTTAATTGATTTTTCATTAATCCAATGTTGAACTATGGCTTGGTCTATATCATCTCCACCTAAGAAAGTGTCTCCATTGGTAGAAAGCACTTCAAATATTCCATTTTGAATTCTCAGAATTGAAACATCAAAGGTTCCTCCGCCAAGATCATAAACTGCAACCGTTTTCTGCTCTTCCTGATTCAAGCCTATACCATATGCTAAGCTGGCAGCTGTTGGCTCATTTATAATACGTAAAACATCTAAACCCGCTAGTTTACCTGCATCTCGTGTTGCTTGTCGCTGTGCATCGTTAAAATATGCAGGAACGGATATCACCACTTTATTTACTTTCTGATCGAGTTTCTTTTCAGCTAAAGCTTTTAGCTCTTTCAATACATAAGATGATAGTTCGATAGGTGTAAATTGCTTACCGTCGATCTTTACCTTAACTAATTGTTCTTCTCCGGTATCTATAATGTCGTAGTTAAAGAACGACATGTGTTTTTCAAGGTCGTCGTAAGACTTCCCCATTAATCGTTTCACCGAATAGATGCTGTTCTCCGGAGACTCTACCATTTTAGCGATGGCTTCATGTCCAACGAGAATATCCGAAGCACTGAAGTGAATTGCAGAAGGTACTATTGAGCCATCATCAGTTCCGAGACAATAAGGACTGCGGTCGGTTGGATTAATGCTTGCAATTAAACTGTTGGTTGTACCCAGATCAATCCCAATAACACTTTTTTCTTTCTCAATCGTTCCACTCGTAAGATCTATGGATATTTTCGCCATTGCACAAAGGTATTTAAGTCGTCTTAGCTAATTAAATGAATTGAGGTATAATTTTGTTCACCCATGCAGGCCAAAGAAGATTCAGTTATAGTATTTTTCGACGGATATTGTAATCTCTGCAATTCAACGGTAGATCTTTTGATGAAGATAGACCGTAAAAGTAGGTTTAAATATGCATCGCTTCAGGGTGAAACTGCTAAGGATTTAGATCTGTTTGCAAAGATTGAGGATGCTGATAGCGTTGTTCTGTATGAAAAGGGAGAGATCTATGTTGAAATGGATGCTGCCATAGCGATTGCAAGCAGCTTGGGTTTTCCTTACAATTTAATCACTGTAATTAAGATTTTGCCGAGATCTTGGCGAAACCGTATTTATCGATTTGTTGCCCGAAACCGATATCGATGGTTTGGAAAGAAAGATAGCTGCAGAATGCCAACAGAAGAAGAACGGTCTTTATTTCTGGATTAGGCAAGTTTATTGGCAAGCTGGCCACAAGCCGCGTCAATATCTTTACCTCTGCTTCTCCTAACATTTACAATTAAGCCCTTAGATTCAAGATGATCTCTGAAACGCTCTAATTTCTCAATGCTACTCGCTTGAAATTCAGCCAGGTCAATTGGATTGTACTCTATAAGATTAATCTTGCAAGGTACGGCGCGTGCAAAAGCTACAAGTTCTTCTGCTTCTTCCGGATGATCGTTAATGTCGTTAATGACACAATATTCAAAGGTTACTCGTGTTCCTGTTTTTTGATAGAAGTAGTTTAATGCTTCTTTTAATGATTCCAGGTTATTTGAATCGTTAATGGGCATGATCTTGGAGCGCTTTTCATCGTTCGCTGCGTGCAGGGAAAGAGCTAGGTTGAATCTCACTTCATCGTCTCCCATTTTCTTTATCATTTTAGAGATACCCGCTGTACTAAGGGTAATTCTTTGTGGTGACATGCCTAAACCTTCAGGGCTACAGATGGTGTCAATGCCTTTTTTAACTTCTTTGTAGTTTAAAAGAGGTTCTCCCATCCCCATAAGCACAACATTGCTAAGGTTGATGTTAAAATGTTGTTCAGCTTCAGCTTTAAGAAGGGCAACTTGGTCGTAGATCTCATCAAAACGAAGGTTTCGTTCTCTTTTTAGAAAGCCGGTGGCACAGAAAGTACAACTCAAACTACAGCCTACTTGAGATGAAATGCATGCGGTTACACGATCTCGAGTAGGAATTAACACACCTTCTACAATATGATCATCATTAAGTTTAAAGGCGTATTTGATGGTTCCGTCTTTGCTTTGCTGTGAGTTTGCAATGCTGACGGCATTAATGGTATAATTCTCATTCAATTTTGCTCGTAGATCTTTAGAAAGATTGGTCATCTCATCGATAGATCGGCAAGATTTCATCCAAAGCCATTCTTTAACCTGTGATGTTCTGAACTTTGGCTGACCAAGTTCCGACATAAGATTTTCAAGGTCTTCAGAGCTGAGTTGTCTAAGGTCTTTTTTCTCCATTGAATAAAAAAGCCCCGCCCGAAGGCGAGGCCATTTTCAAATATTTTAACAATTATTAATCAAAATCTTTTGAAGTTCCAACATCTGCAATTTGTGCGTTGTAGATGAAAGAAGATTCGATTCCGGTAACTGCAGGGTTATCAGTGAATTCAGAAATGAAAGCAACAATTTGCAAGTCATTATCTAAACCTTGAAGATCCCAAGAATAGTTAAATTCTGTAGTTGTTCCTGCTTTAAGTGCAGCTGCATCAATTTTGTCTCCTAATTGAGCATTCTGTAGAACCGCTCTTACTACGTTTTTGTGTACATATCCCACGATTGGATCTGGGAAGTTGTAGTAGTAATGGCTAGGTCCACCAGCAGCAGAACCAAATTCACTGTAGTAGTTTCTTTGATCCCATCCAGGTCCGGTACCAGACATTTCTTTCTCAATAAGAAGAACAGTCATGAAGTAGTTACCTGCAGGCATATCTGCACCAGCAATTCCTAATTTTACGGTTACGCTTAAATCGTTACCGCTCTTAGTAGAGTTGATTGCAAGACCACATTTAGCATCATCAGCTAAAACTGCATCAACTAATGCTTTCCAACCTGATCTGCTTCCGGTAGTACCGTTAATTCTGTTAATCATTCCGGTAGGGTAACCCGCACCGTTAAATTTCGCGTTGATCTGGTCATCATATACTACGTCCATATTATCAGGAGC
>JAAEYY010000007.1:59764-131429 GCA_018223105.1 bacterium | reverse complement strand
AATGTCTACTCGATCGCACGTAAGGTTGGTAAAGTTCATGAACCAGAGAATCGCGATCCGGATCTATGGCAGAATTATCTACAACCAAAGGAGCATTAACGCAGACATAATTTGGTGGAAGATTCTGAAACACAGCAGAATTATTATCTACCGCATGAGGAGGCACTTTAACCCAATATGTAGCCCCTGTTGATTCAGGAGAAGATATATTGGAAATGGTATTGTTTCTGCAGCAACGTTGAAACGCCAATATCATCCCATTACTACCTGCCTCTATTACTATATCTTTCTGATAAATATATTCATCAACACAGACTCCCGTTGGAGGTTTAACGCATTTATAGTATGAAGAGTTTATTCTGTTAGGTGCTACTCTGCGGAGTTCTTCTTTCCCTTTATACTGTCTTGTACCGGCATCAAACAGCCCAATTATAGCTACCGAATCCTGAAGAATCGCTTCAATATTACCATTCTCGCAGTCTACGTAAAGATGCATAGTAACCGTGTACAGCCTATGGGTTTTATTTTTTATCTTATAATAGATCTCACCCCCAACGATATGGGTAGCTTTTGCTCCAATTGCACCAAGCAAAAAAAAGCCTAAAACAAACGCTATGTATTTTGATCTAAAGATAACTGTTTTTTAAATGAACGACAGGCTAAAAACGTTGCTTTTGCTGCCTTACCAAAGATACTAAAAATTGAATATCCTCGCGATATTAAACCCGAAGCGGACGTCACCGTTTAACCAACGGCCGTTAGTATCTGTAATGAATCCCTTTTCAAAAGGGGCAGATGCGTTGGTGAAAAACAACTGGAAAATATGCCCTCCTGTTTCAATATCGAAACCTATTGATAGTGCGTCGCTTCGACTATCAGGCACCTGTCCCGGGAAGACATAAAAATACTCTAAGTTGATACTAGTGCGGACTGTGATTTTCTGTCTCAATCCAATACCAAGAGCATAAATGTCATTTTTATATTGTGACGAATCAATGAGATTCTTATGAACTAATGTCGGGCTTAATTGCACGCTTAAACTTTCTGAAAATTTTCTAGCAATTAACAATTGATGCGTATAGTGCAACCTACTAGTGAAATAGTTCTCTCTGTTTGGAATTGGCCACTTCAGAGTTGTAATGCCCATATGGCTTATAGCGGTTACCGTAACCGGTATATTTTTCAACCCGGTTTGTTGCCTGATAAACCTCCATTTCACAAATCCATCATAGGTCTTATCTACATTGCTTCTTCCAAATCCAACATTTATATTATCTGTAATACCAAAATCACCACCAATTCTAAGGGTAGCTTGATCAAGCCCGAAAAATTGATATGGACCGGTATTTAAGAATCCAAAACGATGCGAAATTTTAAAGTCAAACTCGCGTTTGGCCACCATTTCCACGCTGTGGCCATTAATTACCCTATTTGTCTTAAAAGTGGCAAAGGTGTACTGCGGCGTTTCCTCTTCCGGCTCATCATCTTCCAAAAGATCAAGATCCTGCGAGAATACCGGAAATGCCAGCAATAGTGCTAATAAGAGGGTAAAGTTCCGCATCCAGACAGATTGTTTTATTTGTAATCTACGTCTATGGTGATTTTAATATCGCGAGAAATCTTATTGCTAACCATACTTGGAATTTCAATATTGTAATCCTCCGGATTGATATTAAAACTCGCTTTTGCGTTCACAACATCGCCTTTCACCTTAAATGTTCCAACAGTTTCAATCTCCTTAGTTACATCTTTTATCGTTAGATTTCCTTTAACCTTGGAAGTATAGGTTCCGTCTTTATCAAAGTTGATTGATTTAACATCAAGAATTTCCCCGGAATAGGTAGACTTAGGATACTTAGTGCTTTCCATGTAGTTTTCATTGAAATGCTCTTGCATCAGCGCCTTTTCAAATTCAAAGTCTTTGATCAATACACTGAACTGAATTGCTCCTGTACTCGGTAAAAAAGCAGTTTTCACTTTGTGATTATCCGCTTCAATATCCTCAATCTCAGTATGACTAAAAAAGTGAATATCTCCGGTACTGCTGTAGTATTTTTTAGTGTCGTCTTGCTTAAACCCAAATGAGAAAACTAAGAGTAAAGAGCTGATATAAATAAATGGTTTCATATTGTTTTTTTATTTTAACTATTCAATAATGATGCACTTTGAAACAATGATATCTGTTTCATCTAGCAGAGACAGTCCTCCAGAGTCATTCATTCCCTTGCACTGTCCTTTAAGCTGAATGTGATCTCCAACTTTCAGATTTTTTACGTTTTCTAAGGCTTCAACCTTGAAACCACATCTAATAAAAGCGCTGGGGTCGTTGGTACTTAGCGTAATCTGAGGTTCACTTGCATTCTCGAGCTCAATGGAATAAATGTCTCCTTCAACTTCAATAATTTGGTCTGCAAACTTTATCGTTGCTGAGTCGGTTTTTGAAGTAAATTCATTCAGTAATTCATCTGCTGAGAAATGTTTCAATGTAGATTCAGCAGCCACATCAACGTGTGGTTTATTGTACATCATGTATCCATAAATACCCGCTCCAACAAGTACTAGCGCTATAATGATGATGATATATTTTAATGTGTTATTCATGTTTTAGTTGTTTGGCGCCCCTTCCGCAACCCAGGCCTCTATTTTGGCAATATCGCAATCCGGAATTTTCGGTGCCCCTTGAGGCATTGCAGAAAAACCGTCTTCATGTTTAATTGAACCGAGTAAACGTCCATTATCAACATAGATTTTAACATCCTGATAATTACTTAGATTCACTCCTCCTGAAGCCAGAAGATCACTATGGCAACCTATGCAGCCATGAAGCTCTAATATACTTGTAATGGAATCTGCATAATTCACATTCTCGGTGTTACATGCAGATGCAGGATAAAGCTCTTGTTCCACATCGTAATAGCAAGAAGAGTAGAATAAGAGCCAAAAAAAGCCAATGCACCCAAGAAGTATTTTAGTTGTTCTGTGCCCCATCTTCTATCCAAAGTTCAATAGCTCTAATTTTACACTCATCCAGTTTAGGTTGATTATAAGGCATCGGTACTAGTCCAGCCTCGTGCTTTATTACCCCTAGTAACATATCATTGTCAACATAGGTTTTAACATCTGCATAATCTGTAAGCTTTACTGAACCTTGTGCGAGATTATCATTATGACAAGAAACACAGTGATTTTCGATAATAGAACTCACTTGCCCGCTAAAGGTAACTGACGTAGTGTCACAGCCATCGCAATAATTATTTTTTGCTCCTTGAGCGATCCATGTCCTGATTATTTCAATCTGGTCAGATGTCAGCTTATTATATGGGAAAGGTGGCATCACCCTATCTGGATCTGTCTCTGTAATTACTTCATAGAGGTCGCTACCATTAGGATTACCGGCTCTTACATCTGCCGTATTGATAATAGAAGTGTAAGAACTTAAATCAACACCGTCTTGTTTATCTTGACTGTTATGACAGCCTGCATACTGACAAGAAGAATTAAGGATTGCCTGAACTTCAGTAAAATATGCTGTATCCGGATCACAAGGAATTCCATTAGAGTTGGAACTTGAATCAATAGGAGTATTTCCCTGCCCTTGAGGAACTATAGGCTCATGCTTACAAGATTGTATGTAAAATAATCCACTAAGCAGTATTAAGAAGAATATTAGCTTTTTACCCATCGTAGTTCGCCTTTCAAAAGTAATTTATTTAAATATACATGTATAAACAAGTTCTAAAAATGACGTTCTGATAACTCATCAAATAATTGGAGTCCCTTTAAAATCGCCTCATCAGAATTGATATAAGTGTATTCTGCCAATCTTCCTACAAAGTACACTTTATTTTCTGTGTCAGCTTTCGCTTTGTACTGGAGATAACGTCGGTGGTTTTCCTTGTTGGGGACCGGATAATATGGCTCGCCTTCCGCCTTAGGATACTCTGTACAAACTACAGTTTCAGAATGCTCTTGGCCGGTAACGTGTTTTATCTCTACCTTCCGAGTAAATTGGGTATCTCCCGGATAGTTTATTTGCACACATTCCTGAGCAAATTCCGTTTCGAGCGCTTCAAAAACAAAGTCCAGTGAACGCCACTCTAGCTTACCAAATTCAAAATTGTAAAATCGATCTATTGGCCCTGTATAAATAGTTGCTTTTTGGGGCACGATCTTATCTTTTAAAGCAAAATAGTCTGTATTCAGTTTGACGTTTATTAATGGATGATTGATCATCCTGCTAAACATCGATGTAAACCCTTCCGAGGGAAATTTGCGGAATTTATGCTCAACATAATAGGGATCGCGGTTCAGTTTGATTGGTATTCTTCCGCAAACTGAGGCATCAAGCTCCTTTGGATGCTTACCCCATTGCTTTAATGTATACCCGAGGTAGAAAGCGTTATATAACTCCGGACCTAACCTAGAGAGAACGAATTCCTCCGAATTTTGAGGGTCTCGGATATCAATCCGTTTTTCTTCAAGCAATTGTTCCGCTTGGTCAACACTAAGATCTTTAATTCCAAAAAACTGCTCTAGTGTTTCAAGATTTATTGGAAAGGGATAAGTTTTATCTCCAACCTTACTCTTTACAATGTAATTTCCATCTATCCATTCAGTAAATCGGCTTAAATATTGAATTACACTATCGTGATTGGTTCTGAAGTAATGTGGACCGTAGTGATGAACCATTACTCCATTCGAATATGGAGCATCATAGCAGTTTCCTGCAATATGATTACGTTTCTCTACGATTAGAGAACTCCAACCTTTCTCACGGGCTGCTCTTTCAGCAATAACACAGCCAACCGGCCCTGCCCCTACTATTAGTAGATCGTATGAATTATCTTGGGAAATGAGTTTTATTATAAGGGAATATTCCCGTGTTTTTTAGCAGGAAGTTTATCCACCTTATTCTCCAGCATTTTAAAGGCTTTGATCAGTTTAAAGCGAGTATCCTCAGGGAAGATAACCTCGTCGATAAAGCCCCTTTCCGCCGCTCTATAAGGGTTTGCAAAAATACCTGCATATTCTGCTTCTTTTTCTTTTAAAGCCTCTTCCGGATTGTCGGAATCCGCTATCTCTCGTCTGAAAATAATTTCTGCAGCACCTTTTGCCCCCATCACTGCAATTTCTGCACTAGGCCAGGCAAAATTCATATCGGCTCCGATGTGCTTGCTGTTCATTACATCGTAAGCTCCACCGTATGCTTTTCTTGTAATTACCGTAATTCTGGGCACGGTAGCTTCGCTGAAAGCATATAATAGTTTAGCTCCGTTTGTAATGATCGCATTCCATTCCTGATCAGTACCAGGCAAGAATCCGGGCACATCTTCAAATACCAGGAGAGGAATATTAAAGCAATCGCAGAATCGCACGAAACGCGCACCTTTTTGCGAACTATTCACATCTAATACTCCTGCTAAATAAGCAGGTTGATTAGCTACTACACCAATACTTTTACCGGCGAGTCTTGCAAATCCTACCACAATATTTGGAGCAAAATTCTCGTGTACTTCAAAGAAGCTTTCCTTATCAATTACTCCGTTAATTACTTCGCGTATATCGTATGGTAAGTTTGCATTCTCAGGAACAATTGAAGCTAATTCCGGTCTGCTTTCATCACCGAGTTCGTATGGAACACTGGGACTTGGATCCTCGCAATTCTGAGGCATATAAGAGAGTAAGGTCTTTATCTCTTCAATTGCTTCAACATCATTGCCTGCTGTTAAATGAGCAACCCCGGATTTTTCTGAATGTACCGATGCTCCTCCGAGATCCTCTGAACTAACCTCTTCATTCGTAACTGTTTTTACCACATTGGGTCCGGTAACAAACATATAAGAAGTATCCTCAACCATAAGGATAAAGTCTGTTATCGCAGGAGAGTATACTGCACCACCGGCACAAGGGCCCATAATGGCTGATATCTGTGGAATGACGCCTGAAGCCAAGGTGTTTCTGTAAAAAATATCGGCATAACCGCCTAAAGAAACTACCCCTTCTTGGATTCTGGCTCCACCAGAATCGTTAAGACCAATAACCGGTGCTCCATTCTTCATGGCCATATCCATGATCTTACATATCTTTTCGGCGTGAGTTTCACTTAAAGACCCACCGAAAACGGTAAAATCCTGAGAGAAAACATAGACCAACCTTCCATTGATGGTTCCATAGCCCGTAACTACACCATCTCCGGGATAATGTTGCTTATCTAAGCCAAAGTCGGTACTTCTATGTTTTACAAATGCGCCTATCTCTTCGAACGAATGACGATCTAACAGTAAATCCAGTCTTTCCCTGGCAGTTAATTTGCCTTTTGAATGCTGCGCTTCAATTCTTTTCTCACCTCCTCCTAATTTGGATTCACTGATTTTATTTTTTAAGATTTCTCTTCTTTCCATAATGATTATTCCTCGTTTAGACGCTCTAATAATTCATCGGTCATTTCGAGGTTGTGATATACTGCCTGAACATCATCATCTTCTTCAAATTTTTCAATGATCTTCAATACTTTCTGAGCGGTTTCTACATCCAATTCTGTGGTTGTAACCGGAATTCTTTGAAGTTCTGTTGATTTTGCTTCAATCCCCAGCTCAGCTAATTTCGATTGCATATTTCCGTAATCTTCAAAGGAGGTTGTTACGATTGTGATTTCGTCATCCCACTCAACTTCTTCAGCTCCACCATCTATTAATTCTAGTTCGAGATCATCTTTACCGATTGAACCGGTTGTACTGTTATCAATAGTAAAAACTCCTTTTTGATCAAAAATAAAACTAAGCGAACCATTGGTTCCTAGACTGCCGTCGTACTTATTAAAAATTGACCTCACATTGGCCACGGTTCTATTTAAATTATCTGTTGTTGCTTCAATAAATACTGCAACTCCATTAGGAGCATAGCCTTCATAAGTTACCTCTTGTAGGTCTTTTGCCTCATCACCCGAGCCTTTTTTAATGGCTCTTTCCATGGTGTCTTTCGGCATATTAGCCCCCTTTGCGTTTTGAATGGCCAAACGGAGTGCAGGGTTGGTATCCGGATCGGGACCACCATCTCTTGCTGCAATAGTTAATTCCTTAATAATTCTGGTCCATACCTTAGACCTTTTCGCATCTTGAGCTGCTTTTCTGTGTTTAATATTTGCCCATTTACTATGACCCGCCATAATCTCTGAATTTGCCGCAAATTAAGGAAATCGAAATAAAAAAAGCCGACCCTAAGGCCGGCTTCCTGAATATATTTTTTTATTTCTGTTTAGTGTGAAACTGAAACTTTGGTAGTGCTTACATCATCGCCGTGTTTAACGCGAAGGATATACATTCCATTGTCAACAGCACTCACGTCTAAATTGTAATAGTTATTATCAAAACGCTCAAGGTTATTTTCAGAAAGTACTAGTTTTCCTGAAAGGTCATATAGCTCAATTGAAACATTAGAGAAGCTAGAGTGTAAAATACTTACATTTAACACTGTGCTAGCAGGGTTTGGATAAACATCAAGGTTGTTGTTGTATACAACTTCTTCTACAGAAACTCCCCATCCTTTAACATCATACCAAACAAGAAGCTCTTGTCTAACATTGTCTGTGAAAGTTGCTTGAGTTTCCGCTTCAATTTCGCTATCAAAAGTTTGAACTACGAAAGTCATCCACATATCTCTTGATACACTAACACCTCTATTGATGGTCCAGTTGCTTGTAAAGTGCAAAGTATCACCAGGAGGAACATCTCTAGTTGGGATGTAAATCAGTCTTTGTCCTTGACCAAAAGTACTTGGTAAAGCAACTAAGGTGTTTTTAGAAATCGTGTCTGTAATAAGTGCTCCCCAGAGTAAAGTATCTCCGGCAAAAATGGAGTCTGTTCCTTGATTTGTTACAACCACATCAATAGCCCAGGCAGTACGTAAGTCCTGTCCTACAGTAACACTATTTAATTCTGTTGGCGACACTATGTCTGTAGTTGCCAAATCAACGCTTCGTTGTGCATAGCTACTCATTGTGATAAGTGCTAGCGCTAGTAAAGTAAAAGTTTTCTTCATATCTCGATTCTGTTGTAGAGGTCAAAAATATTGGCTTCATTTTTAATTTTCATCGCCTAATTGTCATTTAACCACTTATTTGAGCATCGAAAGTACATTATATTTTCTATTTGAAAAGGTCTTTTAGATCTTCTTGGCTTAAACTTTTAATCACATTCTCCTCGATCTGTATAATATCCTTAGCAATTTTCTTCTTCTTTTTTTGCAGTGATACAATTTTTTCTTCTACTGTTGAAGCAGAGATAAATTTATAAGAGAACACCTTATTCCCTTGTCCAATACGATGTGTTCGATCTCTAGCCTGAGCTTCCACTGCCGGATTCCACCATGGATCAACAATAAAAACATAATCCGCAGCTGTGAGATTCAAACCTGTCCCCCCGGCTTTTAATGAAATTAGAAATACCGGATATTCATCCTCTTCTTGAAACTGCTTAACTCTTTTCTTGCGATCTTTAGAACTAGTACTCCCCGTTAATATTAAATGTGGGATTTTCAATTTTTCTATATCCTTCTTTAGCAGGTCTAAATAACTCACAAACTGTGAAAATATAAGTATCTTATGTCCTTCATCAACAGCGGTTTGCACATACTCCAATAAGACATCGTGTTTGCCGCTTCCGTGGGTCCATTCCGGATCTACCAATACTGGGTGATTCGACATGAGTCTCAGTTTTGTCAATCCCTGAAGAATTGAAAGTTTTGATTTTTCTAAACCTTGATCCTCCACTAAATCTAAGATCTGATTGCGATACTCACTCTTAATTTCTTCGTAACGAGCTTCCTGTTCCGGATTCATCGGACATTGGATCGTCTTTTCCGTCATATCCGGTAAGTCTTTTGCAACCTGAGACTTAGTTCTTCGAAGAACAAAAGGTTTAACCAGTTTTTTCAATGATTCAGTTACTTCAACATCCTTCTTCTTCTCGATGGGTTTAACAAAATTCCGATCGAAGTACTGCGCTGAACCCAATAGACCTTTATTCAAAAAATTCATCTGACTCCAAAGATCTTTAACACTGTTTTCAATTGGAGTTCCGGTGAGACAAAGACGATAATCTGCTTCCAATTTGTTAATCATCTGTGTTGATTTTGCATTTCTGTTCTTGATGTTCTGGCTTTCATCCAAAACTATATACAGTAAATCCAGGTCATTAAACAGTTCAAAATCATTGCGGATAAGACCGTAACTGGTAATTATCAAATCGTAATGTCGAAGTTCTGCGGCATCTTTCGCTCTAAAGGGCCCGGCATGAATATAAACATCGAGTTCCGGCACAAACTGAGCAGCTTCGCTCTCCCAATTATACAAAAGTGAGGTTGGAGCAATTAATAAGCTCTGCCGTCTAATTTTCTTCGTACTAAATAAATCCACTTGAACTTCCTCTTGCTTTGCAGGGTTTAAGCGGATAACTTTTTGAAGAAATGCAAGCGTCTGAACTGTTTTTCCAAGCCCCATATCATCCGCCAAAATCCCGCCAAATCTATTGTGATAAAGGAACATGAGCCAGCTCAATCCTTCTAGTTGGTACGGGCGTAAAGTTCCTTTGAAGGCCTCGTCGGGCTGCTCTTCTTTTATCTCTACTAATTGCTGAAGATGTTTAGAAACAGATTTCGATGGAATAATATCAAGTGCATCCACCTGAAACTTATTCAGCCTAAAACCTCCATCTTTCTTAAATCTTAAAAGCTTTTCTCCTATAGCAAACCAAGACTCCGGAATTAGAAATATTTTCCCATTCTTTAGCTTAAACAAACGATTGCCATTGCGGATATTTTTCAGAAAAGTACTGAAGGGATACTCCTGCTCTCCAATCGTCACTTTTACATTTAAATCAAACCAATCCAGCTCCTCATTTACCTGATAATGCATCTTGGCTTTATCAATACTGAAAATATCTTTGGATTGAAATTCAATTTGAAAGCCTTGCTCCTCTAATTGTTCCTTATGTTCAGTGAGCCATTCAATTCCGGCGGTAAGTTGTTCATTCTTGAGCTTAAAGAACTGATCTTGGTCATGCCTCAAACCCAAATTCATAAGAAGATTCACCTTATTCTCTTCCCACTCCACAGAGCGTTTCACTTTAATAAATCGAGCAGCCCCTTCATTCCATTCAAAAGCAACATGAAAGAATTTAGTTGGGTGATAATCAAATTGATATGGGCCGTATTGAAGCAATAATTGAAAGCGACAGGCATCTTCTTTAAGTTCGGTAAATACTAATTGTGGTTGAGCCTGATGCTTTTCAATATCAATATCAAAACCCTGTGCATACACCGGAGCCCTTTCCATCAGTTTTCTAATGAAAGCCCTATAGTATTCTTCTTCTTTTTCGGGTTTGATTAAGATAAATTTCCGGTTAATGAAGACATTTAACTTCTGGCCTTCAACAAAATCAAAAAATCGCAACAATAGATTTTGAGCTACCAGAAACGCCGGCTGATCTGTTAAGAGCATGGCACCTGATTTCATGAAAGGAATTCGTTCATCACCGTATTTAATAGTGGCGAAGTATTTTGTTCCATGCTCATTCCTCCTAAAGTGAAAAAGCACTTTAGAAAAATCTGAAGTTATTTTAATATTCTCCGCCGCAGGATTGATATCATCGGCAGTATACAGACCATCGAAAGATGAAGGAAGTCTTTTTAATAGTTGAACTAAATGTTCTTCTATATAGGGTCTAATTTCAGCTCTAAAAATATCGCGATCAAAATATTTATGGAAGTATTCTTTGGGCCGAATTTTTTCTACCGGTGAAAATCGCTTCACAAGTTGTTCAACGCGAATTGGATCTAAAATGGAAATCCACTCTAATTCTTCGGCACTAATTCTATCGTAGTGAGTAGCGTTCCCCGAAAAGAGTTTTTGATAGGTAAGCGAGAGTGTTTTGTGTTGAGTTAATTCAATCACAAAGGGTTCAATAAGCACCCCGAAATAAGGGTGATTACTTATGCTAAAAATCAGTTTATAGTCAGAGCTCTTATCTACTTTCACGCCGCCTTAATCCTCGCTAAAACCGGGCAATATACAACAATAAGTGGAATTAAAACTCCTCTTGTTCGAGGCTGGAATTCAAGTGATTTAGAATAAGATCCGGCTTTTGAACACGCCAGTTTATCTCATTTAACACCCCATCGTATAAAACATGTTCGTAGAGGCGTAAACTATTCATTTCATCAAGCACATGCGGAAGGGCATTGATCATAATAATTTCGCCATCGATTTCCTCTTTCCATTCGGCGTAATAGTCGTCGTCTGAACTGTGAAAATTCAGCACATTTTCCATGATAAGCACAAAGTTTTCTATTCCGGCTTCGATCATGGGATCAATGAGCTCTGTTTTGAGGTACATTACGTCGTTATTAATGGCATCATTCCATTCGCCAATGAGCTCTATAACGACAAAATGCTCATCGTAATCTGTAAAGAGTTGTTTATAAAAAAGAGTTTCACTGCCGAAGGAATCCCACTGAGGGTGAATTACATAATTGTAGATCTTATCAGTATAATACAATTCACTGTATTCCTTCCCATATGTATTTGAATATGGGTCTTCTTCCGATCTATAGTGATCTCTCCAAAGATAAAAAGGTTCAATTTTGTGCACGTTCTATATTCGTTTCATCTACCACGTAGAGTGGTCTATTTTTCACATTTTCGTTTATCCTACCAATATACTCACCAATAATACCAATTCCAATCAATTGAATCCCTCCGATAAAGACCAGTGTAATCATTAAAGAGGCCCAACCCGGCTCATAGTCTTGAAGAACGTAACGTGAGTACAGCGTGTAAAGGATCAGTAAAAATCCAATAAAGGCACAAACGAATCCACTAATAGTAGCTAGCCTTAAAGGCCAATTGGAAAAAGAAGTAATTCCATCAAGGGCAAGACGGATCATTTTGCGATAGGTATATTTTGTATCTCCAGTAGTTCTATCTTCTCTATGATATTCAATATAGGTCTGTTTGAATCCCAGCCAAGCAATCTGTCCTCTCAGATACCTTTGTTTCTCCGGCATCTTTCTCAAAGCTTCAACCACTTTCTTCGTGAGAATTCTAAAATCACCGACATCCATAGGGATTGGAATAGAAGTAATTCGATCCATGGTGTTATAGAAAATCTTAGCAGTCCACTTTTTTATAAAACCCTCTTTCCCTCTTGAAATTCGTTTAGCATAAACAACATCGTAACCTTCTTTCAGTTTTTTATAGAGGTTTTTTATCTCCGCAGGGGGATCTTGCCCGTCGCTATCCATTAGGACTATTGCATCGCCGGAGGCAAAATCTACTCCTGCGCTAATTGCTATTTGATGTCCAAAATTCCGACTGAGATTTACAAATTTTGAATTCGGATCTGATTCACATATATCAAGGATTACCTTAAATGAATGGTCTTTACTTCCGTCGTTTACCAAGACTATCTCATAAGGTTCGCCAATTTCCACCAGAACATCTCGAAGCTGAGCCACAAACAGGGAAAGGCTTTCGGCTTCATTATAAACAGGCAGAACTACGGATATCATAGCCGCAAAGAAAGCAATTTAAGTGCTTAATATGACCGTAAGAAATCGCTTTTTAAAGTTTGATGTTTTCCTCTTCCTGTTCCTTCGGACATACTTGAGGTTCCTGATCAACAGGATAGATATACAGAATTTTGTATTGAGGATGAGCATGATATGAAGCGGGTTGAACATCCAAAATTTCGGATTCCCGTTCATCTACTAGATAAGATCTGGTTTGCCCGGAAATCTGCATCTGTAGGCTAAATAAACCGAGAATTAGTATTATGCTGACAAAGATTATTTTTTGCATGGTATTCCTGTTTTATTTTCGTCTAACGTAAATCGCAAGTAAAAAGTATTGAAGAAAATTCATCTCATTGCAATAGGTGGCGCAATCATGCACAATCTTGCCATCGCATTAAAACGGAAAGGGTACGAGGTTACGGGAAGTGATGATATCATTTTTGATCCGGCTAAAAGCAATTTAAGAAAGGAAGCTCTGCTCCCGAACGAAGGATGGAGTCCGGCCAACATTCACGATGGAATTGATCAGATTATTTTGGGAATGCATGCAAAGCCCGATAATCCTGAACTTTTAAAGGCTCAAGAGCTCGGTATCCCAATCGCTAGTTTTCCTGAGTTTGTAGCGAAAATCTCCGAGAACAAGAAAAGACTGGTAGTTGCCGGAAGCCATGGCAAAACGACTACTACCGCCATGATCATGCATGTTTTACGTAAATGCAATGTAGATTTTGATTATTTAGTAGGGAGTTCCATAGAGGGCTTCGACCTCTCGGTAAGGCTGAGCGATGCGCCATTAATAGTGGTTGAAGGGGATGAATACCTGAGCTCGCCAATAGATCGCCGACCTAAGTTCTTGTGGTACCACCCGGATATATCCATCATCACCGGCATTGCCTACGATCATATCAATGTTTTCCCAACTTACGATTTATATCTCTCCGCTTTCGCTGATTTTATTGCAACGCATAAAAAGGAGGATGAAATTATTTGGTTTGAAGGAGATTTGGAAATTGAGAAGCTCATGAAGGCAAGTTCATGTACATCAACACCCTACCGCACTCCTGAATACGAAATAAAAAAAGGAAAATGTTCTGTAAAATACGAAGGGCAGTTGATTCCTTTAGAAATCATCGGTGAACATAATCTTCAGAATATGGAGTCTGCCAGAATTGCTTGCAACAGAATCGGGATAGAAGACCTGCAATTTCTTGAAGCTATGTCTGATTTTAGCGGGGCAGGCAGAAGAATGGAAAAAATATACGACCGCAATGAACAAGTGGTTTACCGAGATTTCGCACATTCACCCAGCAAATTAAAAGCGACTATAAATGCGGTGCATTCAACCTATACCGGGAGACCCCTTTTGGCCGTATTTGAGCTTCATACGTTTAGCAGCCTCAATGAAGAATTTCTTCCTCATTATGAGGATAGTATGAAAGAATCACAAGCATCCATCGTATACATGGATCCGGAAGTTTTCCGCCACAAGAACAAAGAACCTCTCAGCACCGAATTTATTAAATCTTGTTTTGGCGATGTTGAAGTTATAACCTCAAAGTCTGAGCTGATTGAAGTGGTTAACCGACACTTTTATGAAGGCTATCACTTATTACTGATGAGCTCTGGAACATTTAGCGGAGCTAAATTCAATTTTTCCTAGTCTACCCAGTCTGCAATAAAGAGGTTCGTTTCTCTTGTACCTCCGTTATTTCTGTTACTACTAAACACGAGTTTCTTTCCGTCGTAAGAGAACATTGGAAATGCATTAAACTCGCTTTCAGTTGTTATTTGAGTTAGACCTGAACCATCCAAGTTGATCATATACAGTTGGAAAGCAAAGCCTCTTTCTGCTGCATGATTACTTGAGAATATAATTTTTTCACCTGAAGGGTGAAAGAAAGGTGCCCAGTTTGCTTTACCCAAAGAGGTTACTTGCTTTAGATCAGAACCATCAACATTACATACATAAATTTCCATGTTTGTTGGAGCTACTAAACCTTGTGCCAAGTAATCTTTGTATTCTTTGATTTCCTCTTCTGTTTTTGGTCTGCTGCTTCTAAAAACCAACTTCTTACCATCAGGAGAGAAGAAAGCACCACCGTCATATCCTAAACCGCTTGTAATCTGTTTAACATTGCTTCCATCTATATCCATTGTATACAATTCTAGATCACCGCTTCGATCTGATGTAAAGACAATTTTATCTCCTTGTGGCGAAACTGTAGCCTCGGCATCATAACCAGGCTCATTTGTTAATTTCTTCAAGATTTTCCCTTCCATATTAGCCAAATAAATATCGTAGCTCTTATAAATTGGCCATAAATATTTACCACCGGGTGTATGCTCGGGCTCAGGAGGACAAGCATCGCCTCCTTCGTGAGTAGATGCATATAAGAAGGTACTGTCCCCTTTCATAAAATAAGAACAAGTAGTTCTACCTTTTCCGGTGCTGATCATAGGAGGTTTAAGTTCTGAAGCCATTGCCTCTTCTATGTTAAACCAGAAAATTTGGTCGCAGGAAACGCCCCATTCTTCATTATTCGATTGAAACACTAATTTGGAATTGTCGAAGCTGAAATACGCTTCTGCATTATCGCCGCCAAAAGTGAGTTGAGTAATATTTTGCAAGTGAGCCTCCGTGCTTTGATCGGTAGCGCTAATTGTATCTTGCACTTCTGTTTCTTCTTCATCTTGTGAAGCAGAGCTATTGCAAGCAGTTCCACTTAAAATATATAGACTTAATAATAAAAAAATGGGTGCTATCTTTTTCATGCCTGCAATGATACTACAGGTTGAATAAGTTACAAACTCTCAATTGACAATAACATTGAAACTGCAAAGGGTGATATACTACTCACATTACTGGCTTTCACCTTGTAATATAAGTTGTCTTTCTTAATCACTAGACTTACATTCTCTGAAGCTTCGTAGATATTACGATCAAAGTTATACTCCGCCAAGACATTCGGAATTTGATCGTAGCCCATGAAATCTAAGTTCTTAGCATAGAAATAATCTATTTCTTCAAAGCTTATGTCGTCTACAATACTCAGCTTAACTTTAGCCTTGTTTGTAACGATGAGTTGATACACCCCAATAAAATCATTGATGTACTTCGTTGGAATTCTGTTATGATTATTGTTGATGGAATCTAAGCCGTATCCCAAAGCAAACTCCCATTGGTCTAGCGGAGGCTCTATACTTACCTTTCGCGGTTTCGACCCCAAGTAAATATAAGAATGGGTGTAATTACTGTTTTTTTCAACTAAATAAGTATTGTCTACAGATCCATCCAACTTACCAAATCTGATCCTGTAATTCCCTCCTACTGCATCTAAAATCTGTATTTTATAATAACTTAAATTCAAACCAATTTTTGCTCTCAGCAAATAGACGTTCTTAAAGGATTTTGGATTATTAAAGCTGTAATCCCCCCAAGTACCGAATGAAGGCAAAACAGTGCTGGATAGTGGAAAGTCTCTAACCCACTCTAAATCTTCGAGCACGTAGGTGTAGTCTATCTCACTGTAATTGGTGATTTCGGTATTGTAAAGTGAAATATCGAGTGACGGGTTTAAAAATATAGCCCAATTACCTTCGCCATTCTGAAATTTTAAATGCCATATACTATCCACCGAACATTGCTTAACTACTTCCTTATTTTCAACCGATAAAAACACCTTGTTTGTTGATTTAGGATCTAATTCAAAAAACACTTCGGTTGCACCCGGCGGATTAATCAATG
The DNA here is from genome assembly GCA_018223105.1 of bacterium. Classification (GTDB taxonomy): domain Bacteria; phylum Bacteroidota; class Bacteroidia; order NS11-12g; family UBA9320; genus JAAEYY01. The sequence continues at coordinate 115,117 of JAAEYY010000007.1, read as the reverse complement.
GATCTTTCTCTAAGCAAGATACCAGTCCAATACAGAGCAATATGTAAAACCAATATTTCAAATTTGCAATGTTAAGCGTATAAAGTATGTCCGGCCCCTGCCAATAAAAACTTGTTCAGAGCCTAAAAGACTCTGTTCTAACTCCAATAAGTTATATATGGTTTTATTTTTCTGTAAAACATTGAAGATATTACATAAACCTGAGCGAATCTGTAACTTACCGTCAATAAATGTCTTTGTGATGGAAAGATCTAAAAGTTGATATGGCTCAAAGGTAGATAGTCTAATATTCTCATCTACCCTGCTTGTCAGCGATTTCTGACCCAGAATTTTTGCAAAAAGATTGACCCCTAAGCCCAGCTTCTGGCTGTAATACGAGGTTTTCAAACAGAATTCCGGTAAAAAATAGAGCTGATCAAATGTGTCAGTAAGAGCATTAAGCCCATGAATTGCAAGAATTGGGCTGATAGAAAACTGTTTTGTTCTGTAATCCAATGCAAAATAGGTAGCCATGTCTCTTCTGGAACCCGAGCTGCCCCAAGTATTCTGATTATAGATTACCCTGGTTACATTGTTCATTCCTGAGAAGTTCATTCCTGTGCGCACCTGAAGTTCATCAAAGTCAAGAAACAGTTGAACATTGGTAACACGCATAAGCCCCATTTGCAGCTGCAGGTTATTCTCTATACTTTCATCGGTGAATCTACTATCGTAGAATTGCTGATATAGTTGAGGATATACTACAGACTGATTATGCTTTATTCTTACTGAAAAAGTAGGGTTGATATTAAATTTTACTTGTGCACGTGGCAAAACCATACTCCCCATGAGTGAGTTGGTAACATACCGTATTCCAATATTTACATCTACTTCTTCAATGGGCTTATAGTATGCCGAACCGAATAGGCTGTAGTCTGTATATCCAATTTTGATGGCATTAATACTGGGATAGTTTCGATCTTGGACACTGGAGTATTCAAGGCCCACTGAATAACCATAGTTCACAACAGTATCCTTCTTAAATAATGCTACCGAAATAGCGGAATATCTATAACTGACAGAATCGTTGTTGTATGCTACCGGCAATAGCTCCGTCCTTCCGGTACTTAGATCTTTTTCTTTGGTATAGTTATATCTGCTATTGACATTAAACTGTCCCGAGAATTGTAGGACATGTGTTTTTGATAACTGTGCTTTCATCTTAGCTCTCAACCAGTGATAATCGCTGAAAGACACATGATCTTCTGCTCTTGTTGTTCCTTCGTATATATTGGTACGACTCACTTTATCAAAAACCGAAGTTTGGTAATCCAATTCAATGCTGGCCGTATTAAAAAACTGATACTTGTATCTGAGTCTGCCCTGGTAGTTGGTAAAAGATGCCCAATCGAACTTCCTGTCTGCAGGATTCAGTTTTAAACCGTTTTCAAAATAGCGACTCAATCCAACCGCAACACTGTGTTTTTTGTTACTAAAAGCCACATCAACCGAGCTGAGGAAATCATTGTTAGATGTATTCATCAATTCTACACCAAGCCCATTTGGCTTCTCATCGTATGAATTGCTGAACAGATAAATATTGAACGAAGCCTGATTTTTAGTTGGGGCATTGGTCCCCGGTGAACGCAATTCCACGCGATTAATTTGATGTAAACTAACAAGCTGCAGGTTGATTCCGTTGTTGTTATCCATAAAAACCGGATGACCATCAATATAAATTGCTGCAACTTGTAATGGATGAACTCCAATCTCTCCAAGTTGCGAACTTCCTTCGTATCTCGCCGAAATAAAGGGCATATATCGCACAAGATCTGCCAGAGTATTGGCATTAATAGCCTTAATTTCAGACTCGCTAAAAGAATAAATTACATCTTCATTTTGAGCCATACTGCTACTCGGACACAGCAGTGCCATAACCATAAAGGCCAGTATAGATCTTAAAGATGTGCTCACTTATACAATGATACGTTTCGAAATGTGTTCTTTCCGCACAGAATCTCACGGAAAATTCATTTTGTATATTATTCCAGAGAAATTACTGATTGCTTACGTTTAGCAAGTTGTACCGCGAAAAATACGAGTACAAAACTAACTCCAATAACAATAGAAATAGACCCTGCAACAGAAGCATCCCATGCCTTTGCCAGGTAATAGCCTAAAATTGAACATATAACACCAATTCCGGAGGCTAGAAAAAGTAAAGTCTTGAGGCGTTCGGTTAATAAGTATGCTATGGCTGGAGGACCCGCAAGAAAACTAATTACGAGAATAGCCCCAACAGAATCAAATGACACTACAGTGGTTAGTGAAACTCCCGACATCAACACATAATGCCAGACCCCTATAGAGACTCCTGCTGAAGCGGCGAAGGCGGGATCGAAAGTTGTGAGTAGAAGGCCCTTATATCCCAAGATTACTGCAAGGAGTAAAATGGCCAATACGGCCATCAAAACGACAGACTGAGATGGAAGGTAAAATCCGCTAAATATCTCTCTGATATTCAACACAGTAAGTTCGATATCTCCATACAAGACACATTCTTGATCTAAATCTACTTTCTGTCCGTAGCGGGAGATCAAGATTACGCCCAAGGCAAATAGCAAGGTATAGCTTATACCTATAGAAGCATCATTCTGTAGACGTACTTTTTTTGTGAACCACTCGATAAGAACAGTCGCCAAAATTCCGCTTAAGGCAGCACCGGCTAAAACTACAAGATTTGTTGTGACACCGGAGACCATATAAGCGATGAAAATACCCGGCAATACTGCATGCGATATCGCATCACCAATCATCACCATTTTTCTCATCACTAGAAATGAGCCCATGAGAGCACAATTAATTGCGACTAGAGAAGCGGTTAATATGACATAAAAATCATTCATTAATAAGGTATTTCGCTTTCGTGTGGATCTTTATCGGGATATTCTAACAATTGGGTTAGGTGTCGTTCAATTTCCGGGGTAATAACATGCTCAATTCCTTCTGCATCATCGTGAAGATGATCTGCCTTAAGCTGAAAGTACTTACTGAGATAAAGCTCCCAGAGTCTGTGTTTTCTTACAATTTCTCTTGAGGCTATTCTTCCCTGTTCTGTTAGTACAACTTGACCTTTCACTAACTCCAATAAGTCGTCCTTTCTCAATCCATTTAATATTGTTTGAACAGGCAGCGACTCTAGACTATCATGTTTCTTTAAATCGTTTAAGTTAACGGAAGATTGTCCATCGTCCGACATTTTATACAAGGCTTTTAGGACGTTTTCGTTATTGATTTTCGTCTTATTCTGATTTCTCAATCTTATTCGGGCAATCAGGCCTTTCTCCTTCCCAAAAAGTATCCCTATGAAGGCCAGTACGCTCAGACAAACTACAACCCAAGGCCCTGTAGGCATGCCTGTTCCTGTAGAGCTAATCACCGCACCAACTATACCCGAAATTGCACCAATCAAACCGGAAAAAAGCAACATTTTTCTAATACTATTTGTAAGAAAACGAGCACCGGCAGCCGGTGTTATCAGCAGAGCTGCCATCAGTACAACGCCTACTGCCTGAACGCCGATGGCAACTGTAAGCACTGTAAGTACAGACAAAAAGGTTTTTAACCAACCTGTCTTAAATCCAAGGCCTTTAGCATACTGCTCATCAAAACTGAGGAGGGTAAAACCACGAAGGAAGATGAATATGCAAACTACATTTATAAGTGCTATAGCTCCAAAGAGCTGAACATCTAAAACATTCATTGAAGCCGCTTTACCAAAAAGGAAACTATCCAAACCGCTTTGCGCAGCATTTCCTGAACGTTGAATCCTGGTGAGCAGAACAATACCTACTCCGAAGAAAACGCTTAAGGTAAGAGCTAAGATGGTGTCGGGTTTTAACTTTGAGTGCTTCTGTACCATATCTACAACCCAAACTGCAACCAAGCCTGAAGCCAGAGCACCTAAAATGAAGTACAAGGGATCCTTTACGCCGGTTAACATAAAAGCTATGGTAACTCCGGGCAATACTGCGTGGGAAATCACATCACCAATAAGCGCGCGTTTTCGCAAAAAAGTGAAGGTTCCTACCACCCCTGATGCAAGGCACAGGATTCCGGTTCCCAGGGTAACTATCAACAGGGTGTAGTTGTAGTTTAAATAGTCTATGAATTCTGCACCAAAACTCATTATTTATGTCGGATAGGAAATTCTTTATTCTCGAGCACCTGCGTGATTTTACTCATAGTAGTAAGTTTACCACCATAGGTATCAGAAAGCGTTTTATCGTTAAATACTTCTGAAACCGGGCCACTTGCAACAAGCCTTGTATTGAGTAAAACAAGCCAATCGAAATAAGATTGCGCTGTATGAAGGTCATGATGCACAATTACTAGGGTTTTCCCTTCTTCTTTCATTTCTTTGAGAAGGTCGATGATCATCTCTTCGGTGGAAATATCTACCCCTGCAAAAGGCTCATCCATCAGAAACAATTCCCCTTGTTGTGCAAGGGCCCTAGCCAAAAAAACTCTTTGCTGTTGTCCCCCGGATAACTGAGAGATCTGCCGTTTACTGAAGCTTAACATCCCAACTTTATCTAAGCTCTGGGCGATAATATCTTGATCTTCTTTATTGAGTCTTTTAAATAATCCTCTTTGGGCAAATCTCCCCATGGATACCACATCCCAAACACTTGCCGGGAAATCCCAATCAATATCCTGACGCTGTGGAACATAGCTAATTCTATCTCTCACATCGTCAATGTCCTGATCATATACTTTTGTAAAACCGGAAGTAGGCTCTACTACACCCATGATGGATTTCAATAAAGTACTTTTCCCTGATCCATTGGGGCCCATAATACCTATAACCTGTTTACCCGGAATTTCGAAATCTACATTCCATAATGCAGGTTTTCTTCCGTAAACCACCGTAAGGTTATGTGCTTCTATCAGTGTCGGTTCTTTGCTCATTGAAGTCCTTTTATTATGGTTCTCACATTTGATTGCACCATTCCAATATAAGTATCCGCGCCTGAATCTGTTCCTCCAAGTGCATCGCTGTATAGGGTACCCCCTATTTTAACATCATATCCCCTTGCTGAAGCTCCGTCAACAACAGCCATCAAATTTTTATCTGAAACACTGGTTTCGACAAAGATGGCCCGTACATTTCTATTCTGTATGAAACTGATTAAAACAGAAACATCCTTCACACCAAATTCGGCTGCAGTAGAAATACCTTGCAATCCACGAACTTCAAAACCAAATGCATCGCCAAAATAGGAAAAGGCATCATGGGATGTTATTAATACTCTATCCTTTACCGGGATTTCTGCATCTAACTCTCCAATAAGTGTTGCCTTCATCTCCATTACTGAAGATTGGTAAGCTTCAAAACTAAGCTCAAGATCACTGAAATAATCCAACTTGTTAAGAGAGTCTACAACACCATTTATTGAGGCCATCCATAAATCCGGACTGAACCAGATGTGGGGATCAACGCGACCTGAAGCTGCCCCTGCACTCTTTAATGCCGATTTTGGAGCATAATCTCCAACCGCAAGGGTAATTTTTGTTTTCTTTAATTTTTCGAATACTTCGGCCATTTTGCCTTCGAGATGGAGGCCATTATAAATGATAACATCTGCATTGCTCAACATTTCGAGGTCACCTTGAGAAGCCTTGTATAGGTGAGGATCAACACCGGGGCCCATAATACTCTGAACTTCAGCCTGATCTCCTAATATTTCAGAAATACAATCAGCAATTATACTGGTTGTGGCAACCACATGAACCTTTCCATCGTCTTTACTTTCAGGGGCGCATGAACTCGCAAAAGATAGAATGCAAATACATGCCAAAAGATTGATATACTTAGCCATAGTGCTGCGCAAGATTTGTGCAAGATACATCGACAACAATAAATATAGATTGCAGGTCATATTTTATCGATGTGATTTAGTGCAATTTTATAAAATTGCATAATCGTAGTATATTTACAAAGATCTAAATTACAAAGGATGCGGGTGTCCCAACGCAAAATTGGCACCCGCACCGGAGTAAATACTAAACAGTACATCTATCTGACCGTTAAGTGATTAAATTCGATGCACCGGAGTTTAAGAAAAAGTAAAATAATGAGGAGGCGAAATGCGATTATCATTCCGGTTTTATTCCTGTTATGCTGTTCTAATTTAAGGGTAAATGCCCAGGTCTATGTACTTAAAGACCATAGAGACACCGTACATCCGCAGCACTTATTCGACACTCTACCGGAGCTCTGTGATTCCTTCTTTGCCCAGCTCAAAAATCAGGATATAAAAGACATTAAAAAATTTGTTCCGGAGGTAGGCTTTTTAGATTCGATGTACGATACCATGAACATTGAGTCTAACGCCGCTAATACTGTATACCGACAACAAATCATTCAGCGAAAGCTTGAAATGCAGTATAAGAAAATGATTAAGCGGGCTGAGAAAGAAAACATTAACCTAAAAAAGCTTGAACTCGATAGGCATGAATTAAAATATGCAGCGGATGATAAAGGGAATGAATTTTGCTTTGTGACTATCCATTGCAAACGAAACAAAAGAGAATACGAAGTGCGGTTTACCGCGATTAAGCTCAATGGGAAATGGTTTATAGGCGACGATCTCACAATTCAAAAAATGTAATTACGGTTCTTATGCTATGCATTTTGAGTATCAATACCTATGCTCAAAATATGCAAATTCATGCCCACCCGAATAATGGTAAGTACGCAATTAGTAAGAACGACAGCCTGATTACGGATTATGTCTATTCTGAAGTTAGCACCTTTTCTGAGGGGATTGCATTTGTAAGTAAAGGCGAGCATTATGCTTACATCGACACTAATGCCAGAGAGCTTTGCCCATACTTATTTGTAGTGGCCGGAGACTTTAAAGACGGTTATGCCATTGCCGGTGACAGCAACTACATTGGATTGATAAATGCTAAAATGCAAGTGGTTGTTCCCTTTCGATTTAGGAGAATTTTTAGACCCAATATGGGATTGATTATCGTTCAAAGTATGCATGACTTATGGGGAGCATACAATGAATTTGGGGATGTAAAAATTCCTGCGATTTACGATCTCCCTCCACTCTATAACGATCTCGAGCACATTATCGTGGTTCAAAATGGACTTTACGGCGTGATCAATGATTGCAATGAAACTGTTTTCAATACATCGTACCAATACATAAGTCTAGATGGACTCGCTTATCGCAGTGGAAAATACCTGCGCATCTTCGAAATGGATTAAATCTTTTTGGTTTTAGTTTGCAGTGATCATGATGGCCAGCGAACAATTTGAATCGAGTCTTGAATTTGCAATGCAAATGGACCGAGAAGATAAATTAGCGGAATACCGTTCAAAGTTCTTCATTCCCGAAGGGAAAAACAGAAAAGAACAACTCTATTTTACCGGTAACTCATTGGGGCTTCAACCCAAATCTGTGATAAACCACATTGAACAAGAGTTGAAAGATTGGAAAAATCTCGGTGTTGAGGGCCATTTCCACGGCAAAAATCCATGGTTTTATTACCATCATTTTTTCAAGTCAGAAGCAAATGTTGTTGGTGCGAAAGAGCAAGAAGTTGTGGTGATGAACAACCTTACTGTTAATCTTCACTTACTTCTAGTAAGCTTTTATCGACCGACGAAACAGCGATATAAGATCATTATGGAAGCGGGCGCTTTCCCTTCCGACATGTATGTAATCGAATCTCAAGTGAAGCATCATGGTTTTACTTATGATGAAGCTGTGATTGAAGTTAAACCTAAAGAAGGTGAGCATCATTTAAGAGATGAAGATATTCTCAACATTATCAATGAGAATAAAGACGAATTAGCACTGGTATTCTTTAGTGGTGTACAATACTATACCGGACAAGCCTTTGATATGCCGGCTATTACAAAAGCAGCACATGATGCAGGAGCTTTGGCAGGGTTTGATTTAGCGCATGCCGCGGGAAATTTACTTCTAAAACTCCACGACTGGGATGTAGATTTTGCTGCTTGGTGTACATATAAATATATGAATTCGGGCCCAGGGGGAGTTTCAGGAATTTTTGTACATGAGAAGCACGGTAACAATCCGGATACTCCGAGATTTGCCGGATGGTGGGGCCATAAAGAAGACGATCGATTTATGATGCGCAGAGGTTTCATTCCTGAGCCGGGAGCAGCGGGCTGGCAATTGAGCAATGCACCTGTAATGACCATGGCCGTTCATAAAGCATCTTTAGAACTTTTTGATGAAGTTGGAATGGAAGCATTGGTTGAAAAAGGGAAGAGATTGAATGCCTACCTTGAGTACATTGTTAAAAAAGCGCAAGATGAGAATCCGGCATTGGAATTTGAGATCATCACACCGGACTCCAGAGGTTGTCAATTGAGTATGCTCACCAATGAAAATGGCAAGCGGTTATTTGATTACCTCACAGATAATGACGTCATCGCAGATTGGCGCGAACCTAATGTAATCAGGCTTGCACCTGTACCTTTCTATAACTCTTTCAGGGACATTTACGACTTTGGCTCACTTTTGAGCAGCTTCAGCTAGTGACCTGAAGCTGCTCTTCTATCTTCTTGTGAGATGCCAACATTTGCATTGCCCTCAGGAGAGATCAATACAAGCAGACTGGCCGTAAATAAAACAGTTAGTAGAAAAAGCTGAATCCACAAAAGTTTTTTCAGAGTTTTCATTGTAGTAGTTAAGTCTAATGGTTAATAAAACGTAGTAGTAGTTTAATAATTCGAATACGAAATAAATTAACGTTTTCCACAATTCCAAATTTTTTGTGTAAAAACTCTTGTTTATAGACTACACTCTCTCGTTTTGGGAAACACTGTCGGGTTTCGGGAAGGCTTCCAAAGCATCGTATAAGCTTTTGTACCCTTTAATGACAAGGATTAGAGACCTCTTGCTCTGTTTGAACTCAAAATGACGGGGTAGGTCCTTTACCTTTTGAAGGATTTTTCCAAAATGGGCAGATTGATAAAATTCATCCCCCAAATCATTACTGAAATACAGAATCAAATCATTTCCACGAGTTTTGATCTTCTCTGCAAAGACCCTTTCTCCAAACTCCTTTAATTCTACCGTGAAAAATAATTGCCTTACTTCTGCAGGAATGGGTCCAAATCGATCTATCAGTTCTTCTTTGAATTCTTCAAGATTATTGAGGTCCAAATTAGAAAGTTTAGTGTATAGGTTTATTCGCTCCGCGATATTCTGAACATACCAATCCGGAATTAAGGCTTCAAAATCAGGTTCTACTACAGATTCAATTTTAGCGACTTGTTCATGTTCCTCTCCATCAAATAATCCCTTAAATTCAGAATCTTTGAGTTCATTGATGGCCTCATCCAAAATCTTGTGGTACATCTGAAATCCGATTTCAGAAATAAAGCCGCTCTGCTCAGCACCCAGCAAATTACCTGCTCCTCTGATATCCAAATCTCGCATTGCCACATTAAAACCACTGCCTAAATCTGCATATTCTTCAATGGCTTGGAGACGGCGTCTTCCATCCTCCGGCAAGGTATATAATGGCGGAGCTAAGAGATAACAACAAGCCTTAACATTGCTTCGTCCTACTCTACCTCGCATTTGATGTAGGTCGCTTAGACCAAACATATGCGCATTGTTTATGATGATAGTATTGGCGTTCGGAATATCCAAGCCCGACTCGATTATCGTAGTAGCCACCAAAACATCAAATTCTCCTTCGATAAACTGAACCATCACTTGTTCCAGTTCATCCCCTTTCATTTGACCATGCCCTACAGCCACTCTTGCATGAGGAACTTGCTCGCTTATTCGCAGTGCTATTTCCTGAATGTCTTTTACACGATTGTGCACCACGAATACCTGCCCACCCCTCTCGAGCTCGGCCGTAACGGCATCTTTAATGATCTCATCATTCCAAACCTGAACCCTGGTTTCTACCGGACGTCTATTCGGTGGCGGGGTTTGAATGATAGATAAATCCCGGGCTCCCATGAGACTAAAATGCAAGGTACGCGGTATTGGAGTTGCAGTTAATGTGAGGGTATCTACATTCAGTCGAAGTTCTTTCAATCGCTCCTTAGCACTCACCCCAAATTTCTGTTCTTCGTCAATAATGAGAAGTCCGAGATCCTTAAACTTGATCTTTTTATTGAGCAATTTATGAGTGCCGATAATAATATCAACTTTACCTTCAGCCAGCTTGTCTAGGGTCGATTTTTGCTGTTTACTTGTTCTGAATCGGTTGATGTAATCCACCGTGCATGGAAAATCTTCTAAACGATCTTTAAAGGTATGGTAATGCTGCTGCGCTAGAATAGTAGTCGGAACTAACACGGCCACTTGTTTACTGTCGGTTACAGCTTTGAATGCGGCTCTCACTGCAACCTCTGTTTTACCAAAGCCAACATCACCGCAGATCAGTCGATCCATGGGGTTTTCACCCTCCATGTCTTTTTTAATTTCTTCTGTAGCTTTTGCCTGATCCGGTGTGTCTTCGTACAAAAAGCTGGCTTCTAGTTCGGTTTGCAAATAAGTATCCGGTGTAAATGCAAATCCTTTCTGAGCCTTGCGCTGTGCGTAGAGTTTAATAAGATCACGTGCTACGTCCTTTACCTTAGATTTGGTTTTGGACTTTAGTTTTTGCCATGCATCACTGCCTAATTTATTGAGTTTGGGATCCTGCCCCTCCTGACCTTTAAACTTTGATAATTTATAAAGTGCCCCTATGTTCACATACAGTAAATCACCATTTTTATATCGTATCCGAACCGCCTCCTGCATCTTGCCCCCCATCTCCATTTTTTGCAGGCCTTCAAACTGCCCAATACCGTGATCGATATGGACCACAAAATCACCGGGCTTTAGATTTCTCAGTTCTTTAAGACTTATTGCAGCAGAACTCTTTCTAATCTTGGCAGACTTCGCCAAATAGAAACGGTTGAAAATCTGATGCTCTGTAAAACAAGCCAATTTTAGAGCGTGGTATATAAAGCCTTCACTCAGGTTTTGGTAGACCGGCTGAACATGCAATCCCGAACCTAGGTCTTCAAATATGCTTTCTAATCGTTCTACCTGTTTTACGCTTTCTGAAAACACCAATCTTGTGTAGCCTTGTTTATCGAGTTTCTGAAATTCCTCGATCAGTAGATTGAAGTTTTTATTAAATACAGGTTGAGGGCTTTGCTGAAAATCAAATTGTACCGAAGTCCTAAAATGTGTTTGCTGACTTAATTCCAGAACTTGTTGCGACTGGATCTGTTCAGTAACCTCTGTTGCAGTAAAGAATGGCTCCGCCTGATCTTCCAATTTTGCCAAACCATCTGCAAGTCGGTCTAAAAACAAGGGAAGATTAGTTCCTACAACCAATGGTTTTCTGCCGAGATAGGAGAAGATATCAGTTTTTGTCTGCTCAACAGACTGTTCTCGTACATCCGGCACCACCGAGATATGGTTCATTTTCCGGGTGGAAAGCTGTGAAATCGGATCAAATTCCCGGATTGATTCTATGGTTCTCCCATTAAGTTCAATTCGATATGGAAGTTCTGCCGCAAATGAGAATAAGTCTACAATACCACCACGTATAGAAAACTGCCCGCCTTCATATACAAAATCCTCTCGCTCAAAAGCGTATTCATAGAGCACCTCAATTAGAAAATCAAGATCTAATTCCTCCCCAACCTTGAACACCAGCTTACTTTTAAGAAACTCATCTTCTTGTATGATTTTCTCTGCCATTGCCTCGGGATAAGTTACCACCACAATAGGCTCATTTAGGTCTGATATTTTATCGAGGACTGAAGTTTTTGACTGAACTTTTGCTGTATCGGAATGCTCGAGGTCGAATGAACGGCGATAAGAATCCTTCCAGAGGTAGGTTCTTTGTTTCGCGTCGAAAACCGCTAGATCTGAGTAAAAATAAGCTGCTTCATCTTCATCTGAGCAACAGATTAACAGGCTTCTTTCCTGCCTTTTATGAATTTGATAGGCTAGAATCGGCTTGAAGCTACCAACCGCTCCCTTTACGCCTAATCTCGTTTTTCCGGACACAAGTTCTTGCTCCAATTCTCGAAGAATCGGATCTGCATCAAACTGTTCAATAAATTCCCTGCTGTTCAAAGAAGGTTGCGAAAATAAGAAGCTAGCTTTAATGAAAAAGCAATTAAAGATGATGTTTTCCCATTAAGAACCATCCCTTTTATGAAAAGCTTTATAAAAGGTTCTGTATTTTTGGAGTCAACCTTGCCATGAAACCTCTTATCACCCTTTGCCTAAGCCTTTTCTGCATAACCGCACTTGCACAGCCATCCAATAACATTTGTGAAGACGCAATTCTCTTGACCTATACAGGTTCATGTAATTTTCAAACTTACTCAAATACAAATGCTACTTCATCCGGCTCCGCAACAAGCACCTGCAGCTCTAATCCCAGCACAGATGTATGGTTTAAAGTTGTAGTACCTAATTCAGGCCGACTAGTTTTTCAAAGCGAATATATAAATGTCAGAACTTCATTAGCTTTATTTACCGGCGACTGTGGTAATTTAACACAGTATCGATGTGATCTAAACTCAAGCACGGAGTATCTAATGCCATATATTTTTATGGAAGATCCATCTCTTGCCGGAGATACTCTTTACATTCAATACTGGGGTGATAATGCAAGCGAAGGAGATTTTAAATTTTGCATATTTGAACCGGACCAGCCGACCTACCACAACTGTGAGAATGCAGAACTAATAAGTGTTGAAACGGCATGCACTACAAGATACTTCACCACTGCTTTTGCAGGAAATTCCGGGGTCCCTACACCTCCTTGCGGTAATTACATTTTGCACGATGCCTGGCTAAAGGTGGTAGTCCCTGTGTCCGGAAACCTAATTTTAGAAACCGGAAACAACGGAATAGGCAACTCTGCAATGGCTTTATATAAAGGAACATGCAGTAACTTAAGTTATTTCGACTGTAATGACAATGGAGCACAAGCATTTCAACAAGCACGATTCTATATTCGAGATAGTTCACTTGCAGGGGACACGCTATTTGTGAGAGTATGGAGAGTTGGAAGCATCTATGGTGGCGGTTTCAGTTTCTGCGCTTTTGAACCGGATATTGATCCAAATGAGAATCCTGAAGGAGCTTTTTTTATACCAACATTAAGCGTTTGCAGTTATTCCACATTTGACAATCTTTATTACAATAATTCTGGTTCTGCTAATCCCCCATGCGGTAATTATGCCGGAGCAGACGCATGGTTTAAAACACGCGTTCCTGCTTCAGGTAAGCTCGTAATTACAACAAGGAATGCCGGACTTGGCAATTTAGCTATATCAACTTATACAAAGAATGCAGACACCTTGGTATATTATGAATGTGACGACAATCATTCCCCAAATTTCCAGCAACCAGAAATCGTGATTAATGATCCTAATCTTGCCGGTGACACTCTGTATATTATGGCATGGGCCGTGGGCACCATATTTGGTGGTTCATTCGACATTTGTCTTTTTGAACCTGACATCCCAGTAAATGATCGATGCGAAACAGCACAAGAAATCGAAGTGAAACCCTCGTGCAATTATGAACGGTTTTCAAACGAATATGCGGGGACATCAGGCGGGGGCAATCCAAGTTGCGGAAATTACTCCGGTACCGATATCTGGTTGAAATTCGAGGCACCACCTTCAGGAGAATTCACGATTTCAAGTAGGGCAGCAGGAGTGAATAACAATGCAATGGCCCTTTACACCGGAACATGTGGTTCATTGTCTGAATATGCCTGCGATAACGATAACGGGCCCGGAAATATGGCTGAAATAGCCGTACAAGATTCTTCTTTAGGAGGCCAAACCATGTATTTGCAAGTCTGGGTAAATAATTCAGTAAATGGAGGCAGCATGGATCTTTGCATATTTGGGAAGCTCATACCTGAAGTACGCAACCCGAGCGATATTACCATTTGTGAAGGAGAAGATATTCCAGTGCTATCCGTATCCAAAGGAGTTTTTCAATACAATTGGTACGATCAAGAATCAGGAGGAAATCTCTTAGCATCGGATACTAATCGATATCGACCTATTGCAGGTGGAAGTTTTTATGTTTCTGCAACTCACCCTGAAACCAGTGAAGTATCTGAACGTGTTGAAGTTTCGCTTACAATAAACCCAAAACCCATTTTAGTTGGTTTACAAGACATTAGCTATTGCGACAATGAATCTACTAAAAGCATAGGAGTTAAAGATCAAGGTGATTACTACATCTGGTACACAGACTCTATGGGGAGCTCTATTTTTGACTTAGATACCAACCTGATTTGGCCTAGCATTTCAGGCAGTTATTACATTCAAGCCATAGACCTAAATACCCAATGTAAATCAGACATTGTTGAGGTTAAAGCTGAAATACTAAGGGCTCCTGTTATAGCTGATGCACAAAATGAAGCAATCTGTGAGAACGAACTTCCATACACCTTAAATATTCAAGACGAAGGTTATAATTACAGATGGTATGATGAGATTGATGGAAAATTACTGCGAAATAATTCAGCCAGTTATGATGCGAACGAAGAGGGCAGCTATTTCATCCGAGCAGTGGACCCCAATACTGGTTGTTTCAGCGATTATGATTCTATACATCTAACTATCAATGACAACCCTTTGATTATTAACCCTCGTGGATACGAAGATTGTGATGATCTTAATTATACCGGTTTACGCGTAGAAGATGAAGGCTTTGTTTACAATTGGTATGGCAGTTCTAATGGCGGGCCCTTGTATGCTACGGATAAAGCGGTCTACAATGCCAGCATCAACGGCACTTACTATGTAGAAGCGGAGAATGAAACAACAGGATGTAAGTCCGTAGAGCGCGAGGCAGTTACTCTTGCAATATACGATGTACAAACTGCTCAAATTTACTGGGATGGCGACTCACTTCACACCGACTCGGCAATATTCTATCAATGGTACAAAGACGATTTAGCCATTTTCGGAGCAAATGAAATATCATTTGATGCGGTTGAAAGTGGTGATTACTATGTGATTATCATGGATAAAAATGGATGCGAATCACAGTCTAATACTGTGACCTTGAGTTTAACCAATGGAGTTCTAAATGAATCAGAAATTGCGTTTAACCTGTACCCAAATCCAGCAGAGAACTACACGAATCTAGAACTAAAACAAAACATGATTGGGGCAAATGTGACTATTCTTGACATTCAAGGTAAAGTTATTCAGAGCTTGACAGCTTTAAACAACAAACAAAGAATAGAGTTAAGTAAACTACAAACAGGACTTTATTACATCAAAGTAGAACGTGATTCACAGATTTACACTCAGCGCATTGTTAAGCAATAGTTAAGGCCAGAACAGGTGTAAAAATAGACTCAAATTTAGAGCTCAATAAATAAGGTCTGTAGCCGTGTATTCCCGTTTGATCTTCTATCTTTGCGATTCTTTTCGCAATGTTAAATCATTCTTATCTAAGCAATGCAGATATAGACTCAATAGATGAGCTTTATCAGTCGTATCAAAATGATCCGGAATCTGTTGATGATTCATGGAAGCGGTTCTTCGAAGGCTTTGATTTAGCCTACGGCAAAATGGGGCTTAACGGCAGCGGTGCGGCTGTATCTGAAGACATGATGAAGGAAATAAACGTCCTTCATTTGATCAATAACGGTTACCGAACTCGAGGCCATCTTTTCACCAAAACAAATCCGGTGAGAGCCAGAAGGACGTATGAGCCGAATCTTGACTTAAAGCATTTTGGTTTAAGTGATGCCGATCTCGAAACTACTTTTAATGCAGGTGTTGAGATTGGAATTGGTCCGGCGAAATTGAAAGATATTATTGCTCACTTAGATCAAACGTATTGTCAGAGTATCGGAGTGGAATACATGTACATTCCCGACCCCGACAGAAAAGAGTGGTTACAAACCCGAATGGAGGAGCGTAAAAACACGCCCAACTTCAGTTTGGAGCAAAAGAGATTAACACTAGAAAAACTTAATGAGGCAGTAGCTTTTGAGAACTTCCTTCATACAAAATATGTAGGTCAGAAAAGGTTCTCTCTTGAAGGTCTTGAATCATTAATCCCTGCGCTCGACGCAGCAATAGAACTCGGCTCTGCCACCGGTGTTGAGGAGTTTATCATTGGAATGGCGCATAGAGGTAGACTCAATGTTTTAGCTAATATCCTAAGAAAGAGTTACAAAGAAATTTTCAGCGAGTTTGAAGGTAAAGCCTATCAGGATGCTGTTTTTGAAGGCGATGTAAAGTACCACCTGGGATATACCAGTGTTGTTTCAACAAGTTTAGGCAAAAAAGTAAAACTAAACCTCTGTCCTAACCCTTCACATCTAGAAGCGGTTAACCCTGTAGTACAGGGGATTGCGCGAGCTAAACTCGACAAACAATACAATAGAGATACAGACAAAATCACTCCGATCTTAATTCACGGTGATGCTGCGATATCAGGTCAGGGAATTGTTTATGAAGTGATTCAAATGGCGGGTCTCGACGCTTATGGTGTTGGAGGAATTTTACATTTGGTAACGAACAATCAAATTGGTTTTACTACCAATTATATTGACGGAAGAACTTCGATTTACTGTACCGATGTTGCAAAAACAACAAAATGTCCGGTGTTCCATGTGAATGGCGACGATGTTGAAGCTTTGATATACACCATCAAGTTGGCATTGGAATATCGTCAGAAGTTCCATTCTGATGTATTTATTGATATTTTGGGATATAGAAAGTACGGCCATAATGAAGGCGATGAGCCTCGATTTACACAGCCTGCTTTGTATAAAGCTATCGCGAAGCACCCAAATCCAAGAGAGATTTACTCCAAAAAACTTCAGGCTTCCAACCATATTGAAGCCAACCTTGCCAAGAAAATGGAGAAGGAGTTTAAGGCGATGTTGCAGGAAGACCTAGAGCATGTAAGAAACGATGCCTCAATTGAAGGCAACAATCTTCCAAAATCCACTTGGCAGAACATCAGAACTTCAGAGAAGTCGGATTTTGATCAGTCGCCTAATACTGCAGTAGCAAAAACCAAGATTAAGAAGTTGGCTGATTCTATCAGTAATATTCCCGACAATGTTCTACCGATTAAAAAAGTCTTAAAGCTTTATGCCGACCGTAAAGAGATGGCAAGCAAAGGTGAATTTGATTGGGCTATGGGAGAATTACTGTCTTATGCTACATTGCTTGAAGAAGGATATCCTGTGAGAATGAGTGGGCAGGATGTGGAAAGAGGAACTTTCTCACATCGACATGCTTTGGTTAAAACCGAAGAAGGAGATCAGGAATATTATCCATTAAATCACGTCTCTGAAAAGCAAGCGAGGTTTGAGATATACAACTCTCTGCTTTCAGAATATGCCGTTTTAGGCTTTGAATACGGTTATAGTATGTCTATGCCATACGGTCTTACTATTTGGGAAGCACAATTTGGTGATTTTGCCAATGGAGCTCAGGTAGTAATTGATCAATTCATTTCCAGTGGAGAATCGAAATGGGGAAGATATAGCGGTTTAGTTATGCTTTTACCTCATGGATATGAAGGTCAGGGACCGGAGCATTCATCTGCCAGATTAGAGCGTTTCTTGCAATTGGCAGCAAATGAGAATATGCAGGTAGCGAACATTACGACGCCTGCAAACTTATTCCACGCTATGAGACGCCAAATTCACCGTGATTTCAGAAAACCATTGGTGATTATGTCGCCTAAAAGTCTATTGAGACATCCGAAATGCATTAGCACAACCGAGGAATTCTCAAAAGGTGGGTTTAAGGAAGTGATTGATGACTTGAACGTTGATCCTAAAAAGGTAAAGATTGTCAACCTCTGTTCGGGCAAGGTCTATTACGATTTGCTGGAGAAGAAGGAAAACGAGAATCGAGATGATGTTGCAATTGTGAGAATAGAGCAACTTTACCCTTTACCTGAAAAGCAACTTTCTGAGATTTTCTCTCGTTATAAAAAGGCACAGTTTAACTGGGTACAGGAAGAACCGAAGAACATGGGCGCATGGATGCATTTATTGCGCTATGATTTCCCCGTTCAGCTTAACGAAATCTCCAGAAGATCAAGTGCAAGTCCGGCTACCGGATATGCCTCCGTACACAAGCAAGAGCAAGAGAAACTTGTTGAGCTCGCTTTTGAATTGAAGAAATAAGTTGTATCTTGAGGCTCAGTAACAAACCTTTTAGGTTTTTGTGACATGCCTCGAATTATACTCATTTTCATAGTTCTCTTTTCATGCGGTAAATCCTACTGTCAAACTTTTTCATTTAATGGGATTGAGCCTACTTTATGTCCGGAAGAAGCAACTTCTAGCAATGAGCAATTTGGAGAAACCATAGCACAAAACGACTCTTTTATAGCCGTTGCCAGTCCATATAAGACTTTGTATAAAGATGGAAAGCCCAGTTATACTCAAGGTGCAGTATACATCTATAAAATTCGTGATAATTCAGAACCGAAATTTGTTCAGAAAATCATTCCTCCAAGCACTCAAAATTTTTCAGACTTTGGCCATTCATTGCTGATTACTGAGGACTTGCTTTTTATAGGTGCGCCTTCTACCGATTTCTACACACTTCAAGGTGTAATTCAAAATGGAGGTAGAGTTTATATTTACGAACTAAGAAACAATAGATGGGAGCATAGGGAAAATATTGACCCTCCTATTTTACATAAGTACTCCCAATTTGGATCAGCTTTAGACTTCCATAATGACTCATTAGCCATTGGAGCGAGTGAGTATGCGTATGGAGAAACTGTTGCAACTGACTCCGTTCCAAAAGCGGGGGCTGTTTTCATGTATGAAATCACGGGTCAATCAAAATTATGCTATACCCTTACATATGAAGGAAGAGAAGATGGATCCGTTGCTGAGTTAGGTTTTTCTCTCGCTTTTGACGGGACAGAGCTGCTAGTTGCTGCGCCGGGCGGATATTATGGAGTAGGTGAAAACAAGACCTCTTCGGCAGGAGCCTTATTGGTATATCATAAGGCTGATAGTGTTTATGAACTCAGCCAAATTCTCAGACCCAAAATTTACAGGTCGAATTCGAGGTTTGGGCACACATTTTCAGTTTCCGGCTCATTTCTAGCCGTGAGTACTTCTCGGTCTTCAACATTCCCCTCGGTTTTTAAAAAGAACTATTTAGGCTTGTGGGAAGACTATCAAAGTCTTGAAGCACCAAATCATATCATCTCTAATTTCAGTGATTGCCAAGCTGTGTTTTCCGACTCTTTACTTCATATTATTTACCCATACAGCGACAATAATCTATTCACTTATCAGCACATTAACAATGAATGGGTAAAAATGGGTATTCGATATAGAACCGATTACAATATCTCTAAATTGAATGTCTATCATTCTTCTATTCTTTTTGGTATGAAGACTTATTCGGACTCAAATTATAGTAATATCGGAGCCTTCTCTACTGCTGAGTTAGATTACTGCCAAACTCACTACGACACCATATTAGTTGAAGGAGTTTGCTACAAATACGAAGCCCCCAGTGGCGGTAAATTCTATGAAGAAGCAGGGAATTACACAGACACCATTTATAATGAGCAATTATGTCCGGTTTTAGTGAATATAGAATTAAAGAATGTTTATCAAAGAATTCAAACGCACCGAAAAGACACCGCTTGTTATGAGTTCATTTCACCCGGAAATCAAACCAGATTAACTGAAAGCGGAACCATAAGAGAGTACCTTACTTCTACTTATGGCTGCGACAGTAATGTCTTTTATGAAGTTACTATCATTAACAACGATGCCAACATATCAAAGGACTCCGAAGGCTTGTATTTTCTAAATCCACCAGAAGATCCGTACTCTATTCAGTGGTACGAGTGTACAGACAGTTTGGAACTTTTAGAAGATGAAAAGTCTGAGAGATTAAACCCAACAGAAACCGGGGCTTATTCGTTCATTCTGACCAGAAGAACATGTGTGGACACCTCTAATTGTGTTTATTTCGAGAATCAGACTGAAGAGTTGGTCTTCTTCGATTCTGTTTGGGTTCACCCCAATCCATTCAACTCTGAATTGACTTTGCACTTCCCCGACGATTTTCGAAATTATAGAATTGATGTGCAGCTGTATGATGCTCAAGGCAGACTCATTTTCCAAGACTATCGTCTGGCATCTAAGCAAAATGAATTCGAGTTCGAACTTTCGCCTGGTCCATACATCCTCGTGGTCCGCAGCGGGACAATGGTCAAACGCTTTCGAATTTTGAGCCACTAAGTTTTGGATTAATGTCATATCCTTAAGAGGATGATAAGAAAATCTGAGGCTATCCCTATATTTGAGTATGGCCCCCTTTGTCCATACCCTCTTAATTTCATTCATTTTCCTTGCTTATACGGCCGATGCACAGGTATGGAATGTGGATCAAAAACTGAGTCCGGATGAATGGAACTACAGAGATCAATTCAGTCAGAACTTAGCTGTCAATGACCAATTTCTTTTCGCCGCGAGCAATACAAAGTGGTTTATCAGTTCAGGAATAAACAATGATACATTGGGAGCAGTGTGCATTTTTAAATTTGACTCTACTCAAAATCAATGGAAGTTTTTACAGTACTTGAGGCCAAGCTCTGGCAGCAATTCTTACGGCTGCAGCATAGCATGTACAGACAGTACCTTGGTTGTAGGTGACACTTCAGATATAATTCACAATGGTAAAAACTATAGAAATGCCGGTTGTATTTATGTGTATCGATTAATACCAGATGGAGTCTGGATTGAAGTCGGTAGATATACTGCATCTAAACCCAAAGAAAAAGGAGTATTTGGAACTGCTGTTCAAGTTTCGGAACGAACAATAGTGGTTGGAAGTCCGGGAGACCCAACTGATCACAATGACAGCAACTGGTTTCAAGAAGCAGGAGCTGTTTATATTTTTCAAAAACAAACCGGCGGGCAATGGAAGGAATTGGGAAAGCTCTGCGATAATTTAAGAAGAACTAGTGAACGATTTGGTGCTTCAATTTCTTTGAGATCGGAATGGCTAGCAATAGGTGTCCCGGGAGAAGACTACAACGAAAATGAAAAATTCCCTGTGGATCAAGCCGGAGCAGTTTGTATGTACAGGCAAGATATTGATGGTTTCTTTTATTTCCGACAAAAAATTCTGGACGATCTTCGTTTATTAAGACACAATTTTGGCCTTGTAACCAGCCTAGGACCTTTGGGATTATTATGTCAAGGTAAGAATCCTACTAATTCTACCTTGTTACTTCGCGATTTTGGGACTACATGGCAAATTGTTGATCGAATAAATTTCAGCAATGGATCATCTCCACAAATAGGGACAATTTTGGGTCAGAGTGAAAATTTTGTAGCTATTGCAGAACCGCAAAAAGTGAATACAGCCCCTACCGATCCATTTCAAAACACCACCGGGCAAGTTCACATATTTGAAAATAATTCCGGAGTCTTAACGCATCATTATACTATACGCTGTCCATACAATCACTTAAATGACTTTGGCAAAAGCTTCATTCTTAAAGACAGTTTACTAATTGTAGGAGCATACAAGGATAGGTACAATGAAGATTCTACTTTCACTCAAATTCAAGGAGGTAGTATTTTAGTATATAGTCCTAAGCCCTGTGTTACTAAATACGACACGATAAAGGATGAGAATTGTTATGTGATTTATAGCCCATCCGGCAAACCCATAACAGAGAGTCGTCATTTCACAGACACCGTAATCTTGGACGGAGGTTGCCTCAAACTCGTTGATACAGAGTTTAAGATTCACCAAAAGACATATCACACCATAGATACTATTAGTTGTGTACCATATACAACACCATCAGGAAGTGAAATCGTTGCGAGATCTACTATTATTTTTGATTTACTCGTAAATTCCAATGGTTGTGATAGTGTAATCAGGATCAATCTCACATATAATCACCCCAATACAGACGTTGTTCTTCATGAAAGCAAAGGAGAACTACAATCACTAGAATTCGAATCCGTGTACTATCACTGGTTTGACTGTTTTAACAGAGAAGTAATCTTGGAAGATTCAAGCAGAAAATTCGCTCCACTAGAGGAAGGACTTTATGCTGTGGCTCTGAAAAAAGGAGATTGTTTAGACACCTCCACATGCCGCTTTATCAATCGCTCTCAGTTGATTTTTCCATATTGGGATACCATCCGAGTTTATCCCAACCCGAGTTATGGGAAAACCTATTTGGATTTGGGGCAGCGTTACGATGAAGTCGAGATTTGGTTAAGCGATAATAAAGGGCGCACAATAGAGCATGGTATATATCGCAATATTTACACACTGGACTTCACTTTACCTGTAGAGTCCGGAATGTATATCCTCAGGGTCAAACCAAAGAATCAAGGGATTAAATACTTTAAGGTAATGAATGTAGGGCGTGGTGGGTAATTGGCATACCACAAAGCTGGCTCATTCTAAGGATCATAGCTTTTCACTAGAAGCGATAATTTTTGTTTATCATTTACAAGAATTATGACTTTACTAGAAACCACTTTGTTACTTATTTTATTTAATTTCGGACATGCCTCGATTGATCATTGCATTGATTATTCTCTTGAATTCTCTTTTGGTTCTAGCCCAGAACATACACTGGACTACTATTCAAACATTAGAATCAGATGAAACCCGTGTTTCTTACGGTACATTAATCAAAAATTCATATAAACATCTCATAGTTAGTTCAGATGTATTCCCAGTGTCTAAATATCTATATTACTACAGACAAGATTCGGTGTCTTCCATGTGGGAGTTTAAACAAACTATCAAATTGAGGCCACATATCCATGGGAACGATTATAAAATTGAAG
This sequence comes from bacterium, assembly GCA_018223105.1. GTDB lineage: Bacteria > Bacteroidota > Bacteroidia > NS11-12g > UBA9320 > JAAEYY01. The sequence continues at coordinate 92,233 of JAAEYY010000007.1, read as the reverse complement.
ACTTTTGGGTTAGTGATTCGTTTCTAGTTATTCAATATTATAAAAGCAGAGACTCAAATTATTACTACCATTACAATCTGGATTTATACGCCATTAATAGCCAAGGCTTATGGGAAAAATCTGACAACAAGATACTATTGGATACATTTAGTACTTCATTAAAATTTGAATTGTCAAAAAATCACTTACTAATTTCTGAACCTACGGCACCTATAAAACAGAATAATTCCACATATAACTTTGCCGGACGCATACTGGACCTTGAAATCCAAGGTAATCGATTCAATAATCAAATGAAAAATATATTTTCACCCAAACCTACGTCTGGTCAATGGTTTGGAAATTGGATTTTTGTGGAAGATTCATTAGTCTGTGTATCCGAAATAAGGCCACAACTGGGTGATTCTAGTAACCCCGAATTTATTCAGAGCTTTCGATTCTTCAAAACGCGAAGCAATGGACTCGTACCGGCTTATAATAATATTGACTTTAATCTTAATCAAGTCGGGACAATAAAGTTACTGAATGACAGCACCTTGCTTATTACAGACTACAAGGTCTCTAAAATTGAATTATTTAGACTAAACGATTTTGAATTCAAACCACATGCAACATATTATGGACCCTCTAATATCCCTATAACTGTTAGCAGGCATAGCTTTATGGGTAATGCCGTTTTTACGGACTCCAGTTTGATAATTTCTGCATCAAATTGGAGTAACTATGATACTGGGCAAGTATTCCATGAAATACGAGAATATCTTTTTTCCAATATGAATGATGACTCTAATTATGCTTATACAATATCAATTCCAACAATAGGGGGATTTGAAAGCTATACTTCAGCTTCTACTTTGGTAAAAGCAAATGACCAGGTTCTTACTGTCGGCCTAAATAGAAATACTCAAGCCTCGAATAGTAAATTCTCAAAAATTGCAGTTTTAGAAAATGAATCTTGCAATTCAGACACTATTCAAATAGTCAAACATAGATGTAGCTCATTCTCTTCTATAAGTAAAGAATTCACCATATACAGTTCAGGGACTTACCTTGACAGTTTAATAATGGAGGGCCGTTGCTCACAATATTTCTGGATGGATGTGCAAATCGATTCTCACATCAAAGTAGAAGAAAACTATACATTTTGCAGTGAATATATTAGCCCAAGTGGGAAGTACAGCACGAGAATAAGTGATGTGATATTCGATACTCTAAGAAGTGCTAATCGTTGTGATAGTGTGATTAAAATAAATGCGCAATTCATTGGTTATCATGCAACTCTTGAACTAGAGAATGGAATTTTAAGCACAATTTCTAGAGACAAAGAATATTATCAATGGATAGATTGTTATACCGGCAGAGAACTCCCATCCGAAAATTCATGGAGTTTCATACCTCGTAGTAGTGGGTTATATGCCCTTAAGATGTATTCAGAAGACTGTGACACCTTTATTACTGATTGCTATTTTGTATCTGACTTTAAGGTTAATACTCAAACCCTACCTGAAATTAAAGTGTATCCAAACCCCAATAATGGAGTATTCACTTTAGACTGGTTAACCTATGAAGAAAATGCTAAAATTTCAATATTAAACCCTGAAGGTCAAATTGTTAAACATTACATCATTGAAGATTCGTTCTCAAAGAGATTCGAACTAAGACTTACACCGGGTGTTTATAGCATTCTAGTAGTAAAAGCTTCTGGACAAACCGCACGTACTAAAATGATTTTGCTATAGCCCCCCTAGATTAAATGAGTTAAAATCTCAAACCCTCTCCCCACTCCTATATTTCTTGTAAGGAATCTGTCAGATATGGTTAACTTGCCTATGTCTCTTTTATTTTTGATTTCAAGAGCTCATGCGGTATAGAATTCACATATTTTTTCTGGCATTTCTTGTCGCAACATTAGCTCATGCTCAAGAATTCATCATCGAGCAACAAATCATTCAATCTCAGGGCGAGAATGACCAAACAGATGGCTTTGGCCATAAGGTCATTTATAATGGGGAGCACCTACTTATTAGCGCAGATAATGATAAAGTAAGTGGTAAACAATGGGTAGGTTCTGTATTTTGTTATCGCTTTAATGAGCTCAGTAAAAGTTTTGAACTCTACCAAAAATTATCCAACGATCAACTACTTCCTGCCTTTTTCGGAGATGAAATGGCTTTACTTGGGAATACTTTAGTGATAGCCGCTCCGCGCCACTATGATGATTCAGCAGGAAAACATTTCTACAACAGAGGCAGGATACATATCTTCAATTACGAAAATGGATCTTGGAACAAACAACAAGTTTTGGAGTATCCATTTGAAGCAAATACCGGTGAACTATTTTTCGGAGATGAGATGGTTTTAACTGATGACTTCTTGTTTGTTGGAGTTTCTAGAGCCACGTTCATGGTAAACAATGACACCTTAACAAAAGCAGGTCGTTGCCTCATCTATAAGCGAGATTCTAGTGGCAAATTCACGCTAAATCAGGTTTTAACTGCTCCTCAAATATCGAAAAACGCTTACTTCGGTTCCAGCATCACATATTCAGATTCGTTTCTTGCAATTGCTGCCGTTATTGAAGCAATTCCGGAAGGTGTAGTCGAAAAAGGAACCGTTTACATTTATAAACTGAGTCCGGACCATGAGTGGAAACTCATCCAAAAAATGAAAGGAGAGCAAACAGGCTTTCCTCCCATCAATGGGTATGGAAGCCCGGTAACACTAGTTAAAGACCGACTTATTATAGCCTATAACGGAAGTTTTGAAGATGCTGAGGTCTTTGTTTACAATCAAGATAGTTTTGAGTATCTGCAAGACATAGAGGCTACGGCAAACAGCCAATTTGTATCTCAAGACGACACCTTAGTTGTAGGTCAGCCTTCCGGAACCTTTTTGAACATCAACAAAACAACAGATGTAGGTAAAATCGTCTATTACATCTGGGAGGATGGCATGTATGTAAAACAAGATCAATTTGGCGATAATTTTGAATTAGGTAGTTCTGATCATTTCGCAAACTCAATTGCATTCTACAATCGGAGAATTATTGTAGGAGCAGAACGATCGAGCAAGGCTCCGGATCAAAGCAGCATGCCTACAACGGGGAAAGTATATGTTTTTAAAAAGGTTCCATGCCTTAATGTAAATAGTTATATTGATACAAGCGTCTGCGACGAATATCGAAGTCCAAGCTCAAGATTATTTGAAGAATCAGGCAAGTATTTCGACTCTGTTTTTTATGCCCGAAACTGTCATTCAGCATATGAAATTGACCTTGAAGTGCGCAAGAGCACACAGGTTTGGTTCGATACTACCTTATGTGGAGTTTATACGAGTCCCTCGGGTAAGCGCTTCTATAACACGACCTATATTATAGATACGATTAGCAATTCGCAAGGCTGTGATAGTATTATGAATATTGTCTTTAACAGCCTCAATCCCATCATCGATATCAAGAAAACAGATACATCACTTTCAGTTCCTCCGGGATATGACCATTATCAATGGCTCGACTGTATAAAGAATTACGAAGAAATTGAAGGTGAAACATCGTATAGGTATGTCCCTGAAAAGAGTGGACTATACGCCGTTGATGTGAGTCATGAAAATTGTTCCTCAAGATCAAATTGCATCAACATTGAAATAGATTCTGACTTGCAAACGGATGGCCCGATTGAAGTTAAAGCAGGTCCTAACCCTGTTGAGGACGAGCTTAGAATATGGGTCACCGGTCCCGAACAAAACATACGAATTCAGCTATTTGATGTACATGGGAGACTAGTATTTGAGAAAACTGTTCTTGGCCCTGGAGAGTACCCCATCCAAATTGATATGAGTCCCGGAATGTATATCCTTCGTATTTCTAATAATAAGGAAAGTCTTGAGACGTTTAAGATAATTAAAGCCAATTAATCCCTTTTACATAGAGATGTAAGTATTGGCTTGAATTGAATTTATCTTTGAACGATTTCTAATCTAGCATTGAAGCTTAAATTAATCATAGCAATTTTCATAAGCTCTGTATTCACAGCACAGGCCCAAACTTTCGAGCTGAGTCAAGAAATCCAAAGCGCTAACAATGATCATTTGACCCTTTACGGATACAGAATTGTAACTTCTTCCGATCGCTGTGTTATCAGCGCTCCTGCTGAAAAGTTCACACAATCCGGCGAGAGTTTTACAGGCAAACTCTATTATTATAAACTGGATTCCTCTACCAATCTTTGGGCTGAGAAAGGAGAAATACCCTGCCCTGTTGGTGGTATAGAAAGCAATTTTGGTTTGAGCATGGTTATGAATGACAGCTTGCTCATTGTTGGTGCCCCCAATTACGACGAAACGAGCTCGAACGTTCCCGACGGAAGGGTTTACATCTTCAAGCTAGACCAGGATTTAGATCAATGGAGTTTATTTCAGACTCTTCATCCAAATGACAGCAGCGATGGTTTCTTTGGCCATAGTTTATCGCTTTACGATAAGACACTTGTCATTGGATCTCCCGGTTCCAATTTTCACCCAAATACTTCTAGCTCTTGCGACGATTGCGGCTCCGTAAGTGTGTGGGAACTTGATCATACTTTTATGAAAAAACAGGTGCTCACCGATCTTAACCTGGGCCATGGAGAACTATTTGGTCAAAGTGTATCTGTTTACGACTCTCTGTTGGCAATTGGTATTCCACGAGAATCATACCTGCCCGGCAATACTAATAGAATAAACCATGCCGGCGCAGTGCTCATCTTCGAGCAACAAAATGAGGAATGGAAGTTTAAAAACTTTATTCGTCAGGATAAACGTCGAGAAAACGTAGCATTCGGGTATGAAGTGAACCTAGGTCCTATGGGCTTAGTTGTTCGAAATCAATTTAATAAGGATACTCAGGATATTACATTGTTCACGCCATTTAACAATTCATTCAGGAGCACTTTTACAACTCATAGCTACGGAAATAGTGAAACGGCTATGGCCAGTATAAGTCAGAGCGATTCTTTGATTGCCATCGGCTACCCCAGGTTTAGAAAAATCACTCAAAACCAAACTCAGTATGGACTTGTAAAAATTTATAAGAATGTGCAAGATTCCATCGTCCAAATTGATTCCATCATAAACCCTTACCCTCAAAGCCCATCCCTAGCGATAAGTCACGGTTTTGGCTCAACGCTGAGCTTCAGCAATCAGGATCTATTTGTAGGTTTAAGGACCTTTGTCGATAGTTTTCAAGGCAGTGTTCAGCATGCTAAAGTTCAACGCTACAAGCCCAATAATTGCACGGACATTTATGATACTCTTACCATAACTGCATGTGATAAATTTAAATCCTTTGATGGCACAACAATAACTGCTCCCGGGATTTACGATCAAGTTTATATCACTCCCGGAGGCTGCTTGGGCTATGTACATTTCAATCTAAGTTTTAATTATTCCAGTGCAGCACAGATTGATACTCTAATGTGCGGATTTTACCGTAGTCCTAGTGGCCGACATACCGTTTCTATAGACAGCATACTTCTGGATACCATTATAAATGCCAATGGATGCGACAGCTTACTCACTATTCATGTTACTTCTTTGAATCAAGAAGTCGGAATCAGCTTTATTGCCGGTAGTTTCAGACCGGAGATTGAACATCGAGATGAATATACCTATCAATGGGTTAACTGTCTCGATAATTACGCTCCTATCCTCGGCGCTAATCAGCGTGAATTTACTCCTGAATACGAAGGTTTATATGCTCTTTCGGTAACCGCAAACGGTTGCAGCAATATCTCAAACTGTTATTATGTTGAGGAGCAAAATTTACTTCGTCCGCCTAAACTTAGAATTCTCGCGTACCCAATGCCCAATGATGGTATTCTGTACCTTGATTTTGGTATAAAACTTCGTACTGCAAGTCTTGAAATTTATTCCTCAAATGGGCAATTGGTCTCAGAACACGAATTTGAAGAGCTCAGCAAGTATAAGCTGGCTCTCCCTGAGAGCTCCGGTATCTACTACGGCCTTTTGTATACAAACAGCAACAAACCCAGAGTTTTCAAAATTGTCAGGAAATAGTCTACCTTGAGCAGAGGTGAGCAATTCCATTAGAAATTAACTAAATTGCCCCTTAGAAATGAAAATGTCCCGCTTATATCTCATTTTTAGTTTCTTCTTGATTGGCTTTTCTCTTAAATCACAAGCTCAGAATCAATGGCAGGAGACTCAACTCATTCAGGCACCTGAAGCTCAAAACGGTCAAAAGTTTGGCGAAATCATGGATGCTACAGAACAGTATTTGGTTGTATCATCACCTAATAAAAAACTATATAGACCCAATGGAACTGAGTTGAAGGCAAGAGGAGTAGTGGATATATTCAAGGTGGATGATGCCGGTGAAAACTGGACTTTGATCCAAAGTATTGAATGCGATAGTTTTCAGTTGAATTCTAGATTTGGAGAATCAATCGCAATTTATGATTCAACCCTTTTTATTGGAGCTCCCGGTAATTTTACATTAAGCAATGACACTAATGATTATGTCTTAGAGGCAGGTGCAGTATACGTGTATCGATTAAATTCCGGAACCTGGGAATACACCGAAACAATAACAAGTCCGGACACCGCAAAAAGAACTGATTTCGGTACATCAATCGCCACTTATGGCAAGTGGACTGTTATTGGAGCGCCACTGGCAGACTTTGATCCTAATGAAGTAGATACTTTTAGAGCTTATAATTCAGGTGCAGCATATGTTTTCAAGAACAATGGTACAGCTTGGGAATTTCAGCATAAGGTATTAGATCCTTACAGGAATTCCAATGAACTTTTCGGCTCTAATATTGACTTGTATGGAGAGCATTTAGTAGTAGCAGCTCTTCATGAGGACTTTGATGTAAATGAACAAAATGGATTAAAAAATGCCGGTGCTGTTTTTGCGTATGACTTGGATAACGACACTTTTCAATATACTCAAAAGATAGTTCACCCCAATAGAGTGGTTGGTTTGGAATTCGGAAACAGAATGAGTTTGAACTCAGAACACCTGATAATAGCAGGGAATAGTGGCTTATACATCCCGATTTATGAGTTCTATTCTAGTTCTTGGCATTATAATAGCGGCAAATCGTATTACCTAAGTCTGTCAGTAGAGCGCACCTTCGATATAAACCATTGGGATGAAGTTGCCATGGCGCCTACCAATGGATATTATGCCACTCAAATAAGTTCATTACAAGGTTCAACTAAAACAAGCAAACCATCTGTAAACGGCTCAATTTCTAGTGTTGATTGTCAAGGAGGCTCTAACATTGTAATGCTAGACTCCATTCTTTTAGTTTCTGCTGCAACATGTAACATCAACGCAAACCATGGAGTAATCTACTCCTTCCGATTGCAGCCTTGTATAGATAAGTTTCTAAGCAGCACAGTTAGCCAATGCGGCTCTTGGACCAGCCCTAATACAGGTAGAACATACACTAGTTCACAAGTAATTATAGACACCAGTTATTCTCCTTATGGTTGCAGAACCATTGAAACTTTTAATTTAAAAATCGGACAAATAACCGATACCACCATTAACCTATACAATTGCGGTAACTCGGGGCAGAATAGTGAAGTAAAGTACCTCACCAATATTAACGGTTGTGATAGTATTATCAGAATCGTCGTAAACCACAATTTCAAACCCAATACAAGTATATTTTTCAATGAAGAGGCGCATCAGCTTTGGGCTACTACCTCAGATTTGGAGTACCAATGGTTAAACTGTATTAAGAACTACGAAGCTATAGAAGGTGAGACTGAATCCCGTTTCACTCCTAAATACGAAGGATTCTATGGCTTGGAAGTAACCAAAGGACCTTGTGTTGATACGACTACTTGTTATTATGTAAGCAATGAAAGGTTAGAAGATCCCATCCCATTCATGGTTAAGGTTTATCCTAATCCGAGTTCCGGAGTAGTTCAGATCGATGTAAATGAGCACCAGCGCTTTTTAAGAGTGGAAATAATAGACTTAACCGGTAGAGTATACCTAAATGTTCAATACAATGATGTAAATACTGCTCTTTTAGATCTACCTGAGAAAGACGGAATTTATATTTTGGTAGTTCATACCAGCAAGAACGAACCACAGCGTTTCAAGATTTACAAAAAGGAAGATTAAAAATCTTTCACTGCTCTGTAGAGCCAAATTGAAGAGATTAAAGCAGCGAGAATTTCGCCAATCGGCATAGAAAACCAGATCCCGTCTAAACCAAATTTCAGCGGCAGAATTAAGGCTAATGGAATCATAAACATCCCCTGTCTTGCGAGTGTTAAGATCATAGCAGGTTTAGTTTTACCTATGGCTTGAAAATAAGCCGCAGCAATAAAGCTAATACCCATGGTTGGCAGCCCTAAAAAGGTAATTACCAAGGCTCTAGGTGTTCTTTCCATCAATTCTGGGTCGTCGGTAAACAGATGTACCAAGTCTTTTGAAAAGATGGCCAATAAAATGAATAAGCTTAAGGAGGTTGCCGTGGTCCAGATCACGGATAAACGAAGTGACTCTTTCAGACGATCGTAGCGTTCAGCCCCATGATTAAAACCTACAATCGGCATTAATCCTTGCATAATCCCGATATTCGGGAAGGCTACAAAGAGCGTAAATCCTCGAATTAAACCGTATATGGCCAGTGCTATTGTGCCACCGTAATGTTCCAATGAATTATTTAAAACCACAGCCAACAAGCTGAAGCTACCCTGCCTTACTAAGGTAACAGAGCCAATTGAGCCAATCTCCCGAACAAGTTCTTTACGCAGTTTAAAGTTGGGGATGTGAAGTGGTATTTCGCTTTTATTTCTGAGGAAAAACCAAAGAGTATAGAGGCCGCTACACCAGTAGCCAATAGTGGTAGCCCAAGCTGCACCTTTGATTCCCATATCCAGATAATAAATTAGAATGGGATCCAGGATGAGGTTAGCAACCGCAGGAATAACGAGTGTAAGCATTGCGATTTTAGGCTTACCTTCTGCCCTAATCACATTATTACTCATCATGGCCCAGCCTAAAAAAGGCACGCCGAGCAATAGGATATGAAAATAATCTCGAGCTAGAGGAAGAACTTCATCGTTTGAACCAAAACCGCGAAGGATAGGTTCACTGAAGATAAAACTCATCGCCACAAAAAACAGAGAGAATCCCAGTGTCAGACTGATTTGATTTCCAAAGGTCCTTGCGGCTTTTTCCTTGTCTTCTGCACCTAGAGCTCTAGAAATAATGGAGCCACCACCGATACCCACTGCCATCCCGAAGGAAGAAATTAAAAAGGTAATAGGCAATACAATATTAATTGCAGCAACCGCATTGGTTCCCACAAAACGGCTCACAAAGAAAACGTCTACGATCTGATAAATCGACATTACCAAAAAGCCTATGGCTGCAGGAACGGATTGCTGCAAGAGCAGTTTTCCAATGGGTAATGATCCGAGTTTATCTGATGTTTGTGCCAAACTGCCGGCGAAAATGAGGTTTTATTTCGATATAATGAACCTTAGGCCAAATATGCTTTAAACATCCAGATGTGTTTTTCCTGAAGCATGATATAGTCGCTGATCTGAGAATTTGTGCCTTCGTCATCCATCTCAGCTGCGATGCTTAAGATTGCTCTTTGTTTTTTGACAAGGGTTTGATAACTCTCGAGGATGGAGGCCAACGCTGTTTTTCCATCGCTCACATTCATAATTTCCTTGATATCCGAAATCTTCATGTATTCTGAATACCCGTGAACAGGTGTTCCTCCCAAGGTTAAAATTCGCTCGGCAATTTCATCGATTTGAAGCACTAGCTCATTGTAAACTTCTTCAAATTTTACATGCAATTCGAAAAAGTCGCGTCCTTTGATATTCCAATGAAACCCTCTCGTGTTCATGTACAGCATGGAATAGTCAGCGAGAAGCTCATTTAAAGCTTCTATCAGTTTTTTGGAGTCTTGTTGTGGTAATCCTATTGAATTCATACTACAAAGATACCTTAGCCACTTCTTGCATTTTTATCGCATTAATCTATACAAACATCAGCAATGAGAATGATTAGGGCAGGTTTCTCAGAATCGACATTACTGTAGCTCTGTTTTTGTAATTAGGGTCGAATTGCTTAAACACAATTTTATGATTTTCGTCGATGACATAGGTTGCCGGTACCGGCAGAACATCATCACCATTAGTTTCTTTCAGGTCTTCACTCAGCGCTAAATCAATTTTTTTCCGGTACTGCTCGTTTACGTGAAACAAGACCTTGTAATCCTTCATTATTTTCTGGCTAGTATCCGAAATCACCTTGGCTGTAAGGCCGGTTTTTTCTCTGGTGAGCGCTACATATTCCGGTTTCTCTGGTGTGACCACCCAAACCTCTGCTCGTTCCAAAATGATACCCAAAGAGTCGTTAAATGCACTTAAATACTTATTGCAAACCGGACACCAATGGCCCCTGTAAAACAATACTACCAATGGTTTTTCTCGGACAACTTCCGTTGATGAATACGAAGTACTAATCCCATTTGAATCCACTTCTGTAAATTGAATTACAGGCGCCAAAGTTCCTACATCTAAACTGTAGGGAACTGAATTAGTAGTATCAATTCCAAAATGGTCGAGCCGCTTCATATGGCGGGCAGATTTACTACCGCAAGCAGCTAAAATAGAAGCAATAAGAACGATTTGTAATATTCGCATTTGAAGTGTAACAGATTTAAAACCGTACAGTTTACCAATCTGAACTTTCTTCTTCAATCGGAGTGGTAAGTCTATCGTACATGGTCTCAATCATATTATTAAAAAACTCAGTTGTTTGTGCGATAAACTGCTCATAGCGTTCTTCCTTGTAATTAGGGTCATCTTTATCTTCCCACTTAGAGATGTCAAAAGCTGAAGTTTTCTTTTCGTTGATGTTATCTATTACATAACGAAACTTACCGTCTTTGAACTCCATTGTAAAATTATAGGTAACAAATCCCGCAGGAGATTCATTTCCTTTTTTATCGGTGAGGCTTAATCTAAACTGGTGTCGACCTGTTATTCTAACTGCAGAATCTTTGCTTTGAACCACACCGTGTGGGTTAGGATAAAAATCATCTAACCAGAGTAAAGCTCTAGCGTAGAGATCACCGGCAGAAGCACCTGTAACGGTAATAACCTCGGTATATTCGGCTAAACCTGTTTTTTCATTAGTAGGGATTTGCGTCTCTTGAGCAAAAGAAAAAATGGAAACAAAAAGAAAAGTAGTTCCTAGTAGTCTTAAATTAATCATGATTAAAATGTCTTGAAATTAGTATACTAACAGCGAAAGTAGGGTTTTATTGTTACCCAAATTGTAAGTAATTTGTTTTCTTTGCACTAGTGAATTACTTAAGTCATTTTTATTTTGATCGGGTTGATGATAATAAGTATTACAACTTAGGTTTAATACTTCCTGACCTTGCCCGTGCTCATATTCCTAAACTACGCATTAACCCATATAGAAATATTGAATTCACAACCGAGGAGATTGGATCGATCAACAGAGGTTGCAACCGACATTTCGCCAGTGATAGAAAATTTCATAACTGGTCTACTTTTGTCAAACTTTCGCAAGAAGCGATAGACAGTATTCGCGAGAGTGGCGACAAAGATTTAGACCGAGATTATTTCATTTCTCATATTTTGGTGGAGATCCTTTTAGATAAAATTCTATTGGATAAGAACCCAAGTTTGGCAGATGAATTCTATGCAATGATAGACAGCATAGAGATGGATTGGATACTTAAATACCTGAGATACAGCGGACTACAAGACGATGAACTCTTTAAAGGAAATCATCGTCGTTTTATGAAAGCTGCATTTCTGAAGAAATATACCAGCATAGAAAATGCAATTGACATGCTGGAAAAAGTGGCCATTCGAGCGAGCTTAAAAGAGTTTACCGAGGGTCAGAAAGAGTTACTCACAGAAATATCCGAAGCAATAGAACCTCAGTTAGAGCGTTCACTTGGAGAACTTGAGATACAACTTTTATAAATTTGCAATACAGCACCTACCGATGAAACCTATACTAACTACTCTTGCCGCTATTGTACTATTTAGTACTGCTTCTTTTTCACAGAGCACACCTAAGTACAGTAACGAATTTTTAAGCATTGGCGTTGGAGCGCGTGCCTTGGGCATGTCTAACTCCTATGTTGCATCTACAGACGATGTAACTTCCGGCTTTTGGAACCCGGCAGGACTAGTTCGTCAGAAGGACAAATTACAACTTTCATTTATGCACTCCGCATATTTCTCGGGGATAGCAAATTATGATTACATCGGCTTAGGAGCATTGGTCAAAGACAAAGCAGCCATTGGTTTCTCTATGGTTCGTTTTGGTATTGACAATATCCCAAACACCTTAGATTTATTTCAAAATGGCCAAATTAATTACGATAGAGTTACCTCATTCAGTGCAGTTGATTATGGATTCTTTTTCAGCTATGCACAAAAGACTTCTATTGAAGGTCTGAACTTCGGTGGTTCTGCTAAGATTGTTCACAGAAGAGCCGGTGAATTTGCAACAGCTTGGGGATTTGGAGTAGATGTGGGAATGCAATATATGACACCCGGGAACTGGACTTTTGCTGTAATGGGTAAAGACATCACTTCTACCTTCAATGCCTGGAAATACAATTTCACTGCTGCTCAGAAAGATATTCTGGAGCAGACCAACAATGAGATTCCGGTAAACTCCTTGGAGATTACACTTCCTAAAATTCTATTTGGTGTAGCGAAGCGATTTGAAATTGGTGAAGATTACAGTATTCGAGGTGAATTTGATATCGACATGAATACAGATGGTAGACGTAATACGCTACTGAAAACTGATTTTGTCAGCTTTGATCCTCACATGGGTATCGAAGCGGGATATAACGATATCATATTTGTAAGAGCAGGTGTTGGCAATATTCAGGAAGTTCGAAATCTTGAATACAAGAAAGAATGGATTGCCCAGCCAAATATTGGTGTCGGTTTAAATCTGAAAAGAATCGCTGTTGATTATGCTTTGAGTGATGTTGGAAGCGGTGGAGTTGCTCAGTACTCACACGTATTTAGTATACGCGCAAGCATTAATCCGGAGAATTAATCATTCTTTACATTTCGCAATAGAAAACATCCGCAATAATGGGCTATATTTGAGATGTGCGCTCCATTGCCCTTCTCTTAACGTACATTTTCATTATTGCAAGTCAAGCTCAAGGCTGGAAGTTAGATCAAAGGATTTCGGGTAAAAAAGAGCATGGCTTGGATCAATATCAAGCACTTAGTGTAGATCATTACGAAAATACATTGGTAGTGCATTCCATCCGTTTAGATCCAGATGCGGAAATACCTTATAGCTCTTTTATTGAGATCTACACCTTAGATTCCAGCACGGGCAAATGGTCATTCTCCCAGGAAATTGAAACCCATGCTTCACCGTGGACAGAAGAGACTAAGGCTACGGTTAAAATCTATAAAAACACCATTCTTGTGGGGGCCTACAACTACCAAGATGTACCGGAACCTAACCTGGGACTGAGACACGGTGCCATTTTCGTTTATAATAAATCAAAGCAGAATGAATGGAGCTTAACTCAAACTCTATTGAGCCCGAGCAATCAAATTTATGCCCGGTTTGGGTATAGTATGGAGATCAATGATTCTGTGATGATAGTAAGCAGTCCTCAATTGGACACCTTTTATCAATCCTCTCACTATATCAATGCAGGTGCGATTCATTTATATTCATTGAATCAGGGACAATGGGAGTATCAGAATGAATATATCAAGCCTAGACTTAAAGGATCTTATGAACTGAACCCTGAACACCAGCAGTATGGGGAGTTTATGAGCTTATATAAAAATGTCCTAGTAGTTTCTGCCACGGAGCATAAAGAAAAGAACAGTAGTTTACATCCCGGATTCGGTATTGTTTATGTTTATTCAATTTCTAAAAAAGAGCTAACTCTTGTAGACAGCATATACTGCCCGGATCTACATCCAAAATTGCGTTTTGGTTATCACCTAAAATTAGGACCACATGGTTTGATGGCAGCATCCTATCAAAGTAATTTCAGCAGAGCTTATATTATAGATGTGTTCAATGGGAACGCGCAGCAGTTGACACTACCATTTTCTAATGGAAACGTAAGAGAGCCACATTTTGATCAGAATAGTTCTGAAATCATAATATCATTTCAAGAGTTTAGGCCACTTGATTTCACTCGAATGTCAAACGGTGCAATTCTCACATTCAAAGAAATTCACGGCAAATACCGTAATACACAGATTGTTTTCAGCCCGAACAGGGCACAAACCTTCGACTCACTCAATTTCTACCGAGGGTTTGGCATTGGGTTAAATGTGAGTGATAGTTTTATAATATGTAGTAGTCCTTCCATTTTCTTACCCACTAGCAATTGGGGTGGAGATCTCTACTTCTTTCAACCAACACCCTGTACAGATTCATTTGTATCCATCAGTCCTCATGCTTGTGAATGGTATTATTCTCCTTCGAGGAAATTTCATAGAGAAAGTGCAAAGTTCTTAGACACCACCTACTTGCCAGGCGGTTGCGTTAAGTATTGGGATATAGATTTAACCGTGGACTTCACTTCAGAAGGGGATCGCAATGAGGTCTTCTGTGAAAAGTTTGTTTTCCCCAGCGGTAAATCAACGGTAATTGCAGGAAACCACAGAGACACCATTTTAAATGTTTCGGGATGTGATAGCATCATTCATTATCACCTTACCAGCATTACTCCTGCGGCAGATCTTGAAATCACAGACAATGGTATTACAGTTGCTGCTGATAACGTATATTATCACTGGTTCGACTGTTCAGATAGCACTATCGTTTTAGAAAACTCCAATGAGAAGAGTTTCTCTCCGCCTAGCACCGGAATTTATGCTGTAAGAGTGTGGAATAATAGCTGTGAAGTGGTATCGAGCTGTGTCTACTACGAAGTTGAGAACAAAAACCCGGGAGCATTTTCGGCGGGCCCAGTACCGAGTAATGGTACACTAAAGGTCAACTTTGTACAACCGCAAGAAAACGTTTCTGTTGAACTTACAAACAACATCGGTCAAACTGTCTTAAAGCAGCACTTTTACAATTACAAGGAGATTGAGATTCAAATTCCACATACAGCAGGAATTTATTACTTGATGGTAACGACTGAAAGTGGGACAGAAGTTATTAAAATAGTAAGGTGACCCCATCAGCCTTCCGTCAAATGCTGCAACGATAAGCACTCAAAATCCGTCTAATCCCTATATTTGGTTTCATGCTACGCGCTATCTTTATCATATTCACCCTGATCTGTCTTAATAGTTTTGGGCAGAAATGGGTCTTGGAGGATAGTATAGAGCGTAATTTCAATCATTTACAACCACCAAGCTCTGAAATACCCGGATATTTTGCAGAGCTAGTTAGAGTTGAAGGAGATTATTGTTTTGTAAGCTCTTGGATTAATCACTATGATCTATCAGAACAAGATATGAGAACTAGTTATGAATATCAGATATTCAAATACGATTCACTCAGTTCTAAATGGAAATTCCATCAAGCCATATTACCTTTTACGGGCGGTAATTTTCAGTCTGTTTCTATAAATCTATCTGGTAATTATCTAATTATTTCTGACTACAATGCTACATTCAAAAAGAACACAAAAGGAATCAATCTAATTGGTGCAGTTGCTATATTCAATGTGAATGAAAATGGTTTTTTCGAGCATTTTCAAACCATATACAACCCCATTAATAATAAAAGCACCGGTTTTGGCTCAGATAATCTCATAATTAATGAACAACTTCTAATTGGGGCAACATATAGCCCCAAAAATGTATTTGACCAAACAGACAATTCTAGTTTAGGAGCAGTTTTAAGTTACAAACTGGGATCGGACAGCTTTGAATATGATACTTTCTTCCTTGACCCCACCCCTCTTGATGGAGAAGGCTTTGGCGCCGCCATAGAATCATACAATGAACTCATTATAGTTAGCAGCCCTCTCGAAGATTATGTCACAGCTTCAGATTCGATTGAAATCGCCGGTAGTTTTAAATTATATAATCTAATTGATGGTAAACTAGAGTTCATCGAAACTTTTAAAAACCCCTATCCAAAAGCATATAACCGTTTTGGCTGGGAACTCAATCTGGGTGATCAGGGTTTAATGGTAAGTAAACTAAATCCCGATAGTCAGGTTTATTTCTATCCATGGCTTGATTCGCTAAATTTAGACCATGAAGCCATTACATTTCGTCCATTAAGTTCTATAAACCAGCGCAATAAATTCGCGCAGAACAAATATGGATTCGCATATGGGGTATTCAACTCTGTACTCCCCAAAGACCCTCCTCATGCTAGAATTGGTCAGGTGAATTTTGTCATGAACGTACTGAAAGACTGGCAAAACGTGCAAATTATTGAAAGCCAAGTAACAGCAAGCACCCCTATTGAAAAACTCAATTTCAGAGGGTTTGGAAGATCGGTTGGTTTGAACGATGACTACATGATGGTGGCTTGTAGTCCTCCATTCAAAAGTCAAATCCAGGTACCTTCCATCATTTATGTTTATAAGTCATACCCTTGTTCCAACCAAACTCAAAGCCTGGAACTTACTGTATGTGATGAATATGTGAGTCCAAGCGGGCAATTACACACTCAATCGGCTGTTTTTAAAGACACCTCAGCGCTTCCGGGAGGATGTATCTTATATTCTGATATTGACCTTACCGTAAATCACAAAAGTTTCACATTTATAGATACTTCTCTTTGTGGGCCCTTTCGAAGTCCAAGTGGTGTAGCTTATAACTACTACGATATTGAATTCTACGACACTATTCCAAATGCTGTGGGATGCGATTCTATCATTCATATCAAGCTAGACTTTGAATCACCGAAACCCGATGTGCTCAAATTTGATGATGGCACTTTGTATTCCATTGCTCAAGGAAGTACCTTTCAATGGGTAGATTGCCTCGATGATTTTAAACCACTGACCGGAGAAACCAATAGAAGATTTACACCTTGGTACGAGGGAGTTTTTGCTGTCATTATTGACAATACGCTCTGTACTATAATGTCGGAGTGCATAGCAGTCAACAAGGGCGATTTCAACGCTGAATTTCCACTCGATTCCATCCTATACTTTCCGAATCCAAACCTAGGAACTGTAAATATCAATCTCGGCATACCGAGAGAGTCAATTGATATTCAAATCTATAATAGCTTGGGCCAGCTCATTGGAATTGAGCGATTTAAAAATAAAAGACTAATCGACTTTGAACTACCTAAAGAATCCGGTATGTACATTTTACATGTCAAGGTAGATGATCTGGACGTTCAGGTAGTTCGCATCATCAAAATATAAAATTGATCAATCGAATCAATTTCTAATATTGAGTTTTATTTTCGTCACATGAAGTATTTAGTCCCTGCATTGCTCATCTTAGTAGCTTGTGGCCAAAAAGAAGAAAACAAAGAAGTGAGTATAGAATTACCTACTTATCCAAAAACTGAAACCGTAGATCAACGCGATACTTATTTCGGAAAAGAAATACTGGATCCGTATCGATGGCTAGAAAACGATACTGCACCCGAAGTAGAGGCTTGGGTAAAAGCTCAAAACGAAGTTACGGAATCTTATATCTCCCAAATTCCGTATAGAGACAAGATTCAAAAACGTCTGGAAGAAATTTGGAATTACCCGAAATATTCAGCTCCATTTAAAAAAGGAGACAAATACTATTTCTTTAAAAATGACGGACTCCAAAACCAAAGTGTGATGTATGTCCAGGAAGGTCTGGAAGGCGAACCATCTGTATTTCTTGATCCGAACACCTTAAGTGACGATGGAACAAAAGCACTTTCCGGATTGAGTTTCTCCAATGATTATAAATATCTCGCATATTCCGTATCAAGTGCCGGCAGCGACTGGAAAACCATGTACCTAAAAAACCTGGAAACAGGTGAACTGGAAAGTGATGAAATTAACTGGATCAAGTTCAGTGGCGCTTCATGGTACAAAGATGGGTTCTTCTATGCGGGATATGATCAGCCAAAAAAAGGACTTGAGTTTTCTCAATCTTCAGAGGCTCCGAAAATCCGCTATCATAAATTGGGAACACCTCAATCTGAAGACATCTTGATCTACGAAAACCCTGGCAAACCGAAGCAATACAATTGGCCCATTGTTGATGAGGATGAAAAGCATCTCATGATCAACATCTCTGAAGGAACACATGGAAATTCCATTCTTTACCGTTCTTTGGATGAATCCATGTACGCCGACTTCAAAGTACTTTACAGCGACTTTGAATACAACCGAGATTTTGTAGGGACCCTGGATGGTGAGTTGCTCTTTTTAACGAATGATGGAGCCAAGAACTATCAATTGGTGAAAGTTGATCCAAATAAGGACAATGCTCGCGATTGGGAAGTACTCATTGAGGAGAAAGAAGAAGTATTGCAAGGTGTTTCAAATGTTGGATCCAAGTTATTTGCTTCTTACTTAAAAAATGCAAATTCACTTATTCTGGAGTATTCCGAAGAAGGTGAATTGTTAAAAGAAGTTGAGCTTCCAGGGATCGGTTCAGTAAGTGGTTTTGGCGGCGAGAAAGAAGACACGGAACTCTTTTATACCTTCACTTCCTTTGTTTCTCCGCCTACGATTTATCATTACGATGTAGAGTCTGGCAATAGCAAAGTATTTAGAGAGTCTGAGTTCAATGTAGATCTCAGTGATTACGAGACTAAACAAGTTTGGTATCCAAGTAAAGATGGCACTAAAATTCCGATGTTTATCACACATAAAAAAGGTATAGAACTCAATGGGAAGAACCCTACCCTACTTTATGCTTATGGAGGATTTAATATTAGCATTACGCCTTCATTTAGTGTAAGCAATATCGTCTTTTTAGAACAAGGAGGAGTTTATGCAGTAGCCAACCTAAGAGGTGGTGGAGAATTTGGAGAAAGCTGGCATGAGCAGGGAATGCTGGAGAAGAAGCAGACGGTTTTTGATGACTTCATCGCGGCAGCAGAATACCTTATCTCCGAAAAATATACAGATTCCGATCATCTCGCCATCAGCGGGAGATCAAATGGAGGACTTTTAGTAGGTGCATGCATGACCCAAAGACCGGATTTATACAAAGTAGCTTTACCGGCTGTAGGCGTGCTCGATATGCTTCGATATCATAAGTTCACTGTCGGCTGGGGCTGGGCAGTAGAATACGGAAGCAGCGAAAACGAAACCGACTTTAATTATCTTATTGAATATTCTCCATTACATAACGTTAAAGACAGCACCGAATATCCTGCGACATTGGTAACAACAGCAGACCACGACGACAGAGTGGTGCCTGCACATAGTTTTAAGTTCATCGCTGAACTACAAGCGCATCATGCGAACAAAGTGAACCCGGTATTGATCCGAATTGAAGAAAATGCGGGTCACGGAGCAGGAAAACCCACAGCTAAGATCATTGAAGAGCAGACTGACATCTGGTCGTTTGTATTCTGGAACCTCGGAATTAGAATGTAATGGATCGCGATTTCATAGACGATTTAAAGGCAGCCATGCTCGAAGCAGGCAACCCTTCGGATGCGGAGCAGATGTACGCCTACATGAAAGAGCAATGTCCATTTTATGGCCTTAAAGCAACTCCACGACGCGAAATTTTCAAAACGGTTTTATATAAGCATGAACCCATTCAGAATTTTGAAGCGACTGCAAAGGGTTTATTTGAAGAGGAGTATCGAGAGCTGCATATGTGCGGGCAGGAGTTAGTGTTTAAGAACAAGAAGCTCTGGAATGAGAATACTATTGAAACTTTAGAGTGGATGATAGGAAAAAATTCCTGGTGGGATTCTGTTGATTATATCGCCACAACCTGCGTTGGACATTTCTTCAAGAAGTTTCCGGAGAGGAAAGAAAGTATCACCGAAAAATGGAACAAAAGCGGCAAGATGTGGTACGAAAGGAGTTCAATTATCTTTCAGTTGAAGTATAAAGATAAAACGGATACCGACATGCTGAGCAGGTATATCTTGAATAAGAAAGACGATAAAGAATTCTTCATTCGCAAGGCTATTGGTTGGGCTTTAAGAGAATACAGTAGAACCGATCCTCAGTTTGTCTTGGACTTCGTAAAAAAGCATAAACTATCACCCTTAAGCGAAAGAGAAGCCATTCGAAACATAAAATAGTCTTGGTTTTAGCTGCTCACAGAACATCTGATTACAAAATTTGGCTTTGGAGTGTATTCATTTTTCTTGGATTGCAATCTTGTGGAGGAGAAACTCAAAACAAACCGCTTACGGATAAGAAGGTTTATTACTTCTTTCAGGATAGACTGATTGCAAGTGCCTTTGAAGCCCTAGAATACAAACCTTTAAGTGAGGAACAAGATTATGACTCGGCCTATCGTATTATTCTAGTTAGAGGCATTCAACTACACAGGGTAGAACATCCTCTGGCTATCACGGCTTATACTGATTTTGAAGGATGGCATATATCATCGAAAAAGATTCATAAGACCGAAGAATTTATGAGGAAGTTTAGCACTTATAATAAGAAAATGAACGGGCATTCTTTCTCGAATATCAGTCGAAATTTCAGAGAAAATGGATTTTGGCAGCTAGATAGTAATGATGTAGATCTCGATCTGAATTTCGGGGAAGATTTGTATATCCTGGAAATGAAAGAAGGCGAGCATTATAAGCAGTTGATTGGTCCAATTGACTTATATGACACTGAAAAGCAAAAGATTTTGATTGCTCCTTTTATGGACCCATTAGACAAAAAAATTCAGGTGAATGCGGGAGCTTTTGAGTTAGTGACCGAGAAATTCTAAGTCGGGAAACCTTAAATTTGAACTGTGAGAGTGTATACAAATTGCCCTAAATGTAATACTGAAATCAGTACGAGCACTACAAAAAACACAAGAGTTGAGTTTGTAATGAAGTACGGCGAGACGAAGAACATCAAGTGCAAACAATGCAATACTGAAACGGAGGTACATGTGGATGAATTGGAAGCTAAGCCTTCAAGGTTTGCCTTGATTGTAGCCCTTATCGTTCTGTTTATCGGTACTCCACTTTTCTTTTTTGGAATCAACACTTTATACAGCAGTTCCGGAGCAAGAACTTACATCATTATTGGTGGGTTTTTAATTGTTCCTTTCATGATTTACAACTCCATTCGCAAACAAGATGAAGCCAGAGTGAAGATGTTTAACAGCATGAAGTACAAACTGGAGCCTAATGAGTTGAGGAGGATCAAATGATAAATAACTTCCTGCCAGCAACTAATCTTCTACCTGTTTCATATTCAGCAAGGTGGTCATATCCTCCTTTGAAATCTCAAAATCTAAATCGGCATTGCTTTTCATGTGATCCGGATTTGTTGATTTAGGTAACGGTAACAATCCCAGTTGAAGGCCGTATTTAATACTGAGCTGAGGAACAGAAACCTTGTATTTCTCTGCAATCTGCTGAATTTGTGGGTTTTTCAATATCTTCCCATGTCCAAGAGGAGAATATGCTTGAATTAAAATATCATGTTCTTTACAATATTCAATCAGGTCCTTTGGTGTATTGGAAATATGGACTAATATCTGATTCACAGTAGGCTCCACTTCACAAGAGCTTAAGATATTTTCTATATCTTCTTTCTCGAAATTTGATACCCCAATCGATTTTATTTTTCCCTCTTTGTAGGCCCCTTCTAAAGCACGCCATACTTCGCGATTCCCTTCAAAATAACGATTCGCTCCACCAACCTCTTCCCAAGGCTTTGGACTGTGAATGATCATAAGATCAATGTAATCCAGGCCCAACAATTCAAGGGATTGATCTATAGATTTCGCTGCCTCCTTATAATTTTTGATTTCTGCGGCGACCTTAGTCGTTATAAAAATATCATTACGATCTACACCGGAAGCCCTTATCCCTTCACCCACTCCTCTTTCATTCTGATATGCTTGCGCCGTATCGATGTGACGATAGCCTAACTCTATTGCATCCTTTACTGCTTGGGCAACAGTATCTTCACTAACAAGCCAGGTTCCGAGACCTAATTTAGGAACCTCTAGCCCATTACTTAAAGTGTATTTTTCTTGTGCTATCATAAATCGAGTTTACTATTATAAATCAAGTATTCAAAGTAAAACAAGTACCAATAATATTCGTTTGATTTCCCTATTTTTGGATACCATCAAATACCCTATGAAAACAATAAACAGTATTTTATTATTCTCTTTCATTAGCTTCATTATAAGTGCTTGTTCGGGCCCAAAAAGCTCAGGCGGCTTAAGTAACATGGTTGCGGTAATGGAAATCAAAGAGTCAATTCCCGGCTTATGCGACCCTTCATTTGTTATTGCCCCATTGCCTTTAGCCGGAAATGGTCAGGTTAAAGCAGTCGCTCCCATGAGCGATGAAGAAATCGAAGCGACATTAAATGAGCAGGTTATGTTCCTAAAGGATAAACCTGATTACAAAGACAAAGGCATGGTGGCATTAATCGTGAATTGCGAAGGCAAAATGTTGCAATGCAAAATCGACAATAAGACGCAGAGTCCGGAACTCGACAAACAAATCGTTGCTGTTTTCGCTGAACTCAAAACCTGGGAACCGGGATCCATAAATGGCAAACCGGTAGACACCTCGGTTTTATATAGTTTTGAGATTGTAGATGGGAGGATTAAGTTGTAATGCCCTTATTAACATGCCAAAAATTTACTTTATTGGTTTTTCTTATATGTCACATTAGTGCTTGTTCAAACAATTCCAAACATGCTGAAAGTCTAAACGAAGATATTTCCGTCCAAAATCCATTCTCTAAATTACTACACTCCAGCTACAAAATTGAAGACAGTGCTGCCTTCATTAAAGCATTGAGAGAAATCTACGACTTAAAAGTTCATCTCAGCCCTAAACAGGCAGATGAAGAAAAAATCACACATTTTGAATTAGTAAACCTTATGGGCTCAGATGAACCATATTATTTGATCGAGTACGATTGGATAGCCGGATCCACTGCAGAATTCCCATGGAAACATCAAGTCTTGTTAGATAGTGAGGGTAGATTGATTAAGGTATTTAATGCATTGCGCTGGGAGTTACTGAATGTATCACCGCACAAAAACCCTGTCTTTCTCACAGTAGTTGCATCAGGAAAGGGGAATGGAGGTCATGAAGTTTATGGTTTTATTGAAGACAGTTTGGAGAATATTTATGAAGGATATTTCAACTATAAGGTTCAAACCTATGACGCTCATCAGGATCAATCTGTATTCCTAAATAAAGAGTTGTATTTGATGATTGAGGATGTAAATCGTGACGGATATGAAGACCTCAAGTTTTACGGAACTCGAATTTGGCTAGCGAAAGAAACACCACAAGGAGAGTATTACGATGGAGAAGATGGAGTATCATTTACTATTGAGAACCCCGCAAAAATCGATAGTGTTGAATATGTGTTTCTGTATGATACAGTTTCGGGGCATTTTAAGGAGATAGAATAGAGTCAAATCTTTCAGTAAGTTTGATTTATAAACAATCAGACAAACACTTCTGTTATCATTTTATATTTGCATTATGGGCAAAATGAAAAAAGCATATAAAGATTCGAACAAAAAATTCATCAAAGAATATAATGAATTGATGTCGAGAGTTGCTTTCAATATGCCTTACCCTCAAGAGTGGAAGGAAAAAGGTGATCAAATAGAAAAATTTACGATGTATGATAGCTACTCAACCGTAAAAACATCTACAGACACGAATTCTACAAGCTAAACAAATGCCGAACTGGAGCGAAGTACTTTTAGAAATTCAACAAACACGCAAAGCAAATCCTGAAGTAAATGCTTTAGATATTGTTAGAAGAAAGTACTTAAAGAAAATCCAAACCCTTACCAAACGAAACGTTATTGCTTATTATTCAGGCTGGCTTCAGAAGCCTAAATCTCCTGACACTGCTGTAAATGATAAAGACAAAGCGGGGTTCATGCTTGCAATACATAAGATGGATAAAAGTAAAGGACTGGATTTAATCCTCCATACTCCTGGAGGTGACCTAGCGGCGACGGAGTCCGTGGTCGACTACTTATATTCGATGTTTGACTTTGATATCAGAGTTATTGTTCCTCAAATCTCAATGTCAGCAGGTACCATGATTGCTTTGTCATCTAAAGAAATTGTGATGGGTAAACACTCCAATTTAGGACCGATAGATCCCCAGATGGGAGGGCTCGCTTGCCAAGCCGTTATTAACGAGTTTGAGGAAGCTAAAAAGGACATTAAAAACAATCCGCAAGCCGCACCTCTTTGGCAAGTTATTATCGGGAAATATCATCCAACATTTTTGGGCGCATGCAAACAGGCAATTGATTGGTCTGAAAGCATGGTTGAAGACTGGTTAGCCAAAAATATGTGCGCAGATGACACGTCTAAGGTCAAACCAATATTAAAAATGTTCTCTGATCACAAGGTCCAAAAGTCACATGCACGCCACATATCGAAGAAGCAATGTGAGGATGTTGGACTCAAAATTACTTCCCTTGAAGAAAATCAAAAACTACAGGATGCCGTACTAACAACTCACCATGCCTTTATGCATACGTTCTCTCACACTGCAGCAGTAAAAGTGATAGAGAATCACCTTGGTGTAGCCTACATCGAGCAATCTGTACCTTCAAGATAAGATTCCTGTCGCTCTGGTATTTTTATAGCTATGAACTACTTTTGAGTAGAGGAATTTGATTTTTGAATTTTCCTCAGTAGTCCAATGTCGAGAGTACATAACATCCACCCCGGTGAAGTTCTCCTTGAAGAATTTCTAAAACCCTTAGGGATAAGTGCATACCGACTTGCTAAAGAGACCTTTATTCCTCAGACTCGCATAAGTGAAATAATAAAGGGTCGCAGAAGGGTCACTGCAGATACTGCCTTGCGTTTTTCACGTTTTTTTGGCAACTCACCACGGTTTTGGTTGGGTCTACAGGATGACTTTGATCTTGAAGAAGAAATGTGGGCACAAGAGTCAGAGATGGATGATATTAAAGGGATTGATTAAAAGGCACTAAAGTTATAGGATTTAATATCCCAAAGACTATAAATTGATCTAAGATACTCAGTAAACTCAAGTAAATGAAAATAAAATAAATACGAAGCATTGGAGCTCGAAAACCTCATCATCATTAGAAATGGAGAACAGGCATTAATCCGAAAGGCTCTGGATCAGTGGATTGCTTTATATTCAAAACAGTTTAAGTGCGACATGGAGTTCAAGATTTACAGAAACTCCATAGATCATGTTGTTATTGAAATTGATCGACACATTGAGAATGAATTCTTTTATTATTTAATAAACTACCTCCAATATCCCGAAGGGTTAGAACATGACTATACGGTCATGGGATACTTAACGGCCACAGAGAAAAACATACTTCAAGGTAAAAAACTGTTGGTGTATATGTCGGAGCAAGCTACTGAATACGACAATGTATATGTAGTTACATCAGAAGATGAGACCTTTCTAATTGATTTTGGAGGAAGAGTGCGTGAGACCAATGAAAACATGGGGTATGAATTGCCAAATCTTGAAAATCTCATTCTTCTTGCGACTATTTCAATCGAACGAAACATTCATATTGAAAAAAACGAAAGAAATAAAGTTTCGGGTAAGTTAAAGCGTTTTATCCTGCTTGTATTTCTTACGCTATTTGCCCTTATAGTGGTGAATACAATTAAGTTTGAGGCCGAGGAACTTTTAAACTACCATGCTATAATCGGCTTAGCTGTGTGTATCTGTTTATTCACTGATTATAAGCTACTTCAATCGAACAAACTCTATTTAGGCGCTTTGATCCTCAGCATCATAATATTCACTTATGGTCATTGGTTGTCAGAGGTACACTCTAACCAGAGTAATGTAAGCATAGTACTTATTGGAAACAGCCTACCACTGTGCTTGCTGATGATTCAGAAACCATTGAGGTTTATCTTTCTGAAGACATTTAAGAGGGAGCCGGTAGTAGATAAACCCGCTCCTACTTTTCTAGATGCAATGTATATTATCATTTTATTATTGTCTACTTTATTTATTCCGGCTTTATACTTTTCATAAAAACATAATGGATTGGCATCTAAAAGAGCTTGAAAATCAAATCCAGCAAAGCGGATGGAAAATAACGGCTAGATTGCCGGGAGATAATTATTCTATTTCCGGCATTTGGGAAATCTCAAGAAACTCTACTCAACACATTGAATTCAATGGTTTAGACGATATGGAGACCCGGCCAATCGAACGAGCCTATGGCTGCAGAATTAAAGGCACTGATATCAGTTTATATTTTCATGGGAAAGGTGAAACTTGGGAAAAGGCTTTAACCGATTTTGTAGATTCAATTAACGAGCTTCGCTAAGAATCAACCAATTCTGTGCTTTAAGTATGTGAAGAAACAATTGATTATTACGTGTGTTTTTACTATTTTTACACGTAAACACTACAATGGACAAAAAATTAACGTTAAGTCTTAACCAGAAAATAATAGAACAGGCTAAGTCTTATGCTAAATCTCATAATATCAGCTTGTCAAAACTGATTGAAGCTTATTTGGCAAGTTTGACTAACAAGAACAAAAAAGATCCAAAAATCACACCTTTAGTTGAAAGTCTAATTGGTGTCATGGAGCTGCCTGAAGATTACAACATTAAAGAAGAATACACCAAGCATTTAGAAAAGAAATACTCATGACGAAGGTCTTAATTGATACCAACATCATAATAGACCTACTATCCAAGAGGAAAGATTTCTATTATGATGCTGCAGAATTAATGAGCTCAGCGGATAAAAATGAGATTCAACTTTTCATTTCTTCTTTAACAATAGCTAATGCTAACTATATTCTTTCTAAACACTTATCAGAACAGAAAGCCAGAGAGGTACTGCGTAAATTCAAGGTTTTAGTTGAAATTTTGAGTTTAGATGAGAAAGTTATTGATTTGGCTCTGAGTGATGATCAATTCAAAGATTTTGAAGATGGTCTCCAATATTATTCGGCATTAGAAGGTTATATTGATATCATAATAACTCGAAATAAAAAAGACTTCAAAAATCCAAAATACCGGTTTTGACCCCAAAAGAGTTTTTGGCACATGATTAAGAGACGATATGATATAGATCCATTGAGTTTTAAACTTATAAAACACGAGTTCTTTCAGTATAACCCTGAAATTGAGTCTAATGAAGAACTTAATCTCAACTATTTACAAGAAGACTTACTTCAAATTTCCAATGCGTCTAAAAAGCTAGTTATTGATCTTGGCTGGTACGGCGACATTTCTAGTGCATCTGGGAGTTTTAAAATATTAGTGATTAAAAATGAGAACTGGGACGATCCGTTCTATCAATTTGAGTCAAGGAATTCTGATATCATTTATGATAAATTGAACGAACTGATTGCAGAATACCAATGAAATATCACCCTATTATAAGTCTACTCATTTTGGCATTGACTTCAACATTAACACATGCCAACACTCCTGCAGACTCCATCCCACCTTCAGGTACCTACAGGTACGATGTAGCTTTTGCTGAATGGAATGGAGTTTCTATGGGAGAAAAAGTGACCGTTATCATCAAAGGCGACTCCATAAAAGTAATTTATGAAGGAGATGGACAATTAACGAATACAGTAGCCGGGGAAGTAATGGAGGACGGTGTGCTTCGTCGACATAAATCCGGGGTATGGATCATTTCAAGTAAAGAAGACGATGTAGAAATTGAAGAAGTAGGCGGCTGTACCGGTGGCCCAACAGTGATAGATTTTGAGGAGAAGAAATATTGGTTGTGTTGATTAGGATCAATACAAATACTAGACATCTCTTTGACTTCGTTTCTAGTTTAATGTCCCGAATTGCTCTCTTTTTTCTCTTTATCACCTCAATCTCTTGTACATCAAGTCCAAAAAAAGTCCATTCAGAACGTCGTGATCAAATAATGGATGAATATTTTACGCTAGCAAAATCTAGCGGCTTGCATGACTCATCAGAGTTCAACTATACTTTTTTAGAAGCTTATCATGAAAATGACACCTCATTCTTGGCTGAGCAGTTGGCTTCACTAAAATACAGAGCGAATTATGGACATAAAAAAGATGTAATTCAAATTCCTAGTATATATAGCTACAACTTCGATGAAGTATACCGTTTTACATATTCGGCTGCCTTCTGTAATAAATCCGCTATTCTCACAATAGGGAAAAATGCCTATAAGCAAATCATTGATCTTTACATCTATGAACAACATCGTCCTTTTTCACCACAGGATACATTTGAAGGAATTAATATACATCATCAAAAAATCACCATTGATAGTAACGTCTGGAAAAAACTTCAAGAAGGTATTTACCACTCAGATTTCTGGGGATTGATGCAAGACAATGGTGAATGGGGCTTTGATGGATCTACTTTGACCGTTGCAGGCTATAACAAGTACGGCACCACTCCAGACCAGACTAAAATTATTAGGAGGTGGGCTGCTGAAGAAATGGCCATAGGTAAATTATTCAAGCAAATACTTGACGAAACAGGAACTGTGGTGGAATGCTTTCGTTATAAATGAGCATTATAATCCCACTTCTTTGTAAAATCTCATATCAACCAAGGAATGCTTCACCTTTTACCCTAAATTAGCCATCACATACCCCATAATGAAAAACTTCATCCTAATCTTCAGTATACTTATAAGTATTACCGCCTGCGAAAAAGATCCTCAATGTAATTGTGAGCCCTCACCTGAATCATGCTCTATTAATGTGATGTATTTTGATAAAGAAGGTAATAGTCTGTTGGATGAAAACCCGGACTACATGTTAGGGGATGTTAAAATTCTGCATTGGATGGATAATAAGTACGTTGTTTCAAACCAGATAAATAGCAAGAAAAATCTGGATAATCCGCATTCTTTCAGCGCAGGAATTGACCAGGACAGCAATACTGTAATTGCGGCTTGGCCCTATAGATCAGGCGAAAACACTACTAAAATGATCCTTCAAACCAAAACAAGATCTGATACTTTTCTCATCGAATTTGACCCCACTTTTGAAAACGGAACTCGATGCTTAGAAGTTAAATATAAAGAAACTGTACTTAGCAATAACTCCATTGAAATCACAGTGGATTAATTCCCACTTGAACTTCCCATTTCTACTTCTTATATTGTTCTAGTGAACACATTCAAAGACTTAAGCAAACTCGCATTGTCCTTCCCCGAAGTGGAAGAAGTACCTCATTTTGAAAAAACTCCGTTTCGGGTGAAGAAGAAGATCTTTATGACCTATGATGAAATCAAGAACACAGCAACCGTAAAACTTTCTGAAGTAGATCAATCTGCCTTCTCTGCAGCAGGGAAAGAGCATATCTACCCGGTTGATAATAAATGGGGCAAACAAGGTTGGACCATCATTGAATTCGAAGTACTTCACAAAGATTTGCTGCGCGATATTGTTACTACTGCCTATTGTGAAATCGCACCGAAAAGTTTAAAAAAATTAGTGCGACCAAATTCTTGAGATCGCTTATTTTCGGAAGACAATTAAGAAACATGTCATCACAAACTGAACCTATCCATATTCAAGCACTTGTAAATGCAAACGCTTCCAAGGCTTGGGAATATTATACTTCCCCTGAACACATCACCCAATGGAACTTCGCGGATCCTTCCTGGTGTTGTCCAACCGCTGAAAACGATCTTCGTATCGGAGGAACCTACAAAGCCCGAATGGAAGCCGTAGATGGTAGCATGGGCTTTGATTTCATAGCAGTGTACAAAGAACTAGATCCGGGAAAACGTTTCACTTATGTGATGGAAGATGGTCGGAATGCAAGAGTGGAATTTATCCCCGAAGACGAACAAACTAGAGTTACTGTAACTTTCGATCCTGAAGGAGAAAATCCCATTGAAATGCAACGTGCAGGTTGGCAGGCGATTTTGAATAACTACAAGAGTTATACTGAATCAAATTAGTGAGCTAAAAGCTATTACTTAGTTGATATAAACTCAGGCAAATTAGATTTGTATCGAGCTTGGAGCACTTCCCCCATCATACCAATTTCAAATTTTCATGGCGAAAGTATCAAGAAAGAGTCCTATCTGAACTAGAAACACATTTAGATGATGAGCACTTGCATGTCATCGCTCCACCCGGTTCAGGGAAAACCGTTCTTGGTTTAGAAGTTGCCACCCGTTTAAACAAACCTACTTTAATACTTGCACCAACTGTTGCCATCCGAAATCAATGGATTCAACGATTTACTGAACTCTTTTTACAGGTAACGCAGAGCCCGGAATGGATTTCCAGAGATCTAAAATCGCCGAAATTTCTAACAGTAAGCACATATCAGGCCTTGCACATTGCAATGTCAGATGCAAGGGCTGAAGAGACGATTAGTTTACTGCGAGGAGAGAATATTCAGACCATTGTAATCGACGAAGCTCACCACTTAAAAAATGCATGGTGGAAATCCTTAACTCAGGTAAAGGAGGAGTTAAAGGCGGTGGTGGTCGGTCTAACCGCAACCCCTCCATATGATGTCAATTTCACGGAATGGCAGAGATATCTAGAACTTAACGGACCTGTAGACACGGAGATTTCAGTGCCTGAGTTAGTAGTTGAAGGTGATTTATGTCCTCATCAAGACTATGTATACCTCTCCAGTCCCACGGTAACAGAATTTGAGAAAATTGAAGAATATAGAGACAAAATCAAAGTCCTTTACAATCAAATAAGATCAGATTCGGTTCTACAAGAAGCCATAGAAAATTTTCCTGTTTTTCTAAATCCAGCTGATCATCTCGATTGGATATACGACAATTTAGAAATATTCTCCTCTATTCTGATTTATCTAAATGCACTTGAGGTACGAATAGAAAAGGAACATTTCAAAGTACTCGGGATTAAGAGGTCGAGAATTCCTGAATTAGATATGGAGTGGTTTGAAACACTTCTCAATTTCTATCTATTCAATAAAGAAGAATATTTCACTCAATACAAGGAGCACAGAGAACAATTATCAAAAAAACTGAAACGTGCCGGCGCAATTGAATTCAGAAGCGTCAATTTCAAGCATAATGCTAAGGTCAATAAGTTCCTAACTTCAAGTATTAGCAAGCTTGAGAGCATTCGAAAAATTGTAGAACATGAACACAGTAATTTAGGTTCAGAATTAAGGTTAGTAGTGCTCACAGATTATATCCGGAAAGAGTTCATGTCTAATGGTTCGGAAAACAATCTAGAACTCAACAAAATTGGAGTACTTCCAATTTTTGAAAAATTAAGGAGGACAAATCATGCAGGACATAAAATAGGGGTTCTCACCGGATCTCTCGTTATAATACCTGCTGAATCCCTTGATACTTTAAAAGCGCATGGTATAAGACATGGAATTTCGGAAATAAAAACTATAGCTCTTACTTATGATGAGAACTATCTCATCGTACAAGGTACAGAGCAAATAAAACACGATATCGTCCATATCGTCACTACTTTATTTCAAGAAGGAGAACTACAGATTCTGATTGGAACCAAATCTCTTTTGGGAGAAGGTTGGGATGCTCCTGCAATCAATTCGTTGATTCTAGCAAGTTTCGTCGGGTCATTTGTCCTCTCCAACCAAATGCGAGGTAGAGCAATTCGCGCAGAGCGCGGAAACCCGGATAAAACGGGTAATATCTGGCATCTGGTATGCACCGACCCATCAGCTAAAGATGGAGGAGACGATTATCAATTACTGAATAGGAGATTTAAGGCTTTTGTTGGTCTTTCTTTTAGAGAAGAACATACCATTGAAAACGGACTAACTCGATTGGGACTGCCCATAGATTTCCATCCGACGAACGACACTGAGGCTTTGAATACAATCATGTTACAAAGATCAGGTGAAAGAGATACTTTAAAACGACTTTGGGCTGAAGCACTAAAAAGCGGTAACACCTTAATTGAAGAAATTGCTATTCCCTTTCCTAAAGAAAAGGGAGAATACAAAAAGGCCAAAAGCATGTACTTCTATAAAACCATGGCCAATTTCTTCGGATTTCTTGGATCTGCTCTCATAGGCTCTTTTGAAGCTTTACCGGAATTTATTTTCAGAAACCTTCGAAGAGTGAGAAGTTATGAAGATTTTTACATGTTGTTTATTGCATTTGTTGGAGGCCTATTAATCGCTTTCGGAAGGTCCATGATCAAAGCAGGTAGAATGTATTTTAAATACCGCGATATTTCCAAAGACCTTCAAAAAATTGGAGAAGCATTGCTATCAACGCTGATAAACAATGGCTCAATTAAGACAGATAAAAATCAACTTAAAGTAATTGCTAGCCAGGATAAATTTGGCGGGATTTATTGCCATCTTGAAGGCGGCTCAACTTTTGAAAAGTCGACATTTAT
>JAAEYY010000007.1:8262-59754 GCA_018223105.1 bacterium | reverse complement strand
ATTTATAGCAGCATTACAAGAAATTGTCGCAGTAGTAGACAAATCTAGATTTATCATTATTCGCAAGAGTAAACTCTTGAAGATCATCGCTCAAAAAGATTACCATGCAGTACCTGAAATTATAGCTAGAAGAAAGAATTGGGCTCAATACTTTGCTAATGAGTGGAAACGAATGGTTGGGTATTGTGAGCTCGTAAATACGCGAACACCCTATGGTAGAAAAATACTACTTAAATCTCGATTCAACAGTTTAGCTAGCGAGTTTGATGCTAAGCCCGATCGCAGAAGTGTTTGGCGGAAGTGATTTATGACACTCAAAACAAAATACCACCCCTAATTTCTCGTTATTATTGCCTCTAAGCATATGAAATATCTCTTTACCCTCTGTATTTGCTTTCTTTCTGCTTTCGTATTTGCTCAAGTCCAAACGAAGACCATAGAAGTCTATTTTGATGTCGACAAGGATGTTCTTCGACCCGATGCAAAAGCAACATTAGACTCTCTTATTCAAGAGGTTAAATATAGTCATGTAGAGATTATTTCACTCACTGCGCATACCGATCACGATGCATCTGTTGATTATAATACAGACCTTTCAAAACGAAGAGCAGAATCTGTAAATCAATACTTAGTTCAAAATAAAATCTTTACAGACAGCACTATCCGAAGCTGGCACAGTGAACTCGACTCCGCTGCCGATAATAGTACCGCTCAAGGAAAACAACTCAACCGAAGAGTGGAAATTACGGTTGCTTATGATATTTACAATGATGTAGATGAAGTTCTGGAGGATATGAAAGAACCTGTACAGCACTTCTCCTTACATCCTTCAAAATCCACACTCTTAATTGGAGATGAAGGCGTTCAAGTGGTTGTTCCGCCCGATGCTTTTATGGATATTGATGGGAATCCGATTCCCAATGCTGAAGTGGATATAGAGCTCGAAGAATTCTTAGAACCGGGTGAATCATTCGTCAATAAATTAACCACCGAATCTGCTGAAGGAATTCTTAAATCGGGCGGTATGCTTCGCATTGACGCTAATGCTCGCGGAAAGAAATTAGTTCTGCGTCCCGGAAAAACCATTGAAGTTAGAGTACCTAATGATGAAGTAGATATCGACATGACAGTTTACACGGGAGATCGCGATGGAGATGGCATGATGACCTGGACCAATACAGGTGAATCCTTTAGTCAGTTTCCTTCTTTACAAATACTCACACCGGCAGATAGCAATATGTTTTTTAAGTATATCGACCATAACACGAGCTACACTCCTACTCAGGTCGTTGACATTGATCTTGCTATTCCAATAGCTCCTTTCAAACCGGTACCTCCTTCAAAACCAAAAGAGCCTGCAAGACCCGATCCCGAAGCAGTATCCTCCGGATTAGGCCATATTTTCACTTCACAACGCAGAAAAGAACAAAAAGCAGATGAACTCTATGAGGTTCAAATGCAGAAATACAAAGAGCAAAAATCGACCTACGACGCTCGAAAAGAAAAATACGATCGGGAGTATGAAGTTTACTTAAAAGATAAAGCTGAATTTGATAAAGAAGCTGCTTGGTTTACTTCGCAAATAGATCAACACTTGGAATACTTAAAGTCGGAATACAGTAAGCTTCGTAAAGTCTATGATCAAAAGCGTTTGAACACCGCCATTTTGCAACACAGAGCTTTACTAAAACACAGTAAGAATAAGGAACTCGACTCCAAAGGCATTTTGGAGCGTTACGCAGGAGTTGAGACTGAAGATGAACTTCATGCCCTACTCAAAACTATAAGTTCAAGAATTGATTTTTACTCCTATATCCGAATGTATAAGGTAGAAGAAGTTGGAGAGTATTTCTCATCCAAGGGAAAGTTGTGGGTGCATGATATGAAGGAGTTTGGTTTTGACTGGAATTTTTATAAGAAGGTCGGGGCGAACTTTAAACGCAATTTCATTCTAGAGTCTATCTTGAACAACACCGAACTTTACTCTGAACTAGATCAGAAAATGAACTACGAAATCAAAGAAAGTAAACTTAGACAGCGCATTGGGATTGATGTAGAATTGAACTATAAATACAGTAATCTATCCAACTATCAAGAAAGTAGATCTCAAATCGGAGCAAGGAAAAGACGCTTTAATGTGGCATTTTTGAGCAATCTTGGCGACATCAATGTTGATCAAGTATGGGCAGCTCCACTACTGCCTGTTCTTGGCGTTGCTGCAGGTTTAGCTAAGATCAATGAAACAGTGAATGATCGCAACATGCCCAAAATCAATTTAAAATCATTGGTCGCAGCACAAATCATGGTTTTTGTGGCAAAATCGAGGAGTTTGATTAATGGGAATAAGGAGATTAGAGTCCCTAGAGGGACCACTGTAAAAGCCATTTTCATGGCCACCATAGACAACAAACCTCATATCTCCATTCAGGAACTTACCATTGACGAAGAAACTACGGTAAACGCAGAATACATGGCAGTTACCAAGGAAGAAGCGCAAGAGATGTTGGATAATTTGTAGTTTAGACCGAGGGTCTCGCAGAGGCCTGAGGCGTATAGGAATCTCTCACCAAGTCACTATGACACTAAGGGCCATGTATAACACTTTCTGTTTATTCTGGCGCCTTGAGATCTCATAAAGCTAATTATTGGCTCACAGAGAAAGGGTAACACAGAGTGTTTATGTAACGCAAAAGCAAATCAATATTCTGCGTAGCTTCAGCGAAGTGGAAGCCACTAAGGACCTACATCCACCATAGCTTCAGCGTAGGTGGAGCTATTTATAACACTTTCTATTTATTCTGGCGCCATCAGCTCTAACAATGCAAATAATTGTCTCGCAGAGAATGGAGACTTAGAGAATCTGCAGTCAGCGACGGTGAATCCACATTCTACGTAGCTTCAGCCAAGTAGAACTCAAACTGTATCCTAAGTACACCGAATCCCTTGGCTAAGGGGTTCGGTGTACTTATTCCCAGTATCCCTTCAACTCTCTCTCTGCTTCGCGCATCCAGGATTTTGAATCGGTGAGGGAGTCTTGATCAATCCAAACCACTTTGCCATAAACGGCATCGGTTAAACAGATTTCGGGAATGCTGCCGCTGATGTAATCAGATTCGCCTTCTCCGGCGCGAGTTACAATGGTACTCAACCAAAAGAAGCGTATTTTGCCGTCGATCTTGCGGACATATGGTCTTGATTCTGCAGGATAATTCTTATCCCAATCGTAGTTCTTTTTGCTTTCAATAATCTTGGCTGAGATAGCAGAACTACCAATATACGAATCCTCCCCTTCTCTATGATCTACATAATACACTTCAGCATCCGAATCTCCCGGGATCAATAAACTCAAACTCAAGCCTTTCTTGCTTTCCTGATAGGGTTCCAAGCCATAGTAATTAAACAACTGTTCACGGTCTTTCATTTTAAAATGGACCACAAAAGGCTGTGCTTTATGGG
Organism: bacterium; assembly: GCA_018223105.1. Taxonomy (GTDB): domain Bacteria; phylum Bacteroidota; class Bacteroidia; order NS11-12g; family UBA9320; genus JAAEYY01. Next base: position 56,298 of record JAAEYY010000007.1, on the reverse strand, counting down.
CATCTTTATAAGAAGGGATTCTAATATCTCCTTCATGATAACCCGGAAATGGCGCAAAAAAGCCATTGGCAAAACGGAAACTTTCAGCAATAAAATCCGCCACCTTAACGGGCATCAAATTTTGCCCTCTGAGATAATCGTAATTCTGAATTCCATTGGGTTGGATATACTTACCTTTCCCCAGTAAAACACGCATGATATAAGAGTCCTCCTCTGATTTCTGTTCAATCTCAACCACACCTCCAAATACCGGTCGAGGGAACAATATCCCCTTCCACTTTATCAAGGGAACCACTTGCACCCAATTTCCTTTTTCTTTCTCGATATACACCGGCTCTCCGGGCTCGTAACTCAAATATTTGAGCAAGCCAAAGGACTTGATCACAGCGATATCGGTATTCTTACTGAACAAGAGTAACTCCCCTACTTCAAATTCAACATCATCTCTTTGTCGACCCGAAAATACCGGGGAAGGTAAAAGTGCAGGCACATGTAAAATCTCATACATATCCTTAGACAATTGCTGAATTTTATATTCTCTCGAGGGTCCAACAGCTGAAACAAAATCATAGCCGCCCTCTACATTTCTTACAAACTTGGGTGGTGTAGCATCTTCGGTTTCAGAAAGTGCTTCTTGATTGATCAAGGTTCGAATTGAATGAACAGGTTGGATCCGCTCGAAATCACTTTCGGGTAAATCCACAATGCGAACCTTCTTCACCTGATTATAGTGAAAATAAAGACTGACATACCGATATACCGGTGGTCCAAAAAAGAACGAAACAGCGAGCAAACCGACAAAAAGCAAGGTGGGTACGATGCTTTGTTTCCACGTGCTTTTCTTCAGTTTCCGAATGTATCGCCAGAACACAAACAAGACTATCGCAACCAGTAAAATATACTTTCGAGCGATGAGCACAAAAGGCTGTAATCCTGCTCTACTCACAAATAAGGTATAGAGTAAAATCAAGAGGATCAAAATGGCCCATACGGGGTGCTTCTTGAAAAATCCGGTAAGCCTATTTCTTAGACCCGATCCTATATTGTTAAAAAACCAATAAGATCTACTTCGTTTTACTTCTTGCTCTTCCATTATTTATCTAAAAAGTCTTTAACTCCACTTCTCCAATCGTCTTTATCATCCTTCTTTTTCTCCGGCTGATCTTCTTCCTTCGTTTCCGGTTCTTCTATTTCGCTTTTCGCTTTGGCTTCTTCTTTTATCGCAGTTTCTGAGGCGGTTTCTTCTTTCTTCAAGCGCTCCTCAATTTCATCCACCTTTTCAATCGCTTTAGAGATCTTTTCTAAATGTCCGGGCACCTTATTAAACAGATATGGACTCAAATAAAAAGCCACCAAGCATCCCACTAAAACTACTGCGGCATATACCAGAATCATGATCAAATTAAGATTGCCGGTAAAGAATAAAATCACAGCTAATACAAGCGAAAGCACCAAGGCCATGCTTAATCGTGCTGAAAAAGGTTGGTTAAAAACCCAACCTTTATTGGATTCGGCGGGCAATGGATCTTTATGTGTGAGTTTATACCACTTTCGATAGGAACTGAAGCCCTTCTTTAAATCGAAATAATAGAATCCAAATCCGATTCCGAAACCAATGATGAGTGCGATGAGAGAATCCATATTAATCTACCAAGTTATAAAACAGTTTTCTATTTTCTATCAATGCCTTTATCACCCAATCCTGCTTACGCTCCGGCCAGGTTTTATAGGCATTATAAAATGCGTTTTTGTCAAATAAATATTGAATGATCGGATTATAAGGTTTAAGTGCAGAAAGTAATTGCCACACCACAATTTTCTCTTGTCGCTTTAAATTTTTCACGGGATGAAGCAGAAAATTACGTAAGTCATCGCTCACATCCATGGGCATGGGCTGGCTCATTCTCTGTATTTTAGAGCTCAAATTTTCCAGCTCGAAATACCAATCTTTTAGAAGGTTCTTTGCGATGAGCTTATTCAACACTCCCTTCTTCTGCGAATCGTTCATATGAACCAAAGCCAGATTAGGATCTAATTCAAAAGCCGCTTCAGCAAAGGCAAATTTCACTTGTAATTCAAGCAGCTCCTTATGTTCGAAATAATACTCTAAGCTGTCGCTGATATAATTATGGTTATAAAGATGAGTGATCAACTTTGGATCGTTGAGATTAAACTCTACATGACTCAAATCCATCTCACCTGAAATTTCCGAATTATTTTCTTTCAGGACCAAAAGAGGTTTGGCCGAATTGTTATTTTTAAATACAAAAGCACCATTAAAAGCCTCGGTGTAAAAGCAATCCGTCTCCGGCAAGGAGAGCTCAGGTAATTCAAATTTTCTAAAACGAAGATCGCCGTGTTCTCTGCTACTATTGATGATGTTTTGCCTCAAGTCCTCGTCCATCCAAGCTATTGGATTTGCATTGAATTCTGAGATTAATGCCCTTTGCTCCTGTGCAGCTTGCATCCAATTGCCTACCGACTTAAATCTCACTTTCACAAATTCCATCATCAATAAATCCGAGGGATTTCTATAGGCCGATATATCTTGATCCAACTCAAACCAAACCGCAGATTGTGCAGTTAGATCTGTAATCTGATCGAGATATTGGTCAAAAATCATTTTATGTACGTCCCAATCAAAAGTGTGATACGGCAAATAAAGCGAAGCGTTTCGCTGCTCCGGAGTGATGATGATGCCGTAAATATTCGCCATACCATGGCTCATATAAAAGCGATTATCCTGCTCCTCTGCGATTTCCGGACTCCATCCCCAACCATCGATATGAAAGGAAGTCAAAGATGTGGGCTGCAATCCAATTTCTTCCAAACAGGCATTATAGCGTCGCACCATTAGTGGTTTCGACACCGGAACCAGATGTGTTCCAAACAAACCCTGTTGTATCAGTTTAATCATGAATCTTTCCTTCTGCTGCTAATTTAGATGCGCGTTGCTGAATATAAATTCGCTTCGCTTGTTCTTTTATTTCACGCTCGATGCCCGTCTCATTTATTCGAATCGCATTTTCAATATAATTCAATGCCTCGTAAAGTCGGAGATCATTAAATGTAACCTGACCCATATTCGATTTCATGAGCTCCTTCAACATATTCAACTTCACCTCATAAGGCTTAAAAAAGAAATCATCCGGCTTATCCCACCAAATTTCGGGAAGGTCAAAATCAATCACTCTTGCATCTACTGCCTTTTGAATATTCCTTAAATCCCGCGAGGAGAAAAAGGGATACTGCTTCAAAATCGTAGCGTAAAAAGTTCCAAAGAAGTCTTGTGATTTTATATCGTGAAGCTTTGTTACTTCATGAAAAATGGATTTTACTTGATCATTCTCAAATTTATATTCATCCAGCTTAAACTCGGAGAGAGAAGAAGCTGCTCTTTGGGCATCCATGTAGTCATAGCCCTTCGGTGATACTGCCTTAACAAAGTCATCATCAATCTTCTCATACTTCTGCCACCAGAGGTAATCCTGATCAATAAAATCGTGATTACTGGTAGCACCGTTCATTGAAATTCGCATTTGAATTCGAGATAAAACAGCTTTATCAATCTGATCGGGAATATTGGTGAAAAGGCTAATCATACGGTTACCGTGATTCACCGCATATGCGCCTTCGGTATTTCTTAAAAAGACCCCAATAAACTCACGTACACCGGCTGAAACTCCTTGCCTGGTTCGCTCTTCCAGGTTATTCTCTGCATCGTCTATCGGCGCAAAAACAATCTTATTGGTATCCTGCATAGGACCAAACCATTCCATAGCTCGCTCGGCTGTTCCACCTTGGTAGGTTGAAACAATATTCTCCGGCAGAGGCCAAAAGAGGAAATTGTATCCCAAATGATCACAGCGTTCTTTAAGCAAAGTGGCGGTAGCGGCAATCAACATACTTTTACCAGTTCCCGGTTTTCCATCAGCCATGGTAATGGAAGGTAGACCACCCAACTCATTCAAAGGATTCTTTCGGGCTTCCATATCATAACACATCAATCGCTCTGCATAGCGCTTAAAGAGATGCTTGGCCTCCTTGTTCGCCACGATATCTTCCATCCGAGTCGGATTGAACGTGATCCCTTTTGTATTGACCTGAAGCGTGTTCTCAAAACCTTTCACCACAAAGGAAGACTTCTCTAGTTTGTAGTGGTTGTTTTCGAAAATGTCGAGGTACTTAAAAGACTCTTTTCTAAAGCGAATATTCTCTACAATCTGATTAAAGTAGAGCTGTGTGATTTTTAATAAATGAAGCTCGGTATTGATCACCCCGCTTCGGTCCAAATAAGCTCCGTAGTAATACAAACTGCATTGAATGGCCTTAGATGGCCGACTCAAATTGAGCTCAGGCACACCTGAAAACTGGATCTCTATACTCGCTGTTTCATCAGCTTTATAATCTTGTAGAATAAATAAAACATAACTCGCAGCAGCATAAAGTAATACTGCGGATTGGGTTTGAGATTTATCGTGAAACTCAGGTAACTCCGACTGATGTAAAGTACCCGCATTGTTCTTTTGTTGAAGCAAATCTAAGCCCGAAGATTCTCCGTAGAGCTTAGCTAAGTGTCGCCCAATGCAATAGCCTTTTCTCACAGCATTAAGCGTAGCAATAGTGCCATTGCTAAGCAAGGTTCTATCGTCGCTAATGCGCACAGCCGACTTTAAAATAGACAATTGATCTTCGGCATTAATATCCAAAGCCTTTCCTGAATTCATCAAAAAGGTAAGATCTATTTCTGATGACTTCTGCTGTTGTGCCGGTACCCAGCTCACCTGCTTTAGGTAGGACGTAATTTCTTCTTTATACTCCTTTAATTGATCTTCTTTTATTTGAAATAAGGGTAAATCGCTCTTTTCCATTAGCTTAAGTAAATATAGGGAGGGGCTGCTAATTCTCTAATCACCTCCGGGTGGTTCTCGTTTAAAAATTGTACTACACGATGTGATGTAATGAGGTATTTATCTACCTGTGACACCATGCGTTTCATGCTTTCTCGGTTACTTTCATCAATATAAAACACCTGTCTTAACTCTCCTTGAGAAAGAAAAGATCGTTTGCGCTTTTCTCCTACAGAAAAAATGACCTCAGTAGTGTAGGTGATAATAAAATCATCCGGTGTAAAGTGCTGCTTGAGCATTTGCGTAAATGTGCTTTCATCTTTGGAGTAAATCCCGAAAAGCGGACCAATATCGATTCGTTTTATTATTTTGGGATGAACGGCCTCGTAGGCATTGTCTAAATCTGAAGCAATTACATTCAGCGGGGCGGTGTTGTGCGTGAGTTTCTTAATCGCATCAATAAAATTAGGCTCGCGCTTTATATCCACGTTTTTGTCATCCACGATTTGAGGATTATCAAAAACTGCCAAATAAATGTAGGGTCGGTTGGTTACTGAATCGAAGGAAGCCCAGCTATAAAAATATCGCCTTGAATCATACTCATCGTTCAATTTGGAAATCAATTCCAGTTTACCCGGCGTGAATTCCATAAAGAGTTTTGAAAGATTTAAGGAGTCGAAGTAATGAACTTTACTCAATTGTTTAAGCAACGTTCTAGGGTCTTCGTGATTTTTAATCAAATGATCAAGGACATGTTTCTTGAGCGATTCTACCGAAGGATTCTTTTTCAGTTCTTCGTGCTTTTTGAAGATATCATCGGTAAGTCGCTTAAACTCTAGAAAATTGGGGAAGCTAGAGTCCGTCACATCAATCAACATAGATTGATTATCACTGAAAGCGTACTTCATCCTAAATGCTTCAATGGTATTGAGGAATCTACCGCAATAATCCTTCAGAACTTCTATTTCCAGAGGAAGATCAGACTCGCGCACCGAAAATGAACTAAGCAAGCAATTTAATGCCCTCTTTAAGTACGTGAAATATTCCTCATAGGCCTGATCGCCATCTAAAACAGCGCGATCATATTCCCCAAAGTGATTTGTTATCTCAAAACTATTCAATGATAATGTGCAATTAGTCCATCAGATCATTCAACTCTTTTCCTTTCTTCTCCGGCGCCGGATCTGCTGCAGGTGCATCACCATCTTTCTTTTCATATCCCGAAGAGAAAGTTTCAGTTACATCTATACCAAATTTCTTGCTGTGCTCTTCCATAATTTCCGCGTCTTTCTCCTTGAATTTTGCAGTAGCTTCAGCCATAGCCACAAGAACTTTGTGTAATTCGGATAAACGCTGAGGTTGTTTCTTGATTCTTTCGATACGATCTTTTTCCGAACCTACGAATACCTTAGCTGCAATTTCGGTGATTTTCTGATCTGTCTTCACACCGGCTTCTTCATATATTGAAGCAGCTTCTTGAGCAGTAGCCGATTGAATTAATTGTAAACCTGATTCATAAGTGGTTACCCTTTCTTCGGTATCGGACTTCAACTGACCAATCAACTGTTTCAAGTTGTTTTTGGTTGTAGTTTGAGCCTCGAGGTGAATCACAATTTGATCTACAAAGCGCTCTTTTGATTGGAAGATACCCAAAGCAACATTGTATTTACCTTTTAACTCGGCGCGTTGTTCTCTGAGATCAGCTATTTTCTTTTGCTGAGCAGTGTATTCCGGACTATTATTTGGAAGTTCTGAAAGTTCGGTTTCTGCAGTTTTCAACTGACCTTCAATGGCATCTACATCTGCCTTACGCTCTTCCATTATGCGAGACGCTTTTTCCTTCGTCTCAAAAGCCAGCTCTTTTCTATTTTTAAGCGCAACGATTTGCTCTTCCACATCCAGGATCATGTCTTCAACGATTGAGACCATGCCCTGAACCTGAGAAATAATACGGTTTAAGCTTTCGCCGATGTCTGCATTCTTTAGACGATCGCGGTATCTTCTATTGGCTTCCTCTTCTGCGGCTTTAAGAGAAGCCACCATTTCTTCTAACTCTTCTTTAGTCGCTTTTACTTTGCGGTTTTTATAACCGAAAAGGATATTCCAGGCATTGGACATGCCTTCTGCTTTCTTCGCAGCGAATTCTGCATTCTCACGAGCAGATTTAGCATCTTCTACCAGTTTTATTTCTGCTTCATTCAGCTCTTGAAGTTTGGCAAATTCGCCTCCACAGCTATCGAGCATAGAGCGCAGATGAAGCATAAGTTCCTGAAGATCTTCCTCGGTACTTTCAACATCGCCATTTAAACTTTCGAAATTGGAATCAATAATTCCGCTGACAATATCTTTTGTGTCTTTATTGTCGGCAGCGGCTCGTTCGATTTCCTCTTCAATCTTGTTCAGGCGGCTCACCACATCTGAGCTTTTTTTCTTTTCAATTTTAGCTTTTAGTTCTTCAACTTTCTTCTCGTCTCCCAATTGGTCGAGAAGATCAAACGAATCTGACATAGGTGTAAGGTATAATTTTGGTTTGGTATCAAATATATATTTTTATCGGATGTAAAGGGGGAAATTGCTTTAAACTGAATTACTTATCGGATTAAATTCTCGAATAAAATAGAACTTCTACAGCATAGAACCATGGCCATGGTTCACATAGACCAATTCCCGTTCGTCATTTCAATGTAATAAAGGCCGCTATTCTTGCGTTAGAAATAATCCCAAGCACAGCCTTATGAAAACAATCTACCTTATTGTATTGCTGGCTTTTTCTTCTGTGGCTTTTGGCCAACAGAGTATTAAAAGCACGGTCTATTTCGATGTAGACAAGCACCAACTTCGAACTGAGAGTAAACAGGAACTTGATCTTTTAGTAAACGACATCAAGTATTACCGAATCCACGAGATTCGGCTCACCGCCCACACCGATCACGATGCATCTGAGACTTATAATATCGCTTTGTCAAAGCGCAGAGCAAATGAAGTGCTGGCCTATCTGGAAGGTAATGGTATCCCGATTAGAAATGTAAAAACTTCCAGCCATGGTGAGTACCGTCCGGCGGCGAGCAATAGCACAGATGAGGGCAAACAACTTAATCGGCGAGTAGAACTTCACATCACATACAGTTTATATAATTCGGCAGAAGAAGTGCTGGAAGATCTAAAAGAAGATGTGCAGTATTTTAATCTGATTGATGAGGATCGCACCATTAGAGGAAGAGAAGGAATTGAAGTCGACATACCCAAAGATGCATTTATGGATGCTGAAGGAAATCCTATCCCAAATCATTTGGTTCAGATTGAGCTAGAAGAGTTTGTTACACCGGGTGAATCCTTTATAAATCAACTTACCACTGAGAGTCATGGCGAAATGCTAACTACGGGGGGAATGCTGAGAATTGATGCCATTTATAATGGCAGTAAGCTAGAGTTGAGGCCAGGAAAAGCTTTGACCTATAGAATACCCAGTAAAGAGACTGAAAGTGGGATGACTGTATTCACGGGTAACAAAATGGCTGACGGCACCACAACCTGGAATAACACTTCGGTAAGTTTTAATGAACCCCGGTCAATAGATGGCGGAGTTCCTATTGAACTAGATACTAATCTGTTTAATAAATACTTCAATTCTGATTTAGAGTATAAGATTAATTATTATACCTATATCCCTATAAATTGGCCGGTTAAACCGTATGAACCCATTAAGCCTCGAGCGCCATATGTTCCACGCAAGCCAGACCCTGAGACTGTTCTCAATGGAATTGGAAAACTACTTAGCAGTGATAAGAGGAAAGAACGTATTGCAGACGAAAAGTATCAAGAGTTATTAGAGCGCTATGAAAAAAGATTAGCTGAATACGACCGACGCATGTCGCTATATGAAAAGAACATAGAAGAGTTCAATAGACTAAATGCAATCTACATGAAAGAAGCTCAAGAGGTAAGAAAGAAATTGAACACCCATTTGGAATTTTTAACTAATAAGTACAATTCAATTAAAAAAGTATATGACCAAAAGAGACTTAATCTATCAATAATTCAATTAAAAAAGGCAAGTCAGAATGAGTCTTTAAGAACCTATAACCCGGAGATATTCCTGTCAGGATTTGCTAATATCAGGCTACAAGACGATTTAAAATATAAGTTGGATGAATTGCGCAAAGCATTAAACCTCTATACTTTTCTTGCCAATAATTCCATTGAAGATGTCAGATTAAAATTTCTGTATCACGATCGTTTCCTCCCTCATAAACTTGTCAAATATGGTTATTCAGAACAGCTCTACACGCAGAAGGTAGTTGACATTAGATATAATAAGCTTTTCAAAGATATGATGGCTACTAGCGAAATTCAAGATATGATTAAAGCTGCGGTTGAGACTAAAATGTCAAAAGACAATCCTAGCAATGCTGCATTTGGCTTCTTTCAAGCAACCACTCCAAATTTAGGCTGGATTAACTGTGATAGATTTTCTAAGGTTGATCGAAGCAGAATGGTTTCAGTTACGCTAAGTTCAGTTATAGCAGCCAGGATGATGCTCTATATTAAAAAATTTAAAAGTCTGCTCAATGCCAACTATGAAATAACAAGCATCCCCAGAAATACTGAAGCAAAAGCAATCTTTATGGCAGTAGAAGATGGCAAACCTAAAATTTGTATCAAGGATTTTGTCTCAAAAGAAGATCACAACCCCGTGCAAGCCGAGTATAAGTTAGTCACACTTTCAGAAGCCAAGGAAATGCTCGCAAATCTTTAGTGCTCCAGACTAGAAACTAAAACTATAAAAGGGGGCTTTTGCCCTCTTTTTTTTATGAAAATTATCCGATCCTTTAATCTACTTTTGATAGAGCTTATCAGAGTCCCTATACTCTAAATAGTTTTATGAAAATATTCTCGTTTTTAGTGCTTGGACTACTAGGCTTGTCGGGGCACATACAGGCACAATGGGCCTGGGGTAGCAGTTTCTATGGAACGGTGCAGAACTCTCTCCTTGCGGCGGATCTTCTTTACTCGCATAATACCGATTTAAAAGGTAGAGTAGAGTTGAATATCAATCAACGTAGTGCCAACCGAATGCATGAATTTGGTTTAGGGGTTTCCGGTAGTACTATTCGAATTCAAGATAGTGCATATATCCAAAGTTCGTACCTATTCCTAAACTACAGTTTTCTCAGACAGCAGGCAGAAGAAAGTCCTATTTATATCGGCTTTGGAGGCGGAGTGATGACTTCCTTTTATCAGGCCAGAACCAACTTCAACACTTTGGAAGTTGAAGCTACCAATGGATTCGGAGCCGTAATTAAAACCCAAATATATCTGGACGTTCGATATCTATTTGAGGCTTATGGATATAAAAACATTCCTGCAATGGGTTATGTCAACTGGAGAATTGGCACCGACTTTCTTGGTATTCGAAATTTCAAAGGAACCGAAAATGAAGGCATGGCAGCACCTGTCTATTACATGTCCATCGGCTTTGGTGTGTTTCGAAATTTTAGAAATAATTAGAATCTGCCTATCAAGAAAAAAATAACACTTCACAATTAGTGTTTTATAAAAGTGGTCTGATTAATAGAGGAATAACAAGTGATGGCTTTATTTCATATATTTATGACTCAAACATTGACATGGATATATTTCATGTGATTAACTTGCATTTAGAATGCTGAAATTTGTCCCTCTGAGCATACTTGGTATCCTTGTCCTAAGTTCGCCATTTATTCTGGTATCCTGTCTAGAAGCCCAGCCTAAGCCAGGATTTAACGATTGCACTGGAAATTGCAAAGTAATTATTGGAAGAGTTCGTCTAGAGAACTCAAATACACCGGTGTCGGGTAAAATATTTGAAATCACACAGTATGTTGGGCATATGTTTCAACCCTCAGTTTTTGTCGGAAATGTGAGTACAGGGACTAACGGAAATTTTATTTTCAACCTGGATTTAGATTCATTTATTAATGAAAAAATAACGATCAAATCGAATGAAGAATTTGCTATAGTTACCAGCGTAAACAACAACCCTAGCGGTCGTAGAGATTTCTATTAGAACATAAGAGTAGATTCGTTGCTGTCTGACACTCATTTTATCGATATCACTTTGAGAAACTTGGCCACAGTTCAATGCATTGTACCAATGAGCCCTGAAAACTTCACCACACTTGATTTAGACTTCGGTATAAATGTAAATGCATCTTCTAACATGAAAAGAGGAGAAAGTTCTAAGAAGTTCTATGTTGTAGCTGACGGCATTAAAAAAGGGAGAGTGAAATATCACTATTACGATCAAAATATACCTACGAAAGATTGGTTTGATATCCCCTCTTTGGCAAAAGGTGAGAACTTTCAAGTGATGCTGAAACCTTAATGAAACTCAAGGACTTATTTTATGCATGTGGCGCTGAGCCTTCTTCATTTTCAATTCTGAATCTGAAAAATTACAGAACACCATTATTGAGATTGGGAGGAAGCATTTATAATACTACTATTCGAAGCACCCCTTCCACCCCATCTAATTTCACAAAATAAATGCCGGGGGATAATGCCCTGAGATCTATTCTTGTCCTGGTCTGATTTAGTTCACCTGATTGTACTCTTTCACCTAAAGAGTTTACTATTTCGAAGCTATTACGCTCATTCAATCCCAATTTCTCTATGGTGATAAAATCTCGTGTAGGAGATGGATAAATGGAGATATAAGAGCGAATATTCAAAATAGAAGCAGGCTCTCTTACTTGCACAATTAGAGTTAAAGTATCACTCCAATTGCCTACTGAATCTTGCACTATCATTTGCACTTCATAAAACCCAATTGTTGATGTGTCTACATCGTTATTAATAACAATGAAGTTTTGCTCCAAGTAATCGTCAGAAGTATAATTATCAGAAAGTGAAACATGATCAATCACCTCAAAAACATCACCACGTTCGAGGAGGACAGTATCTCCATTTGCCGCTTGAATCTGGGGTGAGGTAGTATCGCCCACAATCACAACTCGAATAGCTGATGCGTAATTTCCGAAGCTATCATAAACTTCATATAGCAAATTATAATAGCCAAGAGTTGAAGTATCAACCACACCGGTAACCGTGATTTCCTGATCTAAATTTCCATCTAGATTGTCAAAGGCAGTAGCTCCGGGATCCGTCCAAGCATGATCGACTTCGACATACATGGTATCCTGCCCGGCTAGGGTCAGAACTGGTGATGTTGTATCCGGTCCGACACAAATAGTTCTAATCACCGAATCTGAGATGTTTACTGAATTATCTACTGTGAGCCAGATTTCTTTAAAACAATCGATACTATCCTGAACAAAATCGGTCCATACCCAATTTTGTGTCGTAATATCTCCATCGCAGTAATCTCGGCCAATGGCACCTTGACTAATAAACATATCACCGTAGGTGAGATAAATCGTATCTGAACCAACTAGCTCTACGTAAGGTTTTGCACTATCCCCTTCAACTTGGATATAGTCTTTTTTACAAGTCCAAGGTGTATCGGTCTGGTATGAATTAGCCGTACGGAGGCACACCTCCCAAGAACCCGGTTCAGTAAAAAATCCGGGACCCAGTCCGGTATAAATTGAAATGTTTCGATAGCCTCCCTTGATGTATTCTGAGTAAGGTCCGATCAAGATATCTTCACCTTTGATCAATTTCCATTGCGAGCCTTGAGAAGATGGGCTCAAATCGATGAGATCAAAGGTCTCGTAAAGTGGAACTTTCCTTCTGCTCGTAGTAAATAGATTTTCACTTTCCTTATTTGGGGTTCTTATATAAATCGACTTTAAAACTGAATCTTTGAGCCCATTTGAATCTATTGCAATTAACTTCACCTCTAAATCTCCTGTAACAAACGACCTAAATGTAAAACTGGCAGTAGAATCATGAAAAACTCCGTCTAAATACCAAAAGTATCGATAATCAAAATTGGGATTGGCGTTGAGCGCATCAATATAACTGTACAGAAATCCCGTATCGCGCAATTGGAAATCGAGGGAAACATCCTTACCCCCGAATAAATTGACTTCTAGGTCTATACTTTCTCCGAAAATCAGTGTTGTGTTTGCAGAATTTGAATCGATATAGCCAACAGAAGACCTTATTCTCATTCTGCTTGAGCCGGTTTCAACAGAATCCGGCACAGTAAAATGAAAAGCCCGTTCCCATTCTGTACTTATTTCACCTTTGGCACCTGCTGGAATGAGAAATTCATTGGAACCGAAAGTACTATCTCTATCAAAATCTACCCATATTCCCGGGTAAGCCGTTTTTCGAAGATCGAGTTCATTATCAAGTTCGAGCACGATGTAGTAATCACTTCCGGCACTGAGGTAACAAGGAGCGTCATCGAGATAAGTGTAAAAACTATCTTCAGTAGCAGTTGCGCAGTCTTGATTACTTAATTCTGAATGATAAACTAAGTGATAAGCGGCGTCATAAATATAGAATCGAGTAAGATCTGCGGTACCGGGTTTATTTGGATCCGAGTAATCTAGGCAAGTGCCTTTTGAATGTTGTGGTGCGACATATTGAGCATGCGCAAAACCGGAATAAAAGATAAAAATACAAAGTAAGGGGATCCAAAATTTCATAAACGCTTCTTTATAATTTAGATGCGATAAATAAAAATCGTTGCATCCAAATTTGACTAAAGCGCTTTATCCAGGGTGAAATCACCCGCTTTATACCTTAAGATATGAGTCTCATTTCCAGACATTTCCAAGTCAAACGGCTCTTTCTTTATTTCCTCCATGGTAGGAAACCATTCCGATTTGTTTTTGGGGTTGGGAAGCAAGATAATTCCATCCTGATCTCCATGCGTTCCGAAGCGATGAAGATCACCCTTCCAAAAGGAAGTATTTAGGGTATTGCCTAGTCTTTCATTTGCGAGTTCTATATCATCAACCGGCATTCCTATTTCGTTGAGTCCCAGAATTTGATTCTGATCGAAAGGTGTTTCTACTTGATTCTGAAGATCGTGACGAGCGATAAACTCCACAATATTGCCGGAGCCATCTCTAAAATAAAAAGCATGGGCATTCCAATTTTCGAAATGATGGAATTTAGGCAGTCCTTCGGGTTGTAGAATTTGGTGTCGAGAGGAAATCCAGTCCATCGCCTCTTCCAGTTTATTGGAAGGAATCAAAAAGCAGTAGTGATAAAGGTGAGTTGAATCTGATGCTTTGAAGGTGATCTTGGTCCAGCCCGTTTGCACAGTAAATGAGTCTAAAGATTCCTGAAGCAGGTTCAGTCCTAGTGTTTGAGTATAGAATTCCTTTTCCGCCTGAAGCTCATGAGTATAGAGGGTAAGCTTGCTAAACTTCATAAAAATGCTTTGTTCAAAGGTAGAAAGCAGGGAAAGTTTTGGCGATTCTAGATTCCTATAGGGGTATAAGATGATTGCAGTAAGAAGAACATTTTCGAAAGAATCACTCCTTCCTCAAAACAATAATCTGATCTCCTTCGAGGTAGAGTTGTTCCTTCTTAACGTAATAAGAAGTGACCGTTGGAATTACCTGGACTACTTGCTCAGCAAATTTAGAGTCGCAGCACTTCAAGGTACTACCTAAACTGCTAAATTCAATATCGCCTTCCTGAGGAATATTGAAGGTCCCAAAAGCTGTATTTTCTTCCAATTTTATGGTCACATTCCCTTCACTGAACGTTACAGGGTACTCTTCTGGAGAGTTTTGCAAAACACCTTGTGGTGAAAACATGGAAGTAACCAGCCAGTTGTCATCTACAAAATTGGCATCTATGCTTTCTTTAGCACAACCGCTGATAAGGAATAAAGACAGAAGCAAAGAGATTTTGACTTGCACAGGGTAAAGATACAATTCTTTGAAATGAGGTGGGTTTGAGTGCTTTGGTTTTACGGTTTTCTGACCGTAGAGGGATTAGTTAAAACTATCAAATTGTCTAATGACGATTTGCAGTCATAGCTAAGATTAAGTAAGAAACAGTGTGAGCCCGGACGAAAACTATCGTTTTGTCCGGATTTTAGTGTCGATTAATATCGAGTTTGTCCAATGACGAGTTGCAGTCAGAGCTAAGATAAAAGAAGTCCAGACGAAAACTAGCGTTTTGTCTGGATTTTAATGTCGATTTATATCAAGTTTGTCCAATGACGAGTTGAATTCAGAGCTAAGATTAAAGAAGTCCAGACGAAAACTAGCGTTTTGTCTGGATTTTAATGTCGATTTATATCAGAAACTGGTCTATGACGAGTTGCAGTCGTTGCTAAGATAAATCAAGAAAGAGTGTGAGTTTGAGAGTGAGTGAAGAGAGCAATACAGCAGGAGATTTGCGTTCTTGCTCGAATCTCCTGCTCATGCTGTATTGTGGTGTGGGGCGGGATCGAACCGCCGACACAAGGATTTTCAGTCCTTTGCTCTACCAACTGAGCTACCGCACCATTTGATATTTACTAATTGTGGGTGGGGATTTTCAGTCCTTTTCCGCCAGCTGGCGGATACCGCACCAATTTTATCTTTATGTGTGTGTTCAGGACATTCTGTAGATCGCAGATCGTAAGAATCGTCTTGACCGCACCAATTTTATCTTTTTGTGTGTGTTCAGGACATTCTGTAGATCGCAGATCGTAAGAATCATCTTGACCGCACCAATTTATTTCACAATATGTGGATCGAGACATTCTGTAGATCGCAGATCGTAAGAATCGTCTTGACCGCACCAAGCTTGTAAAATTTCAAATATCAAGCCTGCCTGCCGTCAGGCGGGCACCAAACTTATCTCCATTTTACAGGTTCCAAAAGTTTGGATATTACTTGACTTGAATTCTGTTTCAAAAAACGAGGCTGCGAAGATAACATAATATCATTCCAATAACCAACAAAAAATTGAGTAAAATTTCAATCTAGGCTATCGGATTATTTCTATTAATTTTGAGACGTTTCCTGTATGCAATATCTAGAACAAATTCTTTTCGTAATCGTACTCGGTGTAGCAATTTTCTTCTTCACCAAATCCGTGAAACGAATCCGTAGAAATATCTTCCTCGGAAAAGACAAAGAAATCAACGACAATAAACCCGAACGCTGGAAAACCATGATCCGCGTGGCGCTGGGCCAACAAAAAATGGTGGTGCGACCCATTGCAGGGATTCTGCACATATTAATCTATGTCGGTTTTATTCTTATCAACATTGAGGTCCTCGAAATCCTGATTGATGGGATATTTGGAACCCACCGGGTTCTCGCTTTTCTAGGTCCGGTGTATGATGTTGCCATAGGATTTTTCGAAATTCTAGCCCTACTCGTTCTGCTATCCTGCATTTTCTTCTTAACCAGAAGATGGATTCAGAAAATACCACGTTTTCACTCTGTAGAAATGAAAGGCTGGCCTTCTAAAGATGCCACCTATATCCTGCTCATAGAAATTGTACTTATGGCCGCCCTCCTTAAAATGAATGCTGCCGACCAAGTACTTCAAGCTAAAGGTGCCGACCACTACATTGCAGCGGGTTCATTCCCGGTTTCGCAATTCTTGGTTCCATTTTTTGAGCCTTTTTCTATTAGCACACTTATCGTTTTTGAACGTGTTCTATGGTGGGCACATATCCTGGGAATTTTGGCTTTCCTGAACTACATCCCTTTCAGCAAGCATTTACATATCTTCCTGGCATTCCCAAACACCTATTACTCACGACTCCAACCTGCAGGTGAGTTCAGCAATATGCCGGAGGTGACCAATGAAGTAAAACTCATGCTCGACCCTTCATCGGCAGATCCAAATGCACCTCCACCTGAGAAATTTGGTGTAAATGATGTTACCGATCTCACCTGGAAGAACATGCTCGATGCATACACCTGTACAGAATGTGGTAGATGTACTTCTGTTTGTCCAGCCAATATCACCGGCAAAAAACTATCTCCGCGTAAGATCATGATGGATACTCGTGATAGAGCGGAGCAGCTTGGAAAAGAAAAAGACAGATTAGGTTCTGAATACCACGATGGAAGCTCACTCCACGACTTAATAAGCAAAGAAGAACTTTGGGCTTGTACTACATGTAATGCATGTGTTGAAGCTTGCCCTGTGAATATCAACCCCGTTGAGATCATTTACGGTATGAGACAATACCTTGTGATGGAAAAAGCAGAAGCTCCCAACGAGTTGAATATGATGAATACTAACATTGAAAACAATCAGGCGCCATGGCAATTCTCTCCTGCCGATCGCGCTAACTGGACCAAGGAAATATGAGCGAAGGAATAAAAGTACCAACAGTTGCTGAAATGGTGGCTCAAGGCGAGAAGCCGGATATATTATTTTGGGTAGGATGTGCCGGAAGTTTTGATGAACGCGCACAGAAAATCACCAAAGCTTTTGTTAAAATATTACATCATACCGGTATAAAATATGCCATTTTAGGCACGGAAGAAACCTGTACCGGCGACCCTGCGAAAAGAGCAGGAAACGAATTTTTATTTCAGATGCAAGCAATGGCCAATATCGCTACGCTGAATGCATATGAAATTACTAAAATCGTAACTACCTGTCCGCATTGCTTCAATACCATTAAAAATGAATACCCTGAATTAGGAGGTAAATATGAAGTAATGCACCACACTCAACTTCTTCAAGAGTTGATAGACGATGGCAAGTTGACTTTTGGTGAAGGAGCTTTTAAAGGAAGAAAAATCACCTATCACGACAGCTGCTATCTGGGCAGAGCCAATGGAGTATATGACGCTCCAAGAAGAATTCTTGAAGCTTTAGATGCCGAGTTGGTTGAGATGAAACGCTGCAGAAAAAATGGACTTTGCTGCGGTGCCGGAGGTGCTCAGATGTTTAAAGAAGCAGAAGAAGGGAAAAAAGAGGTAAATATTGAACGTACGGAAGAGGCTCTTGCAACAGGTGCAAATATCATTTCTGCCAATTGCCCATTTTGCACTACTATGCTCGGAGATGGTGTTAAACACGAAAATTCTGAAGACAAAGTCGAAGTGCTAGACCTCGCGGAACTAGTTGCTCAAGCAAAGGATCTTTAATTTTTCTTAACTCTCACGCAACGTATTTTATACGTCATGGGTTTGTCATGTAAGAAAATTAGATTTACATGATTAAGACAATACTTACATTAACACTTTCCATTTTTACATTTATTGCTTTTGCCCAAAAGACCTTAGATAGCCGCAACATTAGTGCTTGGAGCGGGTCTTGGTCACAAGTTGCAGAAGAAGATTACGAATATTTCCTGAACGGTGACTCGACTGTTATTACACAAAATAATATCAGTTCCGGCAACCCCATAATGGTGCGTCAAGAGTTTATACGTGAAGATGCCCAAGGAAGAGTAAAAACATATGAAGTTCATTCTTACGATCAAAATGAAATGGCGGTAATACCGCAAACTAAAATTCACAATACCTATGCTACCACAGTAGTTGGATCGAGCACTGTTGATTTCCTTTTTAGAATTGTGAGTTATACCTGGAATAAAAATACGCAACACTGGGATACAGGATTTGTAGAAGTGTCTGAAGTTAATAACGATGGGCTTGTTTCTAGTAAGACAACCTACGAGGGCGGCATGACCCTCAAATACTCAAAATTTGATATTGTTTACAACTCCAAGGGAGATATCGATACTCAATATGTTTATGTATGGAGTTCGAATAATTGGGCATTAAATGCAAGAACACATTACCACTACAATGGAAGCGACCAACTTACTCATGAAATTACGGATTACTGGAATCCCTCAGGAGGAGTGTATCTCACTTATTTGAGATATGATTACGGCTATAACGCAGATGGCAAAAGAGACTCAATAGTAACTTCTCAATGGAGTCAGGCTTCACAAGCATGGTTCCCTAACAATAGAACTCAAATAACTTATGATAATGATGGTGATACCGACTATGAAATCAACCAGATTTATGCCGGTAGCGGCAATTGGACCAACCAGTTTAAGTTTGATTACATCTACCAAACTACTAATAGTCTACCTAATTTACCAATAGCAGATTTCAGAATATTCCCTGTACCTGCCAATAACCACCTTAATATTCAGTCGAATATGGCAGTTTCTACTGTTGAAGTATACGATATGAATGGCCAATTAGTGAAAAAGGTAAATAGTTTAGAAAATTTAAACCCACAAATACCTACCTATGATATTGAAGGAGGGATTTACTTCCTAAAACTGAAATTTCACAGCGGTCAAGTGGAAAGCAGAAAGATCGTAGTCCGCCACTAAGAAAATTAACTAGTCTATGTCGAGGGCAAGGGCGAGAGTCCTTGCCTTTATTTTTTAAGGTGATTTGAAATAGATTCTGAATCCAATCCGTAGAGCAGTTTCAACTCTTCAATACTTCCATGAGGACTAAATTCATCGGGAATTCCCAGTGATTCTATTTCACCTTTGTACTTCATTTCGGCTGCATAGGATGAAATAACAGAAGCTAGACCACCGCTCAGCACTCCATCTTCAATTGTCACAATTCTTTTGTAATCTGAGAATATCTCCCGAATCACTTTTTTATCTAAAGTCTTTAAAAATCGAAGATCTACATGAGACCAATTATTAAGCTCATTATCTTGAAGTGCTTCGCTTACCTCATTTCCTACCGTTCCCAAGCTTAACACTATGTTTTCTTTCCCTTTCTGAATCCAACGGGGTTTCCCAAGCTCGATTGATTCAGAACTTCTTGGCATTCTCACTTGATCCCCTTTGGGATATCGAATCACCACAGGACCTTCTTCATAAGAGTATGCCCATTCCATCATATCCTCCAACTCCTGCGCATCCATTGGTGCCAGAATTACAAGGTTTGGGATTGGATTCAAGTATGCAAGGTCAAAAACTCCGTGATGCGTGGGTCCATCTTCGCCTGCTAAACCTGCCCTATCCAAACAAAATATTACCGGAATTTTTTGAAGTGCTACATCGTGAATGATCTGATCATAGGCCCTTTGAGCGAAAGAGGAATAGATATGACAAAAAGGTCGTTTCCCGTCTAAAGCGAGTCCGGCAGCAAAGGTTACGGCATGTTGCTCTGCAATTCCAACATCAAAAACTCGATTTGGAAAAGCCTCCATCATAATCTTCATGGAACTACCGCTAGGCATAGCAGGTGTTATTCCTATCACCCTTTCATCGCGTTGTGCTAATTCCAATAGTTTATTCCCAAACACATCTTGAATGCGCTCCGGCTTGGGCTCATCAGGTTTTCTACCCGGTTCAATCTTCACATATTTAACGCTATGCCATTTGGTTTGCTCGCGCTCAGCAGGCTCATAGCCCTTGCCTTTGATCGTTTTAATATGGAGAATTTTAGGCCCTTCCCTTTTCTCTAGTTCAGAGAGCGAAGAAAGCAAAGCTCCGATGTCATGACCATCAATCGGTCCTTTATAAAACAATCCCAAATTTTCAAAAATATTGGGATCTGCAGCTTCGATTTCAGAAAGATGGTGGGTCATTGCGCCCGTATTTGGATCGATCCCCATCTTATTGTCATTTACAATAACTAATACGTCTGCTTTCGACTTACCCAAATTGTTCAAGGCTTCAAAAGCCATCCCACCGCTCAAACTACCATCGCCAATAACTGCTATGTGTTTTCTTTTATTTCTGCTGATGTAAGCGGATTCGGCGTAGCCTAAAATCGCGGATATTGAAGTTGAACTGTGTCCTGTACCAAAATGATCATAGGAACTTTCCTCCATTTTAGGAAAACCGCTCAAACCACCTTTATTTCTTATGCTGCTAAACTGATCAAAACGATCTGTGAGTAGTTTGTAAATGTAGGATTGATGACCTACATCCCAGACCAGCTTATCCTTCTGAAAATCAAAGCTTTTAAGCAACGCTAAAGTAAGCTCTACTACTCCGAGATTGGCGCTAAAATGTCCGCCATTCTGTAAAATGGTTTCAATAAAAAAGGTTCTGACCTGCTCCGAAAATGCAATTAATTCATTTTCAGACATCTCCTTTATTTCTGCAATAGATTTCAGCGCTTCAATCTTATTCAAGCCTCAAAGGTCAATATTTTATTTCTCCTTTGATGAATTCAGTGCCTAAATTTTATATTGAAGCTTAAACAACATCTGTGGCTCATACCTCATAAACTTTGTTTGCACGAAAGGTCCTACCGATAATTCTCTAAAGTCTTTGATCTGATTAAATCCAAAAATATTTAAAGCACTAAATTTCAAGCTCAACTCATTTCTATATCGATACGATTGGTCCTTAGAGAGTGAAAACTCAACGTGGAAATCTGTAAAGAATAAACCGGGAATATCAACGGTTTGCATCCGCGCTTCATCACCGAAAAAGATCAAATTACTTTCGGATCGGAAATGTTCTTCCAGACTGAAACTCATGTTGGAATAGGAGAACCATAGATTATGATACACGGGATTAGACACCTTCTTACTCGTTATTATTAAGGCGCCTTCATGTTCAGGAATCAAATTATCGAGTCCGGCAAATGTCTTCGTATAGATATAATCAAGTCTTGAGCTGAGCAAGCCGTTCCTTCTTTCTTTGTTCAAACTGAACCTGGTTCTAATCATTCTTGCCTCATCTGTAAGTTCCTCTTCAAAAGCGAAACCGGCAGGTGATTTCCAATTTTCATAAGTCGAGTTAATGTTAAGAGATAGCGCTTCCAACAAATTGAGGCTGCCAAAAATGCTTGCTGATTCTTTTTCTAACAAATAGATATTGCGCTGCAGATCGTTCTTTCGAGTAAATAAATAGTACCCACGGTTATTGTTCATTACTTCTCTCTGCATATTAAGTCCTATCCTCAACTTTCTGCTATCCTTGATCTTCCCATTATAGTTTAGTCGTATCCCGGGTTCATGTTTAAACCCATTTTCCGTAAAATACCGAGATCGCATATTGAAATTGAAGGATACATCACCCCACTTTTTATCAAGGGATATTTTAGCTCCATATCTGTTTTCCGACATTGTATCTAGAGCCTCACGAAAGACATTTTCATAGATCAAGTTGAATTGTACACGTTCATCTTCTCTTCGTAAATCATATCGCGCATAAACATCAGTGAATTGCTGGTACTCGTCATAATGAAAGGTGTTTTCTGCCCATGAACTTACCGTATCAATAGACTCATTGCCAGATGAGCTTTGACGACTGAAGTTCAAAGTCAAATCTTGGTTAGGTGTAATTTTATATCGACCAAGACCGTGAATAACTTGAGTCCAAATGTTACTGTAATAGTCTAGGTCTCCTATAAAGGATTCCTGCCGACGTTGGAGATATAAATAATCAGCTTCTACCGACCAATTATTTTTTCCAAGAAATGTCCTGAATTCATAATTCTGAAGCACTTGTGATCGATCTACTCTTTCGTTTTTGACATTAATCACATTGTCTTGGAATCCATAATTCATATTTGCCTTTACATTCCAATTAAGTCTTGATCCTCCATAAGAGCGATAATAGCCGGGATAGCGCAATGCTACACTTGCTAAGCTCCCGTAAAGAGAGCTATTACTTAAAGCCACCTTTCCACGGGTATAATCATTGTAAAAGAAATCCGTGCTATGCATGTTTCTGGATATGTCATCATTATTCCACTGACTTATGTTGTGTTCAATAGGTAAATTCATTACTAAATCAGCGCCAAAGCCTTTCAAATCTGCGAAGTGATTATAGCCTATTGGTGAAATTTCATCAAATAAAGTCTGATGATAGCGCTGGTAAGAATTCATCTGAGCATTCACAAGAAAGCCCATACTCAATAGTATTAGAAGTGCTCCTGCTATTCTCAAGGCTTAATCGTTATTAATTGTGAAACTTGTTTCGCACTCACTTCAGGTTGATAGTAATCCATAAAATGATCGGGTTTACTTCTATACTTCCCGGGCATTGAAGCTGTGATGCTTAAATTAAAATTAATCTCCTGCTTAGGACCCATCTCTAGGATGTAGAGATAAATTTTAGATCCAAAAACCTCATAGTAGGATATTGTTCCATCCTTTATCAGTTGCCGTAATTCTTCTGTATTTGCGGTCACCCCACCCGGTAAATTTACCTCTGCTACCATTTGTGACCTGGGATTATTTTCCAAGTTTCGCAATACGATATTGAGTCTGCCACTTTCTCCCAGTTTGTACTCTTCCTTATCGAAAGAAACATCAAAAGAAATTTCATCATGCTCCACACTTTCATATCTATCGATCCAAGTGAAAACTAAACTCGCAGGTACACTCTCCTCTTGGTGGTTTAACTTCACCTTAATCATTCCGGAGTCCTGGACCATATCGTCTAGCGAATAAACCTCATCTCCTCTTTCAAAATACCAATCCAGATTTCGAGTACTATTATTCACTCCCACTTGAAACTCATAGTGGTTGTCGTACTTGGTGCTAAACAAGTAATAGGAAAGGGCTTCTAGAGTTAAGGCCGTTGCTTGTGTATTCCCAAAACGCCCCGCACCTTGTTGTCGACTCAAAAGTTCATCAATCAATTGGATGGTAAATTTATCCTCTCCTGACCTATCCTGACACATTAAAGTAAGTGCCAAAATCTCAACATCAAGTGAAGCACCGGTTGATCTCATTACGGAATGCTTAGCTGTCAGATTTTTGAAGTTTTGCTTTAAAATATGGTCTTCCAGCTGCGCTAAGTACTTATCTGCTTTTTCATCAGCACCTCTATTTTGAAGAACTTGAACAAGCAAGGCCATTTTATAGGCATCAAAATTTGATTTCAAATCGCGTTTTATGGCTGATATTTCCTGATCTAGATTGATATCACTAATTCTAGATAGAACCCCTGTGATATAGGCATTATTCACTTCATAAGAGGCCGAAGAAAACCCATACATTCCGGTATTAAAGTTAAACCCACCTTGGGCATCTCTTTGATCCAATAACCACTCCATATTTCGCTCCATCATTTTCTCATCCACATCAAACCCTTGTCCTTTCATGAGATGAAACTGCAACAAACCATATGCGGTAAGCGACTCATGGCCCCTACCTCTTCCATACCACTCAAATCCACCTCCTCTAGTTTCGTAACCGGTAAGTTTATTGTATCCTTCTCTCAGGTATTTATTGATCTTTTCCCTAAAATCATCTTTTACCGCATTAAGAGCATTCAGCACCATGAGAGCTACGATATTGGGATAGTTTCTTGAAGAAACCTGCTCAAAACATCCACCGGGCATGTGAATCATCCCTTCAATGGCCTGTAAAAAAGATTTATCAAATTCAGGATAAACTTTAAACTCAGCTTCTAAGGTACCTGGGACCATACTTCTTAAGTCCAGTAGTAGTTCAGCATCCTTGCGTCCGAAGATGGACGCGGTTTGTCGTAAGGCAAATTCTTCAACCTTTACAACTTGGTTAAATTGCTGTCCAACTGCTGTTAAAGTGAGGTACTGATCTTCTGCCTCCAATCCCGGATTATAAGGCAAATAAAACCATTGAAAGGTATCAGCAGCTAAGTAAATTCTAGTAGTTTTCCCATTAAAATCAATACTCGATACCAACATCGATTCTTGATTGTTTCTGATCTTTACCGGGATCTGAACTTCATCATTTACTGCAAGGTTTTTGGGGAAATTCACTTCTACTTCAACCATTTCCTTGACATTAAAATACTTAGCAGCGGCATATGCATTTCCGTTCTGATCCACTCCCTCAATTAAAACTCGGTATCCACCCGACATTTGAATGGTACTGAAGTTGAGATTAATATCTCCTTCTTCATTCGGTCTAACATCAGGATACCAATACTCAGAGCTATTATTAAGGCCCAAGGACTGGTTTGGTCTCCAGTATCTATATTTATTCCTATTCTGGGTTTGGTCGTAGTTAATATTAACATAAAATGGCTCAGCATAACCCCACAGGTGTTGACGCTCATTATAGCTATAATTATGCTCCCATGTATAATAATATGGAGCAGTTGACATCACAGAAACCGAAGCAATGCTGTTTAAGCTTCTTGACGGCATCGCTGATATTTCCTCACTGGTTATAGTGACTCTATTCGCATCAACTCTAGCACCGGAGAAAGAAGTTGTGCTGTTTTCGGTTCTTCCAACTTCTTCAGGTTCTTCTTCTACTGCAGGTTGAAAGATGGCCAGTTCTTCACCGTAATCTTCATCAATGAAGGGTTGATCATTAAAAACCATGAGCGTATCTATCTTTCGCATATGAAACTTTCCAGAATCTGAAAAGAGTAAATCGTTTACCCGCACATGATTATATTCCATCTTTTCAAGGCCTTTTTGAATTTCAAGCACAATGGAATTGGCCATACTTCTGGGTACTTCCATTTCAAAATACCCATTCTCTGTTATGGTCGAAATGGAACTGTTTTTAATCTTAACCGATACCTCATCCACCGGATCTCCCCACATTCTTAAGGTCCCGGATAGAAACAAAGGACTAGCAGAGTATTCGACATCATTTCGAAGCTGAACCCTTCCACTCGCATAAGATCTTCTCCAAGAACCCGAGAGGGTTTGCATTAAAAGTTCCAAATGTTGCTCTGCATCTACAGACTTGGGATCAAAATAGTCTTGTGGATCCTCAATATTGACATCCACTTCTGCCCCTAAATACATCCAACTTAATACATTGTGATTATGATCCTTAATCTGTTGTAGGTTGTTTTCCGAGATAACACTTACAGAGTATATACCCGATTGTTTATCCGGAAAATCAACAGTAAGAATTTGACTTGAACCCCGAACTACATTATGGTCGTAAAGGGAAACGTGCTCATCAATAAAGAGACTCTTATAACCCGAGAAATACAATCTTTTAGCAAAGGGTTGACTTAGTTCCTTAGAATAATAAACCGCAACTCCAATAACACCTTGATACTCATTATCTTTAAGTAATATTGGTTCTAATTCATTATTGGCAGGAATGATTATATCTTTTAAAACTTTACCTCGTGAACTGATGTACATCACTACATCTTCGTCTGAAACCCGATTTAAAGCGATGGAATGTCCTCCCTCAAATTTTTTAATCACGATTCCGGGAGCTGCCGCTCGTGCAGGTTCAAGTTTAACAGCCGTTTTATCTAGATATTCAAGCTCGTAGTTCAAACCGGCTTGTGGCACCCATTCTATCACCGCCATTCCTTTATGTATGGATGAAACCGACTTCACAATTTTCCCTTTACTGTCTTTCAATGCGATTGAAAAGTCTCTATCGTTCTCAAACACATCTCTCCCCTTAACCACAATTCGATTATTCATACCGATTTGATACCCCTGAAGTCCGGTAGTATAATGCACGGAGAATATCAGCTCCAATGGTTTTACATCGAATGAAACCTGCTTTGAAAAAGTTCGTCCTTCATAGACTGTGCTCACATTCAGGTAGGCCTTTCTCTCATCTCCTGAAGTGCTCGGCATAGCAAATTTGATTAATGCATCTCCGTGAAAGTCGGTTGTAGCAGCTCCGCTTTTGATCACGTCTCCTTCGTACACCAGTTCATACTTATAAAGGTGTGCCTTTAGTTTCTGATTTCCAGCATGCAGTAAGGCAAGATCTGCTTTAAATGTATCTGCTGCCTCGTAAAAGTTTTTCCTAATTTGAGTTTGAACAAACAACTTTGAAATGTTGTACTCTTGAATATAAATCTCTTTGCTAAAAACCTGAGTTGGTTTTTCATTCATTTGATGAACACTCACACCTTTTAAAGTATAAAGTCCACCTTGGCTAGGAAGCAAGAAGTACCCAATTACATCACGGCTTTGAAATTGATGGTATTTTATAAATACTTCTTTTCCCTTAGGATCTTCTAACCACACTTTCACAGAATGCTGAGGGGTATTTCTAAAATCATCATCCCCCACAAGAAAAACGGAGTAATTCAATTGATCTCCCGGAGCATAATAATATCGGTCTGTACAGAGATATAGCTTTTCCGCTTCTACTTCTCTTTCCTGAGCAAAAGACAGAATAGATAGAAACATTAAAGAAAGAATCAAAATCTTTTTCATAGCGTTATTGCACCAAGTTAAAGGCATTTGCGCAGACATTCTGCTGACAATTTAAACAAGGGCCAATTAAATTCATAAACGAAAACTCCAACTTACAAATGGTCTATACAAGTTTATATAAAAATCCAATGCAACTTTGCAAAGCCATGAAAAGCTTAAGAATTTGTGAGAATGGACATGAGTATTATAAGAGTTCTGATTGCCCGGTCTGCCCTATTTGTGAGCAGAGCAAAGATGGAGTGGACTTCATGAAAAAACTGAGCAAACCTGCACAACGCGCTCTATTAAACGCTAATATCAACACTTTACAAGAGTTAAGTTTATGGACTGCAAAGGAGCTACTAGACCTTCATGGCTTTGGGCCCTCTTCTATACCAAAATTAGAACTTGAGTTAAAACAAGTAGGATTAAAATTTAAAGAATAATGGCTTCAGCGTTTGGACACGGTTTTCTTGCCTTCGCCTTTAATAGGGTTTTGCCTAATGTGCTGCGCGATAGAAAAGTGTGGCTTTGGGGTATGTTTTGTGCCATTATTCCGGATGCAGATGTAATCAGTTTTAGCTTTGGAATACCCTATGAAAGCTTTTGGGGACATCGAGGTTTTACCCACTCGATATTATTTGCCATACTTTTAGCGAGTCTGATTACTTTTTTCTTCAAGTCAAAGCCTAAAGTTGTGCTCTGGATTTACTTCTTCTTTTGCACGGTATCACATGGCATACTAGATGCGATGACCACCGGAGGGCGAGGTATAGCATTCTTTTCGCCCTTGAATAACGAACGATTCTTTTTGCCTTTTAGGCCGATTAAAGTTAGCCCCATTGGCATTGATCGCTTTTTTGGAGAACGAGGCTTACAAGTAATTCAAAGTGAAATCGTATGGATTGGAATTCCAGGATTACTAATTATCGCAATTGCTTGGATCTTTTATCGAAAACGCACTACTCATTAGAGTGAATTGCTACTCTATTCCCTTCTAAATCTTTAACAATCATCATCGAACCGTGATCTGGAGAGATTTGCCGGGGTGGAATTAACACTTCACCTCCTAAGGATTCAACCAACTTTTGGTCATCCTTTAATACTCCGCTTCCCGAGGATAGGTAAACTAAACTACCCTCCATTGAGGGTCTATAAAACTCAGGATTATAAACTAATGCGCCACCTGTACCGTAGCCATTGGGGCGATGAGGAAACACCGCCATATCAATCGTTTCCATCTTGTTTCGTTCTACTTTGAGACCCAAAACTTTTTCGTAAAAACCTATAGCACGATCCATATCCGCTACGGGAATTTCGAACCATCCGCAGACATTTGTTTCCATAATCCCAAAGATAATAGATTAAAGCTTCTTCCTCATCTTGTAATGGGGAATTCCAACTTCTTCAAATTCTTCCGAACAGACTTCATATCCCAGTGCATTATAAAATCCAACCGCATGATGCCGTGCATGAAGAACTACTTCTTCCATCCCATGCTGAACACAATATTCCTCAAGCGACTTTACCAATGCTTTCCCGAAACCTTTCCCTCTCACTTGCTCTGAAGTGGCCATTTGCCTCAATTTACCTGTGTCGGCAGTGTAGTTAGGGATAAGAACAACAACACCTACAACTGATTCTGCATCAATAGCAACAAAATGCACTTGATGCACTTCATCGCTGAGATCTTCATTCGAGATATCGAGATTTAAAGGCTTTCTAAGAATCTCGTTTCTGAGCTCTAAACTTCTCTGATACCAATCCGACTCGGTATCAACTACAAGAATTTCCATTGTTAAACCAAGCCTTGTTTACTCTGTGCGTCGACTACCGCTATATTGATCATGTTCATGATTTCTCTCACACTACTGCCTAACTGCAGTACGTGTACAGATTTCCTGAAACCAAGTAGAACCGGTCCGATAGCTTCAGCAATACCTAGCTCCTGAACCATTTTATAGGAAATATTTCCACTATTTAAACCGGGAAAAATGAAGCAATTTGCCTGCTCGCCTCCAAGCTTACAAAATGGAAAGACTTCCTGTCTCAGATCAGTATCGAGCGCCATATTGGCCTGCATTTCTCCATCCACTATTATTTCCGGATGATGCTGGTGTAAAAACTTCACTGCTTCTTGCATCTTACTCACAGTAGCGCCCTTTGCAGAGCCAAAATTGCTATAAGATAACATGGCTATTCTAGGCTTAACTTGGAGTTTAGTTACTGTTCTGTGCACCGATTTCACAATATCAATCAAGTCTTGTACACTTGGATCTATGTTCACTGTTGTATCGGCAAAAAACAGAGGACCGCGCTTAGATGTAATTATATACATCCCCGCCACTTTTGTAATTCCTTCTTCTCTACCTATAATTTCCAATGCAGGTCTGATAGTATTCGGATAGTTTCTACTCAAGCCGGAGATAAAAGCATCGGCCTCCGCTTGCTCCACCATCATTGCACCGTAATAGTTACGCTGCCTCATGCATTTTACAGCTTCAAATTCGGTTACTCCTCTTCTACCTCTTCTTTCAAAGTATATCTTGCCGTATTCAACTTGTTTCTCTTCCTCTTTCGTAGGATCGATAATCTGGCAGTCACCTAAATTTAGGTGATTATCTTCAATCATCTTACGAACAACAGATTCGTGCCCTAACAAAATAGGCTCACAAGTTCCCTCTTCTTTTGCCAGATGAGCTGCTTTTAATATTTTTAAGCGATCTGCTTCGCCGAACACCACCTTCATTGGATTCTGTTTAGCTCGCATTGCCAGGCTTCTCAAGAATCTATTATCAAGCCCGAGCCTTCCTCTTAAATGCTCCTTGTAGGCATCCCAGTCTGTGATATCAGCCTGCGCCACGCCGCTCTCAATAGCAGCTTTGGCAACTGCCGGTGCTACTTTCGTAATTAAGCGCGGATCTAATGGTTTTGGTATGATATACTTTCTTCCAAAACTCATATCCGGCTCATTGTAAGCAATTAGAACTACATCAGGCACAGTTTCTTTCGCCAGGTCTGCAAGAGCATGAACCGCAGCGAGTTTCATAGCTTCATTGATACTTGTAGCTCTAACATCTAAAGCACCTCTAAAAATGAAGGGAAAACCCAATACATTGTTTACTTGGTTAGGATGATCTGATCTACCGGTAGCAAGTATGATATCCTCCCTGGCAGTAATTGCTAAATCATATGCGATTTCAGGGTCCGGGTTGGCAAGTGCAAACACAATGGGATTGTCTGCCATGCTTTTAATCATGTCTACAGACAATACATCTGCCTTGGAGAGGCCGATAAATACATCGGCACCTTTCATTGCATCTTCTAACTGATGATAATCTTGCTCCGTTGCAAAAAATGCCTTGTTCGGCTCTAGTTCACCTCGGTCTTTTCTGATCACGCCTTTACTGTCGAGCATTATCAGATTCTCTTTCTTCACGCCAAGTGAAACAAAGAGTCTACCGCAGGCAATAGCACTAGCACCAGCGCCATTTACCACCATGCGAACTTCATCGATCTTCTTCTCTGCAAGTTCCAGAGCATTGAGTAATCCCGCACCGGAAATAATTGCAGTTCCGTGCTGATCATCGTGCATGATGGGAATATTAAGCTCTTTCTTCAAGCGAGTTTCAATTTCAAAACTCTCCGGAGCTTTAATGTCTTCTAGGTTTATTCCACCAAAAGTGGGTTCTAATGCCTTGACAGTTTGAATGAATAACTCGGGATCTTTCGCGTCTAATTCAATGTCGAATACATCAATATCAGCGAATATCTTGAATAGTACTCCTTTACCTTCCATTACCGGCTTAGAAGCTTCCGGGCCAATGTCTCCCAAACCTAAAACCGCAGTACCATTAGAGATTACTGCAACCAGGTTTCCCTTGGCTGTGTATTTATAGACATCGGCTTTATTATCTGCAATTTTCTTACATGGTTCGGCTACGCCGGGTGAATACGCCAAACTCAAATCTCGCTTAGTCTGAGTAGGTTTAGTTGGTATTACCTCTATCTTTCCCGGTCTACCATTAGCGTGATATTCCAGTGCATTATCAAATTGACTTTCCATTTTAAATGAATTCCTTTAATGAGAAGGTCTCGTTTAATCCGTATCCTCTTTCGGTTTGGGCAATAGTACCACATTCCACATTCAAATCATGCTCAAAAAACAAGGTGTAGTCATTTTTTATAGCCTGTTCCAAGAATGCTCCTCGTTCTCTCATGGTATCAAGGGGTCTAATATCATAGCCCATAACGTAATTCGGTCTTACATGACCGGTTGAGGGTATCAAATCGGCCATAAACACCAGAGTTTTTCCATTGTAATTGATACGAGGGCAAATCATAGATTCGGTATGTCCTTGAGCTACAATAGCGTCAATATTTTCGGTAATTTGAAGGTCAGGACCCAGAAATCTGAGGTGACCAAGTTCCTTAATGGGCTCAATATTCTCAGAAAGAAAAGATGCTTTTTCTCTTGGATTGGAGTCTAAGGCATGCTCCCAGTGATCGGGGTGAACCCAATAATTTGCATTGGGGAAGCATAATTCATATTGTTCTTTTGCTGTGTTATATGCTACACTCCCGCCACAGTGGTCGAAGTGCAAATGTGTAAGCACGACATCTGTAATATCTTTAAAATCAACACCGGCTTTGTGAAGTGAATCTCTCAAGCTGTGAGGCCCATTGAGATAATAGTAGCCAAAGAACTTCTCACTTTGCTTATCGCCTATGCCATTATCAATTAAGATCAGCCGATTTCCGTCTTCAATCAAAAGACAACGCATGGCCCAGTTGCACATGTTTCTTTCGTCTGCCGGATTGAGTTTGTTCCAGATGCTTTTGGGAACCGTTCCAAACATCGCGCCTCCATCCAACATAAAGTTTCCTGTATGTATTACTTCTAGTCTCATTATCCTGCAGTGTATTTCATGATCTTTTGGTATTTAAAAACCCGCCCCATATTCACATACACCACGTACATTCCCGTTTTCATCCCCGAGAGATAGATCGTCTCTATGTATGCAAAGTCATCCGGTACAGATGTGATATTTCTAAAGAACACTAAATGCCCGTAAGAATCATAAATCTGGATTGTTGCCGGACCACTTTGATCGCTTGCAACCTGCAAATGAAAGTCAATATGATCGTAGGCAGGAACCGGCCAACACTCAAAAAAGAACAGGTCGTTTTGACAAACACCGTTGTACAGAATGGTATTAATTCCATTTCTGTTGTACGATTCACATTCGTTTAAGTAGGTGGTTTGATTGCATGCACATACCGGCCTAAATTCATTCGCACCACATTGAAAAGTGGGTGTGATTCGATTGGAATCAACACATGGCATAGGCAACTGAGCATGAACAGCCAGTAAACAAAATAGTCCGAGAAGCGTTGCTGAATATCTTATACTCGATTTCAAAAGGAATTCAAAAGTACAAGAATATTTGATTCGATCCTGTTAAGATTACGAGATCAGGTCAAAGCCACAATATGGCACAAGTACTTCCGGAACTCTTATTCCTTCTTCAGATTGGTTGTTTTCGAGCAATGCAGCCAAAATTCGAGGTAATGCAAGAGCACTTCCATTGAGAGTATGAGCAAGAACCTTATTTCCTTCTTCATCCTTTACTCTCAACTTCAATCTATTGGCCTGAAAGCTTTCGAAATTAGACACTGAACTTACTTCCAACCATCGTTCCTGAGCCGCACTCCAAACTTCCATATCATAGGTCATGGCTGACGCAAAACCGGTGTCGCCACCGCATAATAACAAGACTCTGTAGTGCAATCCTAAATCGCGCAGCAAAGACTGCACGTATTTCTGCATTGACTCTAATACATCATACGATTCTTTGGGATTCACAATTTGAACGATTTCAACCTTATCAAATTGGTGCAAGCGATTCAATCCCCGAACATCTTTACCATAAGATCCGGCTTCCCTTCTAAAACAAGGAGTATATCCACAATTTTTAATAGGTAAATCAGAGCTATTCAAAATTACATCGCGGTACATATTGGTAATCGGAACTTCTGCAGTGGGTATCACATACAAATTATCACCCGTTACATGATACATTTGTCCTTCTTTATCCGGCAACTGACCTGTGCCAAAACCACTGTCTTCATTCACCAAAATAGGTGGTAAAACTTCCTCAAAACCTTCATCTCTTGCACGGTCTAAAAACCAGTTTATCAAGGCTCTTTGCAGACGAGCACCTTTTCCCTTATACA
The DNA here is from genome assembly GCA_018223105.1 of bacterium. GTDB lineage: Bacteria > Bacteroidota > Bacteroidia > NS11-12g > UBA9320 > JAAEYY01. The sequence continues at coordinate 23,255 of JAAEYY010000007.1, read as the reverse complement.
CCGGAAATCCGGCTCCTGTTATCTTAACACCAAGTTCAAAATCGATTAAATCATACTTCGACGCCAGTTCCCAATGAGGTAGGTTTTGAGACAAAACCGGTGCCTCACCATGAGTTGACATAATTTTATTGTCGTTCTCTGATTTTCCTGCCGGAACATTCACCCCTGGGGCATTTGGAATCTGAGTTAATACATTATAAACTTCTAATTCAGCAGCTTTTAACTTCTCATCTAAATCTTTAGTTTTCGACTTTAACTCGCTTACTTTTTCTTTGAGCTGATCTGCTTCCTCTCTTTTTCCTTCTTTGTACAGAGCTCCAATTTGTTTGGAAGCCTGATTAATTTCTGCTAGATAAGAATCGAGCTCAGTCTGAGTCTCTTTTCTTACATCATCTTTCTCAATAGCAGTTTTAAGCAAAGAAGAAAAGTCTTGTCCTCTTTTTGAAAGTCGCCCTGAAATCTCGTCGAGATTATTTCGTATGTCCTGAATCTGAAGCATGATAAATCGTCGGCAAAATTGGCCCGAAAATTCAGGAAAATGAAATAAAATCAGAAAAGCCACTCAACATTCTTAATTCCTCTGCGTCCAAGAGAAAAGATTATGAAAAAACGTAGCAACATTTTAACACAAAGTTTGTGCATTCTGGCCCTCATCGGACTAAGCAATTGCACTGAAAAGACAAGCACACCGCCCCAATCGCAATTTCATACTGATTTTGCCAGTGGTGTTGAATTTTTAAACAGCAAAGCTCCTCAAGTGCAAGAGTTTACTTTAGACCTCACTACTTCACAGTTAATCACCTCCGAGAACGGAATCACCTACAAATTCTTTCCCAACACTTTTAGATCGATCAATACACAGGCTATTGTAAATAAGGATGTAAAGATTGAGTTAACGGAATACAACTCAAAAGCCGATATGATTTTCTCGGGAGTAACCACGGTCTCAAACAATGAAATATTAGAATCTGGAGCGATGTTCAATATTCAGGCGAGCTCCGGATCACAAGAACTGTATATGTCGGGTTCATATCAAGTGAACGTGCCCTCAGCTGACCTTAAATCCGACATGCAAATATTTCGCGGAATTGAAACTTCCGGGAGCGACGATCAACCTAGCATTAACTGGGTAACTGACACAGTTCCTGACTCAAGTGTTGTAATTGATTCCTCTCAGAAGTACTACCAGTTAAACCTCAGCTTTCTATCCTGGTGTAACTTAGATCGTTTCTACAATGCTCCAACAGGCGATCCCGTGAGGGTTATCATTCCGGAAGAATACGTAGTAGCCGGAACTAAAGTGTATATGATTTTTGAAGAGAGATCAGTAGTGGGATTATTTCAAGTTCCCGGAAATGAATTTAACTCAGGAAATTACAATATACCCGAAGGATGGGATGTTAAGTTTCTGGTTGTAGCCGTTCTGGATGGAGAACTTTACTATGGTTTTAGATCGTCCACAACCGGGCCCAACCACCTGGAAGAGTTTGAAGAGCTTACCAAGATATCGGAAGAAGATCTAGACGAACTTATACGAAACTTGTAATTCATCAATTAGTCTAAAAGTAACCCTGGCTTAGCCGGGGTTTTTTATTGCTTGATGAATTTACTGATTTTACCATTGTCGCTGCGGAGAATATACATACCGGGACTCAACCAAGGTAGAGAAACTTCTAATTTGGCTTCCGGTTGAAGTAAAACAGTTTCCACTAATTTACCGTTTAAGTCGAATATTTCAATTTCTTCAATCACTTGAGAACGAGAGACTAAAGTAAAATCACCATTGCTTGGGTTTGGATAAATAAAAATCCATTCGCTTGAAGTTCCCTGTGTATCGCGAGGTGGAATTGAGTCGATGTAAATGATGGCGTCATTGGTCACTATCGGGTCTTCATAGTCGAAATAAATGAAGGCCTTATTGATGATTCTTTCTCCTATTTTCAAGTCAGACAAGAGATTTGCATCGTATTCAACATATCCTTTTGATCCTTGAACATCATCGTATTTAGACGGAAGATAGATGGGATTGAAGGTCCATATTAAAACATTATTCTTAACGGTTAGCTCATAGCTGTGGGGATGACTTGTACCCACCACTCGGATGTCTTTGAGTGGCAAGCGAGCATCAATAGTATCTACAATAACCACTTTAGTAGCGTAAGATGGCCCTTCGTTCTGGAACTCAATTTTATAGCGAACTTTACGTACATTACTTGCTATTGCCCCTGAAGGGAAGCTCACCTTCTGGTTTGGATCGTGAGGACCTTGAACAATACAAACCAAGGTATCTTGATTATTGCTCGCATCGAGATCAATATGTTCTGCACTATAGATAAAACGTAAGGTGTCGCCTACTTCAAAAATGGTTTCATCAACATCAGCAGAAAAAATAATATCATCGGTCTCCTTGTAGGCGAGGGTATTCGGGCTTGAAAAACGATACCCCGACTTAATAGGAGAAAAGGATCGCGTAACTGCGATATTGCTTAAGTTAGAATCGAAAGAAAAATAGGTTTGAAACGAATCGAGATCAGCAGGCAATGCATTCTTCACACTGAGTCTCACGTTTAGCCTTTCTCCCCTTCGCGCGATCCCCGAGCTTAAACTCAATTGGTACTCTTGCGGATTAGGCTCAAGGCTAAGGGGAATATTAACTAAAAAAGCGGTATCTCCACCTTCAACATCAAAGGGCACAGTATCAAGCACACAAGTTTTGCTATATCCTGCCCCTAACTCCGAAGTCATAGAATAGCTGCCTTCTTCAGAAATGAAAAGCTGATAAAAACCTTCCACGCTTGGACGAGTTCCAATTTCTTCATCTATCAGGCCAATAAATTTGTCCGCAGGAACATCGCCCAGATCAAAAAGACAGTTCTTGTTTATATCGAAAAAGCAATGTCCGTAAATTTCAGTAACGGATTCTTGAAAAACTTTTCCGATAAAAGATTTCCCGGCGGAAGATCTGCCTGTGATATAAAGTTCTCCTTCGAATAATACCAAATCTCCTGATCCTCCATAGAAGTTCTGCTCTATATTATAAATTTGAGTTTGAGTCTCTGATGAGCTAATCTTCTGTAGTCTCTCCCTGCTTAGCACATACCAATCATCACCTACCTTCTCTACGTCAATCACATCACAAGAACTGCCAAGTACTTCTAAATCATCTTTTATTCCGTTGTGATAAGTGATTAATGAATTAGCTCCGGACGAGTGAATTACATAGTCTCCGGATTGCATCAAACCTGCAGCGCTATCACAGTTAAAGACAAAAGAATCAATTAACTGATTAGCCCAGATCTGATATACCTTCTCGTCACCATTAAAAGAGGTTTGACCTATTATAAAAATGGTGTCATTCACAATTTTTATCGCTCTGCTTGATTTTATTCTTCGAAATGCTTCAAAACCCTGATTGAGGTCTGGGTTATAAATTATCATTGAATCAGACTGCCCATCTGTATTTGTAAATATGAGGTTGCCGTTCAATTCAGCTGCTCCAAAAGATGACCAAGAAAAAGTAGTATCAAGGTATCCAAAGGTGCCATTATTCCAGCTCAATGCACCTGAGTAAAGCTGATTGCTGGCCTTATTACGAATTTTCGGACCGATGATGTACATCGTTTCATCAATGAAGAAAGCTTCTGTAATTTTTAAGTTTCTTAAATCCACCGTTTCGGTGAGCATGCTATCAATATCCAAAAAAACAGGCCCTACCTTCCTACTGATAATAAGTTTACCGTTTTCATTTCCCTCATGCACAGTTCTAAGTGCATATAAAACCGAGTCGTTATGGACTACAAATCGCGTATAAAAAGTTGAAGAACTACTATCCGTTAGAAGTTCAATCCTTTGAGCATTAGCACCAAAAGAAAGTGCCAATATGATCAGTGTTAAAAATCTTTTTACCTTCATCTTAGTGTAGGGATTGAATATTTAAGAAGAAGTCCAAGTCTTAAAGTTTGAGCATTGGCCTGAAGAATATCGCTCTTATATCTCCCCATCAGACTCTGATTAACTTGAAACTCAAAACCTGCAGAAAGATTCCCAAACAAACTGCGATAAGCAGCAAATCTCAAATTTAAATCGGCAGTAAACCTGTTATATTCAGCAATATCCTCTGATCGAACCTCATTTAACATGTAGGGGTCAATTGCATCTCCTTTTACAGAAAGTAAATATGAAGAATTTAATCCCATACCTATTTGTCCATCCCAAGTTCTAAGAGCAAAACGGTAGTTGATTCTTAAGGGCAGCTCCAAATAATTGAATCTACTCGAGGTTTCAAATTGGGTAGAACCCTGACTCGAATCTGTAAAATAGCCACCAATAGTTCCATCCAAATCATAGACCGGAATTTCTCTCAATGTAAAATCATATTTCCCTTTCAACTTTTGCTGACTGAATCCAAGGCCTAAATTTAAGTTTAGATTTCGACTTAGGGCATATTCAATTCCAACATTTATATAAGGGCTTAGACCTACATTCTTTCCTTCCTGGTATATCTGCCTAAACTGCCTATGAATATAATTTGTATCTACATTTTCAACCGAAACCGTGCTGAAATTAGACCCGAATGAAGTCCAAACTTCAAGTTTTCCCTCTTTATGAGTTGGGAAACCGGTTTCCGGTTTTTGGGCTTTGCTGAAATCCGTTTGATTGATGAGTTTATAACGGAGTCCCCAATACTCAAGCAAACCTACCTCATCTAAGATATGGCTTTTATTTACATCATTGAAAGCATCATTTATATCCCGAGGATCCTGAAAAAGGTTTTTTCCGGGTGATGTAGTCTTACTTCTATCCTTATTGTTGATTGGAGCGATAAGCCTGACATCTTTTTGCTCATCCAATTCATCAGCCTGAGTGGCAACAAGCTGTGTTTCATCACGATCTAAATCATTTTTATAAACTGAAGTTTTATCATCAATATCTGGTGTGTTGTCTTGGTCTGAAAGCAATGTTGAGTGAGTTTGAGCAGTATTATCAAGAGTTTGAGACTGGGTAAACCAATTGTGATTACCAAGTTTAGCAATGAGTGTAATCGCAATCAAGCTCAATAAGAGCAATAAGCCCAACTCCCACCAGAATCCACTCCTATGGCGCTGAAGCTCTTTTTGTTCAAAGGCTTCAAAGGATGCCATCGGAGATTGCACCTCAAAATTCTCGAATTTCTTTCCGAGAGCTGTGAGTTCCCTTTTATTATTCATGTTTTGCCTCCTTTTCTTTTAATAATTTCCGAAGTAGTTTTCTGCCCTTAGACAGTTGTGATCTAGAGCTCGCTTCATTGATACCGAGCTTGTCGGCAATTTCTTGATGACTCAAACCATCAATGCTAAACAGCGATAAGACCGTTCTATAGCCCATGGGTAATTCAGATATGAGCTTAAGTACTTCCTGACAGGTTAATTGCTGAATTGCAGATTCTTCTATCTCAAAGCCTTCTTGTTCTTCTACATTGAGTTGATCGATATTTTTAAAATGTTTCTTTTTTCTTAATACGTCTAAACAGTGATTAATAACCACTCTTGTTAACCACGTTTTGAGTTTAGACTCCCCGTTAAACATGGTTATTTTTTTGAAAATTTTTATGAAACAATCGTGTAAAATATCTTCGGCCTGCGCCGGAATTTCTACATATCGAATACATACCCCCAATAAATAAGGGTAGAATTTTTCATAGAGTACTTTTTGAGCCAGCCTCTCCTTTCTAACACATAGCTGCACCAGTAACTGCTCATTATCAGCGAGTTCTTGTTCTGTAACAAGTTGTTTCTTACCTGAAATCAATGTTTCTGAATACAGCAAATTAGCTAATCTTTATTATAAGACGCATTGCGAGAGAATTCGCTGCCTAATATGCCATAAAAATTCTAATTTGCCTTTCTTTGCAGGCTCAAATCAAGAGCTATGAATTTTGACTTAATTGTAATCGGATCAGGACCAGGTGGCTATGTAGCCGCAATTAGAGCATCACAACTAGGCCTAAAAACTGCCGTTGTAGAAAAGGCTGAATTAGGTGGAGTTTGTCTCAACTGGGGCTGTATTCCAACCAAGGCTTTGCTTAAATCAGCACAGGTCTTTGAATATATCAACCATGCAGAAGACTATGGTATTAAAGTGAAAGATGCGAGTGCAGATTTCAGTGCCGTTGTAAAACGAAGCAGAGGAGTTGCAGAAGGAATGAGTAAAGGTATTCAATTCCTGATGAAGAAAAATAAAATTGAAGTACTAAAAGGATATGGTACTTTGATTGCTAAAGGTCAAGTTCAGGTTGAACTGGATGGCAAGAAAGAATCTCATTCTGCTAAAAATATCATTCTAGCTACAGGAGCGAGAGAAAGAGAACTTCCAAACTTAAAATTGGATGGAAAGAAAATTGTGGGTTATCACGATGCTATGGTTTTACCTGAGCTACCAAAGAAAATGGTAGTAGTAGGTTCGGGAGCTATCGGAATTGAGTTCGCATATTTCTATCAAGCAATGGGAACTGATGTAACTATTGTGGAATACCTTCCGAACATTGTACCGAATGAAGATCCAGATGTTTCTAAAACACTAGAGAAAATCTACAAGAAAAAAGGCATGAATATCATGACCGGAAGCAGCGTAGAATCTGTGGACACTTCAGGAAAAGGATGCAAGGTAAAAGTAAAGACCGCTAAAGGAGAAGAAACGATAGAGTGCGACATCGTACTTTCTGCAGTTGGAATCCAAACTAACCTTGAGAATATCGGTCTTGAAAAGCTTGGAATAAAAACTGAAAAAGGTAAAGTTTCAGTGGATGATTATTACAAAACGAATGTAGATGGTGTTTACGCCATTGGCGATATAGTTCACGGTCCGGCATTAGCTCACGTAGCTTCTGCTGAAGGAATTATTTGTGTTGAGAAGATCGCCGGAGAAAACCCGGAACCTTTGGATTACAATAATATTCCCGGTTGTACTTATTGCTGGCCCGAAATTGCTTCAGTTGGTTATACCGAAGAAAAAGCAAAAGAAGCCGGTTACGAAGTTAAGGTGGGCAAATTCCCATTCTCGGCTAGTGGTAAAGCAAAAGCAGCAGGGGCCTCAGATGGTTTTGTTAAAGTGATTTTTGATGCAAAATACGGTGAATGGCTTGGAGCACACATGATCGGAGCGAATGTTACTGAAATGATTGCCGAAGTAGTTGCAGCTAGGAAACTAGAGACTACCGGACACGAAATCATAAAAACGGTTCACCCTCACCCAACAATGAGTGAAGCTGTAATGGAAGCTTGTGCCGCAGCTTATGACGAAGTAATTCACTTATAAGAATAATACACGCTATATAGATTAAGCCCGGGATTTCTCTCGGGCTTTTTTTATCAAAAATGAAAGCCCGAACATTCATCCGGGCTTCAAAACCAAATAAACCTAAACATCGAAATAAATCACATCAACTGACTCATTTCCAATCTCTTTTGCATAGATCTAATTCTGGTGACATAGAGTCCCATGGAGACCAATATCATCCCCACAGCCACACTAAATAAGGCCCAATTAAAGTCAGTAGGAACATATGTAGTTGCTGCTTGAAACAAGTCTTTTCCTGTGTCCAAATAGGAATATTCTGCACGACCATTGACATAGCTTACATAATCTTCTGTAAACGACACAATTGCCACCAAAGCAGCCGTGATGAGCAAAACCCATTCAGTTCTATTTAGCTTAGAATTTTTATGATAACCAAATCGGTGGAGAATGAGGGTCCAGGCGATCATTAAAAGTGAAATTAGTACCGGAGCAACTACAGGGCCAACCCAGGTTACCGGTATTAGGAATAATACATCCCAGGTGAGCATAGACTCCGGCCAATTAAGTAGGACCTTTAAAAAGACATAATAAAAGATATCCCATATAGCAAAAACATAAAGGAAATTTGCAAATCTGAGGGATTGTTTTTTAGTGACCATCGCTCCTACCACATAGATCATAACCAATGTTGCAAACTCTCTCCAAACCTCGATTACTGCAATGTTAGATGCAATAGGCTTTAGTGGGAAACCAAATCCCTCAGGATAGTACATCTCCCGGATATAAACTACTACTGAAGTTTCAAGGAAGGCCATCGCGATAGCGTAAACAGCCAACCAAATCAATGTTTTTCTAGACTCCTTACTCATAATAATGGAAAAAATTGATGTAAAATGTGAGTGAAAAAATTCTCGTTGGAATGAGTAAATAACATGAAGTCCTGTGCAGGATCTCCAAAGACCGGGCTAATACTAAAGCCCATGTTGGCACCAATTATTCCATAGATAAAAATCCAGGAGTAAATAAATAACAAAACTCGTCGCCTTTCCTTAGCAGTAAAGTCTTGGGGCAATTCGAGTATCAAATATTTATAGAAGAGGTAAAGGCCACTAAATCCTGCCAAGCCTAAAATCAACACATTGATATGCTTGAAATAAAAGTAGGGTGTGCCACTAATGGCAAAGAATAAGGTAATGGGGCAAAAAGCGAGAATAATCACGGATGTAAGGGCCAAACAAACCAACATAAATTGGGCGATCGACCGTATATTTAACCTTACTCCTAATAATGCCAAGAATAAATACAAGGTGGGAAAACAGACCATGGCACACCCATAGAACAAGAGGGGCAGTTTTATCATAGAGGAAGCTGCTTGTAATGGTGAATGACTAATGCCAATTAAAAATCCAAACAGAGATAGTGAGGCGATAGAAAAGGCCAATAAGCCTTGTATCACTGACTTAGGCAATTCGCTGCGTAAGCTCATTTGAATAGCTTCTACCTTATGTTCCAGTAGAAAACTCATAAATAATTCAATTCTTTTCATATTTCAAAGTGCTTTGTGTTTCAAAGTTTAAATTCAAAAAAATATTAGCTGCCATTTAAGAGCTGCTCCAAGGCATCCAAATGTTGTTTGAATGCCTTGCGGCCCTTTTCTGTTGCTATATAGCTCGTGCGGGTCTTTCTTCCCACGAACTCTTTTTCAATAATTAAGTATCCTAGCTTTTCTAAAGAGTTAGTATGACTTGCTAAGTTGCCATCGGTTAAACCGAGTCGCTCTTTTGCAGTAATAAAATCAAGGCGATCTTCTACCATAAGGATACTCATAATCCCTAACCTAATCCTACTCTCAAACGCCTTGTTTAAATTCTCAATCATATCTCTTCTACCGCTATTTCATTTTCTTTTTTATTTCCAATGCTATACCAATCTACGTTTCTCGATTGAATCATAAGTATTGCAAGGAATACAAAGAGTCCAATGCTTCCCATCAATAGGCTGTAGTTTGCCAATTGTATGATCACATAAATGAAAGCGTAAATCAAGACCAAAACAAAGGTCAAAATACCAGTTAGCCTCACTGATTTCAAAGCGGCCGCAATATACGTGCTTAGCAAAAGTATTACCGCCCCGGTAGACAGCCAATAAGCCACATTAAATCCAAAAGTTTCAGATAAGGAAAGTAAAAGAATATAGAAAACCACCAGAGTAAGTCCGATCAGAGTATACTGAACGGGATGAATTCTCTTGGCATTTAAAATCTCAATAAAGAAGAAAGATAAGAAGGTGAGCACAATAAATAACATGGCATATTTCACCGATCGCATCGTTTTTTGATAGTGTTCTACATCCATCATAAGGTTCAAGCCAAAGTCGGATTGGTCTATTTCCGGCATTGCTCCGGTCCAGGCCTGCGGAAAACTGCGATTGAGCTCTAGAATATTCCATTGAGCAGCAAAACCCGTCTCACTTTTCTCAAAATCCGGGAGATAGCTCCCTTTGAAAGAAGGGTTAGGGCAGCTAGAGCTTATATTCACTCTGGTTTGCTTACCTAAAGGTTTAAAAAACAAGCCTTCACTCCCTTTTAACGCAAGATCCATCGAAAAGGATACCTTGCCTTTATCGCTAACCTTTAAAGGAACAGATATTCCGGTAGGAGCAACATTAACGTTGCTCAGTCCGGGACCAAATACAGCAGAGCTATCACCCCACATAATCCTTGTTTCTTCTCTAATACCTTTAAGATCGCTAACACCCAGATTCAAAACCGCATTTTCCCACTGAAGTTTACTCGCAGGAATTTTGGCGATTTCAAATTTACTTTGATCAAACACGCCAGAAATCTCAAGGTCGGTGCTATACACCATCAGTTTATAAATATTTCTATTGCGAATAGCGGTATCTAAACTACCCTTTATATTCAATTCCTCGGGTAGCAAGTGCACGTACATTCTATACAATCGGTCTTCTCCTTCTATTTTCCTGGTTTCGTAGTAAGGCACACTGAGATAAGGCCCGGTAAGTTCTTGTACTCCACCGTAACTATTCCCTATTTCAGTTCGGACAGACTTGTAGAGTTCAGCTCGTTCATTAATTAAGGACTGAATCATACTCAAAGGGATGAGTAACAATACCGCTAAGACCCCCACTATGGCGAGTTTAATCAGCGCAGAATTTCGTTCTATTACATTCATAAGGCATTCTTAATTTCGTTCATATCGGATGTACATATAAATCCCGTATACTATGTGCATTACACCAAATCCTATAATCCAATTCATTAATCCCGAGCTGAGATCTATGGCGCTATACAGACCAAGTGCAATTTCTATCAATCCTAATCCATAAATATCCTTTAATGTGTATTTGCTCGCATTGATCAGTGACAAACCATAGAACATGAGCATGGCAGAATAAATAAAAGCCTCGTTACCATGGTACATTAACGACAAGCAAAAGACTCCACCTGTAGCCAAAGGAATAAAAAGGTTGATTAACATTCTCTTAGCTACTTTATCCCAAATACTTTTATTATCTCTTTTAGCTCTTCTGGCAGTAAGTGCAATCCCAGTAATTAATGAAAGAGCAACTACCGCCGCAGCAATTCCAAAAAAACCACTATAGAACATGGGTTTTTGAGAGAAAGCAGGCCAATAATCGTGCATATCGATTAATTTTTGGTAGTGATTAGTGGCAAACCAAGCGCCAACTAAGGCATAGATTCCGGCCATAACTCCCGACATACCGCTTAAGGACATAAAGCGCGATGAACTCTCCATTATGGAGCGTATTTCGCGGAGATCATCTATAGGATTATTCTTGCTCATAAAAAGTACTTTGCATTTCAAAGTTAAATTCAAATCGGAGATTTCAAGGATTTATTTTTCGATTCCGATGAAATCCCACGCTTTTATCGACGAAGCACAAAAATCAATTCTAAATTCGCAGTATGTTTTCAGCACTTCAAGGAAATGGTAGAGTATGGATATACACTGCCTCAAGAACACTCACTTCAACTGAAGAATCAGAAATCTCCGAAAAACTTAACAAGTTCATATCAAATTGGAGCGCACATGGCAAAGCATTACATGCCGGTTTTGAGATTTACAAGAATCAAATCATAATAATAGCAGCAGATGAAGGTTTTGAAGCAGCTTCGGGTTGCTCCATTGATACTTCGGTACAAGAAATTCGCAATATTGATCAGATCTACGGATTAGATTTGTTTAACCGACTTAATATCCCTTTTCTGAAAGAAGATGAAATACAACTGATCCCCATGACTCAAATAAATGAAGCATTTCAAAGCGGGGCTATAAACAAAGACTCTTTAATTCTAGATACTACCATCTACGAACTAGCTTCAATCCGTACCGGTTTAGTGAAGCCTTTAAGAGAGTCCTGGTTATCAAAAAAGATAAAGGAACTTGCCCAATAAAAAACAGGTATTATATCTAATTTCATTTATTCTCATTGCATTTAACCTCTATCGTGCATATGAGAAAAACTGGCATGGAGGTGACCCTATCGATTTTAGAGGTCTCTACGTACAAACTTTGCTATTCTTTGAAGATCAACCATCCTATAACGACAGCGTAGCTCATGAAAAATGGGATGAATTAAAACAACAGGAGGGCTTTAGCAGCAATACAGATCTTGGAGATGAGTTTTATTCCATTGTAAATTATCCTCCCCAATCGCCTGTTATGCTCTTCTGGTTGAAATATTTTAGCTGGTTAAGTATACGATGGATATGGTGGGCGATCTGCTTGCTGTCCTTTATCTATATACTCTATAGGATAAATTGCATATCTCAATCAGCACTAATTATCTGTTTAGCCCTAGGCTCTAAAGCAGCTTTCTCAGCATTATCATTGGGTCAGCCTCTCCTACCCGTATTTGCCCTCATTTTAATCTCATTCAGCTACCTAGAGCGAAAACCGCTACTAGCAGGAATATTATTGGGATTAAGTCTTTTGAAATTTACGGTTGTTTTGCCTTTTGCCTTGTTTCTGTTGATTCGAAAACGATTTAAGGTTCTATTAACCATGGCCATAAGTGGTGTACTGTTGCTCATCCCGGCCTTGATTCAGAATCCGGATGTTATTTCTGAGTTTCTTCAAAGAGCAGATCAGTTCTTTGCCTTTTTATATCAACCACATCCTTTGAACATCTACACTTATAGCAACTCCGATATCAGCATCTTACTCGATTATTATTTCTCGGCCCCGGCAGGTCTATGGACCAAGCTCGGTCTTACATTCCAAATAGCTTCAGCTGGAATACTCGCTCTGCTTTATCACAGAAAACAGATTACTGAAATAGCACTATTAAGTTTATTAATCCTGAGTTCTTTCTTCTTTAGTTACCACCTCACATATGATGCACTTCTGTTCCTTTTACCCATGGCCTATTTCTATCGAGACAATAAAGCGATGTGGGTTTCATCCATATGGTTTATTATCTTGTCTCTTCCAATAAATGCAGTGGTGGGCACGGGAAATTTGCTCTCATTTAACTACCCCATCCTCGTTTTGGCCGCAATTATCTTCATTATCTTTGCATGGAGAAATAAATACCCTGAGTACAGAATCACACATACTTCTAATTGAAACATCCGGCAACACTTGCTCTGCAGGAATAAGTAAAGGTCAATTAATTTTAGATCAAAAAACAATAGCCGAACCTAATTCTCATTCCAAATTATTGGCACCGATGGTGGAAGAACTACTAAAAAATCAGAACATAAGTACTTCCAACTTAAGCGCTGTTGCACTGAGTGAGGGGCCTGGTTCTTATACCGGTTTAAGAATCGGAGCTAGTTTGGCCAAAGGCATTTGCTATGCTTCTAAAATCCCATTGATTTCAGTACCTACTCTACAAGCTTGGGCCTATGCTGCTTTCAAATCATACCCTCATTACGACCTTTATGGCGGCATTATAGACGCAAGAAGAGAGGATGCCTATGTAGCTGTTTATAATCGTAAATTTCGAGCAGCCTTTGAAGCACAATTTGTTAGCCTTACAGAAGAAGTTCTGAGTAAAATAGATGCAATGGGTCAAATTGCATTTGCAGGAAGTGGATGCGAAAAATTATCAAAAAGGGATGAATACAAAGCAATAAAATCACTTCCCGAACTTAGCCTCAACTCAGAACATTTACTCCCTTTTGCCTATGATAAATTCATAAATAAAGATTTTGAAGATCTCGCTTATTTCGAGCCAAACTATATAAAATCAGTATATACAACATCTCCTAAAAAATAAGCAGGTTTAATTCTTTGTGGGTAAGATGATCGAAGCTAAGAATTAATTTTCTGAAATTTGAATATCAAAATGATACTATGAAAAAAATCACTTTACTCGCTTCTTTTATCCTGATATTCTCAGGATTACAAGCACAAACGGAACAAGGACAGTCTGTTGTTTGTCTAAACGCAGGTTATTCTATTATTGGAAATGGCTTGTCTGCCGCCGTCAATGAACTTGCAGATGACAATGCTCAATTAAGCACCACTCCTGTCATCATTGGTTCTTTTGATTATGGTGTAACGGATAAGTTCAGTATGGGATTATTCTTCGGTTATCAGTCTACTAAGTCAGATTTCACTTACACCTATTTTGACCAAGGAGATTCAACTACTGAAAATGTTACTGTTTCAGGCACAAGAACTAACATCTCAATTCGACCTAATTTTCATTATTTAAGTTCTGACAAACTAGACTTATATAGTGGCTTGCGTGTGGGATGGTTATTCAGAAACTTCAGCCAGAACTCAACGGATGAAAATTTTGAAACATTAGATATTTTTGATGGAAACCGTTTTACCATGGGCTTAACTCTTTTAGGTGCACGTTATTATTTCACAGACAATATTGGAATCAATATGGAAGTGGGTATCGGAGTGCCTTACGCAGTTAACGGAGGCTTAAGCGTGCGTTTCTAATAAACTCAAAACATTGTAAAATTAAAAAGGGGCCGAAAGCCCCTTTTTTTATTTCAGTTTTGCACTGAATGGATTTTTAAGTCCTTTATATTTTTCCAAATCCACTTTTAAAGATCCAATCCAAATATCGGTTTGAACTCGGATCGGAATTTTATTGGCATCATCACTCACCCAAATGGTCATATCATCTTCGTCTTTAAAAACACGATCTACAACCAATTGAGGTCTCAGCTTGATACATCTTACTTTTCCTACATCGGCATTTATAGTTTCAACTCCTAAGTACTTAAACTTTAAAGAGTAAATCTTCTGGTCCAAATAGATATCCAAAGGAAAGGTTTCACCTACATAAGCATCGGAGAAATCTATTGTTCTTGCATAAAACACTGCACTTACCACATCCTGAACATAAGCCGGCATTTCCATGCTCTTCTTCTTACCGGTTAGCCATTTCTTTTGATGATCATAATACACCAAATCTACGTCCTTGTACTCATCTTCTTCTACAGTTTTGAAGTACTTTAATGGAGCCATACTCTGACTATCAATATAAGATTCAAAGTAATCTCGCACTCTGTAGGCCCAATCAAAAGATTTATTGGTTCTACCATACGCTATAACATTAAAGGTAGATCTCCCTTTGATTTTAACGGGTTCAGGTTTGACTTTAAACTTGATGGTTGCTGCATTAATCCAACCGTAATGCACCCGATAATCCAGCTCTTCACCAAAAGTAAATGCGCGGTTATCGTGAGATCGAAGTTCCTCAAG
>JAAEYY010000007.1:0-8252 GCA_018223105.1 bacterium | reverse complement strand
GGCCCATCTCATCAGCCTTAAATCCGGTACTCATTGCTAAAGCAACTATGAGGCAGAGGTATTTCAAGCTTTTCTTTATCATGGTAATAAGTATAAAACAAAGTCTATACCAAATGTAATATACAAAGAAAACAAAGCTTTTTTGCTTATTTGCAGTGCTTAACGCAGAAAATGATCAAAAAACTCCTGTACCTATTGTGCTTCAGCTGTCTAGTAAATAGCTCGGTTTTTGCTCAGTTAGATAATAGTTTCTTTGACCTCGACAAATACGACCAGCCTCTAGATTCATCTCACCTTCAATTTGAATTTGACAATCTATCGTATTTTAGAAATACAGAGTATTCTTCTCTGGTAGACAAAGGCTCCACATTTCCGGGATTCCATCTTTTACCTTATGTAAAATACAGTTTCAATAAAAATGCGGAACTCAGCGCCGGATTATTCCTTAGATATGATTTTGGCAATCCCCAGATAAAGACCCTAGAACCTTACTTCAAGTTTAAATATAGATTATGGGGACACGATCTAATCTTCGGAAACCTTGAAGGAAGTGTTCAGCATAGATTAATTGAACCACTTTTCGATTACGAGTATGCTGTCACCAATAGAATGGAGCATGGCTTGCAGATTAAATATCCCGGAAAACATATAGACTATGATTTCTGGATCGATTGGCAGAAAACAATTTACCAAGACGATCCCTTTAACGAGATCTTTTTTGGAGGCTTGAATCTTTATGTAAATCCTATAGTCACCGAATCCACAAAGCTTAAACTGAACACCCAATTTCTAACGGTACACAGTGCAGGAGAGATAGACCGGTCTATTGAGTCAAATACAATGGAGTACAATATTGCTTTTGGGATAATTTTCGAACATCAATTTAACCCGGACAATGCTATTACACTGAGCGGACATGCCGCATTCTATGAAGATTACTCCAGGCCATCTGCATATGGCTTTAGGGATGGTTTAGGGCAATTTGCTTTCATCAATTACACCCATAAAACATTCCAATTTGTACTTACGTATTGGGATGCTCATCAATTTCAAGCTCCCGTTGGTGATCGACTTTATCAAAGTGTGGGAAGAAAGAATATTAACAATCCTATCGACTATAGAAAAGTTATTGGATTTAGAATTGCTAACGAACTTAAGATCGGACATAATTTAGTGTTCTTGAATCGTCTTGGATTAAATTACAATATTGATCATGCCAAGGCAGATGTGATTATGGAGAATTATCTAAGATGGCATTTCTCGCTCAAGCCTAAACAAGTAAAGCTGTATTAATTACCAGGCCGGGCAATCGCAATTGCGCCCTTTTTTAGAATAGCCTTTGGCCTTGCATCCTTCAAATACCAGTAACATAGAAAATGCAAGTAAGATTATGGCAAATGTTTTCTTCATCTGATACAAAGTTAACGAAAGCTTGGGTCAAATCGTACTTTTGCCCTTCATAATGAAACAATCTGTTTTTACAGTGCTCAAAGGAGCAGCTATGGGAGTAGCCGAGGTTATCCCGGGAGTTTCCGGAGGAACCATCGCCTTCATCACCGGAATCTACGAGAGGTTATTACTAGCAATTAGGTCCATCAACCCAAAACTCATAAATACATACAAAGAGTCTGGGATTAAAGGTGTTCTTAGAGCCATTGATGCCGTATTTCTTTTAAAGTTGATGCTGGGTATGGTCATCGGTTTCATCTTTGGATTAAAGGTCATAACTCATTTACTAGAGAACTACCCTGTTCAAATATGGAGTTTCTTTTTTGGACTCATCTTGGCGTCCATACCGCTTGTAGCAAAGCAAATCAATGTGTGGAAATGGAAAGAAATTGTTTTGCTGATTTTGGGAACAGTATTCGTGTATTGGGTAACGATTGCTGCACCGAGTCAAGGATCTGAAAACTTAATCCTGATCTTCTTTTCCGGCGCACTGGCAGTATCGGCATTAATGCTTCCAGGCTTATCGGGCAGCTTCATTTTACTCCTCATGGGGATGTACACCATTGTAATGCCGGCTATCAGCGACTTTCTAGATTCACCATTTGGCCCGGAAACGAAGATATTGTTAGCTTTCGGTGCCGGAATGCTTCTGGGTCTTTTTTCATTTGCCCGCGTTCTTACCTGGACCTTCGCTAACTATAAAAACCAAACACTGGCTTTGCTTACAGGATTTTTAATTGGATCTTTAAATAAAGTTTGGCCTTGGCAAGAGGTACTTTCTACCAGAGTGAATAGTAAAGGCGAAACAAAAGTTGTTTTTACCGAGAGTGTGAGTCCGGGGAGATTCTCAGAACTCAGCGATAACTTTCTGTATGGCAACGATCCTGCAGTACTCTCTTGTGTCGTTATAATGGTGTCGGCCGCCGCTTTTATCTTAATTCTCGATCGATTTAGTATAGCGAATTCCAAATGAGATTTGCACTCTTAGGAAAAGATATAAGTCACTCCTTCTCTCCTAGCTATTTTCAGCAGAAGTTTTCTGAATTAAATCTGGATCACGAGTATGAATTACTTGATTTACCTGATTTAACTCAGCTAAAATCAAAAATTACCGAGCTTAAGCTCAGTGGGTTTAATATTACGATCCCATATAAACAAGAGATCATCCAACACCTCGATCAGATCAGCACGGAAGCCGCAGCAGCAAACTCTGTAAATGTGGTTAAGGTAATGGATGACAAACTACTGGGTTATAACACGGATATACCCGCATTTACACAGACTATAAGCCCCTTTGCATATGGCGGACTCAAAGCCCTTATTTTCGGTACCGGTGGAAGTAGCCAAGCAGTTCAGTTTGCACTGGAAAACCTATCCATAGAGTTCCGTACTATAGGAAGGTCTAACCGTGCAGACTTTAGCTATAGTCAAGTGGCAGAGGATAAATTATTTCAAAACTATCTACTCCTCGTTAATTGTACTCCGGTAGGAATGTTGGGTCGGGAGGAAGAAAAGTTACCTCTTCCCTTTGATGAGATAACAGATCAACATATCTGCTATGATTTGATCTATAATCCGGAAGAAACTCCCTTTCTCAAAGAAGCAAAGTCAAACGGTGCTATTGCAGTTAACGGTCTCGAAATGTTAAAAATCCAAGCAGATTTGAGTTGGGAGATTTGGAATACTTAGGAGTATTTCAACTTGGTTCCATTAAAAAACCTCAGTTCCTTACTCACTCTATTATTATCTTGAATTTCGCTCTGATTAATGATGTAGGGATATTTTAGCTGAAAATTTTCACCTTCAATAAAATTATTAAACTCTTCCAGGCTTTTAACAGTTGAAGTTTCTCTGCTGTTTTTAAAATAGATAATACTTCCCGAATCTTTTGCCTGGATATACAGCACTTCAGATAGCGGATAAAACTCAAGACCTGCTTCTGTTACTACCGGTATTTTAGAAAGCTTGCTTTTTAGCATACCTTCTGCCATTTGATAACTTAGGTGGGAGTTTCCTTTCTGACGCTTAAGCTCATTTACAGCCTCTTTAAGTTCTTCAATTTGAATAGGCTTCAAGAGCACTTTTGCACCCGAAAACTTCAATGCTTTCACGGAATCTTCATCGAAGGCAGTAACAAAGATCATTTCAAAATCAATCTTATTTAATTCTCGAATGATCTCGAATGAATCTCCTTCTTGAAGGAGAATATCAAAAAACACCAAATCGGGTTTTTTCTCTTTTATCTGGCGTACTGAGTCTATTATATTTCCCGCTTCTCCTATCACTTCAACCTCCGGGCAGAAAATACCCAGCAGTTCACGGAGCACCTCTCGGCTTTTGGGTTCATCATCAACAATTATACTTCTCATGCTTCTTCTTTTTCTATGAGCGGAACTACAATGCTCACGCGGGTACCGGCAGGTGTTTCACCATCAAATAAATCTTCAATTTGAACATCAAACTCTCCTTTCCCTTCACTCAGAATTTCCAATCTCTTGCGGGTGAGTTCCATACCTGCTGATTGATGCTTTCTGGTGCGCTTCTCGTTCATTTCTCTTGAGGCTTCACGACCGATACCATTATCTTCCACAACGCATAAAACATGATTTCCATGTAAAGAAAAAGCAATACTTATCTTACGGTCGTTTTGCTTTGATAGAAGACCGTGAATAATACTGTTTTCAACATAAGGCTGAATTAACATGGTTGGAATAAAGGTATTTGAGGGGTCTTTTACCCGAGTAGTGTCAAAGGTGTATTCCAGGTTATTATCCATCCTTAATTTTTCCATTTCCAGGTATAACTCCAACCACTCAATCTCATCTTCAACACTGATGTATTTCAACCTTGAATTTTGAAGAATTTTCCGCATTAAACTGGCAAATTTAGACAGGTACGTATACGCTTCTTGAGGTTGCTTTTTAAGAATGAAATACTGAATACTGTTGAGCGAGTTGAAGATAAAATGCGGGTTCATTTGGCTTCTTAATGCCCTCAATTCTGAGTCAACCAGTTGGTGCTTATAGGTTCTTTCAATTTCAGAAGTTCTAAATTTAAATATGCCAAAGATGATGCCGAGTGCAGCAATTATAATCAGAGCAATAAACCACCATCGCTGGTAGAATGGGGGTCTAACATGAACTTCTAAGTTAATAGGAACTGAGCTCCAATGACCAAATTCGTCCTCTGCAACCACTTCAAAAACGTAAGAACCCGGACTCAACCTGGGATAAACCGCAGTATTACTTATACCGGGTTCAACCCAATCCTGATCATAGCCGTTCATTTTGTATTTATACTTTACGCCATCAGGGTTGACATAATCCAAGGCCATAAAATCAATCTCTAATCTTGAACTTAGAAAGCTCAGATCTATACGATTGTCCTTTTGTTGAGTATAATTACCTCTTATTGCGGTTATATAAAGTGGAGCTGCAGTGGTATCGTAAGCAATATCTTCCGGTTTGAAATAGTTTAAACCATTAACACCTCCAAAATATATGGTGCCCGATTGAGACTTGCCAAAGGCTCCTTCATTGTACTCAGTGCTTTGCAGATAGTGTACCGGTTTAAAGTTTATAAAGTTGTGTTCATACAAATTATAAAGCACTAAGCCGTCGTTTGTAGATAGCCAAATCTCACCATTCCCTTCTTTCACAATGCCATAGACCGCATTGTTAACTAGTCCATTTTTCTCTGTTACATGGGAAAATCTCTTGGTTTTCATATCCAAAATATTCATCCCGCCACCATAGGTTCCAACAAGCAAAGTATCTGAGTTCCACCAAGCCATACACATCACATTATTATTTGAAAGTGAAGTTGAGTCTTGAGGGTGATGTTTCATACTCAGGAAATGACTTGTTTCCGGATTAAAAATCTGAATCCCTCCTCGGAAACTAGCCAATATCAATTTATTAGAGCCCGGTATCTCGGTAATTTGATAAATACTGTTATTGGTAGCAGAGTTAGGTTCAGCTCGAAACACTTGAAACTGCCGCGTTTCATAATTAAAAAGATTAAGGCCGTTGGCTGTACCAATCCACAATCTCCCCTTTGAATCTTCATAAATGGCCCTAATCACCGGATTACTCAATCTTCCTTCACCTTTACCAATGACTTGCTTGAAGCTTCTGTTAGCACTATCAAACAAGAATAATCCCTCGTCTCTAGTACCAATCCAAAGATTGTTTCTACTATCTCTATAAATACATCTTACCGATCTAGTTTCGGCTGCACCGTCCTTAATAACCGGAAAAACATCAGAAATTTCATGATTTCTATTGAGCTTTATAATCCCTCCGGAGAGAGTTCCAATCCATACATCAAGGTTATAATCAGAATAGATATAATAAACTATATTGTTGTAATTCTCTCCTTGATAATCGAAGTACTGAATCAAACCAAATTTTTGGAGTTTTGCAGCGTACCTGCTGATTCCGGCGATAGTACCAACCCATAAAATGCTACTATTATCTAGAAAAAGGCAATTAATCTGGTTGTTGATTAATGAATAAGGTCTTAATACATCGCTCTTATAGAGACTCATGTTAATGCCGTCATACTTCAGCAAACCACCATGCGTAGCAAGCCATACGTTCTCGGTATTCGCTACTATATCAATAATCCCTTTTAATCGCCTCTTTTTAGGAGGCAGTTCCAATTCCTCAGGCTCAGAGAAATCCAGATTACAGCTCCAGGCTCCATCATTGGTGCCTATAATAAAACGTTCCCTGAAACGAGTGATTGACGAGATCTGGATAGACTCTGTAGAATAAACAAGCTCAAGACCATCTTCTTCAGACCTGTATATTTCAGAGGGGGTACATATTAAGAGCTCTCCCCGATCTTCTTCTAAGTCTGTTATTGTCTTTATTGAATCTGCAACAGCAAAGTGCTCTAGTTTATCTCTTCCCAAGTCTAGGGTCCATAAACCATCTCCTTCTGTACCTATATAAATTAGACCTTCAAAAGATATTAGTTTTCCTATAGGATAATCAAAAGATGGGTCAATATCGGAAGGGCGAAAGGTCTTGATTTCATAGGTATTGATGTCCATTACATCAACGGTACCACTATTGGTACCCAAAATAAGGTAATTTCCGTAGGCTAATAAGGTGCGGATATAGGAGTCTGAAAGTGAGTTCTGTACTCCATCTATATGCTTGAAAATTCTAAAGTGTTTACCGTCGTATCTATGAAGTCCTTCCGCTGTAGCAATCCAGATAAATCCTTTTGTATCTTTCTGAACACCTGTTACGGTACCCATAGAAAGTCCATCTTCAACGGAAATATTTTGAAAGCGTATCAGCTCCTGCCCTGTGCTTTTGAAGCTGCACAGAATACAGAGGATTAGGGTAAATATGTGTTTTTGTAAGTAATCAAGCACTGCCTAATGCAGCTAAAAAATTCTCTTTCCTACGTTTAGACACACCAACACTGTCTCCATTCGACATGATAACGTGTCCACCTTCTCCACGAACATACGTTTTTATTTCGCCGAGATTGATAAGAAATGATTTATGCGAGCGGAAAAAGTTGTGATCGTCTAATGCTTTTTCGTACTCTTTTAGATTCTTAGAGGTAGTAATTCGCTCACCGTTTTTAAGGAAAAAGTAGGTATATGCGCCATCTCCTCTGCAATACAGAATATCTTCTGTTTTTAGAAATATTAAGCCTTTTGAAGTAGAGAGTGATATCTGACCATTCTGCTTTCCTTCGCTTTGTTGTTTTCTTTTCTTAACGCGCTCTACTGCATTCTGAAGATGCTCGATAGAAACAGGTTTTAAAAGGTAATCTACTGCTTCGGAACGAAATGCTTTAACAGCATGTTCTTCATGCCCGGTAACAAAAATTACATTCTGGTTTTTGTCTTTAAGACTTTCCAGTATTTGAAAGCCGTCACCATTGCTTAAATGAATATCGAGAAAAACGAGATCCGGATTGTGATCGTTAATGGTTTGAATACCTGTAATCACACCATCTGCTGTAGCAACAATGTCTACATTCTCTACAAAAGAACTGAGCAATAGCTTCAGGTTCTCTCTACTTTTTCTCTCATCATCAATGATAACTGCTTTTAACATAACTAGATTTAATTTCGTTTAACAAACTTTCTCGTCTCTACATGATCATCAAAAATCAACTGAATGAGATAGGTCCCTGATTCATAAGCGCTAACATCTACAACTGTCGCATTTCTTGATTGATGCATTAATTGTCCAGTTAAACTGTACACTAATACTTGATCAGGAGCAACATCCACCTTAATGTGGAGTAGATTGGCAACGGGGTTAGGGTAAACCTCAAAATTCACTTCATATCGATTATCTCTCGCATCCTTTAGTTTCTCTACAATATTGTTGGGGTTAACACTTCCGGGAACTCCGGCATCACTGTCGCCAGAACCACTTGCATCATCCTTTAACACTCCATCTGTGGCTCCGCCATTACCACCACCTTTGGTATCTTCCCAATCTTCAAATACGAGCGTATCATCTGTTTGATCCGTAACATCAAGATCAACCAGCACGAGCGAATCGGGCTTTATAGTGGTTTTCTTTTCCTCTTTCTTATCGTTCTTATCATCGTCTCCACCTTTTGCATATGCTGTGAAGCCAACTGATAAACCGAGCATGAGAATAATTAACTTTTGAACCATAGTTTAAAGATAAGGCTAAAATTCCGCTTGTCAATCCCTTCGATTGAGAAACGGGGATGCTGGGTTGAATAACGGAAAAAAATGACAAAAAAAGGTACTGTTATAAATAGCAAGAAGAGTTGCAAAAAATTATTTTTGTTAT
>JAAEYY010000006.1:62560-137206 GCA_018223105.1 bacterium | reverse complement strand
CGACGAGACAACAGGGAGAGGTAAAATCCACGAAATCTATACTGAATACAGCAAACGATGTTTTAAGGCCGGAGCAATGGACTTCGACGATCTGTTATTGAATACATTTAAGCTGCTGAATAACTTTCCTGATGCATTGCACAAATACCAACATAAGTTTAAATACATCATGGTAGATGAGTATCAGGACACCAATCATTGTCAGTATATGATCGTGAAAAAATTGGCCTCTGTTTTTGAGAATATTTGCGTTGTAGGTGATGATGCTCAGAGTATTTATTCGTTTAGGGGTGCTACTATCCGCAATATCTTAAGCTTTGAAACTGATTACCCCGACTTAAAAGTCTTTAAGTTGGAACAGAACTACCGAAGTTCAAAAACAATAGTTCATGCAGCTAATGCCGTAATTGCTAAGAACAAGGATCAGTTAGAGAAGAATGTCTGGACCGACAATGATACTGGCGAGTTGATCTCGATTCTTCGTGCTGTAACGGATAATGAGGAAGGTAAAATGATCGCCGAGAGCATCTTTGAGACGAAGATGAATGAGCAGAAGAACAACTCCGATTTTGCCATTTTATATCGCACCAACTCACAATCACGTAGTTTGGAGGAAGCCCTTAGAAAACGGAATATTCCATATCGAATTTTTGGTGGGGTTAGTTTTTATCAAAGAAAAGAAATCAAAGACCTGCTTGCATACATGAGGCTTACCTTAAATCACAACGATGAAGAAGCGCTCAGACGTATTATTAATTATCCTGCAAGAGGAATAGGGAAAACTACATTAGAGAGAGTTACCCTTTTATCGAGTTCCGAAAATAAGACGCCGTGGGAACTGATCTCTGAAGCACATCATCATGCTGAGTTAAAGTCTGCTATTCCAAAATTGCGAGACTTTGTAAATATGATCAAAAGTTTCGCTGTTATGGCTGAATCGCATAATGCCTATGATCTTGCTATGCATATCGCACGATCTACTTCTTTACTTAAAATTTTAAACGAAGACAAAACCATAGAAGGAATAAGCAGGTATGAAAACGTCTCTGAGCTACTCAA
The DNA here is from genome assembly GCA_018223105.1 of bacterium. Lineage (GTDB taxonomy): Bacteria > Bacteroidota > Bacteroidia > NS11-12g > UBA9320 > JAAEYY01. The sequence goes on along the minus strand of JAAEYY010000006.1, from coordinate 136,147 downwards.
TGGTATAAAGGAGTTTGTGGAAGACGATACTAATGAGTCTGAAAAGGATCTAGGTAGTTACATTCAGGATATTGCGCTATTAACAGATCAGGATAAAGATGATGACGACAAAGACAAAGTGGCGCTCATGACTATCCACATGGCAAAGGGTTTGGAGTTCCCATATGTCTATGTTTCTGGAATGGAGGAAAATTTATTTCCTTCTCAAATGTCTTTGGGATCGCAAAGTGAACTGGAAGAAGAACGCAGATTATTTTATGTTGCTATTACGCGAGCAGAAAAAAAACTGACCCTTTCTTTTGCCACGTCAAGGTTTAGATTTGGTTCTTTACTCCCTTGTGAACCCAGTAGATTTATCGATGAAATTGACAAAGAATTTCTTCAAATGGATCGCAGGATGTTGCAGCAAACAAAACAAGTTCGACCCGCCGGAACCGACCGATTTGAAAGGAGTACAGCGAGACAGCCTTCAAATCTAAAGAGGGCGATTAGTAGACAAACCAAACCCATAAGTGAAAGAATTAAACCTCCTAAAATTGACAATTTTGAAGCTGAGGAAATACGAGAATTTAAGGAAGGAATGAAAATTGAACACCAAAGGTTTGGCAAAGGTCAAATTGTAAAATTGGAGGGAAATCAGGAACAGCAAAAAGCAATCATTGACTTCTTAGAATACGGTAAAAAGACCTTGGTTTTAAAATTTGCTAAACTCAGGACTACAGACTATTAACAATTGGATAAAAAAACAATGTTTGGCTTTATTATCGTATCTTCGCAAAACCGCTAACTCCTTGAACTATGCTTGTCAACCTCAAGAAAATAGCCCAAAAAAATACCCCTAGATGGGTGATACTGCTCTTCGATCTTTTCATTGCCACTTTTTCATTTTTGTTGGCATCATATATTTTAGATGTATACTCCACAGAATATGGCTTTTCATCCAATATGATGTATCCGCTATTTGTGGTATTAATTTTCAGAGCAAAGGGCTTTCTTATTACCAGATCCTACACCGGTATTCTTAAATATACCAGCACACAAGATGCAGTAAGGATATTTTTTGCAGTTATTATCAGTACTGCAGGAATTAGCCTGGTAGAAATTCTCTATCGATTTGCGACAGGTTCTCATATCCTACAGCCGGAGATCATTGTAATTGATGCTTTCATACTGGTTTGCCTGCTTTCTGCTTTCAGAATCAGTTTTAAACTGATGTATAATCATTATTCTCCTTACAAATCACTAGAGAAAAAGCAGATTATCATTTACGGTGCGGGAGAAACTGGTGTGCTCGTTAAACGCTCACTGGAAGGAGACCCTAAGTTGAATTCCAAAGTAGTTGCTTTTCTAGACGACAATGCAAAACTTCACGGCAAAACCTTAGAAGGTGTCAAAATACACAGTGCTGATATTGATTTTAATCAGCTCCCTATTAACGGCAAAGTAGTTGAGCTTGTAATAGCAATACAACAACTTAAACCGTGGAGGAAGAAAAGAATCATTGAGAAATCACTGGCATTTAATATAGCGGTTAAAACCATTCCTTCAGTGGGCAAATGGTTTAATGGCGAATTTAACCCTCGACAAATTAAGAAGGTTAAAATTGAGGATCTTTTGCAACGCGATCCTATCCAGCTAGACAAAGAAACCATTAGCAGCGAACTCAATGACAAAGTAATTCTTGTTACCGGAGCTGCCGGTTCGATTGGATCTGAGATTGCGAGGCAGTCGCTTGCATTTAATCCCAGAAAACTGGTTTTATTAGATCAAGCAGAATCTGCGCTTTACGATCTACAAAACGAGCTAAAAAATTCAACTCAAGTAGAGATTGTTATAGCTGATGTTTGTAATCCTGCCCGAGTTAAAAAAGTATTTGAATATTTCAATCCCTCCTACGTTTTTCATGCAGCAGCATATAAACATGTGCCCTTGATGGAAAACAATCCGTACGAAGCTATTAACACCAATGTATTTGGCACTCAAAACCTGGCCAATATGGCTGTGGCTTATAAAGTTGAGAAGTTTGTATACGTAAGTACGGATAAAGCGGTAAACCCAACCAATATTATGGGCGCTTCTAAGAGAATCGGTGAAATTTATGTTCAGTCTTTAAACGAAAAACTGAGGCTTGAAACGGATATTCACACGAAATTCATAACAACACGCTTTGGAAATGTATTGGGAAGTAATGGTTCCGTTATACCTCTATTTGAACGTCAAATTGAAGAAGGTGGACCGGTAACGGTAACCCATCCGGATATTACTCGTTATTTCATGACTATTCCTGAAGCATGTCAGCTGGTTTTAGAAGCGGGTGTAATGGGTAAAGGAGGTGAAATCTACATCTTCGATATGGGTGAAAGTGTAAAGATTGTAGACTTGGCGCGTAAAATGATTCGATTAAGTGGTTTAGACGAAGGTAAAGACATTGATATTGTCTACACCGGTTTGCGTCCCGGAGAGAAGCTAAAAGAAGAGTTACTCAGTGATAAGGAGAACACAATCGGCACCCACAATCCAAAGATTATGATTGCCAAAGTACCCCAGTATAATTACCTGGAGGTAAATGAAGTGATTAGCAAGCTCTATAAAGAGAAAGATACCCTAACAAATCGATTCTTGGTAAAAACCATGAAGCGAATTGTACCAGAATACGTGAGTAATAATTCAATCTATGAAGAGCTTGATAAGCAGCTCATTGATTCTTAATAATTCATAGTGCTTTTCCACTCAGCTCGTCTTCTAAGACTGTCCATGTGTAAAGCAATATCTTTTAATTCGCTTGGAGCAGCCTCTAATTCAAATGTTACTTTAAAAGTATCTCCAGGCTCCTCAGAGTATCGCAATGTGGTTAATGCTAAGTCGGTATATCCGGATTTATAAGAACCTTCATACTCAGTCCATTTTGCATTGTGATACATTGTAGCTAGTTCGCGGTGAGCTTCTTCACTGAGTTGCCCTTTGAAAGAACCACTATCTTTATTAAAGCGAATGGCTTCTTTCAACATTTCGCCTCCGGGCAACACTTGTATTTTATAAATAGGACAAGCTCCAAAGCACGGATAGGTTTGAACCTCCATATAAACATGCTTCATCGCTCTTCGAGAAATTTGGTTCGAATTACCGCAAGCTAGGAAGATGAGAGTTGTAAGTAAATAAAAAGAGAATCTCAGCATACTATCTAAGATCTATTTCAATAACTCCAGGCTTCAGTTTAGGATCGAACTTGAAGAAATTATCGTTGATATCTACATTTCCTCTGAATGAAGTAATCTTATACTTTGTAGTAACTCCATTCTTGCTGTAAATCTCCATCTCTTCTACTTTATTAGCGACACCATCCACAGCCAGCTTAACCTTAAAATAAGGTTTAGATTTGTCTTCAGGTGTGAGTTCGATTACATCGCAGTTTTTAGAATTTACAGTTTTCTGTCCGGCGTATTTATGTAAAAACCCTTTCTGGTAGATAGTGAAGATTTCTGAAGGGTTAATCTCCATGGTCTTTTCGTCGTATTTCGTAATCTGAACCTCATTGGCATCTTTGAGATAGGTCCAAATAGTTTTGCCATCGCAGTATATTTCCTGACCTGACATATTTACACGAAATTTCTTTCCTTTCACGTAAAGTGTTCCGGATTGCTTTACCGAAGATTGTGATGCTTTGTTATTTACTTCAATCGTAAAGCCTGCTTTTATCGACTTGTAGTTTTTGTAGGTACGACTTACTTTATTGAGTATTTCAGTACTTCTGCTATCCTGAGACTCGGAAATAGACTGTAAAGGTAATACAGCTATCATTGCCAAAATTCCCAGTGCAAACATTGTAAGTTTCAGTTTTTTCATGATCTAGTTTAAAGTAGACAAAAACTGTTCCAAGGCATATTCGTCGGGTAATAAAACACTTCTCGCTTTGCTGCCTTCGAACGGACCTACAATATTAGCTGCTTCTAACTGATCAATCAAGCGACCTGCCCGATTATATCCTACTTTGAGTCGTCTTTGAAGTAAAGAAGTACTACCCTGCTGGTTTTGAACTACAATTCTAGCGGCATCTTCGAAGAGTGCATCGCGGTCTGAAGGATCAAAGCCTTCGGACTCTCCACCTTCTTCATCTCTCACTTCAGGGAGAATAAATGCATCCGGATATCCTCTTTGAGCACCTATGAAGTCTGTAATTTCCGATACTTCGGGTGTGTCTACAAAAGGACACTGTAAGCGTACAATCTCAGAACCGGTTGAGTAAAGCATATCTCCTTTACCAATCAATTGATCAGCGCCATTGGTATCCAAAATAGTTCTTGAATCTATTTTAGATGAAACCCTGAAAGCAACTCTCGCCGGGAAGTTCGCCTTGATTGTACCGGTTATGATGTTCACAGATGGTCTTTGAGTTGCCAGGATTAAGTGAATACCGATGGCTCGTGCAAGTTGTGCCAATCTAGCTATTGGATGTTCCACTTCTTTTCCCGCTGTCATAATCAAATCCGCCACCTCGTCAATTACTACTACTATATATGGCAAGAAACGATGTCCGTCTTCCGGATTAAGTTTTCGATTCATGAACTTCACATTGTACTCCTTAATGTTTCTCACTAAGGCGTTTTGTAAAAGCTCGTATCTCTGATCCATCTCCACACACAAAGAGTTAAGCGTAGTTATAACCTGCTTATTATCCGTAATAATCGCATCCGCTTCTCCGGGGAGTTTCGCCAAATAATGACGTTCAATATTATTGAATAGCGTTAACTCCACTTTCTTTGGATCCACCATTACAAATTTCAATTCGGCGGGATGTTTCTTGTAGAGGAGAGAAACGATAATTGCGTTTAAGCCTACCGATTTACCCTGACCTGTTGCACCTGCCATAAGTAAGTGAGGCATCTTTGTAAGATCTGCCAGGTATACTTCGTTGGCAATGGTTTTACCAAGGCAGACCGGAAGCTCCATTTTAGTATTGTTGTACTTAGAACTCGCAATCATCGAATGCATACTCACAATCTCCGGTTTCTTATTCGGCACCTCAATACCGATAGTCCCCTTACCGGGGATTGGTGCAATAATTCGAATACCCAATGCGGCTAAGCTCAAGGCAATATCATCTTCCAGGTTTTTAATCTTCGAAATACGCACGCCCTTTTCAGGCACAATTTCAAAAAGTGTAACGGTTGGACCAATGGTAGCTTTAATCTGTGAAATCGCTATTTTGTAATTCTCAAGCGTTTGAACAATCATGTTCTTGCTTTTCTCCAGATCGTCTTTAGTTACTTCCGTCTTATTGGAACTACCGTAATCATTTAGAAACTCAAGTTTAGGAAATTTATAGTCCCTGAGATCTAAGGTAGGGTCGTACTGTTGATCTATGCCGTAATGCTCTTTCTCGGGAGACGGATCATCCTCCTCCTCTTCTTCTTTTTGCTCCTCAATCTGAAGTTCCAGATTGTCTTCAGGTTCATCTTCGGCAAGGGGAACATCCGTACTCAAATCTATTCCCGCGGATTCAGGTTCAGCATCAGATTCATCTTCCACCACTTCAATTTGATCCTTCTCAAATAATGTCTCTTCCGGCGGAACTACATAGTCATTGTCATCGTCAACCTCTCCATGTGCACTTGTCACTTTATCCGGTTTTGGTTTAGACTTAAATGCTTTAAGCAAATCTACACCAAAAGCCACATAGGCAAATAGAATGGTAACCAATGCCAAAACCATAATGACCCCAATCAAGCCAATCAAAGATTTTGAAAACATGAAAATACCATAGCCCATTAAGCCTGAGAGAATCGGAACTTTGCCAAACGACAGAACTGCGCAAGCCATGGAAAGCCATATCGCGGAAATGAGATACTTGCTAACCGTTTTTATTTTTAAACCGTACTGCTGCTTGAAATATACATTGATTCCAAAAAGGAAAAGTATTGGATAGAGTAAAAATGCGCCAAGGCCAAATCCATTGTAGATCATGAGATGTGCAAGCCAAGCCCCAATTTTCCCCATAAAGTTTTGGGTTTCTGTCCCTTGAAAGTCAAACAAGAATTCATTCAATCTGGCATTCAACACACTTTGATCTGCCTTCCATGAAAACATATAGCTAATTGATGCCAGGAAAATAAAAACAGTAAAAAGCAGAATTGCACTCCCTACTATCTTATCCCTAAACTCGGTGTTAGCTGCCTTTTTCTTGGCTGTTTTTTTCTTCTTTGTCTTCTTGCTGAACAAACCCATCCTAAAGTGCTCAAATTTAAATCTGCACCTTCTGATTTTACAGGGGTTTATCTACAATTGGAAAGAAGTGTACTATAAGTTGAATTTTTGACCATCGAGTCCAAGAAAAACAGGTTTCATAAATTGTTCTGCTTCCTTCTTATGATCTTCCAAATAAAGGTATCTGGATGAGAAATGCCCGAGAATAAGATGCTTCACTTTAGCTAATGCTCCAAACATTCCGGCCTCTTGTGCAGTGCTATGGAACGTTGCATGTGCTCTTTCAACTTCCTCGTGTAAAAAAGTGGATTCGTGATACATCCAGGTTGATTCATAAGCAAATGGAATTAATGCTTCGGAGTACAGAGTGTCTGTAACAAATGTGTAAGAGACGCCGGGTTTAGGATCATAGCTTAATTCCTCGTTTCTTATCCTCACATCCCCTTTCACATAATCTTCACCTTCTTTAATCTTTGGATACCAATCCACCGGTATTTCATGCTCAAGGCAAGCTTCTACATTTAGGTTTCTCTGTTTATTACCGTGAATAAATTTAAAAGCAAAACATGGCACTCGATGTTGCACCGGGTGAGACCAAACCTCTAAGTCTTTTTCGTCAATCAACATTTCAGGTTGATCTTTAAGAGTAACCCAGTTTAATTCATATTCAGGTTTGGATCCTGTAGTCTCTAAATGATTTTCTACAAGCGCTTGCAAGCCTTCTGGACCATAAACTGTTAAAGGCTTGTTACGGCCTCCTAAGGACATCGAATTGAGAAGACCAAAAATACCGAGAAAATGATCTCCGTGAAGATGAGAGATGAATATGGCTTGAATTTTATTGTATTTAACACCGTAGCGAATGAGCTGATATTGTGTCCCTTCACCACAGTCCAACAAAAATTTATACTGACCCATCTCTAAAACCTGAGCTGTATGCCATCGGTCTTTTGTAGGCACTGCAGCACTGCTGCCTAAGATATGTAAACTTCTATTCTCCAAATCCGTCGAGTAATTCCTTTTCTAGCTTTTCCATATAAATAAAATCTACACCTTCATCATAGGAAGGTACAATATTTATATTCCAGTCTATCTCTTTGGTATCTTCCTTATCTAGAACAACAACCAAAGCTCCATTGAATTCAACAATCAAATCATTTAAATGATTTAATACTTCAACATTTATAGATAAATACTGATCCGGGTTATTTATGGAAATCAAAAGAAAAGGTAAATCCTTGCAAGAATCTATAAGTTTTTCTGCATCGGATTTGTCTAAAGCATTTAGAGTACTCACATCCATACTTAATTCAAAGTGATTCTCTAGCTTTTTCAATGCTGTCATCATACAAGTTTAAGAAAATTCTAGCTTGATCATTGCAGGATTGTAAATTTGATATCAATCTTAATAGTGTGCTACATTTTTAAAAGTTCGAGGATGGGGTTTCGATATATGGACCCAAACAAAGATGCAGAAGGATTCTACATGTTAAATCAGGACCCTGAAGTATTAAGATACACCGGTGATTTTCCTTTTTCTTCTCAAGAGGAGGCCCGAGAATTTATTCGTTCTTATGTGAAATTATATCGAAATAAAGGTTTGGGTAGGTTTATGGTAGATTCTCTTTCTTCACAAGAAACCTTGGGTTTTTGCGGATTTAAGAGACATTCAGATCAGAGCATAGATTTAGGTTATAGATACCACCGTAAATACTGGAATCAGGGGTATGCATCTGAAGCTGCACTAGCCTGTTTAGATTATGGTTTTTCTGTGCTTGAATTAGGTGAAGTCCTAGGAAGAACATCAAAACACAATATTGCTTCAGTTAAGGTGATTGAAAAATGCGGTATGGAATTTTGGAAAGAGGATATCTGTGAAGGAATTCCGGATTCATTGTATTACCGAATTGATCAAGAGATATTTTATCGAAAAAATCCCAATAGACCATATTTCATATCTTCGCCGCATGGCTAAGAAAATCGCATTAATTACCGGCGCTACTGCCGGCATAGGTAAAGCAACTGCTGAATTACTCGCACAACAAGGTTTTAATCTAATTTTAAACGGCAGAAGAAGAGATCGCCTGGAGGAATTGGCAACGATACTAGCATCTGAGTATGGCACCGCAAGTGTAATTATGCCAATAGACATTAGAGATTACGAAGAAGTGAAAGCATCTGTTTTGGCTTTACCTGATGAATGGAAGAATATTGAGGTTCTGGTAAATAATGCTGGGCTAGCTGCAGGTTTAGACAATATTGAGAATGGAGATATTGATCATTGGAACCGAATGATAGACACCAATATCAAAGGTCTGTTATACATGAGCAAGACCTTAATTCCTCTGATGAAGAAAACCGCAAATCCACATATTGTGAACGTCGGTTCAATAGCAGGCAAAGAGGTTTACCCCAATGGAAATGTTTATTGCGGCACAAAACATATGGTTGATGCCCTGAATAAATCTATGCGCAGAGAGCTAGCGGAATTTAACATTAAAGTTAGCAGTGTAAATCCGGGAGCAGTTGAAACAGAATTTAGTATTGTAAGGATGGATGGTGATGAGGAACGAGCCGGCAAAGTCTATGAAGGTTTTGAAAATCTGGTTGCTGAAGACATTGCCGACGCGATCTGGTACATCATTAGCAGACCTGCACATGTTAACATCAATGAGCTCATCATTATGCCAAAAGCGCAACCTGCTGCCGGAGTAATTATCCGGAATAAAGGATTATAATTAATATCCTGCTGCTCCTGTGAGCATAGTATCTCTAGAGTGAATAGACATAACCGGTATAGGGCTAGTATTCACTAGTTGTTGTGAATAGCTGTCCATAAACACACCGGCACTTTCAGTTTCTGTCATAATCAGCAACAAACCTGCATCCACTTTCTTTGCATGTTCAATGCATGCTTCCGGTACTTTCACTCCAAAAGCAGAATCTACGGTATACTTTATGTTTCGCTCCATAAAGTAACGCTCCGTTTGTCTAACATATGCGGTAACATGGTTAACTGCATCATTACTGTCGGATTTACTTACGCCAAAAATGTGCAAAGTTGCTCCTAATGCTTGAGCTAAAACTGCAGCATAAGGCACTTTTTGCCGCGTAGTATTAGAATCAGCCAAAGGCACTACAATGTTTTTAAAGGTACTTTCACTTGTATGCTCCTGAATTGTAATAACAGGACAATTTGACGAGCTTACAACCCTAAATGCATTACTTCCGATCCAGGATTGGATAAACCCACTTTTACCATGAGCTCCAATGAGAATAAGCTGGAAAGCACCCGACTTTTCCATTTTAATTACTTGCTCGTAAACCTTACCCCCTTTCATCTCTTCGATCTCAACTTCAATTCCTTTAGCCGTTGAAAATTGCTCTAAAAATGTCTTAGCATCTTCAAATTGCTTGTTGGCATCGGTAGTTACAAAAAGTGCGGTGATACTTGAATTAAATTTTTCGGCTATGTCACAAGCCTTTTGCATTGCCTTCCGAGACGACTCAGAATTATCAAAGGCAACGAGAATTTTTTTGAAAGCCTTTTCTTTATCCATAAAATAACAGCGTATTAGTTCTTTGTAAAAATAACATAAATTATTTGAACTATAATGCGCTTAGAACTGAAAAATGCGTCTTTTTAGTTCAGCCTAAAGCTGAGATCGAGGCTTTGTAATTTCTGTTTTGTCATCTCATCAAGGCGCAGTTTATACTTTCTTGATGCAGCAGAAATCAGCTTATCACGGGTCATAATTCGAAACAGTAATTGGATTTTACCTCGTTCGTCTGAAAGATCAAATAGATCCATCATTAGACCTTCATCTATTTTTTCAACCGGGAGATTTATTGTGAGCGACTTCAACTCATTTTCAACTAAATCTTCCAAAAACATGATGTTAGTAACATTCACCTCCAACATACTTTCATCTCTATAGGCCCTCTCTCCCTTTCCCTTGATATAGATTTGGGCATTAGGTTCTATATAGCCTTTGAAAGATGCACATTTCTCGCCGAATAGTGCAAACTCCCTGCTTCCTGAGAAATCCTCAATAGTGAAAATAATAAAGGGTTTTCCAGTTTTTGTAACCGCTTCCCTGGTCTTTGTAACGAGTCCGGCAATTAGGATCTCCTTATCCAGTAATTGCAGATTGAGCTGCTCCAATTCTTGAAGTGAATGAGTAGCAATATATTCTATTTCGAATTTGAATTTATTGAGTGGATGCCCGCTGATATAGACTCCAATGAGTTCTTTCTCTCTGTGAAGCCGTTCGAGTAAACTCCAGGGTTCCATTTTAGGTAATTCCGGCGTTGTTAAATCAGACTCACTCGATCCTCCAAATAACGATGCTTGAGCGCTATTGGCCTGGGCTTGCACCCGAGCGCCAAATTTGATCGCTTTCTCTAGGCCTGTGCTTCCGTCAACTTCTTCTATATAGGCAGATCTGTTAATTCCAAATGTGTCAAATGCTCCTGCAATTGCTAGATTCTCCAAAGCCTTCTTATTAACTGCTCTTTGGTTTAGTCTGTGCGTTAGATCGTAGATTGAGCTATAGGTACCGTTCTCTGTTCTTTCCCTCAAAATTTCTGCAGCTGCAGACTCCCCTACTCCTTTAATCGCCGCCAAGCCAAAACGGATTGCGCCTTCGTGATTAACACTGAACTTGATGGCACTTTCGTTTACATCAGGACCGAGTATATCAATATTCTGGCGCTTACATTCATCCATAAAGAAACTCACCTTCTTAATGTCGTTCATGTTGTGCGTTAGCACTGATGCCATAAATTCTGCCGGATAGTGAGCTTTGAGATATCCGGTATGAAATGCGAGATATGCATAACAGGTAGAGTGTGATTTATTGAAGGCGTATGAAGCAAAGGCTTCCCAATCTTTCCAGATTTTCTTAAGAACATCCTCGGGGTGACCTAAATCTTTTCCTTGGCTCAAATAGATATCCAGAAGCTTGTCCATCTCCTCCTTCTTCTTCTTACCCATTGCTTTTCGCAACGAATCTGCCTGCCCCTTGGTGAAGCCGGCAAGTTTTTGAGAAAGTAGCATCACCTGCTCCTGATATACTGTAATTCCATACGTTTCTGCCAGATACTCTTCCATTTCAGGCAGATCGTATTTTATTTCTTCTCTTCCGTGTTTACGAGCAATAAAGTTTTTGATGTACTCCATTGGTCCGGGACGATACAAAGCGTTCATGGCGATTAGATCATCAAACTTATCCGGAACCAATGCCTTTAAGTTCTTCTGCATACCGGGTGATTCAAACTGGAAGATTCCATTGGTTTCACCCTTGGCAAATAATTGAAGTGTTTTGGCATCATCTAATGGAATATCATCCGGCACTATATCTACATTGTGCTTTTCCTTCACTAGTTCTACAGCAGATTTTATAATACTCAGGGTTTTAAGTCCCAAGAAATCCATTTTTAGCAACCCTGCATTCTCAACTACTGAGTTATCGAACTGGGTAACCAAGAGCCCACTATCTTTCGATTTTGTAACCGGGATATAATTCGTGATTTCATCCGGAGTAATAATAACCCCACAAGCGTGGATTCCGGTATTACGAACAGAGCCTTCAAGTTTAGCCGCAGTTCGAATCATCTGTCCTACTTCATCTTCTTTTGATGCGAGGGCTCGAAACTCTTCGGCACTATGCAGTTGTTCTGAGTTAAAATCAGACTTTAGCTTTTCTTCCACACCTTCGGCGTGAAGTACCTTTTGAAGTGTTGCTTTAAGATGATTTGGAAAGGTTTTCGCAACCTTATCTACCACCGGAAGAGGTACATCCAGTACACGGCCAACATCCCGAAGTGAGGATCGCGCTGCCATTGAACCATAGGTAACAATCTGAGCAACTTGTTGCTCGCCGTATTTGTCGAGTACGTAGTCAATTACTTTTTGTCGACCATCATCATCAAAATCAATATCAATATCGGGCATAGAAACCCTTTCCGGATTCAGAAAACGCTCAAAAAGTAGATTATATGCTATCGGATCCACATTGGTAATTCCCAAAGCATATGCTACCACAGAACCTGCTGCAGAGCCACGGCCGGGACCAACCCAAACTCCCATGGTTCTTGCAACCGATGTAAAATCTTGAACAATTAAGAAGTAGCCCGGATATCCCGAATCTTCAATAACCTTTAATTCAAAGTTTAGGCGTTCTTCAATCTCTGCAGTTATGGCTCCGTAACGCTTTCTTGCACCCTCAAAGGTTAAATATCGCAAATACTCAATCTGAGTAGTGAACCCTGCCGGCAGGGTATAGTTAGGAAGTAAAACATCTCGCGACAATTGTGGTGTTTCTATGGAATCAACAATAATGTTGGTATTGTCGAGGGCTTCCGGGATGTCGGCAAAAATGCGCCCCATTTCCTCTTGAGTTTTGAAGAAAAATTCATGATTAGGAAACCCAAAACGAAATCCTTTCCCGTCTCCGATAGGTTCAGATTGCTTGGAGCCTGTATTTACGCAAAGAAGGATATCATGGGCATTCCAGTCATCTTCTTCAACGTAATGTGAATCGTTAGTTGCAATAACTTTTAGATCGTACTTATTGGCAAATTTTATCAGAACCTGGTTCACCGCCTCCTGACTCATTCCGGTTCCATCAATATTCTCAATACCGTGCCTTTGAAGTTCGATATAATAATTATCGCCAAATATTTCGATGTATTCTTTTACTAGTTTTTCCGCTTCCTCTTCGCCTTTATGTAAAATAGCTTGTGGTATTTCCGCACCAATACAACAAGAGGTTGCGATTAAGCCTTTACTGAATTTTCTGAGTAATTCCTTGTCAATTCGCGGCCACTTAGAGTACATCCCTTCCGTAAATCCAAGCGAACAAAGTTTAGCCAAGTTTTGGTAGCCTTCCTGATTCTTAGCCAGAATCAACTGATGATACCTGTGGTCTTTCGTATCGCCGATAAATGATTTTCTGTGTCGATCTTCAACTACATAAAACTCACAACCTACAATAGGTTTAACATTTTGCTTTAAACCTTCATTTACGAATTTATATACGCCGAACATGTTGCCATGATCAGTAAGTGCAACCGCGCGCATGTTATCGTTCTTAGCTTTGAGAAACATATCCTCAATACGAGCTGCTCCATCGAGTAAACTAAATTGACTGTGACAGTGTAGATGTGAAAAACTTGGCATATTTGAGCTACAAGTATAAGGTGCAGATTGAGCTAAATGTTCACATTTTGAACACGGTTTTTGAAATATAGAATGGAATAAATAGTATTGTCCTGAAATCGAGCATATTGAGAACAATCATTGGGTATTTAAAAGCTTTTCACAAGGACCATCTAAACGGTTATGATTACATTTTTGCTTTTGTTTATACCGCCCTTTTTGCCTACCTGAATTACGGCACTGACTTTATAGACAATATTGCAAATGAACATAGACACAGCCCTGAAATGATTGTATTTCACATGGTGCTTTACGGGATTCCTTTTTTAATCGGTTACCTTTTTAGTGCATTTAACCATAAGGACACAGGCTTTCTTAAAAATCAGAAATTCTGGTTTCTATTTTTCTTCGCTTTACTTGTTTTCGCTTTAAGAAGCAATGTTAATTTACTGGCTAACTTATGGTGGGATAAATACCAGAACATCGAGCATTCACTTTTCTATTATCGAATTATTTGTACCGTACTGAGGGCTGCAATCGTATTTGGAGTTATCTGGATATATTGGATATGGTCCGGAGACCGCAGGAAATACTCCTTTTATGGATTCACGTTAAAGAAATTTTCAACTAAGCCTTACTTCGCTATGTTGCTGCTCATGCTACCATTAATAGTTGTAGCCTCTACTCAGGCCGACTTTCTAGGAGCATACCCAAGAGGAGCAAATTTTCAAGATCTTGATATAAATAACCCGGACCATAAATGGTACTTCATCATTTATGAGATATTTTACGGTTCAGATTTCCTGAATGTTGAGTTCTTCTTTCGGGGATTTTTAATATTAGCCTTCCTTGAAGTTGCAGGTCCTCGGGTATTATTGCCAATGGCCTTATTTTATTGCACCATACACTGGGGTAAGCCGGCCGGAGAGCTTGTAAGTTCATTATTCGGGGGAAGTATTCTGGGAATTGTTACTTATTACAGTAGATCCATTATTGGTGGAATTATAGTGCACGTGGGTATTGCCTGGCTGATGGAGTTAGGCGCTTTAATTGGAAACATGTATAATTAATGAATGAGTTTTTAAATAGTGAGATTACGTACTTAAAAGGTGTAGGTGAAACAAGGGCTAAGATCCTTCAAACCGAACTTGGTATTCGCACTTTTGAAGATTTATTAATGTACTTCCCTTTCCGATACGAAGACCGCTCAAAATTTAGTATGATTAAGGATGTTGTGCCCGATGCAGGTCCATACCAAATCAAAGGAAGAATTCTTTCTAAGAACATGATCGGCTTCCAAAGAAACAGCAGACTTTCTGCAATCTTCAGCGACGGCAAAGAAGAAACTGAATTAGTTTGGTTTAAGGGGGTACAATGGCTCAATAAAAGCCTTAAAACCAATGAGGAAGTGGTACTGTATGGAAAAGCTAATTCTTTTAATGGCAAACTAAATTTTCCGCATCCTGAAATTATTAGTCTGGAAGAAGCCAAGAAAAATAGTGGCTTATACGCAATATATTCTCTCACCGAGCGAATGAGAAAGTCTCGTATTGACAGCAAATCAATTCGGGGAATGATGAGTAATTTATTGGACCACGAAAAATTAGATATCCCGGAAATTTTGCCTTCATGGATTCTTGAAAAGTATAAACTGTTATCACGAGCAGAGGCTTTTCGTCAAGTCCACCGTCCAAATAGCACCAAGCAAAGCATCGCTGCTCGACAGCGATTTAAATTTGAGGAGTTGTTTTTTCTGCAATTCCCCTTTATACATCAAAGAATTAATCGTTCACAAGCAAAAGAAGGCTTGGTGTTTGAAAAAAACATGCCGCTGTTTCAGGAGTTCATTGAACAGCATATCCCCTTTGATCTCACAGGCGCTCAGACCCGGGTGCTTCAAGAAATCAAGACAGATTTATGCTCAGGTAAACAGATGAACCGCTTACTTCAGGGTGATGTAGGAAGCGGCAAGACGATAGTAGCATTTCTATCCATGTTAATGGCTATAGATTCAGGTTATCAATGTTCACTAATGGCCCCCACTGAAATTCTCGCCAGCCAGCATTATATAGGACTTAAACAGCTAGCAGAGAAACAGAACATTCCAATTGCCTTGCTAACAGGATCTACTTCTGCAGCAGAACGAAAAGAGATTCACAGGCTATTGAAGCTTGGAGAAATCAAAATACTAATAGGAACTCATGCCCTAATTGAAGATAAAGTTCAGATTCCCAAGCAGGGATTAGTGGTAATTGATGAACAACATCGCTTTGGTGTGGCACAAAGAGCCAAATTACAAGCAAAAGGTGGTAAAGACCCACATGTGCTAGTGATGACTGCTACGCCTATCCCCAGGACCCTTGCAATGAGCGTTTATGGTGATCTTGACTACTCAGTAATAGATGAACTACCCAAAGGACGGAAAACGATTAAAACAGTGCATCGCTTTGGTTTTGCACGACCCAAAGTTTGGGAATTTATTCGATCTGCAGTTGATGCAGGAAAGCAAGCTTATATCGTTTACCCATTAATTGAAGAAAGCGACAATTTCAATTACAAAGATCTCAATAACGGCTATGATGAATTACTTAAAGCTTTCCCGAGACCCAAATACCAGGTAGACATGCTTCACGGACAAATGAACAGCGAAGACAAAGAGGCGGTGATGAAAAGATTTAAGGACAAAGGCTGCCAAATACTGGTAAGTACTACCGTGATTGAAGTTGGTATAGATGTTCCGAACGCGAGTATCATGGTAATTGAGAGCGCTGAGAAATTTGGATTAAGTCAGTTACATCAGTTACGCGGAAGAGTTGGTCGAGGTGCAGATCAATCCTATTGTATTTTAATGAGTTCTAAAAAGCTGAGCGAGAATGCTGAAATTAGATTGAAGGCTATGGTTAAACGTAGCAGCGGGTTCGAACTCAGCGAGATTGATATGCAATTAAGGGGTTTTGGTGATATTAGCGGGACCAGACAGAGTGGTTTAGATCAGCTTAAGTTAGCCTCTTTAAGTGAAGATCGGGATATAGCGTTGGCTGCAAGAACCTCTTTAGAGCATCTATTTACAGAGGACCCGGAATTGAAATTACCGCAACAACAAGGCTTGAGGCGGTATTTGGAGCATAGGAATGGGTTTGAGGAGTGGAGTAAGATAGCGTAGGAGTTCTCACAAAGACACCACGACACAAAGGGTCTACATTCTACGTAGCTTCAGCTTAGTAGACATCTACATTCTACGTAGCTTTCCTTCGATCTACGAATCCGCCAGCCGGCGGAGAGGGTTTGCGGAGGAACGTAGTCAAAGAGTGATCTAGAATTTGAAACAAAAAAAATCCCGCCTACGGCGGGATTTTCTATTTATACTTTTTATGGGTTTATTTCTTCTTTCTTGATTTTAAGAAGTCAACCACAATTGGAGTTGCAATACATACCGATGAATAAGTACCAACTGCCACACCTATCAAGAGTGCGAAAGTAAAGTCTTTAAGACCCTCACCACCCGCAACGAATAGAATCACAATTACAAGCAAGGTTGTTAATGATGTAATCATCGTTCTACTCAAGGTCTGGTTGATCGCATCGTTAATTACAGCTCCGAGATCAGATTCGTGTTTGTTCAGTGCAAGGAACTCTCTTACACGGTCAAATACAACCACCGTATCGTTAATAGAGTAACCCACAACCGTAAGGATTGCCGCAATAAAGGCCTGGTCTATATCTAAGCTAAATGGCAATATACCATCTAAGATAGAGTATAGTGAGAATACGATTAAAACGTCGTGGAACAAAGCAACTGTTGCACCAAGTCCAAAGCCCCATTTACGGAACCTGCCGATAATATATAGGAAGATACCGATCAATGCAACGATAATCGCAATGGTAGATCTGTTTTTAATATCTTCTGCAATGGTTGGTCCAACTTTATCTGAAGACAAAATATCATCCGTTGAAACTTTAAAGTCGCTAAGAGATTCAATCACTTTGGCCTGAACATTCTCAGCAGCTTCTTTATCGGTGCTGTTGATCATGTAGGTAGTAGTAACTCTGTACTGACCATCTCCACCATAAGTTTTCACCTGGTTATTTGCTTCCTGACCTAATCCGCTATTTAAAGCATTTCGAATCTCGCCAACACTAGCATCATCTACCTGAATGGTGTAACTCCATCCCCCGTCAAAATCAACACCTCTACTCAAACCTTTGGTAGAAAGTGAAATAATTCCTGCCGTTATAATCAATCCGGAAACGATATAGAAAATCTTACGTTTACCGATGAAGTTCCAATTAAATGATTGGAAAATATTCTTAGAGAAGTTAGTGTAGAATGTAGTTTCTCTTCCTTTATCAATGTCTCTTTCAATAAAGAGTCTGGTTAAGAAGATAGAGGTAAAAAGAGAAGAAGCGATACCAATAACAAGAATCACAGCAAATCCCATAACCGGCCCTTTACCTAGAACCAATAGAATAATACCTGCAATTGCTGTTGTAATGTTCGCATCTATAATTGAAGAGTAAGCTCCTTTATAACCATCGCGAACCGCCATCTTAAATGACTTTCCGTTTTTAAACTCTTCCCGTATCCTTTCAAATACAAGTACGTTCGCATCGACCGCCATACCGATGGTCAATACTAAACCTGCCATACCCGGTAATGTTAAGGCAGCACCGTAACCCGCAAGAACACCTACAATTAGGAGTAAGTTTACAAGCAAGGCGATATCCGCATAAATACCGGCTTTTCCGTAGTAGAATATCATAAACACGATTACCAAAAGGAAACCGATGATTAATGAAGTTTGACCACTTGCGATTGCTTTCGCACCCAAAGTTGGTCCAACAGTACTCTCACCTGTAATTCTTGCCGGTGCAGGTAATTTACCCGCTTTCAAAATATTCGCTAAATCTTCCGCTTCATTCTGAGTATAGTTACCTTCAATAACTGACATTCCGTTTGGAATCTCACCGTTTACCGTAGGAGCACTGTATACTTGATTATCAAGAACAATTGCAATTGCTTCTTTTGGATTAGCGCTGGCTGCTTGAGCAGTGATTAATCTCCAAGTTTTCGCTCCTTCCTGGTTCATTGTCATGCTTACAGAAAGTTCACCGTTTGCCTGACGAGAAGGTCTTGCATCGGTAATTACATCTCCTTCTAATGCAGGATCGCCATCTTTATTAGACTTAAGCGCGTATAATGCCCAGATCGTACCCGCTTCATCAATTGGCTTAAAGCTCCATTTGAAGTGAATATCTACAGGTAATGCATCTTTCACTTCAGGTAGATTAAACCATTTATCAAAGTCGTCTTTATCCGTTTCTTGAACATATCCCAAGATTCCATTAGGTCTCCAAGTATTATTTTCCTGGTCAATGTTAGGAGTAAATTTAGATAGTACTGGATTTTCTGCCTGTAGTTGTTCCTGAGATTTAGTGCTGTCTGGTTGGTCCAGAGAATCTGTAGATTCAAGAGAACCTGTTAGACTTCCTTCTTCAGTTGAGTCTGTACTTTCTTCGGACTCTGTTGAAGTTAAACCTCCATCCAAGCTTGAACTCAAGCCTGTATTCTCTGCAGCCGCAGAATCACCTGCCGGCTTTTCTAATGAATAAACGATCTTGTTTACATTAGAAAGGTGCTCATATGCATCGTTTAAAGGATACATAAACCAGAACTGAAGTTCGGCTGCACCTTGTAAAATCTTTCTCACCCTGCTCGGATCATCAACACCCGGTAATTCAACCAGAATACGGCCGTTTTCCAAACGCTGAATGTTCGGCTGAGCAACACCAAATTTATCGATACGAGTACTGATAATTTCAAATGCTCTGTCGATTGCCGACTCAGTTTCGATCTTAAGGTATTCGTAAATCTCTTCGTTGGTAGAATTGAACTTATTCGGCAAATAGTCTTCCAACTCTCTAGAATAGAAAATTGAAGCTAGCTGACCCTCTGGAGCCACTTCCTTATAGTTTTCTGCAAATACGTCAACAAAGTTTCTTTGACCTAAATATTCTTCTTTTGCTTTCTCGAATGCTTCGCGATATTCTTTGTTATCCGATTCGTTAGACAATGCATCGATGATGTCAGGAGTTGCCACCTCTAAGGTTACGTTCATCCCCCCTTGTAAATCCAGTCCAAGATTTAACTCTCTTTCCAAACATTCTGAATAGGTGAAACTTCCAATCCCGAGATTGTAAACGTCTACACCTCTCATTGAGTCTAGGTATTCCTTCTCGAATGAATCGCGAAGATTTGTTTGATCTTCTGAAGGATACTTGAGAGTAGCTACTCGTTCTGCATCATTCTCAACACCGTTGGTAATGAATGTAAACGAAAGCTGATAAATACTAGCCAGTAATAGTAGAAGGGTAATAACCTGAATAAATCCTTTATTCTTCATTATTGGTAAAGTGCTTGTTTGCTAATTTTAAAAGGTTGCAAAAGTAAATTTATTCAGTCAATTCGACAATTAATTATTGCCGGAATAAAATGAAGGCATAAAAATGACGAAATGCTTTGATAATAAAGCGTCTAAAGTGATTAAGAATTTAGTATTTCTCTAAATTTCAAACAAACCTGCTCAAGGCCTTCCCTAAAATCGCGATTATTATCAATAAACAGGTGAACATCTTTAAGGTGTGGTTGAAGATGTTCTTTGTGAGAAGGAATTACATGGTTCTTCCATTGATAATGAACTTCTTCTTCGGTCATACCTCGTTCTTCGAGATCTCGTTCTAAACGCCTTCTAAAAGCTTCATCTTGGTGAACTTCAAGAAACAAGCGCCAGTCTAACATTTTCCTTAGTCCGGCGTCTGCAAACACATAAAGGCCCTCAATTAAGATAATAGGAGTTGGTCTAAAAGTAAGTTGCTGAGGAAAAAGTGCCGGGTTATTAAATGTATACTCTACAATTTTTACCGTTTTGCCCTTTAAAAGCAGCCTAAGATCTCTCTTTACTCGAGCGAAATCGATTCCATCCGGGTGATCAAAATTAACTTCTCCGTTTTCATCCCTTATTTGAGCCGAAAGTGGTTTATAGTAATGATCCAGTGAAATCACACATAATTCCTCTGCACTAAATTCTTTGCGAAGCGCATGAATAAAGGAGGTTTTACCACTGGCACTACCACCCGACAGGCCCACTATGAAAGATGAATTCACGGCTCAAATATAGAACGAGAAGTGAATCTCGTCGATAATCATCAAAAACATTGGAAACGATTTGCATTTTGAAAGTTTCCTGCGTATACATTTGCACCGAATTTTGGAAACGAGAGACCTCATTATAAAAAAAGCCGAGTCGATTTTCATGAGAATCGGCATTAAAAGTGTGAGTATGGACGATCTCGCTCGTGAGTTGGGTATGAGCAAGAAAACCATTTATCAGCACTTTAAGGACAAAAGAGAATTGGTGAATACGGTATTCGACAACCACCTCAGTAACGACAAGGATGTTTGCAATACTTGCTTTGAGGAAGCAACAAATGCTATAGAGCAAGTGCTAGAAATGAGTAAGTACGTTCATAAAAGCCTTGAAGGGATGAATCCGGCTGTTATGTATGATATACAAAAGTATTATCCTAATTGCTGGCAAAAATTCCAAAACTTCACCACAGAATTCATCTTTAAAAATATTAAACAGAATATAATACAAGGTCGTAAAGAAGGCCTATACAGAGAAAATTTCAATATTGACATTGTTGCTTCCATCTATGTATGCCTGGTTCAAAACATGGTTCAACCCGGTTTTGCAATTGGTCAAAACATTGAAATCCCCAATTTACAAGCAGAAGCAATTCATTATCATTTAAATAGTATTTGTACTAACAAAGGAACAGACTACCTCAACGAACATTTGAAATTATGAAAAAACTCTTAAGCTTAGTTTTACTTCTACCATTTAGCATAGCATTCGCTCAACAAGAGCCGGGTGACGTGCTCGAGATAAGCCTTGACGAAGCCATAAGCACCGCTTTAGCCAATAATCAAGCTCACAGAAATGCAGCACTCGACATTGAGTATGCTGAAAATCAGGTAGATGAAGTTCGATCCATGGGACTACCCCAAGTCAATGGAAATGTAAATTTCACCCATAACCTGGAAATTGCAACGCAGGTATTTCCTGATTTCATTTCTCCTTCAGTTTACGGAGTTCTGATTCAAGAAGGTCTTGTGCAACCCGACCCCAATAGAAGTTTCGGATCTTTCCCTGCGCAATTTGGAGTTCCATACTCCTTACAGGCAACGGTTGGTATGCAGCAGCTCATCTTCGACGGAACCTTCTTTTTAGGATTGAAAGCGGCGTCTGAGTTTGTGAATGTGAGTCAGCTCCTCCTGTCTAAATCTGCCATAGATGTTAAAGAAGGAGTTTATAAAGCGTATTACATGGCTTTGATTTCAGAACAGAACCTTGGACAGCTTGAAAAGAGTTTAGAGAACTTGCAGAAACTGAAAAAAGAAACTCAAGAATTATACGATGCCGGTTATGCAGAGCAACTAGATGTAGATCGACTTGTATTATCTGTATCACAGGTGGAAATCAATATCAACAATCTTCAAAACCAGGCGGAGCTAACGAAGAAGTTATTGTTAAACAGCATGGGCTTAGACGTGAATCAGGAAATCAGTTTAACAACAGCGCTTCCCGAGTTTGATGAGACTACATTTTCTCCTGAATTTGTTGAGAGCGCTGACCTATCAAACAGAATAGAAATACAAATTTTGGAGCAACAGCAAGCTTTAAATGAGTTAGATCTCAAAAGATATCAAGTAGGATACATTCCAACCATTTATCTAAATGCAAACTACGGTTTTAACACTTTCGGTCAGAAAGACCAGTTCGATCAATTAGGAAATGAATGGTTTGGATTGTCTTCATACAGTCTAAGTCTGAGCATCCCCATTTTCGATGGATTGTATAAGAAATCAAAAGCAGACCAGGCAAGAGTTGACATCTTAAAAACCACTAACTCTTTGGAGCAAGCCAAAAACGGTATTGCCCTTGAAATCGCGCAAGCGCAAACTACTTACAGAAATGCATATCGAAATCTGGAAATCCAAAAGAAAAACATTGAATTATCAGAATCCATTTATAATACCACAAAAATTAAATTTCAAGAAGGCGTAGGTAGCTCCTTCGAGATGGTGAATGCAGAACGTGATTTAACTATAGCTCAAACCAACTACCTCAATGCACTTTACGAATTAAGTGTAGCGAAAATCAATTTAGACAAAGCTTACGGAAACCTATAAACAGCCGAACACAAAACAATGAAATACCTAATCCCAGTTTTTATTCTCTTTCTAGTAGCATGTGGCACCGGAGAAGAGAGCACACTTGATGCAAAGAAGAACTTACTTAAAGAACAAGAAGCTCGTCTTGTAGCATTAAAAGATTCTATCGCTACTTTAAAAGAAGAGATTGCAGCAATAGACACTAACATGAGAAGCAATGCTATTGCTGTTCGTGCTGAGGCAATATCTAAAGGTACCTTTAAAAACCCTTTCCAAATTCAAGGTTTGGTAGAATCTGATCAAAACGTGATGATTACACCAGAAGTGCCGGGAAAAATAGTTAAGATCTATGTTTCTGAAGGCCAACGAGTTAGCAAAGGACAAACCATTGCTAGCCTTGATGGTTCAGTTGCTCAATCTCAAATTGCAGAATTGGAGAATGCCTTAACCTTGGCTAAAACCAATTACGAAAAGCAAAAAAGTTTATGGGAGAAGAACATAGGCTCTGAAATGCAATATCTTCAAGCTAAGAACAATTACGAGAATCTACAAAACAGCATTAAAACAGCGCGAACTCAACTCGGGAAATACACACTCATCTCTCCTATCAATGGAACTGTTGATGAGATTATGGCGAATGAAGGTGAACTCGTTGGTAGCATGACCGGTGGACCTGTAGCTAGAATCGTAAATCTTTCAGATATTAAAATCAAAGCATCAGTTTCTGAGAGCTATGTAGGTCAGATGAAAAAAGGAGATCAGGTAAAAGTTTATTTCCCTTCTCTTGATTTGGAACTTACGGAGAAAATTGATGCGGTTGGAAATGTGATTGATGTGAATAACAGAACTTTCTCAGTTTATGTAAAACCTACGTCTCATCTCGATAAAATGAAGCCAAACTTATTGGCCATCATTACAGCTTACGATTTTGCTGAGGACAATGTAATTGCTGTTCCAACTAAATTGATTAACACTGACGCCAAAGGAGATTATATCTTAACCTTAAAGAGTCAGGGCGAAAAGAGAATCGTTCAAAAGTCATATATAGAAATACAAGAGGAGTTTGCTTCAGAAACGATCATAAAGTCCGGCTTAAACCCGGAAGATATTATCATCACCGAAGGTTACAATGCAGTAATTGAAGGCGATGAAGTAAAGATTATTGAATAAGAATAGCTAAAGCAAAAAGCGATGAGCAAAATAAAGGAAGTAATAAAGGAATTTAAACTTTCATCTTGGGCTGTGAACAACAGAATCAGTGTATATGTGATGATCGTAATCATCAGTATCATTGGTTTCTCGAGCTACAGTAGCATGCCTAAGGAAAGTTTTCCTGAGATAAAACAGCCTACGATATATGTAAACACTCCTTACCCGGGTAACTCTCCTATTGATATGGAGAATCTGGTTACGCGTCCTATAGAAAAGGAGATCAACA
Source organism: bacterium (assembly GCA_018223105.1). Lineage (GTDB taxonomy): Bacteria > Bacteroidota > Bacteroidia > NS11-12g > UBA9320 > JAAEYY01. Next base: position 112,111 of record JAAEYY010000006.1, on the reverse strand, counting down.
CTATTAGTGGCCTTAAGAAACTCACATCAACCTCGATACAAGATTTTTCGATTATAGTAGCAGAGTTTGAGTTAGACTTACCGTCAAATGAGGTTCTTCAAGAAGTAAAAGACGCAGTAGACCGGGCTAAACCCGATTTACCGAATGATTTACCGGCAGATCCTAATGTAATGGAGCTCGACTTTTCTGAGTTCCCGGTAATGAACGTAAACGTAAGTGGTGATTACTCTCAGGATAAATTAAAAGACTATGCAGAGTATCTGAAAGACGAGTTTGAGAATTTACCTGAAGTTTCATCAGTAGATATTACCGGTTTAACCGAAGAAGAAGTTGAAATTGCCATTGATCGTGTGAAGATGGAAGCGCTTGAGATTTCATTGAACGATGTAGAGCAAGCCATTTCAGGAGAAAACATCACCATGAGTGGTGGTGACATTAAGAGTGTAGAAGGCTCAGATATCACAAGAAGATCGATACGTATTGATGGAGAATTTGATGATTACAGGGAACTTGAGAATGTCATTATTAAAAATGAGTTCCAGAACATTGTATACCTAAGAGATATTGGCGAAGTTCATTTCGGACAGAAAGAACCCACCAGTTTCGCGAGATTAAATCAGCGCCCCGTTGTTACTCTGGATGTAAAGAAAAAAAGTGGTGGAAACCTATTGGACGCCGCAGCCGGAATTCAAAGCATAATCAAAAAAGCTGAAGCAGATGTATTTCCAAAAGATCTGGAAATAGTAGTTACGAATGACCAGTCGAAGTTTACCACGATGATGGTAGATAACTTGGAGAACAGTATAATTATGGGGGTAATTCTCGTGGTTATCGTTCTCATTTTCTTCTTGGGTGTAAGAAACTCGATGTTCGTAGGTATTGCTATTCCTCTATCCATGCTTATGGGTATTGCAATCTTGCATTTTGCAGGAACTACCCTCAACATGATGGTACTTTTCTCTTTGATCCTGGCTCTAGGTATGCTGGTGGATAATGGAATTGTGGTCGTTGAAAACATCTACCGATTGCGGGGTGAAGTTGGACTTGATGCGGAAGAATCTTCTAAACAAGGAACTGGTGAAGTAGCATCAGCTATCATCTCATCTACTGCAACTACCGTAGCAGCATTTGTTCCACTCTTGTTTTGGAAAGACCTTATGGGTGAGTTCATGAAGTACCTGCCAATCACCTTAATAATTGTGCTGTCGAGTTCTCTCTTTGTGGCATTGGTTGTGAATCCGGTGCTTACCGCTGACCTAATGAAGGTAGGAAAGAATAAAGTAAGTAAAGGCAATAGATTCTGGTTGAGGATTGCAATCATGTTTATTGTGGGAATGCTGTTTTTCTTCACTCCTACCTTTAAAGTGATTGGTGGACTCTTTTTTGCCGGGATTTTCTTCTCGTTGTTGAGCAGATATGTTTTATCACCAGGCGGAGATTACTTCATGGAGAACCTCATGCCGAAACTAGAGAATGGTTATGCCAATTTTGCAAGGTTTGCATTAAGCAAGCGTCGTCCCATTGTTTTCTTCGTAGGTACTATACTTTTAATGATTTTTTCATTGATGTTCTTCGGAATGAGCAACCCTAAGATTGTGTTCTTTCCTGATAATGAGCCGAAGTACGTTAACATTTTTGTTGAAGCGCCATTAGGAACGGATATCTATAAAACAGATAAGATCACGAAGAAATTAGAAGAGCGCATAGATGCCGCTATTCAGCCATATGACACCTTAGTGGAAGCTATGTTAGCCCAAGTTGGTGAGAAAACTTCAGATCCAAACGAAGGTCCACAGAATGGTTCTTCTCCACATAAAGCGCGTATTACTGTTTCCTTCCTCGAGTACAGCGATAGGGTTTTTATTGAAGATAATGTATCTACTTCCATCATCATGCAGGAAATAAAAAATGCATGTAAAGATTTCCCGGAAGCTAGACTTACCTTTAGCAAGGATGCTGTAGGACCTCCTGTAGGAAAACCGATTAATGTTGAAGTGAAAGGTGAAGATTACCTTACCTTGATCGACGAGGTCGAGAAAATTAAACAGAAAATGGAGGACGCCGATATTGCGGGTGTTGACCAATTAAAGACGGATCTTGAGTTAGGTAAACCCATGTTGGAGATTACCATCAACCGAGAAGCTGCCCGAAGATTTGGTTTGAGTACCGTTCAAATTGCGAGTACTTTGAGAACTGCATTGTTAGGTAAGGAGATTGGAAAATATAAAGAAGGTGAGGATGATTATGAGATTCAACTTCGATTTAAAGAAGATTATCGATACAATTTAGGAAACCTCCTCAACACAGTCATCACGTTCAGAAACATGGCTACCGGTCAGATTTCTCAGGTACCTATTTCAGCAGTAACCAATATTGACTACAACTCTACCTACGGTACGGTTAAACGAAAAGATATGGATCGTGTAATCTCAATTTATTCTGAAGTAGAAGAAGGTGCTAACGCAAATGAGATTGTGGCAAAATTCAAAGAAGTTTTAGCAGACCACGAAACCAAGCCCGGATATGAGTTTAAGTTCACAGGTGAGCAAGAGGAGCAAACTGCTTCAACAGAGTTCTTAGCGGGTGCTATGCTTCTCGCAGTTTTTATCATCTTCTTGATTATTGTAACCCAGTTTAACTCGGTAGTAGGTCCATTGATTATTATGTTCTCTGTACTCTTTAGTACCATCGGAGTATTCCTCGGATTTGGTATCACCGGAATGCCGTTCTCTATCATGATGAGTGGTATTGGAATTATCTCACTGGCAGGGGTTGTTGTAAACAATGCGATTGTATTGATAGACTATACCAATCTCTTGAGAAAAAGAAAACGTGTTGAACTCGGTTTAAAGCCGGGTGATCGACTTCCGGAGCAAGATGTATTGAATAGCATCATCGACGGTGGTAGAACCCGATTGAGACCGGTTTTACTTACTGCAATCACAACGGTACTAGGTCTGGTGCCTTTGGCGATAGGAATGAATGTGAACTTCTACACCTTACTCACAAAATTTGATGCACAGTTTTATGTTGGAGGTGATAATGCTTCATTCTGGGGTCCTATGGCTTGGACGGTAATCTTCGGATTAATCTTCGCTACCTTCATGACACTTGTAATTGTTCCGGTGATGTATTATCTAAGTGATCAATTGACTGCCTGGACTAAAAGAATAGTTCGAGGCGAATCGAAAACTGAACCTAAAACTTTTGAAGATCTTGAAATGGCCTACGACGATTTGGGTCCTCAAAAAGGATCTGTGGAAAGTGAAACAGCCAAAGACCGTGATTAATCATTCAAAAAGATAATTTTGAACCAAATTAGGAAATACTGATTATGAGAAAAGCAAGCAAGAAATTTTTACATGCATATTTAAACAACAATTCGCCAACCGGATTTGAAACTCCAGGACAGCAATTGTGGTTGGAGTACTTAAAGCCTTATATTGATGAGTATGAGGTGGATGTTTACGGATCAACCATGGGTGTTATTAATCCAGGGAAAGAGTACAAAGTGGTTTTAGAGGCTCATGCCGACGAAATTGCTTGGTTTGTGAACTACATCGATGATAAAGGATACATCTACGTTATCCGAAACGGTGGAAGTGATCATCAGATTGCACCATCTATGAGGGTTAAACTCCATACAGACAAAGGAATGGTAGATGGCGTTTTCGGATGGCCTGCTATTCACGTTAGAGATCGTTCTAAAGAACCTCAACCAAGTTTATCAAATTTAAGCATTGATGTTGGAGCTGATTCTAAAGAAGAAGTTGAGAAAATGGGCATCCATGTAGGAACGGTTGTCACTTTTGATGCTGATGTAATGGAACTCAACAAGAAATATGTGGTTGGAAGAGCATTAGATAACCGTGCAGGTGGTTTTATGATTGCCGAAGTAGCACGCATGCTTCACGAGAACAAGAAAAAACTTCCTTTTAGTCTATACATCGTCAATGCCGTTCAAGAAGAGATTGGATTAAGAGGTGCAGAAATGATTTCACGTCGTATAAAGCCTAATGTGGCTATTGTTACCGACGTTTGTCATGACACCCACTCTCCTATGTATAACAAGAAAGAGCAAGGCGACACGAAATGTGGCGGTGGTGCTTGTATTACTACAGGGCCTGCTGTTCAGAACAATCTTTTGAAGATGGTGATTGATGTTGCCACGAAGAAGAAGATTCCATTCCAAAGAATGGCAGCAAGCAGATCTACAGGAACTGATACCGATGCTTTTGCATACAGCGATATTGGAGTAGCCTCTGCATTAATCTCCTTACCATTGAAGTACATGCATACTACGGTTGAAACAGTAGCTTATGACGACATAGAAAGCGTTATTAAATTGATGTATGAATTTGTGATTCAGTTAAAAGCAGATCACGATTTCAGATACTTTAAATAAGAAAGACAGGAAACTAGAAATTAAAAGGCCGTGCGAAAGCATGGCCTTTTTTTATTCTTCATTACAAGTAAGAAGAATGTATACTTCATTAATGGAGTCAAACCTGCAAACGAAGGTCGGAAACACTTGGCTTTACGCGCTTTTTTTTGTATCTTATAAGGATATCAGCTGTACTAGTTTAACAGCCTTCAACCAACAATGGAAGATCGATAAAAGTTCTTCTTGAAATATATCTGGCTATGTACAACTCATCTAAAACTGAAAAAAACATTATGAATAGAACAAGTCAATACAACAAAGAAATCCTTACAAAGAATGAAGTACTGAAATTATCAGACCATCACAGTAGTTTCTGTGTGTCGATCTTTATACCTACCCATCGATCCGGAGCTGAGACTATGGAAGGAAAAGATGCAATAAACCTGAAGAATCAACTAAAGTCAATCAGGACGAAATTATCAGATCAAGGTATGAGTGATGATGAAATTGAATCCTTCACCAAACCAATATCTGAATTAATTGAAGACAGCACATTCTGGAGATATCAATCCGATGGCTTAGCCATTTTCTTATCAGAAGAACTATTTCAGATGCATACTGTACCTGTTCATTTCGAAGCCTATAATTACCTATCAAACGAGTTCTACTTAAAACCGTTGATTCCACTTTTCAATGGTGACGGATTGTTCTATCTTTTAACCTTACAAAAGGACGATGTGAAGTTCTTTGAAGGCAGTAGACATCAAATCACTGAAATTAATATCGATGACCTTATTCCGGGGCAATTAGAGGACCGTGTAGGCTATGACTACGAAGACAAAGGCGTTCAATTTAGGACACAGCAAGGAAATCAAGGTGTTGGAACTTTTCATGGTCAGGAAGACACCGAAAGCACAGAAAAAAAGGAACTTGAGCGTTACTTCAGAGCCATAGACAACGGAATCTTAAATCTATTGCATGACAAACAACAAACACCTTTAATTATTGCATCGTTAGACTATTATTATCCAATTTATAAAGAGATCAGCTCTTATGGCAATGTGTTCTCAAAACATATCTCTGGAAATCCGGCAGATAAAGACAGTTTAATGCTCCATGAAGAAGCATGGAATTTAGTCCAACCTTACTTTGATGAGAAGAGAACAAAAAAGCTGAAACAATTCTCAGAATTGATTGGAACCGGAAAAGCGTCTGCAAACCTTAATGACATCTTACCGGCTGCTTTTGCAGGTAGAATCGATACCCTATTCTTGGAAAACAAAGCTGATGTCTTTGGAGTCTATGATCCTAAGAATCAAGAATTACGTGTGGACGAGAAACATGAAGCTCCCAACGTATCCTTATTAAACCTTCTGGCCATGAAGGTTTTGAATACAGGTGGTGATGTTTACCTTTTAGAGAAAAAATATATGCCGATAGATAGCGCTAAAGCAAACGCATTATATAGGTATTAGAGTCCCGTAGATTAAAGAAAGATTAAAACCCAAGGGCCGTGTGAAAGCATGGCCTTTTTTATTCTTCACTCTGCTCTTCCTCAGCAGTAGCCATGGTGATAACATATTTCAAAATAAGATCTTGCTGATCTTGTGAAAGTGTATATCCCTTTTTCTTTTCAATTTTCTCCGCCATTTCAGGAACGATTTCTTCCCATTCTTCTAAGGGTTCAGATTTTGGGTCTTTAAGTCCGTGACAGTTACCGCAATGTTCAGTGTAAAGGGTATGGCCTTTTTGAAGTTGTTCCAATGTATAGCCCGGGTACTTGTCTTGCATACGGTCTACATCTGTTTGACTCAGGTTAGATGTTGTTTTCGCTCCGAAACACGCGCTTAGAAACAGAGCTAGAATTAGGATATATAAGTATTTCATTGATTATTTGGTTGCTAGAGCAAAAATAGGAAGAAAGTAGATTGGAAATATGATTTTAGTATTTGTAGAAATATTTTGTTTAAGTTTTTCATTATTAAGAAAGTGTTATCTATTTCAATCTTTAGTGGTTTACAGTAATTATTTTGCTAATTTTAACTGATAATGCCTATTCTGTGAAAAAGATTCTACTCTTAGTTTTGGTTGTTTATTCATCGAAGACACAAGCGTCCGTTGTACATGGTCCTCCAAGCTTAGATCTACATCATCCAATCTCCTTTGTTGGATCCTTCGGGTTGTTCTTTGAACATCAAAACAACAGCTTTGTAAGTACGATACTTTCATTCAATACAGGTTGGGTCGTACCTCTAGAATATCAAAACAATCATGCTATAAAAATAGGAAGTATGTTAGAGCGGCGAATCTACTTCAAAGAAGCATCACGAAATAACAATTTGTCAGTCTCCGCAAATCTCTCGTTCAATTTAATTAAGGAAGATCTATATTCATGGGGAATTAATTTCCGTTCAACTTATGTCTCATTCGAACCCGAAGTCCGAATAAACTATACGATCAGAACCACATCAAGAGTGAAAATTGAACCTAGTATAGGTTTTCTTATCCCATTTGGCTATGAGTTTCAAAGACGTAGAACTTACTACAACCTATCACCTATAGTACAAGGCCAAATAAACATTAGTTATAGAATATTTGACTCAATTTACTAATCACACATCAATCCTATAACTCAAACCGAAGGTTTGTATTGGTGAATTCGAAATGAACAAAGGTTTTATCTTGGCTGCAAATTCATAATTTCTGTATTTATGATAATGTAAGTGCAAAGCAGTCTCTTAGGTTAAGGTTAGGAGACTCGTCATATGAAATCGCACTCCTGTTTAGAAGATTCCGCCAAAATATCCGAATCGAGCGTTTATATCCAAGTACTCGAAATCAGCTATACGATTAGATAACATATTGCCATCAATTCTACTTTCGCTGTAGCTAATGTCAAGCGCAAGCATAGGCATAATCTTTCCAACATTGAATAGGTTTTGGCCACCAAAGGTGAGTTGTTATGAGCTAAAAAATAGTTTTACCTCCGGATTAGATTGTGTATTTACGTAGCTAATCTCATCAAATCTCACACCAAATCGCATGGCCCACAGTCCAGCATTAAACTTAAGAAAAGCCCCTACTGTAAAGGTCTCAGTAGATATATTTTCTGATAAATAGCTATTGTCTATAAAATACTTCTGGACAGAGGTGGCATAGAGAATAATGCCTGCTTCTAATAGAGTATCTTGAGCTATATTGTCTTAGGCAGTTGCATAATGACTACAAATAATATAAGTACAGATATCATTTTTCGGAAGTGGAGCGTTTTCAAAGGAAGTTAAGCTCAGATTTAAATCCGCCCCTCAACTCACTGAATATTGCTCCTAATTGACAAATGGTGGAAAATTTGGAACGCTATTTATCAGTTACTTATACAGAGCCACTTTGAATTTTCCCAGCAGTATATTACCTTAATAAGGACTAAAACTAGACGCTCATGCATAAAACCATCACATCCACTGCCGAAATTCAGATCTATTACAATCCTGAATGTTCAAAAGCTAAGAAGGCGCTGGCATACGCCCGAAGTATTTCATCCAATGTAAACGCCTTTGATATTCAAAAGACGAAAGGCACAGGAACCATCTGGCACAGTATCCTAAGTAAGTTGAATAAGTCGCCAAAGGAATTGCTAGATAAAAGCCTTCCCTATTACCAAGCTAATATTAGAGGACGGGATTTTGAGGAGCGAGATTGGGTCTATTTACTCATGAATAATCCGCATCTGGTTAGAAGCCCTATAGCGGTGCGCGGAAATAAGGCCATTATCCTCGACAATCCCACGGATATCTATAAAATTTAGGCAAAAAAAAGTCCCGCCGTAAAGCGAGACTTTCTGTATTTAATTTCTGTTTTACTATTTGTCTTTTTTCTCGTCTGAATCTTCTTCAGAAGAATCATCTGATGAATCGTCGTTAGAATCAGTAGCATCTTCAACCGCATCTTCCACAGCTTCTACTGCTTCTTCTGCCGTATTTTTCACTTCTTCAACAACGTCTTCTGTAGTTTCGGCAACATTTTCTGCTACTTCTTCTACTTTTTCAGCTGCAGTTTCAACAACTTCTTCGGCAGTATCTTTAACCTCTTCGGCTACTTCCTCTGCTTTCTTAGCTACTTTCTCTGCTGCTGCTTTAGGAGTAGATGTACCTGTTGATTTCTTGCCACCTCTACGTGTACGTTTAGAACCGCTCTTTGCTGTAGATTTCTCTTGAGCTTCTAGCATAAGTTCGTTAAAATCAACCAACTCCATCATACACATGTCTGCGTTATCTCCCAAACGATTGTGTGTTTTTAGGATTCTGGTATATCCTCCGGGACGATCAGCTACTTTAGGACCAACAGTGGTATAAAGTTCATTTACTGCATCTTTATCTTGAAGGTAGCTAAATACCACACGTCTAGAGTGAGTTGTATTATCTTTTGATCTGGTGATCAAAGGTTCTACGTATACTCTCAACGCTTTTGCTTTAGCAGTGGTAGTAAAGATACGCTTGTGCAAGATTAAGCTGCTTGCCATATTGCTAAGCATAGCATCTCTATGCCCTTTCTTGCGTCCTAAGTGATTAAATTTCTTTCCGTGCCTCATGATTCTTATTCGTCGTCAAGGTTGTACTTAGAAATATCCATTCCGAAGTTCAATCCTTTTTCTTTTACAAAATCTTCTAATTCAGTAAGTGATTTCTTACCAAAGTTTCTAAACTTCAATAGATCTTCGATCTGGTAGCTCACTAGTTCACCTAGAGTTCTGATTTCCGCAGCTTTCAAGCAATTGTAAGCACGAACAGAAAGGTCTAGATCAGAAAGTGGAGTTTTCAAGATCTTTCTCATGTGAAGCATATTTTCATCAACCTCGTTCTTCTGAGACTGAACTTGAGTATCTAGAAGGATACTCTCGTCTGAGAATAATACAAGGTGACGAATCATAATCTTCGCAGCTTCTTTCAAAGCTTCTTCCGGGTGAATAGACCCGTCAGTTTTTACTTCGAAGATTAATTTTTCAAAGTCAGTTCTTTGCTCAACACGGAAATCTTCTACCTTATAAGTAACGTTCTTTATAGGTGTGAAGATAGAGTCAATAGCAATTTCTCCGATAGGAGCATTTTCTTGCTCATTGTCTTCCGCAGGAACATAACCTCTACCTTTTTCAACTGTAAGTTCAACTTCAAGGTTTACATATGGTTCCATTGAGCAGATTACGAAATCCGGGTTAAGGATTTCGAATGCATTTGTATAACGTGCAATTTCACCTGCAGTGAATTGCTCTTTTCCTTTTAGGCTTACAAAGATTTTTTCGCTTTCATTCGAGTCGATCAATTTCTTGAATCGAACTTGCTTCATGTTAAGCACAATCTCTGTTACATCTTCCAATACGCCTTTGATAGTTGCGAATTCGTGGTCAACTCCCGGAATTCGGATAGAAGTAATTGCCCATCCTTCCAAAGAAGATAGCAAGATTCTTCTCATGGCATTACCCACAGTTACACCGTAACCTTTTTCAAGTGGGCTAAATTCAAACAGACCGTAGTTGTCTGTTTCTTTATGCATGATTACCTTGTCAGGCTGTTGAAAATCTAATATTGGCATATTTTATTATTTAGAATAAAGTTCTACGATCAATTGTTCCTTAATGTTTTCAGGAATCTCTTCTCTTTCAGGATAGTTCAGGAATGTACCTGTATAAGATCCATTGTCCCACTCTAACCATGAAAATTGTTTTCTTCCGGTCAAAGCATCGCTGATAAGCTCAAGTGATTTTGAACGCTCACGCACTTCAATTTTATCACCTGGTCTAAGTGAGTAAGAAGGAATGTTGGTTAAAACACCATTTACTTTAATGTGTTTGTGTGATACCAACTGACGAGCAGCTCTTCGAGTAGGAGCGATTCCTAGACGAAACACGGTATTATCTAAACGAGATTCTAGGAATTTCAAAAGGTTTTCACCTGTAATTCCTTTCTTTCTAGCAGCTTTATCGAAGGTAAGGGCAAATTGCTTTTCTAATACACCGTAAGTGTATTTTGCTTTTTGCTTCTCAGCCAACTGAATAGCATACTCAGATTTTTTACCTCTTCTACGAGAATTGCCATGCATTCCCGGAGGGTAATTCTTTTTCTCAAGCGCCTTTGAAGGGCCGAAAATAGGCTCTCTAAACCGTCGTGCAATTTTCGCTTTGGGTCCTCTGTATCTTGCCATTTCCTAATTCTTTATACTCTTCTTCTTTTTGGTGGTCTACATCCGTTGTGAGGTAATGGAGTAACATCGCGAATAGCGGAAACTTCAAGACCTGCTTGGTTAAGGGTACGAATCGCAGATTCTCTACCGGCACCGGGTCCTTTTACCATTACTTCAACTTTTCTCAATCCGGCATCCAAGGCTACTTTAGCACATTCCGAAGCTGCAACTTGCGCTGCATACGGAGTGTTCTTCTTAGAACCTCTGAATCCCATCTTACCTGCACTACTCCAGGAAATAACCTGTCCTTGTGCATTGGTAATTGAAATGATTATATTGTTAAATGTTGATTTGATATAAGCAAAACCATTTGCTTCAACATTAACCTTTCTTTTCTTCGTGTTTTTCTTTGTTGTTGCCATCGATCAGGGATTATTTAGGTGCCTTCTTCTTACCAGCAATAGTTTTCTTCTTACCTTTTCTGGTACGAGCATTGTTTTTCGTACGTTGTCCTCTTAACGGAAGACCTTTTCTATGTCTTAGTCCACGGTAACAACCAATATCCATCAAACGCTTAATGTTCATCTGAACCTCAGAGCGCAATTCACCTTCTACCTTGAACTCATTTCCAATAACCTGACGAATACCGGCAATGTCGGTATCGGTCCAATCTTCCACTTTCTTATTCTGATCAACTTTCGCCTGATCGAGAATGAACGCAGCTCTGCTCGAGCCAATTCCGTGGATGTAAGTCAATCCGATGACTCCACGTTTGTTTCTAGGTAAATCTATACCAGCAATTCGTGCCATTTCTTATCCTTGTCTTTGTTTAAATTTTGGATTCTTCTTGTTAATGACGTAAACACGTCCTTTTCTCTTCACGATTTTACAATCGGCGCTTCTCTTCTTAACAGATGCTCTAACTTTCATGTGTTTAATATATTGGTTTGTCCCAAGGACGCTTATTTATATCTATAAGTTATTCTCCCTCTAGACAAATCATATGGAGACATCTCCACCTGTACTTTGTCACCTGGCAAAATCCGGATATAATACATACGCATCTTACCGGAAATCGTTGCAATAATCTCATGATCATTCTCCAACTTCACTCTGAACATTGCGTTCGAAAGTGCTTCGGTGATCACTCCATCTTGCTTTATTGATTGTTGTTTCGCCATTTTAAAAGGGGTGCAAAATTAACTTTATTTTTCTTCTTATCAAACTTATCCTGTTACAGCTCCTCCAACCGATGTTCTTCCCTTTATTCTACCGGTCTTCATTAAGCCGTCATAATGTCTCATCATCAAGTATTGCTCCACTTGCTGTAAAGTGTCCAATACCACTCCCACCATAATTAATAATGATGTTCCTCCGTAAAACTGTGCAAACTGATCGTTCACATTAAACATTATTGCGAACACCGGAAATATTGCTACAAAACCTAGGAATATAGATCCCGGTAAAGTAATTCTAGACATTACCGATCCGATAAAGTTTGCTGTTTTCTTTCCGGGTTTAACTCCGGGAATAAATCCACCATTTCTTTTCAAATCGTCTGCGATTTGATTTGGGTTGATTGTAATTGCAGTATAGAAATACGTGAACAACACAATCATAATAAAGAAGATGATGTTATAGGTCCAGCTATAAGGATCTGCAAGCGACATCAAAACGGATGAATCTTGCAAGAACTCAAGCTGAGTTGCGCTGGCAGGTAAGAACATCAAAGCTTGAGCAAAGATGATCGGCATTACACCAGCCGCGTTTACTTTTAATGGTAAGTACTGTCTTACTCCGCCGTACTGACGGTTTCCAACAATTCGTTTCGCATACTGAACCGGAATCCTTCTGGTTGCTTGAACCAGGGCAATTACTGCCAGGATTACCAATATCCAGATGATAAATTCGATGATCAAAAGAATTACTGAAGAAGATTCAAAAGTTGATTGAATCTCGGCAAGTAATGCAAGTGGTAATCTCGCGATAATACCCACCATGATGATGATAGATATACCGTTACCAATACCACGATCTGTAATTCTTTCTCCTAACCACATTGTGAACATAGTACCTGCAACAAGCACAAGTACACCGGTAATCATAAATGTTGCATCTCCCATTACGGTAGGATCAGTAACACTAATTATAGCGGCAGCTTTTTCACTTTTAAGGTTTACTAAGTAAGCAAAACCTTGAACTGCGGTAATAGCAATAGTTAGATATCGAGTAATTAAGTTTAATTTTCTTCTACCGTCTTCTCCTTCTTTTTGCATCTTTTGGAAGCTAGGAACCGCAATGGTTAGAAGCTGAATTACAATCGATGCTGAGATATAGGGCATAATACCCAGTGCGAACACTGAGCCTCGCTCGAAAGCACCTCCTGAGAAGGTATTGATCAAACCAAGAAGTCCACCTAACTCATTTCCGGCATTAATGTCTGCCAGAACGTTAGGATCCACTCCCGGAAGAACAATAAAAGTTCCGAGTCTGTATACCAAAAGCAAAAGACCCAGATTTAATATTCTGGTCTTGAGCTCCTCAATAGAGAAAATATTTCTTAATGTACTGATAAATTTCTTCATACTAGATCGTTTCTACCGAACCACCTGCTTTCTCAATAGCCTCTTTAGCCGCGTTCGTAAATGCGTGAACTTTTACGTTCAGTTTAGATTTAAGCTCACCTCTTCCAAGGATTTTAACTACATCAGATTTTTTCACCATTTTCTTAGCTGCTAAATCTTCAGCGGTTACTTCGCTCAATTTGTATTTATCTGCAAATTCCTGCAAACGATCCAGGTTTATACCTACGTACTCTACTCTATTTGGGTTTTTAAAACCAAATTTTGGTACGCGTCGCTGCAATGGCATTTGACCTCCTTCGAATCCAAGCTTCTTGGAGTATCCGCTTCTAGACTGTGCTCCTTTATGACCACGAGTGGCGGTTCCGCCTTTTCCTGATCCCTGACCACGTCCTACGCGTTTACCTTTCTTAATAACAGCGCCTTCTGCAGGTTTTAAACTACTTAAGTCCATCTTATGCTTTTTCTACTTTTAACAAGTGTTCAACTTTCTTTATCATTCCCATCACAGCAGGAGATTCTTCAACCTCTTTACTGCGATTGATCTTATTGAGGCCTAAAGCCACCAAAGTACGCTTCTGAGACTCAGGTCTTTTAATCGCACTTTTAATTTGAGTAATTTTCAATTTCGCCATCTTCTTATCCGTTAAAAACTTTAGACAATGAAGTTCCTCTTTGTTCAGCAACAGTATAAGGATCTCTTAATTTAGAAAGAGCGTCGATTGTTGCTTTTACCACGTTGTGAGGGTTTGATGATCCTTTTGATTTTGCTAATACATCGTGAATACCTGCACTCTCGAATACAGCACGCATCGCACCACCGGCAATTACACCGGTACCGTTTGCAGCAGGCTTCATAAACACTTTACCTCCTGAGTACTTACCGTACTGCTCGTGAGGAATAGTGTTATTGATGATTGGAACTTTAATCAAGTTCTTTTTAGCATCTTCAATTCCTTTTTGGATTGAATCGATCACTTCTCCGGCTTTACCTAATCCATGACCCACAATTCCATTACCATCACCAACAACTACAATAGCGTTAAAGCTAAAGGTTCTACCCCCTTTTGTAACTTTTGCTACTCGGTTGATGTTTACAACAGTCTCTTTAAGTTCGAGATCTGTAGTTTTTATTCTTTTTAATGTTTGCGTTGCCATATCTTAAAATTTTAAACCTCCTTCACGTGCACCTTCTGCAAGGCTTTGAACTCTACCGTGGTATAAGTAACCATTTCTATCGAAAACAACTTGCTCAATTCCGTTAGCTTTTGCCTTTTCAGCAATTGCTTTTCCAACCTGAGCAGCCATTTCAACTTTGGTTCCTTTATCCATTCCTTGCGATGAAGCTGCTAAAAGAGTAACTCCTTTAGTATCATCGATGATCTGAGCATAGATTGCCTTGTTACTTCTGAACACTGACAATCTAGGGGTTTCTGAAGTACCGAATACTCTCTTTCTTACCCTTTGTTTGATCTTATTTCTTCTTCTTGTCTTGCTAGCGATCATGACTATGATTATTTAGCTGCAGTTTTACCTGCTTTTCTTCTTAATTGTTCTCCTTCAAACTTGATACCTTTTCCTTTGTAAGGCTCAGGTGGTCTTAGAGATCTGATTTTAGCTGCAACTTGGCCCACTAATTGTTTATCAAAACTCTCTAAAATTACCTTAGGTGCTTTACCTTTTTCAGCTTCCGCAGATACTTTAACTTCATCCGGAACCTTCATAAAGATAGAGTGTGAATATCCTAGGTTTAGTTCTAATACCTGACCTTGAACATTTGCTCTATATCCAACACCTACAAGCTCCTGTACTGTTTTGAAGCCTTCACTTACACCGGTGATCATGTTGTTCACAAGTGAACGACATAAACCGTGCATAGTTCTGTGCTCCTTAGAATCTGAAGCTCTATTTAAGACAACCTGACCATCTTCGATGTTTAGGCTAATACCTTCTTTTAGTTCCTGGTGCAATTCACCTTTAGGACCTTTTACGGTAATTAGTTGATTGTCTAACTTCACCTCAACTCCTTGAGGTAATTTTATTGGGTTATTTCCTATCCGTGACATCTTTCTCTTTTATGAAACGTAACACAATACTTCACCGCCAACATTCTCTTTTCTCGCTTCTTTATCGGTCATTACACCTTTAGAAGTAGAGATGATAGCGATACCAAGACCGTTCAATACTCTTGGAAGCTCAGAGTTTCCTTTATACTGACGCAGGCCTGGTTTACTTACTCTTCTCAATTCCCGGATTGCGCTAAGCTTAGTTACCGGGTGATATTTCAATGCGATTTTAATCGTTCCTTGTGGACCTGCAGCATCATCAAACTTATAGTTGAGGATGTATCCTTTTTCAAACAACACTTCAGTGATTGCTTTTTTAAGGTTTGACGCAGGGATATCCACGATACGGTGATTTGCTTTAATACCGTTGCGGATACGAGTCAAATAATCTGCTATTGGATCTGTAATTTTACTCATCTTCTTACCAACTTGCTTTTGTTACTCCTGGAATAAGACCTTGAGAAGCCATTTCTCTGAACACGTTACGGCAAACCCCAAATTGTCTGATATAACCACGAGGTCTTCCAGTAGAAGAACATCTGTTTCTCAGACGAGTAGGTGATGCATTTCTAGGCAACTTTTGAAGTCCTTCGAAATCACCGGCCTCCTTTAACGCAGCTCTCTTAGCAGCGTAGGTCTTTACCATGTGTTCACGTTTGCGCTGGCGCGCTTTCATTGATTCTTTAGCCATATTCCTTAATTCTTTTTAAATGGGAGTCCTAATTCTTTTAATAAACTGTGACACTCAACATCCGTCTTAGCAGTAGTCACAAAAGTGATATCCATTCCGTTCATTCTGGAAACCTTGTCAATATCAATTTCAGGGAAAATGATTTGCTCAGGTACACCCACGGTGTAGTTTCCTCTTCCATCGAAACCTTTATCACTAATTCCGCGGAAATCTCTTACCCTTGGAAGTGCAACGTTCACCAATCTATCGAGGAACTCATACATTTTGTCTCCTCTTAGGGTAACTTTACAACCAATTGGCATTTCTTCTCTCAACTTAAAGTTAGAGATTGCCTTTTTAGAGTAAGTAGGAACTGCTCTTTGACCCGCGATGATCGACATTTCTTCAACCGCAGTATCAACAAGTTTCTTGTCTGCAACAGCAGCACCTATTCCCTGGTTTAAACAGATCTTAGTTAGCTTAGGAATTTCCATCACATTCTTGTATGAATGCTTTTCCTTAAGCGTGTTCGCAATTTCTTGCTCGTATTGTGCTCTAAGTCTCGGTTTCATTTTAATTCTTTATAAAATCTCCGGTCTTCTTCGAATACCTTTGAAGTTTTCCTTGTTCGTTTCTTTTTCTACCCACTCTGGTAGGTTCTCCGTTCACCATAACCTGAAGCTTGCTCACTCTGATTGGTGCTTCTAACTTCACGATAGATCCGTTAGGATTGTCAGCATCCGGCTTGCGGTGTTTAGTCACCATATTTACACCATCAACGATAGCAGTCCCTTCTTGAAGGTTTACTAGTTTAACTTCACCGGTTTTGTTTTTGTCTTCACCGGAAAGTACTTTAACTGTATCGCCTTTGCGAACGTGTAACTTTGGTATTTTGTTAAATTTCCTGTTCATCTTATAATACTTCTGGAGCTAATGAAACAATCTTCATAAATTTCTTATCTCTCAGCTCACGTGCTACCGGTCCGAAGATACGGGTTGCTCTCGGCTCGTTTTGAGCGTTGAGTAATACACATGAGTTATCGTCGAAGCGGATGTATGAACCATCCGGTCTTCTATATTCTTTCTTGGTTCTAACGATTACCGCGGTAGAAACAGCTCCTTTTTTCATGTTTCCTGCAGGTAATGCTTCCTTCACGGTTACTACGATACGATCTCCTACGCTTGCGTATCTTCTGCGAGTACCACCGAGTACACGGATACAAAGTACTTCCTTAGCACCGCTGTTATCTGCAACCTTTAATCTAGATTCTTGCTGGATCATCTTATTTCGCTCTTTCTAAAATTTCAACCAATCTCCATCGTTTATTCTTGCTCAATGGACGTGTTTCCATAATACGAACCACATCATTGATATTGCACTCGTTCTTTTCGTCGTGTGCAGTAAATTTAGAAGTTGCCTTTACGAACTTCCCATATTTAGGGTGTTTCACTTTACGTTCTACAGAAACAGTGATGGTCTTATCCATTCTGTTACTGAACACCGTTCCAATGATTGCTTTTCTACTATTGCGCTCCATCGTTGCTTTGATTTTCGATTCTTCTTCTGTTTATTTCGGTCAGGTACCTTGCGATCAGCTTTCTGGAAGCTCTCAATTTATGAGGGTTCTCAACCGGAGATACCGCATGGCTGAATTTCAGCTTTTGCAATTGAGCTCTCTCATCTCTTAAATTAAGATGAAGCTCCTTTTCCGTCATACTTGTTAATTCAGAGTATTCCATTTTTATTCACTATAATCAGGTCTAACAACAAATTTTGTAGTTACAGGAAGTTTCTGAGCTGCAAGTCTCATTCCTTCTCTTGCTACTTCTTCACTCACTCCGTCGATCTCGAACATGATGGTTCCCGGTTTAATTACCGCTACCCAATATTCAGGAGATCCTTTACCCTTACCCATACGAACCTCTGCAGGTTTCTTAGTTACAGGTTTGTCCGGGAATATGCGGATCCAAACTTTACCTTCTCTTTTCATGTAACGGTTCAGTGCAATACGCGCTGCCTCAATCTGACGAGAAGTGATCCAGTGTGGCTCGAGTGATTTCAAACCGAAGTCGCCGAATTCAATTCTATGACCTCTGCCTGCAACTCCTTTTACCCGGCCTTTCTGTCTTTTTCTATATTTTACTCTTTTTGGAGATAACATAATTCAAGCCTATTATTTTCTTACTCTATGACGATCTCTACCGCCACCTCTTTTACGATCCTTTTGTTTTGGCTCGCCCATTCCCATGTTAATGGAAAGATCGCGTTTACCGTAAACTTCTTCTTTAAATATCCATACTTTCACTCCGATCTTACCGTATACGGTTTGAGCTTCGCTTAATGCATAATCAACATCAGCTCTGAAAGTATGCAATGGAATTCTTCCATCTTTAAATTGCTCAGTACGAGCCATCTCTGCACCATTCAATCGGCCGGAAACCATAACCTTGATTCCCTGTGCTCCCATTCTCATGGTTGAAGCAATCGACATTTTAATTGCTCTTTTATAAGAGATACGACCCTCGATTTGGTTGGCAATAGATTGACCTACCAATACAGCATCTAGTTCAGGACGTTTGATTTCGAAGATGTTGATTTGAACATCTTTCTTCGTCAATTTCTTAACCTCTTCTTTTAGTTTATCAACTTCAGATCCACCTTTACCGATTACGATACCAGGACGAGAAGTATGAACAGTAATGATGATACGCTTAAGCATACGCTCGATCACGATCTTTGAGATACCCCCTCTTGGGATACGAGCTCTTAGGTAGTTACGGATTTTATTGTCTTCAGCTAGTTTAGTAGCGAATTCTTTTCCTCCGAACCAGTTACTTTCCCATCCTCGGATGATTCCAAGTCGTAAACCTATTGGATTAACTTTTTGTCCCATTTCTTATGCTTCTTCGTTTATTTCTTCCACTTCAGTTACTTCTTCTGCCACTTGCAGAGTATCTACCACAATTGTGATGTGATTAGATCTTTTGCGAATTCTGTGAGCACGTCCTTGCGGTGCAGGTTGGATTCTCTTAAGTGTTCTTCCCTGGTTTACAAATACATCTTTCACAATAAGTCCGGTTTCTTCATCGATTCGCTCATCGTTAATCTGCTGCCAGTTTGCAATTGCAGATTTCAAAAGCTTCTCAACATGCTCTGCGTACATTCTTTTCTGGTTGTATTTCAATACATTCAATGCATCTTCTACTCGCTGACCTCTTATTTGATCAACTACCAGGCGCATTTTGCGCGGAGACATCGGACAGTTATTTAATTTAGCTATCGCTTCCATTGTTCTTACTTTTTAACCGGGTGACCTTTAAATGTTCTTGTTGGAGCAAATTCCCCTAGTTTATGACCTACCATGTTCTCTGTTACATATACCGGAATAAATTTGTTTCCGTTGTGAACAGCGAAGGTGTGTCCTACAAATTCAGGAGTAATCAATGAGCTTCTGCTCCATGTTTTGATTACTGTTTTCTTTCCTGAATTGTTCATCGCCTCGATCTTTTTATCGAGTTTATAATGAACAAAAGGTCCTTTCTTTAATGATCTTGGCATAGCTTATTTCTTCTTCTTACGCTCTAATATAAGTCTTGACGAATTCTTCTTTTTACTTCTTGTCTTCAAACCTTTAGAAGGAATACCCTTACGCGATCTTGCCTGACCACCTTTAGATCTACCTTCACCACCACCTTGTGGGTGATCAACCGGGTTCATAGCAGCAGGTCTGGTTCTTGGTCTGCGTCCCAACCATCTTGAACGACCGGCTTTACCCGAAATCTCCAACTGATGATCTCCATTAGACACAACACCAACAGTAGCTAAGCATCTTGTAAGAATCATTCTCGATTCTCCTGAAGGCAACTTAACAACCGCGTATTTACCGTCTCTTGCAAGTAACTGCGCTCCGGATCCTGCACTTCTGCAGATCTCAGCACCTTTACCCGGCTGCATTTCAATATTGTGTACCATGGTTCCCAATGGAATCTCTTGAAGAGGTAAAGCATTACCTAATTCAGGACCGACACCGGGACCACTGTTAATCTTCTGACCAACTTTTAAGCCTTTAGGAGCGATGATGTATCTTTTCTCGCCATCTCCATACTGAACCAAAGAAATGAATGCAGTTCTGTTTGGATCGTACTCGATAGTTAATACTTCTGCTTCTTCGTGCTTATTACGTTTGAAGTCGATTATTCTGTATCTTCTTTTATGACCACCCCCTACGTTTCTAATGGTCATTTTTCCGGTGTTATTTCTACCACCTTTGCTTCTCATCGGAGCCAAAAGGCTCTTCTCAGGCTTACTAGCAGTAAGCTCTTCAAAGGTATTTGCCAGCTTAAATCGCTGTCCTGGGGTAACCGGTTTTATTTTCTTTACAGCCATGCTCTTAAATATTTTCGTAGAAGTCTATAGATTGATCTTCTTTTAACTTCACAATCGCTTTCTTGTAATTGGAATTCTTTCCGTTTACAATTCCAGTCTTAGTAAATCGAGACTTTTTCTTTCCTTGTACAACCATGGTTCTGATTGATTCCACTTCAACATTGTACATTTTCTCGATCTCTTCTTTTATCTGAGGCTTAGTCGCTTTTAAATCCACACGGAAACCGTATTGGTTTAGTCGCTCGGATAGATTCGACATTTTCTCAGTGATCAAAGGTTTCTTTAGTACTCCCATTTTAGTTCAAGGTTTCTTTAATTTTATCAATAGATCCTTCAACAAGAATTAAGTTCTTAGCTTTAAGGATTTGATAAGTATTCAAATCACGAGCTGCTAACACTTCTGCTTTTGGCAGGTTTCTAGCTGAGAGATACACATTATTATCGTAATCAGGAATTACCATTAAAGTTCTTCCGTCGTTCAATTTCAAGCTTGTAAGCATGTCGAGATACGCTTTCGTCTTTGGTCCATCAAAGCTTACTGAATCTACTACGTAAATAGCTTTATCGTTTGCTTTGTGGCTAAGCGCTGATTTTCTAGCCAAAGTTTTAAGCTTTTTGTTCAATTTGAAACCGTAGTCTCTAGGTTTTGGCCCGTGAAAACGTCCTCCCCCTTTGAACAAACCAGACTTGATACTACCTGCTCTTGCAGTACCGGTACCTTTCTGACGCTTCAATTTCTTTGTAGAACCTATGATCTCGCCTTTTTCTTTTGTTCTATGTGTACCCTGACGTTGATTAGCAAGATATTGCTTAACGTCAAGATAAATAGCGTGGTCGTTCGGCTCCAAACCGAAGATCTCCTTAGGAAGATTTACTTCCTTACCGGTTTCTGCACCTGAAGTATTTAATACTTTTACTTTCATTGCTATTTCTCGATCATTATGTACGATCCTTTATGACCAGGAATCGCACCGCTTATTACCAATACATTATTTTCCGCATCAATCTTCAATACGCGAAGGTTTTGCATTTTCACTTTAGTACCTCCGGTTCTTCCCGCCATACGAGTACCTTTAAATACTCTTGATGGTGTAGAACCCGCACCAAGTGATCCGGGAGCTCTTAGACGGTTGTGCTGACCGTGAGTTGATTCACCCACACCGCTAAAACCATGTCTTTTTACAACACCCTGAAAACCTTTACCTTTTGAAGTTCCTGCTACGTCTACGAATTCTCCTTCAACGAAAATATCGATGCCAAGAGAATCACCTAGATTCACTTCTTTATCAAAATCGCGGATCTCAGCTACCATTCTTTTAGGAGCAGTCTTTGCTTTAGCAAAATGTCCTAATTCAGCTTTGGTAGCGCTTTTTTCTTTCTTGTCGAATGCAGCAATTTGAACCGCATTGTAACCATCCGTATCCACAGTTTTAATCTGTGTGATTACGTTTGGTAACGCTTCAACTACGGTACATGCCTCCAATTTACCAGACTCGGTAAACACTGAAGTCATTCCTACTTTTTTTCCTATAAAACCTAACATCTTCCTGTTATACTTTAATTTCTACATCCACTCCACTAGGTAATTCCAACTTCATCAAAGCGTCTACTGTTTTAGCACTAGAGCTATAGATGTCGAGCAATCTCTTGTAAGAGTTCAATTGGAATTGCTCACGTGATTTTTTATTTACGTGCGGAGATCTCAATACTGTAAAGATCTTGCGCTGGGTAGGCAATGGAATAGGACCACTAACTACAGCACCTGTTGCCTTTACAGACTTCACAATTTTCTCCGCTGATTTATCAATCAGGTTATGGTCGTAAGACTTTAACTTTATTCGGATTTTCTGATTAATCATGTTTATGCCTTTATTGTACCGTTAACTTTTGCTAAAATTCCCTCTGCAATATTCTTTGGAACTTCTTCGTAGTGATCAAACTCCATAGTTGAAGTGGCTCTACCTGAAGTAATAGTTCTCAATGCAGTTACATATCCGAACATCTCTGAAAGAGGAACCATAGCTTTAATTACTTGTGCTCCACTTTTCTCTCCAACACCTTGCATCTGACCTCTTCTTCTGTTAAGGTCACCCATCACATCACCCATATTTTCTTCAGGAGTGATAACTTCTAATTTCATGATAGGCTCTAGCAATACCGGATTGGCATTTCTACAACCATCTCTAAATGCAAATTTTGCAGCTTGCTCAAATGATAGAGAATCCGAATCCACCGCGTGGAATGAACCATCAAAAAGACGTACTTTCAAGTTCTCTACAGGATAACCTGCAAGTACACCGTTTTTCATAGCTTCTTTGAATCCTTTCTCAACTGCAGGGATAAATTCCTTAGGAATCGCACCACCTACAATCTCGTTTACAAACTCAAGACCTTCTTTACCTTCAGATGCAGGAGAAATTTCAACCTGAATATCGGCGAATTTACCCTTACCACCTGATTGCTTCTTGTAAGTCTCTCTGTGAGTAATACTACCAGTGATAGTTTCTTTATAAGCAACCTGAGGTGCACCCTGGTTCGCTTCTACTTTAAATTCTCTTTTAAGACGATCGATGATAATCTCCAAGTGAAGCTCACCCATACCGCTAATTACAGTTTGGCCGGTTTCATCATCCGTTCTTACTTGGAATGTAGGATCTTCTTCAGCAAGTTTCGCTAAAGCCATACCCAATTTATCTACGTCTGCTTGAGTCTTAGGCTCAATTGCAACACCAATTACAGGATCCGGGAAGTCCATAGATTCAAGTACGATTGGTGCATTCTCAGCACAAAGCGTATCACCTGTTCTAATATCCTTAAATCCTACAAGTGCAGCGATATCACCCGCTTGTAATTTCTCAATTTGATTTTGCTTATTAGCGTGCATTTGGAAGATACGTGAAATACGCTCTTTCTTATTTGTTCTTGTGTTGAATACATAAGAACCAGACTCAAGTACTCCTGAGTACGCACGAGTAAAGCAAAGACGACCTACATAAGGATCTGTAGCAATTTTAAATGCAAGAGATGCAAATGGCTCTTCAACAGAAGGCTTTCTGAATGCAGGCTCATCATTTTTAGGGTTGATCCCTTTAATTGCTTCTTGATCCAATGGAGATGGAAGAATTTCCATTACCATATCCAACATCGCCTGAACACCTTTGTTCTTAAATGCAGAACCACACATCATTGGAACGATTTTCATCGCGATGGTAGCTTCTCTTAATGCATCAAGAATTTCACGCTCAGTGATTGAAGTAGGATCTTCAAAATATTTTTCCATGATAGAATCGTCGAATTCAGCTACAGCCTCAAGCAATTGCTCGCGGTATGCAGTAGCTTCTTCCATCATGTCATCAGGAATAGGTACTTCGCTAAAGGTCATACCCATGTCTTCCTCATTCCATACGATTCCTTTGAAGTTGATCAAATCAACAACTCCTCTGAAAGTATCTTCAGCACCGATAGGCAACTGCAAAGGAATTGCAGTACTTCCCAACATTTCCTTTACTTGCTTACACACGTTAAGGAAGTCGGCACCCTGACGGTCCATTTTATTTACGAAACCAATTCTGGCAACGTTATAGTTATTTGCTAATCTCCAGTTAGTTTCAGACTGTGGCTCAACACCATCAACTGCACTAAATAAGAATACTAATCCATCTAATACACGAAGAGAACGATTCACCTCTACTGTAAAGTCAACGTGACCAGGAGTATCGATAATGTTCACATGGTATTGATTGTCTCTGTATGGCCAGAAGATAGTAGTTGCAGCAGAAGTAATAGTAATACCTCTTTCCTGCTCTTGCTCCATCCAGTCCATGGTTGCTGCTCCATCGTGTACCTCACCAATTTTGTGAGAAACACCCGCGTAATAAAGGATACGCTCGGTAGTAGTTGTTTTACCGGCATCGATGTGAGCGGCAATCCCTATATTTCTTGTATATTTTAAGTCTCTTTTTGACATCTTACTCTAAACTCTAAAATGTGAAAATGCTTTATTCGCTTCCGCCATTCTATGGGTATCTTCCTTTTTCTTCACTGCAGCGCCTTCACCCTTTGAAGCTGCTACGATTTCTCCGGCTAATTTTCCTGCCATTGATTTCTCGTTTCTGCTTCTTGAGTATTTGATCATCCACTTAATTCCGAAAGACACTTTTAAATGTGGCTTTACTTCCATTGGAATCTGGAAAGTGGCACCTCCTACTCTACGACTCTTTACCATTACAGACGGCATTATATTATTTAAAGCTTTTTTCCAAACCTCAATTCCAGGTTCTTCTTCAACTTTAGTTTCAACAATGTCAATCGCATCATAAAAAATCTTTCTCGCTTTTTCTTTCTTGCCCTGAAGCATCATATTATTAATAAAGCGAGAAACCAAGATATCATTGAATCTTGGATCTGGTGTGATGTCGCGTTTTCTGGCTTGTGACTTTCTCATTATTTCTTAGGTCTTTTAGCTCCGTACTTACTTCTTCTCTGAGTTCTACCTTCAACTCCTGCAGTATCCAAAGCTCCACGTACAATGTGATATCTCACACCGGGTAAATCTTTTACCCTTCCACCTCGCACCAAAACGATGCTGTGTTCTTGTAGATTATGGCCTTCTCCAGGGATGTAAGCATTCACTTCATTTCCATTGGTAAGCCTTACTCTGGCTACTTTTCTCATTGCTGAGTTTGGTTTCTTGGGAGTAGTGGTGTACACTCTAGTGCAAACACCTCGACGCTGAGGACAAGAGTCAAGTGCTCTCGACTTGCTTTTCTTGGTGATTTGCTTCCTCCCTTTCCTAACTAATTGTTGTATCGTTGGCATATAAATTCTGCAGTTTCTAAAAAGGTCTGCAAAAGTAGCACTAATTGGTAAGTTTGCAAGGGCTTTGAAAAAAAAATTTGAAGGCTTTTAGATGAGTGATTTTAAAGCCTATTATATTGTCTAAAAAGAATTGCCCTTTTAAGAGAGTGCAAATATAAATAAGATGTTGCTATATAAGAGTTTAGCGATATTATTATTCTGTGATATTAATGCTAAGTAAGTCTAACATAAGCTCTTATTTTTGTCGGCGTGCTGAACTATCTAAAACACGAAGAAATTGATTTTAATCGCTGGGACCTTATGTTGAGGGATCAAAAAGGCGCTTCTGTTTTTGGAGAGTCTGCTTATTTAAGCGCATTTAGCACTTGGGATGCCCTCATATTGAACGACTATGAAGGAGGACTTCCTCTACCCCGAAGAATGAGGGTATGGTTTAAGGAATTATATCAGCCTCCCTTCATTCAATTATGTCCATGGATTGGGCCCATTAATGAGTCGATTATATCAGATATAGAAATTCTTCTGAACAAACACTTCGACCGAATCCGGTTTAATTCCAATATTAAACTGAACCACTCCTATGAAAAGAGACCCAATATTATTCTCGATCTAAACCAATCTATTGATGACTTAAGATCTAATTATAGATCCGACTTATCTAAAAACCTCCGGAAAAAGAAGAACGACGAACTTACGATTGTACGAAACCCGGCTCCTGTCGAACAATCAATATCGGAAACTGTGGTAATGTATATTAAGGCCTACGGCAAGATGAATCTGCATTTGGATGAATATGCCTATAGTCGATTTAATGACCTTATGAAAATTATGGCGGAGAATGAACAACTTGAACATATCAAGGTATATCTCGAAGATCAATGTCTTGCTTCAGCATTCTTCGTAAAAGGTCATGGACGATTACATTATGTGATGGGTGCACCATCTAAACTTGGTAAGAAACGAAATGCCCTATCTATCTTAATAGACCACTTGATAGAACTATACGCAGAGACGGAGTATATTCTCGACTTTGAAGGATCTAAAATTGAATCGGTAGCGAAGTTCTTTAACAGCTTCGGCTCAGAAACTGAATATTTCTACGAATACTCAATTACCCCAAACCGCTTTTTAAAATTATTTTGGAAGTAAATCTGCCATGTCGAGCGACAATGGTCTTATTACGTGAAAACCTTCACCGTAGGTAGACTCAATTGCAGATCCGCATTCTCTTGCCCTTGCTTCAATGTACTTTAGAAACTCTTGAGAAGAGATTAAGGTTTTGGGCTCATCGGATTCCGGATTGTAAAACTGAGACTTGTACGCCTGAATCGCCTTCATCTTGGTTTCAAACTCGTCGGATATATCTACAATGAAATCCGGTGTATCCATAAGATACTGAATATAATGGAAGATATGCTTAGGTCGCCAAGCATCTTGCTTCACTCCTTCCCTCTCAGTTTCAACCTTAGCCAAACCTGAAAGAAAAGCAGCCTGCTTAACTAATTCGCCTCCTTTGGGGTGATCTGTATGTCTGTCGTTTTTGGCATTGACGAGAATAATATCGGGTTGATATGCACGGATAGACTCAATCACCTTTAATTGGTTCGATTTTGAAATTTCAAACCATGCATCGCCAAGATTTAAATTTTCACGAACATCTAAGCCCATGATTTCCGAAGAAGCTTTTGATTCTGCCTTTCTTATTTCAGGTGTGCCACGAGTGCCCATTTCACCTTCGGTGAGATCAACAATACCAATTCGTTTTCCTGATTTCTTTAGCTTTATGAGTGTACCTGAACAGGCTAACTCTACATCATCCGGATGGGCCGCGAAGGCCAGAACATCTAACTTCATTCAGTGCAAAACAAATAAAACTTATTCCAGTTTGGCACTTTTAATAATGTATTCTATCTGATAATCCTTGATCGGATCATATGTAACTTCAATATCGGCATCGTAATATGAAGCCAGAAGGCCCCAGTAGAAAGTAGATGCACTTCCTCTGTATTTCTTAAGAATTTCGTAGGTAGTGTTACCTGTTTCTCTATGGATCAGCTTCAAAAGTAATTTACCCTCTTCCACATATAAGTTTTTGAGTTGCCCCATAAACTCTTTCTTAATTGCTTCCTCAGTTTCCTTAATGTACTTTCTTTTTGCACGCTTAGTTTTAAGCTGATTCAAATTATCTTCCATCATCTGCAATCTGAAAGCAGCTAGTTTGGCGTAGGGAAGTACCTTCTTCACTCTCTTAACCAGCTTTTCGTATTCTTCGAGTTCCTCTTTGGACAAAAACTCCTTATGAATATACTCATCAAACTCATATACATAGAAGGTATCTCCATCCATAACTACTCTCCGCACGATCTTAATACTGTCTTTGGCAGACTGTGCCATGAGATCTGTTGCTGAAATGAGTACTATAAGTGCCAAGAGAAACTTTTTCATAATCTTATAAATTTAATAAATAAACATCAAACCTTATGCCACGCTTCCATCACTTCCCCTAATATTTCGGTAGAATTAAAGCGTTTCACATGCATGAGATGCTGCTGATAGTACAAAATTAAGGTATCCAGTGTCTTCTTTCTCAAGCCTGCACTCATATTGAGATGTTGCTTATCATCGGCATTCCTTAAAACGTGTATTATTCTGCTCACATCCCGATCTGCACAAAGTTCATGTGCTACAGCAGTGTGAGTGCCGGTTTGCAGATCTAAATATGGTTGGTCTTCTGAGTAATTAGATTGAGGATCTATCCCTAACATCCTGCTGAAATCTACCATAAACTGAAGCGGGAAATTAGATATATGATCGTCGGTCTCAAGTTTTAATATAGAAGCTTCAAGGAAGTCGAATAGCTCATGCTCACAGTCTTCAGCTACAATGCAAGAATTTAGTAGTTCGATTAGAAACATAGCCACAGCTCTTCTTTTGAAATCCTGAAAGGTATCAATTAAGATGGGTCTACATTTTAGTTCTTTTATTCTTTGTATACCGGAATTGCTTTTCTCATATGCCTCTAAATCCAAAAGACTCAGTGGTTGAAGGCTTCCCATGCTTATCCTGCTCTTGGGTTTACGTACGCCATTGATCATATATGAGCGCAAACCATTCTCTCGGGTATACATTTTTGAGATCACGGCATGATCTCCGAAAAAGGTATTTTTTAGAACTATTGCCCGGGTTTTAAATAACACTATCTAACGATTAAAAGCTTGCTAACCAGCGCATCCTCGTCATCCTCATTCGCTGAAAAAATGAGATAAACTCCGGTTTGAGGCCGCTCGCCCGCGAAGTTTCTACCATCCCAAACGGCAGTTCCTCCAGTAGCGATCAGTTCATAAACCACTCTTCCTGCAACATCTGCTATCTTAACTGTAGCATTTGCCGGCAAGCCTGTTATGGTGATTGGTCCATCATACCCTTCGTGTACCGGGTTTGGATATACCAAGGTGTTTTCATGAAGGTTACTAGCTTCTGTAGCATCACTTCTATAAGATATAATTCCGGCCGTGGTTCCAAAAAACACCTCCCCTGAAATTGGGTTTATTGCGAGACAATTCACTTGGTCTGAAGGCAATGGGCTGTTGGATGTTGTAAAATGTTGAACTACAGCAGAGCCATCTGCTTTAATTAGCCATACACCATTATTCGTAGCCACCCACTTTCTATTAGCTCCGTCTATCTTAATATCATTTATTACTTCATTACCAAGGAGGTAGCCCACATCTTCACCATCATCGATAATGATTTGTTGAGCATCTGCATTCACATCCCCTCTTTGAAAAACCAGGCTTGGGTTATAAAAAATAGCCAAGCCACTCTCCGTTCCTACCCATACTTCACCATCTTTATCCAGAATTGCAACATTCACCGTATTATTAGGTAAACCACCATTCCCTTCACCCTCACTTAAAGCACGAATAATAGGTTGGCCATCCTCATTATGATTAAAAACGAGCATTCCACGTGTCCCCCCCGCCGATGAGCTTCTTTCTACCAACATCCATTTGGTATTATTTTCATCCACAATAATTCTTCCAACTCTTCTGTATTCTGTACCTTTATACCTCAAATTAAAGGACTCCCAAGTTCCATCGTTTCTTCGAACGGCTAATGCATTAGAAGATTCAAAGTTGGTCATCCATAGATCTTGATTCTGATCAAAGGCCATCCCCATTGAAATGGTCCAATCGTTCACATATTGTTGGAGGATGGAATTTGTATGATCAAATCTCTCTACAAATTTTCCGTCTTTAATTCTAGCGATCCCGGTACCGAAAGTACCCATCCATACTTCATTTGTAGTTGGATTTGTAGCGATTGCAGTGAAATCGAACATGGTTCCTACAACTGGTTCATTGGGATCCCTATTCGTCCATTTTCCATCTTCAAAAACATAGTAGCCAAAATTGTTAAACGTAGGGCTATAATTAGTTGCTCTACCTCCACTGGTTACCCAAATTTGATTTCCAATAGATTCCATTGCATAACTTGTTGGACCAAATGGCCCTTGTGGTCGCAGGAAGGAATACTGGTTGGCAGGACTTATTTTAATCAATCCTGAATAAAATCCACCAGTCCAAACATTGTCTTCATGATCAAAAATTGCAGCGAATTTGAAGCGCTCATTCACCTCCCGATAGACATTGGTATTTTCATAAACCGTGATTCCTTCAGTCTTACATACCGTCATTTTACCATGATCTAATGTAATAGATTGATACTCATGCTGGGCACCAGCTTCCAAGTCCTGGTAGGTATTGCCATCATAGTATCGCAGGATGCTATCTTCTACAAAAAAGAGTTTATTATCATATACCCTCATCAAGTTTGCACCTCCACCATTAGGTTTAAAAACCGACCATGAATTAAAGTCGCTCAAATTCTTTCCTGTCAATGGCGCTCTATAGATTCCAAGTTCAGTTCCCAGATATAAATTTCCTTGATATTCCGCTGCGGAATATAATTCTAGGTTAGATCCTCCGGCACCAATATTTAAATAGCTATCGAAAATGTCGTCATTCGCAAGGTCTACTACTACTACCCCGAAAGAAGTAGCTAAATATGCTTTATCGCCAAAAATCCGGATTTCATTAATTTCTTTTTTACCAACAATGGTCTTCCTTAGTATACCCGGTAAGTTAATAATCTTTCCGTCTTTGAGTATATCTACATTAGTGTTATCATAGCCAATAACAAGGGCATTGTGCTCCTCAGAATACTCCATGCAAGCAACAGCAGTTTCTGAGAGTCCGTTCACTTTGGAGTAAAGTTCGATTTCTCCGCTTACCTTATTAAAACTGTATATACCAATCTCTGCCATAACATAAATCAGGTTTGGAGTCTCAACGAGCTGCTCTACTGAGTTGTAGGGTAAATGAATACGCCAACCTCCGATCTTGATCGTCTCTTGAGCGAAAGATGTGATAGAAATAATAAAGACGAATATAAATATGCCTAGCTTTCTCATTCTGAATTGCACAAATCTAACGATGTTGAAATGCTCATCGTATAAAGAGAAACAAAAATGGTATTAAAATGTAATTACAGGATAGCAATATTACATTTGCAACGCAATTATGCCGAACAAGATTGAGAACAAACCGGAAGTAAAGATTAAGCAAAATAAGAGGGTTAAACCTGATTGGTTGAAAACTCAAATCCCGGGCGACGGGAAATACCGCGACATGCTTAAACTTGTCCGTGAAAACAAATTACACACGATTTGCGAAAGCGGAAAGTGTCCGAATATTGGGGAGTGTTGGGGAGTAGGAACTGCTACTTTCATGATTTTGGGTAATACCTGTACCCGTTCATGTCAGTTTTGCAATGTAGCAACCGGAAAAGGCGATATTCTCGATAGTTTAGAGCCATTTAAAGTGGCGCAATCTATTAACATGATGGGCATCAAACACGCTGTAATTACCTCAGTAGATAGAGACGACTTACCGGATGGAGGATCAGGACACTGGGCAAAAACAGTACAGGCTATTCGCGAGTTTAATCCGGACGTTACTTTGGAGACTCTTATTCCCGATTTTCAAGGAAAAACAGACCAAATTGATAACATTGTTGCCGTTCATCCGGAAATTGTTTCTCATAATATTGAAACTGTACGAAGACTTACTAAAGAAGTTCGAGTTCAGGCTAAGTATGACAGAAGTTTATTTGTGCTTGAATACTTGAAGTCTCAGGGCATGAAAACGAAAAGCGGTTTAATGTGCGGAATGGGAGAAACTGAAGAAGAGGTTATTGAAACCATGCGAGATTTGAGAAACGTAGGGGTTGAGATCATCACATTAGGACAATATATGCAACCAACGGGTCGTCATTTGAAGGTGGCGGAATATGTACATCCGGATCAATTCGCGAAGTACAAAGCTATCGGTGAAGATCTTGGATTCGACTATATTGAAAGTGGGCCATTGGTTCGATCCAGCTATCATGCTGAGAAGCATTTAAAGTAAAAATACTGATTCTGGTGTTCATACTTGATTTGATTGAGTTTCTAATATAATTTGAGCATCGTTAAGAAAAATGAGCTCTAAACTTAAATCAAACCCTGCTACTTTAGCTATCATTAAATCCTATCCGGATCTGGTACAAACCAAACTTCAAGAAATACGAAATTTAATAGAACTTGTAGCTCAAGAGTCCGACCAAATAGCAGAAGTACAAGAAACCTTAAAATGGGGTGAGCCTAGTTATATCACCAAGATAGGTAGTACTTTAAGAATGGATTGGAAAGAGAAGTCGCCTGAGCAGTATGCTTTGTATTTTAGTTGTTCAAGTAAACTTGTATCGAGTTTTAAAGCTGTTTTTGGTGATGAACTGAGATATGAAGGAAACAGGGCCGTAGTGATGCTGTTAAATGAAGATCCTCCTAAACCGTTAATTAAAAAATGTATTCACGCGGCATTGCATTATCATAAGCTAAAATCTGAGCAACTGCTAGGATTATAGCAGGTTATCACAATTACCTACTCTAATTGAAAACGTATTGGAAGACTAAGACTACCAATAACTGCTTTTCCATCTTTTGTAGCAGGAAGCCAATGCCCGTCTGTTAACATAAGAACTCTTAGAGCCTCTTCCTCTAAACCTGATCCGATGCGATCT
The DNA here is from genome assembly GCA_018223105.1 of bacterium. Classification (GTDB taxonomy): domain Bacteria; phylum Bacteroidota; class Bacteroidia; order NS11-12g; family UBA9320; genus JAAEYY01. Next base: position 79,908 of record JAAEYY010000006.1, on the reverse strand, counting down.
GAAACAAATTGCTTAAACTCAACATTGCCATTGGTATCAATATTAAAACATAAGCGAACCGTACCTTCAACGCTGTCTGAAACTGCTTCCTCAGGATAGGCAATATTTTCAGAAAAGAATATATAAAGTGCATGAAGTCCTTCTTCATACTGAGGCATCGTATCATAATCACTATATAATGAATCTTGCTGCGCAAAGCAACTAAACCAGAAGCATGTCAGGGCAAGCGTTAGAAATCTCATTTTGTAAAAATACATATTGCACTAATATTTTTGAGCGTTAAATAGTTTGCATTTGACTACCGTTACTGCTTCCTTTGTTGGGATTTATATGTCAAAGCAGCATTCTCAAGGATCATTTTCTACAGTACTTAAAGCAAATGCCAAAGTGCTTTTGATCTATGGTTTGCTAATGATTGCAGTACCTACGATTCTAATCAACAGCATGCATTTTCTTTGGGATAATTCTATGGAATTATCGGAAGAAGTTGAGACTGATACTGAGAGTAGTGAATCAGAACTAGACGAAGACTTTGAGATCTTTTTATCGGAGCACCGCAGCTTATCTCAAGAAAAATCAGAACAAAAGACATTAATTAAAGAGCGAAGTTTCAAAGCAGAAATGCCTCCACTTTTGGAGATCTATACTCCTCCACCGGAATTTTCTTGCTAATATTTCAAAATCACTTCAGCCAATACCTGGCATTTTTCACAAAACCTTAGTCTATATTTTAAAGCATAATAATATTTTATGAGTCCAAAAAAATCAGAAGGATTCTTTTCCAACATTAAGTCTGATGCACCGGCATCACTTGTAGTCTTTCTTGTGGCCATGCCACTTTGTTTAGGAATTGCTTTGGCATCCGGAGCACCTCTTTTCTCCGGAATCATTGCCGGTATTGTTGGAGGTACTGTTGTAGCCTTGCTCAGTGGATCTCCTTTGGGAGTTTCGGGGCCGGCCGCGGGATTAGCCGCAATAGTCTACAGTGCCATTCAAGACTTGCCAACTTTCGAGGTATTTTTATTTGCTGTGGTAGTTGCAGGAGTCATCCAGATTCTATTCTCTATCCTTAAAGCAGGAGTTATAGGATATTATTTTCCTTCCTCTGTAATAAAAGGAATGTTGTCTGGCATAGGAATTATCATATTTCTAAAGCAGATACCACATGCATTTGGTTACGACCAAGACTACGAAGGTGATATCAATTTCCATCAGCGCGACGGAGAGAACACCTTCACAGAAATAGGTAACATGTTGGATCAAACCAATATGGAAGCCACAATTATTAGCATGGTGGCTCTTGGTATTTTACTGCTTTGGGAACGGCCTTTCATGAAGAAAAAAGCCATTTTTAACATTATACAAGGTCCATTAGTTGCTGTACTTTCCGGTATAGGACTTAATCTTTATTTTCAGTCTACGGGAAAGACATTAGACCCTTCTCATCTAGTAAATATTCCGGTTGCAGAATCTTTCAATGGTTTTATTGATCAATTTACTACTCCTGATTTTAGTGCATGGGACAACCCTAAAATCTATATTCTCGCTGCGACTATGGCTTTAGTTGCAAGTTTGGAAACTCTGCTTTGTGTGGAAGCTACAGATAAACTCGATCCTCAAAAAAGAGTGACTCCAACCAACCGTGAACTAATGGCGCAGGGAGTTGGTAATATCGTAAGTGGATTTATTGGTGGCTTGCCTATAACCCAGGTAATCGTAAGAAGTTCAGCTAATATTCAATCAGGTGGAAAGACCAAAGCATCAGCATTTATACACGGGATATTATTATTAGTTACAGCCGCATTTATACCTGAAATCTTAAACCTTATCCCCTTGGCAAGTTTAGCAGCAATTCTATTTATAGTAGGCTATAAGCTCGCGAAGCCCAGTTTATTTAAATTAATGTACAAAGCGGGTTGGGAACAGTTTTTACCTTTCATTGTAACTATAGTGGTTATTGTATTCAGTGATTTATTATGGGGCATTGGAATGGGTATGGCCGTAGCTATCATATTCATTCTATGGAAAAACTATATGAATCCTTATAGAGTGAGCCTCGATGACCATAAAAAAGGTGAACCTATAACCATACAACTTGCACAAGAAGTGAGCTTCTTAAATAAAGCGAGACTCCAAAGAACATTGCAGCTTATGCCGGAGGATAGTACGGTAATAGTTGATGGTTCTAAAACTGTAAGTATACATCCCGATGTTACCGAGATTCTTGAAAACTTTGCTGAGAATGCCAAGTCTAAAAATATCATTTTCGAGGTGAGAGGTTTATCGATTGCAAATAAAGATGCTAATCCGGTGGAAAGGTTTAATAGAATGATTGATGATACTAAGTGAGCTAATTAAGAATCCTCTTATTAAATTATGTATAACAGGCCTGATGATCATTGGTTCATCAGGTTCTGTTCAAGCCTATGACCGACCGGGATACTGGCTGATGTATTTTGGTCAGTTTAAGCTGAATCAGAACTTCAGCATACACCATGAAATACAGCATCGAGTTAATTCTTTTGATGAAATCAAGTATGAACAGCTATTGACTCGCGTTGGACTCAATTACAACTTAACTGAGCAGGCTATGGTCACTGCCGGTTATGCTTATATAGATACAAGACTCAGTGGTACTCCTGTTCTGGAACACCGGATTTGGCAACAACTAATTCTTCGACAAAACGTAGGTCGGTTTGCATTTGAACATCGTTACAGAACGGAACAGCGTTGGATTGAGAAGGACTACAAAAACAGGTTGAGATATCGCCTTTATACTGCCTTTCCACTGAATAATCCCAAAATCTCCAAAGGCAGCTTTTACTTGGCGGCTTATGATGAGATTTTCATTAAAGGTGATGCCAACTATTTTGATCAAAACAGAGCTTATGCTGCAGTGGGTTATCAAATCCGAAATAATCTTGGTATACAAGCCGGTATTCTTCATCAAAAGGTGAGTAGTGACTATGAGTATAATGGTCAATTGGCCTTATTCTACAACCCTAGTCTGACTCGATCTTCACCTCCTGCACCTATTGACTAAAGTTGAAAAGTATCGCCTAAGCGAGCCACATTGAACCCAAGTTTTTCTACTTCTTTGGTAGCAGAAGAATTCTGATCTAATAAAGGATTGGTATGGTTAAAATGTATGAACCACACTTTGTTCTTTTCCTCTGCTGGTAAATCTTGAAACAAAGCCATACTTTCAATTACAAAAGGATGTGGAATTTCCGACATGTCTCTATTGGGGAGCTCTTCATTATCGTAAAAGGTTCCATCAATTAAGGCATAGTCCACATTCTCGATTAAGGTTTCAATCTTATAAATCCACTTATCCCATTTGTCGATATCAGGAATAAATAATAGCGTTTTATTAGGACCATCAATTAAGAAACCCACTGTTTCGGAATATTCATCACGATGAGGCACACAAATAGGAGTTACTCTAATATTCTTATTGAGGGTTAATCCAGTTGTATCTAATCCTTTTAGTTTTATATTTCCTAAATTAACTAGTTGATCCCAGGGACCGTTGGATTCCAAGAACTGCTGCATTCCCGGCATAACGTACACTGGCACTGAATCTGCCGAAACCGCTTCTCGCCCAAAATACATCAAACCTGTATAATGTCCAATATGGGCATGAGTAAGAAATACACCTGTGGGAATTTCAGTTTCAAAATCTGAAAAATCCTGAAGAAGTTTCAATTGTTGTGTTAGATCCGGGCTTGCATCAAAGAGATAGCTATCTTCAAGCTCGAAGTCAACCAAGCCCAAGCAACTTACTAGTCTGTTAAATGCTTCTTTTTCACTGAGTTCTGTACAACAAGATTTCTCACAAGCGATATGTGGAGATCCTGCATCCTGCACATTTCCAAGGACTATTACAGAAACTCCTGCTTTAAACTCATGTGTCTCTGCTTGATTGTCCGCTGAGTTACAAGCTGTTAATAGAAAAGAAAGAAGAAATATAGATAAACCGGTTCTCACCCTTGCAAGTTAGAATTTCCATTGAATTCTTTCTCAAGGACTTTTTTACGATATTCAAATATTTGCTTAATCTTGGGTCGGACCACAATACCATTTGCGATACTGCCCAAAATCCCGAAGGGAGGTTTATAGGTGATGATATCTTTCATTAAGACCCCCTTTTCTGTTGGGATTAGATGGTGCTCATGATGCCAAATTGTATATGGCCCTGAACGCTGCTCATCCACAAAGAATTCCCGGTCTTGAACATGCGTAATCTCGGTAAGCCAAGTCATTGGAATTCCCGCAAGGGGTTTAACAATATAGCTGATCATCATGCCCTCATACATTTTTTCGGGAAGATCTCCGCTCGTTATGTCGAAGCCCATACTTGGAGGTGTAATCTTTTTAAGGTTTGCCGGAGATGAGATAAAATCCCATAGCTCATCCAAGTCTGCATTGAGCAATTGCTCCGCTTCAAATTTGTAGATTCCCATCAGCTGTTTATTGAAGTTATACCGCCATCAACCTGAATAACTTGACCGGTGATCCATGAAGAGGATTTTCCCAGTAGAAATGTGGCTAGAGAAGCCATATCTTGGGGTGTGCCGATACGTTTCATGGGATGTCTTTTAGCGTTTGCATCGCGTTTATCATCTGAACTTAAGAGAGAAGAAGCTAAAGGAGTATCTGTAAGCGATGGTGCTATTGCATTAAATCTAATTTTGGGTGCAAACTCAGCCGCTAAGGATTTGGTAAGTCCTTCTAGTGCGCCTTTAGAACTCGCAACTAAACTGTGAAAATTGAATCCTCTATTAACGGCCACCGTTGAAAACACCACTACTGAAGCTTCACCAGATTTCTTAAGTGCAGGCAGCGCCTGTTGAATTACATTCACTGCACCGATGTGTTGAAGTTGATAGTCCTCCAGAAAATCTTCTTTTTTCAAACGCTGAAATGGTTTGAGTTTTATTGAACCGGGACAATATACTACGCCGTCTAATGTTTCCGGTAAGTCCAGTTTTCCATCTTCAAGAACATTGAATTTTTGAAAATTTATGCGATCTGATGTTTTCTCCCTTGAGTTGAAGGTAGCATAGACATTATGACCCTCTTCAGCCAAGCTCTCACAAATGGATGACCCAATACCAGAAGAGCCACCGACAATTAGATAATTTCCCATGTTGTATGAACAACAGAAACTATAAAATGTTGGGTATCAGCTTTCCTTTGTTTTATTTTCTACTCTTTCTTTAAGAGCGAGGTTCATGGCTTCAAATCCTTTCCTGGTTTGAGTATCGAGTTGCTTCCATACAAGCGGGATTAGTACCCCTTTAAATTTTTCTCGCTGAATGAATAAGGTTCCAAACTCCTGTTTCTCTAATTCAAAGATGTGTTCTCCATCAAAAATCCCTTTCATACCTAAATGTCCCAACCATCTCAATTTACCCGGTCTAAATTCAAGGCATTTTGGTTTGAAGGCCATTTTTTGTCCGCCGGGTGGCTGTAACTCCACTCCAAACTTTTTCCCTTCTTCCACCTCTCCTTTAATCTGTTTAATGAACGGATTCCAACTGTGGTAGGAATCAAAGTCTTTAAACTCTTCCCAAACTTCATCGGGAGTGGCATTGATGTGTATTTCAGTTCGTAGTTCTCGCATGTTGGGCAAAAATTGCAGGATTTAATTGATTTCGAACAAATAATCGAGGAATGACGCTAAAATTAGATCATCTGTATCGTTTAGCTTTTGTTGCCTCACTAAGTTGTGGTTTATACTCTGTTATCTCTAAACCCAATTCTTCTGCAAATTGTCTCATTTTAGCTCTGGCAGGAGGCATGGAGTAGAAGCTGGAAACCGGAATTCTCCTTAAGTGATTTTTTGTAAGGATTACTATTAAATGCTCTTTTCTAGAATCATAACGCTCATGATTTGATGTGATCGGACCTGTGCCTCTATCCTTTACAATAGCTATATCGGTAAAGTCTTTTAAAAAATGCCATTTCCCTCTTTTTACATAAAAGTACATGGTGAAATGTCGTATCTGACCAGCAGCAATATTGTACTCCACTCCGTATCGAAAAGAGAAAAAGGCCAGGCCAAAGAGTACCCCTCCAATCGCTAAAAAAGTATTAAAATCACTGTAGTTTAGATAGCCATATATGGTAAATCCTATAATCCCAAGCCCCATAAGGTTGCTGGAATATCCAAAAATATTATCAGAGTACAATGTTCTATTTTTAAAATTGGACTTCGCCATTTATCTATACCTTCTTCTTCGGGTAGCCTCGCTTACTTCCGGGCTATAATCTGTTGCATTCATGCCTAAATCTTCGGCCAGAATCTCAATTAATTCTCGAGCTTCATTTTCTGTCGGCACTCTTAGCATTTCTATCTTTCTTCGGTGATCTTCAGATAACAGAGTGAGCTGATAATACTGTATCACTTCCGTAGCAAAAGCATTTCTTCCCGAACGGCCTCTCACTCTCCTTCTGATGATGGCAATGTCGGGGTAATCCCGAACAAAATACCACTTGCCAAATCGAGTGAAGTATATGCTATTGAAATTTCTGAATCGCCCTCCCCTAATATCGTATTCAAAACCGGTTCGAGCAGTTAAGGCCAGCGATCCTAATACAATTCCAATGGAGTAGAACCACCATAGCCCGGGGTCTGTGATTAAATAATAGGTTCCTAAAACAAGAAAAATAACTCCGCCAATTACAGCGTGCAAGGGCAGCATGAAATTATTCTGGACAATAATGGGTTTTTGGTTTTTATTGGGGCTTTTTACCGATTCCATATAAGACACCTGCATTATACGAATCAATCTTTTGATCTGCAATTAGCGTAATAAAAAAGCTAAGCGCGAGTAAATCGAACTAATACGTGCAACCTACACTTTTACCCGCGCTAGCTTATCGATCCAAATAGGTGTCTAAGACTATGAAACTGATTGCGAACTAAACTTAGTCCAATCAACACCTACCTACACTAAACCAATTATTTCCAGCCGCCACCTAGTGCTCTATAAACATTAACGGTAGCATTCATTTGTTTCATCTTTGTTTCTACCAGCTCAAATCTTGCGTCCAACATATCTCGCTGTGTTAAAAGCACTTCCATATAGTTTGCTCTAGCCGATTGAAATAAATCAATGGATATTTTGATCGATGCCGAAAGTGCCTCTACCTGCTGCTCTCTTAGATCATAACTTTGTCTCAGATTTTCTATGTTAGAAAGCTGATTGGCAACTTCCAAATACGCTGTTAACACCTTCTTTTGATATTCATAAGCAGCCTGAATCTGAGAAGCATTTGCATTCTTGTAGCTTGCAATGATTCCCTTTCTGTTAACTACCGGTGCTAATAATTCACCTCCAAGGCTATACATCATTGATTCGGCTGCTCTTGTGAGATACAATGGATTAAAAGCTTGCAAACCCAGAGCCGCAGAAATACTTAATGAAGGATAGAAATTAGCCCTTGCTACCGCTACATCTAGTTTAGATGCTTTGAGTTGATACTCTGCAGCTCTGATATCCGGTCTATTTTGCAATAGTTGAGCAGGTAATCCGGAGCTCACATCTACCGGTACCAGGTCCATAAACCCGCTTGAATCTCTGGGAATAGCTTGAGGATATCGGCCCACAAGAAGGTTAATTCGGTTTTCTGTTTCAACGATGCGCTGTTGTATATCAAATCTAAGTGACTTCGTTTTAAGCACTTCCGCCTCGAATTTACGTACTGCAAGTTCCGTAACTTTAGCCGACTGTTTTTGCAGTTTAACAATGCGCAGTGCATTAGTTTGAATGGCTATTGTTTGCCTAACTATCCTTAATTGGTTATCTAAAGCAAGCAACTCATAATAGGATTTAGCAATCTCAGAAACTAAATTGGTAAGCATAAAATTTCGACCTTCTACACTTGCTAAGTAGCGCTCAGCTGCCGCTTTACGGCCATTTCTTAGTTTATGCCAAATGTCAATTTCCCATGTTGCGTAAGCACTAATAAGTTGATCCGGGACCGGCTCCGGCATTGGTTTGCCCGGCTCAATATCCGTTGTGGCTTCCATAGCACCTTTGCTGGTGTACCTTCCCACTTTCTCTACATCAGAACCTGCTCGGATACCCACAAAAGGAAGATACTCCCCTTTCTTTGCTTGAATCTCATTCCGGGCTTTCTCTATTTCCCGAATCATTATATTCAACTCTTGGTTATTGTACAGTGCTGAATCTATTAGTGATACAAGATTACTGTCCTTGTAAAAGTCGCTCCACTTCAGTTGAACAGAATTAGTGGTATCTGCATTTTCTTCAACATTATACTGACTAGGGCTTTCAACTTTTCTGACATTCTGCTTAAGTCCCGGGATGTTACACCCAGAAAGCAGTATTAGAATGACAATGCTGATGCCTATATAATTTTTAACTTTCATGATCTTCTATTTCTTCTGTAAGTGGACTATGGTATTCATCTTTTATCATTTGCTTTCCTTTAGCTAAAGTGCCAAAAATGTAATAGAGTCCGGGCACGATAATGACACCGAACACCGTTCCAAATAACATTCCGCCCAAAGCCGAAGCTCCAATAGTTCGGTTTCCGATAGCTCCAGGACCTGTAGCAAGAACCAGAGGAATTAGACCTGCTATGAAAGCAAAGGAGGTCATTAGAATTGGTCGGAAACGAACACGTGCTCCTTCAACAGCAGCATCAAAAACCGACATTCCTTCTCTCTGTTTTTGAACTGCAAACTCTACAATCAGTACCGCATTTTTACCCAGCAGACCTACTAGCATTACCAGTCCAACCTGTGCATATATATCATTGGATAAGCCCATGAGTTTTAACAATAGGAAAGAACCAAATACGCCTGCAGGGAGGGATAGTACAACGGCAAATGGAAGAATAAAGCTTTCGTATTGTGCTGCGAGTACTAAAAACACGAATGCCAGCACTATGATAAAGATATAGATCGCCTCATTACCTCTTCTTACCTCATCATATGAAAGACCTTCCCAGTCAATATCATACCCCCTGGGTAAGACAGAAGCCGCCACTTCTTGAATAGCTTCGATAGCTTCTCCACTACTATAACCTTTAGAAGGTGCTCCTCTGATTGCAGATGAAGTATATAGATTATATCTTGTGATTTCATTCAGGCCTTGTGTCTTCTCCATCTTCATAAAAGCCGAGAATGGCACCATTTCATCTTTATCATTTTTGATAAAAAGGTTGAGCACATCACTTGGAAGATCTCGATACTCAGGTCCGGATTGAACATAAACTTTATAAAAGCTTCCGAATCGAATAAACCCTTGCTCGTAGGTACTGCCAATTAGGATGTTTAGGGTTTCCATCGCTTTCCCAATAGAAACTCCTTTTTGCATCGCAATTTTGTTATCTATTATGAGTTCATACTGAGGATAGTTTGCACTGAAAAAAGTAAATAGCCCACTGAGTTCTTTTCGTTGGTGAAGCGCCTCCATAAACTCATCATTTACTTTCTCAAACTCTTTGTAATCGCCTGAGTTGGTTTTATCTAAGAGACGTAAAGCAAATCCACCTGCAGCACCATATCCCGGCACAGCCGGTGGTTCAAAAAACTCAATTACTGCTCCTAAATCACGAGTTTCCTCTTCCAGTTCTTCCATAATTTCATGAACTGTATGCTCTCGATCAGACCAGTGTTTAAGGTTGATCAAACAAGTTCCTGCATTTGATCCTCTACCTTCGGTTAATACCTCATAACCCGCAAGCGCAGAAACAGATTGAATACCTTCTATTTCTTCGGCAATGGCTTGAAGTTCATTGGATACTTCGTTGGTACGCTCTAATGTGGCTCCCGGAGGGGTTTGGATAATTGCATAAATCATCCCTTGATCCTCATTTGGAATAAATCCCGAAGGTAACTTTTCGGATACCCCAAAAATTCCAATTCCAAAAACCAGGAGAATGCCAAAAGTCAACACCCTTCTGTTAACAATGACCCCTAGTAAGTTGACATATCTCCCGGTAAGTTTTTCAAAAAGACGATTGAACCAATCGATGAATCGGTTCATCAAAGATTTCTTTCGTTCTTTACCATGATTATTTTTCAAGATCATGGCGCATAGTACAGGTGTAAGTGTTAGAGCGACAATCCCAGAAAGTATAATTGCCGTGGCCATGGTAATCGAAAACTGCCTGTAAAATATTCCGACAGGTCCGGTCATAAATGCCACCGGAACAAATACGGCAGTCATTAGGAGCGTAATCGCAATTACAGCTCCGCTGATTTCACCCAGAACCAATTTTACCGCCTGGTAAGGAGAAACATTCACCTGCTCCATTTTAGCATGAACAGCTTCAACCACAACGATGGCGTCATCCACTACAATACCTATGGCAAGCACTAGTGCAAATAGGGTGATCAAGTTAATAGTAAGCCCAAAGACTTGCATGAACATAAAGGCTCCGATAAGTGAGACCGGAACTGCTAGAGTCGGAATAAGTGTAGACCTCCAATCTCCTAAGAACAGAAATACTACAAGTGCAACCAAAATGAAGGCCTCTGCTAAAGTATGAATTACTTTATCAATTGATGCATCTAAGAAGTTAGAAACGTCGTACGTAATCTCATATTCCATACCCGGAGGGAAAGAAGTTTCTTTCATTTCTTCAAGGCTCTCTTTCACCCTATCAATTACGGCACTTGCGTTACTTCCATAGGTTTGTTTAAGCGTAATTGCTGCAGAAGGATGTTCATCCAGCTTGGAATAAATATCGTAAAACTCACTACCGAGCTCTACTTCTGCCACGTCTTTCAGTTTGAGTATTTCACCATCGGGATTTGCTCTCAGGATAATATTTTCATATTGATCAGGCTCATTGTACCTGCCCTCATAAGTTAGCACATATTCCAGAGACTGAGATCTCATACCTGAAGCTCTACCAATCCGGCCGGGGGAACCAATTACACTCTGTTCGCTTAGAGCTTCCATCACCTCTTCAGTAGAAACATTGTAGGCTCTCATACGATCAGGTTTTAGCCAAATTCGCATGGCATATTGTCTACTACCTAAGATTCTTGCAGCTCCAATCCCTTTAAGACGTTGAAGTTCCGGAATGATATTGACGCTGGCGTAGTTATACAAGAATTTTTCATCAGCATTCTTGTCTTCACTATAGAGGTTCACATACATCAGCATGCTCGGCTGAACTCTTCGCACAATCACACCTTCTCTTTGAACCAGAGGTGGTAGACGGTTCATGACCTGGTCTACCCTATTCTTAACATTCACTACGGCCTGATTCGGATCAGTGCCCAGATCGAAAATTACTTGAATGGTAGCCTCCCCAGCACTAGTTGCATCGGAAGTCATGTATCTCATTCCCGAAACACCATTGATTGATTTTTCGAGCGGGATTAGTACAGAGTTTACCAAAACATCTGCACTTGCACCTGGGTAAGCAATTGCTACAATAACTTGCGGAGGAGCAATTGTAGGGAATTGGGATTTCGGCAGTGTATTCATGGATAGGGTACCCATGAAAATGATGACCAAAGAAATTACAATGGCCAAAACCGGTCTATGAATAAATCGTTTAAACATAATAGATCAGATCAATTTATTCTGCATGCAATCTCAAACCGGAAATCACCGTGCTTGGCTCTTGGAAAGAATACTCAATATGCTCATTATTCCGCACTTTCCTCAGTCCTTCTAATAGAATAATGTCGTCTTCTTTAAGACCTTCAACTGCGTATAAATCAGGGATTTCTGCAGTGATTGTAATTGGCCTCATTTCCACTTTATGTTCTTTATTAATCACATAAACATATTTTTTATCCAAGATCTCAAAAGTGGCTTTCTGAGGAATAATCATTGCATTTTCTAGGTCGATTTTCATTAAGATATTCCCGGTTTCACCATGACGAAGGATACCATTCGGATTCTTGAATGTGGCTCTAAACGGAATGTTCCCAGTTTCATTATTAAAATCGGCTTCAATGGTTTCAACAACACCAATTTGATCAAAAATGGCATTGTTTGCTAAGCGAAGTTGTACCTTCATTTTGCTATCCGATTTTAGGTGAGTAACGTACTCTAAATACTGTGCTTCGGGAACATTATAGTATACCCAAAGTTGACTATTATCCGAAAGGTGGGTGAGTAGATCTCCTTCTTCTATTAAAGAGCCTAATCTCACATGAAATTTATCAATAATCCCATCGAATGGAGCACGGATTTCGGTAAACTGAAGATGCACTCGTGCCAATGCCAATTCTGCCTCTGCTTTTTTCAGTTTAGCTCTCGCCATGGCAAGTTCGTTAGGTGCAACAATATTGCTATCTGCCAGGCGCTTTGTATTTTCATATTCTATTCTGGCAAAATCTGCTTCAGCTTCTGCGCTTTGCAACTCTGCCTCATAAAGCCTTGGCATAATCTGAAATAATAATTGGCCTTCTTTCACATGTTGACCTTCATCTACATAGATCTTTTCGAGGTATCCACGCTCCTGAGCACGAAGTTCGATGTGCTGTATGGAGTGGATTTGACATACATAATCTTCCACGAGTGAAGTATCTATAAGCAGTGGACTGGTCACTTTAAATTGTCCTAAATGTTCAGTTTCTTTTATCGTTGATTTACAGCTGGTGAACGCTATTGCTGCGCTCAAGCTAACTAGCATGAAAAATTTATTCATCACTTATTTATTTTTAAATTGATTTTTTTGAATCGATGTGTTTACGACTCGTATTGGTTTAGTACTAAAGATTTAAAAGAAATACGGCCTGAAATAGGCCTAGGATGGTATCAAATTCTGAATGTTTGCAGTTGTATACTGATAGAGGTATGCTCTGCTGCATCTAAGATTGATGCATTTTTGTAAAAATAAGTAAGCGTAGATTGATGCTCTAAATCTACCGGAGGATTAATGATAAATGTTAGTGGAGCAACCGGACGATGCTTTCTCAGATGTTCCGTTTCATCTTCTTCAATCTCGGCAAATGCATTCTCGAAATTTAGATGAGTAAGTGCATCGTTAATTTGATGATCTTTCTCTTGGTTCATGTTCCCATTGATCTCAGAAGTAATTGATTCTTGCACCACTTCATCATGAACAATGGATTGAGCATATACTTGTCCTACCCCGCTAAAGAAAATTACAGCGGCCGATAGTAGGTATAAAAGTAATGCTCTAAACATTTTGCGGTGCAAAGCTAGTGCAAGGAAAGAATATGAACAAGCAATATTCAGTTAAGACAATGTGAAGACATTGAAAATAAAGACTTTAAACTTAGCAAAGCAGGTCCTGCAAAGGTTTCACGGCGATGAAGAGATTCATCGAAAAGATGAACTCCCAGATAATTTGGATGAAGAATAATAAAGGCCATAAACACAAAAAATAAAATAGTCCCCGAAAGCATGTTACTTCCGGGGACAAAATTTATTTCACCGTAATGTGAAACTCTTTTTGTGTGATATTCCCATCTCGATCTACTACCGAGAAAATCCACTTTTCATCACCCGTTTCAACCCCACATTGTATATGCAAAGAGCGTTCGAAACCTCCTTGCTCAGCGCCTTCTATCACCTCATTATAGAACGTCTCAGTTTCCGATGCACCATTCCGGGCAACGGAAACGTTAAGACTTTTTAAGGGGTCTTCAGTCTTCACCACTTTTACGCCGACGAGAAAACTATCCAAAGGAGCAGCTGTAGTATCGTAACTCAAATAGTTCGATCCTTCGATGAAAGAAACTTCCGGTGGTACACGCGGGTCTACTTCTTTCTTACACGCGGTCCAAAAAAGACCAAAAATCATGAATATTAATATGTTATTTTTCATTTTGATAAAGGTTAAATTTTAAATTAATATTGATTGATCTACCAGGATTAAGTATCCCGTAATACTTGTACCTGCTTAAATGATCGTAATATGCCTTGTCTAATATGTTTTTGGCTACAAGAGCTGCTGTAAGCTGAGTCTTAAAAACCTGAAGGTCTGATGAAAGCGCAAAATGACATAGTGTATACTGAGCAGTGTTAGTCTCAAACATAGCAGGGTGATTCTGTGCCAAAGTGTGCCTTAATCCGGTTGAAAAACTCCAATGCTTCTTCGAACTATATTTGAAATCCAGGCCAAATCGATCGGCCGGAATAAAGGGTAAATATTCTCCTTGAGCCGTTTTACCTATTACCCTAGCATAGAATGCAATTACATTCAAACTTCTTGAAAACTTGGGGTTATAAATGCACTGGCTTTCCAAACCTGAAAGAGTTGCATCTTTTTGCACAAAGGAGTACAATGCAAATCCAATGTATTCATCACCGGTAGGTTCCAGATAGATGTAATTTGAGAAATAATTATAAAACACTGAGGTAGAAAAAGTGACCTGTTTCAATTCGAGAATGATGTTTAAATCCGTATTGAGGTTTTGCTCAATCTTGAGATTGGGCTCTCCTATTTCATAACGCAGCGTTCCTTCATGTAACCCATTTGAAGACAGTTCGGCGAGATTGGGACTTCTATATCCTGAACCAATAGTAAACTTGGTTGAGAGCAATTCCGCCCATTTCCTAAATATTCCTAAGGAACCATTTAAAGCTGTAAAATTTCGCTCAAAGGGCTTTATGTTTTGCCCTGGTCCGGGTTTTCCATTGTTCAGTGTAGCGGTTGTAAGAGCCTCAACATGTTTAATATCAAATCTCGCTCCTACATCAAAGTACCATTTTCCAATGTGTTGTTCAAGGTAAATATAGGTGCCATTATTTAAAATATTGGCATTTGGAACTATGGTTCGCGCCCCGAAATTCCGATTTGTTTTGAAGAAGCTCTGATTGCCAATTTCAAGAGTCGTTTTCTTTCCAATGTTCCTCTTCCAAGCAGAATTCAATCCGTAGGTATTAAGACTCATATCTAAACTAATGGTATTCCCGCCTTCCTGCTCTTGCCGGTTATTTAGATGGGAATACAGAATAAACTCGAGGCTACTCTTTCCGAGATAGAAGCGATTCTTCCAATGAAAAAGATGCATGTACACTTCGTGATGCGGTAAGCCAAACCCTCTACCATCAAGCTTTTCTCCAGGCTTATAAAATGGCTCTGCTTCCAACAGAAACCCGAATTTCCCTACATTAGCCATATAGTCAAATTGACTAAGCCATTGCTCTTTTTTAATACCAAGAGTCAGTTTAGCATCAGAGATAGCAAATCGGGTATTTATAATCTTATCACCATTGCCATCGCGGTAGTCTCCGTGGGAATGACTGGTAATTCGAAACCTGAAGAACTTCCCATCTCGACTTGTTCTAAAGCCCAAATTCCCCTTAAAGCCCAATCCATTTGAAAAGGCGCTTAATACAGCGTCAAGCCTAGTTTCACCATCAGGAAGAGGTAATTCCTCATTTAGTTTCACAACACCTCCCATGGCTTCTGCACCATACTTTAAAGTTGCAGGACCTTTTATTATCTCAATTGAAGCTAATCCATTGTCGCTAAGACCAAAACCGTGTTCATCTTGCCATTGTTGATTATCAAAACTAACGTCGTACATTGATGTCTGAATGCGGTTCCCATACAGTCCTCTAATTACAGGTTTGCTTATTCCATTGCCCGTGCTGAGTTGACGCAGACCGGGAATTGCTTCTAGAGCCTCAGTAACAGTTGCGGCTCCTATTTGTAGCAGATCTCCATCTGTCAATCTACTTATACTATTACTGGAGTGTTTCAGATATCTAGCTGAAATTAACAACTCTGAAAACTGATTCACCCTCGAATCTAGCACCACAGTTACCGGAGATTCATCAATTGCAATCATTAATGATTGCGAGATAAAACCAGCATGAGTGAATTCCACTTTAAGCTCTGAATTTGTGATATCACAATACTTAAAGTAACCTACTGAATCCGTAAACGTTACTTCTTGATAGTCTGGAAAGTAAGCCATTACACCATCAATGGGTTTCCCATTCAGACTATCCGCTCGTATATTTACTTCAAGGCAGGCCTGACCGTGAGCTACAGCGCTCAAAAGCACTGTAAGCAAGGTTATTCCATATTTCATAACAAGAATTAAGGCCATCAACAAAAAATTGCCAATGGCCCATATTGTTATTCTTTCTCGAATTCGATTACGTGAAGATCTCCATTACTTTGGGTTTGCCTTAACCACATTTCTTTATTGGTTAAGCGCAAAATGCGATAAGACTCTTCATCCGCTCCTTCTTCATCGGGCTGGAATCTTATATCATCTTTATCCGCACCAAGTTCCCAAGATCCTTTAATTGGATTGTCACCTTCGGTGCGATACTCACCATCCTTTTCAATTTCCAGACGGTAATTATGACCAATAAGATCGAGATACTCTTCGGTTTGATCTTCATCATTCACAGAAAATTTGACAATTTCCCAATCACCGGTAAGTCTCGATTCGATGGTACGTAACGTAATTTTAGGACCTTCTTCAAATCTAGAACAAGAAGTAAGTCCAAAGCATATAAGCATCATGGATGCGATAAAAATATTTTTCATTTTTAAATTTATTATAGGTTGAAACATTCAGGTATAAACCTGTTATTTAATGAGCCAGAAATGGTTAAATGAAAAATAAGTCCACCGGAGGTGGGGTGTCAGGAGCAAGGTATTCGGAATCCCACTCTTCCTTTAGAGCGAGAAAAACGATAGTATTTTGAATATTAAGATCAGACTTATGTTGGGATGTCTGAAGGTATTTAAACTGCAAGACATTTTGCACGACCTTTGTCTGCTTAGATTGATCGCTGTTTGGATTCGCGTATAAAGCGCCCAACATCACTGAGAGATTTTTAAAAAGGGCGGTCTCTTGCGTATCATTTACACATTGATAAATAATGGAATCACCCCGTTCTAGTGTATGAACCACATCATACATAGTTTGATTCAATCGAAACTCTCTATCCTTCTTAACCCATTGAGGTGATTGAGATTTATGAAAAGCTAGAGTATGTAATTCTGATTTTGGAACACCGGACTTTATTTGATGCTTAATTTCTCTTTGCGCTCTGTGACGAAGTACGTGAAAAACAGGAAATGGCCCAACTACGCTGAGTAGGATTAATAGAGATAGTAGTATTGCATTAATCCGGAGCATCCGAGGACTGCAAATGTATACATAGAAGAAAGAGAAATTTGATCGTGAATAAATTTTAGTCCACAAAACCGAGCAGTTGGGTTATGGATTAAAAGAGAAACAATGGTCTAAGTATTAACTATGTTGGTTTAGCAGCTACTCCATAAAGTACTCCCCCATTGTAGCTATCAATCTTTTGATCTGCAATTTGAGCAATTACATTATTGAGAAATCGCTCTTGCTGTTCTGCTTCTAGTTGGTCTAAAACACCTCGATAACCGGA
>JAAEYY010000006.1:58450-62550 GCA_018223105.1 bacterium | reverse complement strand
TGTCATTACAGCCCAATCCTCAGGCTTGTTCAAAGGTAATTTATGGTCTTCTTTTATGATCTCGAACTCTTTAATTCCGGCATCTCTAAAGAGTGTTTCAAAACCTTGAATCTTATAAATGCGTTCCCATGGTCTTTCTTTTGGGAATGGATCATCAATAAACTTTATGACCTCATCTCGCCAAAGAGATTTCAAAGGCTCAAAAGAATCTTCCTGCCATACTGTAACCACTACTTTACCCCCGGGTTTCAGCATTTTGTACATGGTCTTTAGTAATCCTTCCATGTCCGGATTAAAGAAGATTCCAAAAACAATAATTACAGCATCAAAATGATTGCTTGGAAAGTCGAGCTGATTAACATCTGCATGCTGAAATGATATATTATGAAGGGATTTTGACTCCGCTTTTTTCCTTGCTAGATCAAGCAGCTCTTCTGCAATATCGCAAGCAATAACTTCACCTTCAGGGCCTACTTTTTCTGCAGCAGGGATTGCCGAAGCACCGCTACCACTGCATAAATCCAAAACTTTCATTCCGGGCTTTAGTTCTGCCAATGCTACACTTTTTTGCCCAAAAAGATTCCAGAAGGACATTACTTCATGATCAAAATGATCTGAAGCTGCGTTAAAAATAGCTCTAATTCCCTCTTGTTGATCTGTAAGATTTAACGACATGCTTATTTCTTCCACAAACCCAATTGATCTATGTACCAGATTTTGATATTGCTTTTGACCTGTTTTCTCCAAAATTTGAAGCGCATGGCAAGTGAGCTTCGATCTTCGTCTTTTTTACTCCATTTATTGTAATGAGGCAGCTCGGCTTGAGGCATCTCTCTGCCTAGAAATTCACAGAGTTCTTTCCATCCTTCACCTTTAGTGAAATCAACTACAAGTAAATCGTTTGGGCGATCTTGGAAGTATCGTTTCACCTCAGCATTGTGTTCGGTATAAACGCGAATGGTGTTTTCTTTATCGTCTTTAGGCAAACCTTTACCTCTGCCGTAAATCCACTCGTGCTGAGCATCGCGAAGGTCTCCTATGTGTCGGTTTACACTATTGTACCAAGACTCAGGCTCTCGTTCTGTAAGAATAAATTTTGATCCGGGATAAAGCTCATCCAGTTTTTTATAGATGATGTACCATGGAGTATCTTCCGCGGCATCAAAGGGATCGAGCATGGATTTAACTTTTGCCCAATCTTCTTTCATGATTGGGATCAATGCTCTTGTTGAAGTATCCTTTACAGAGTAGCCCAGTAGTTTTAAAGCTTCGCGAAGGGTTGATGTGCCGGTTTTCTGAAATCCGACGCCAAATATTTTTCCCGATTCCTTCATGGAGCCTTCAAAAGTATTTACTAATTCTACTTCCCGTCTAATTTGCTTAAATATTCTTCGGCATTGCGCAGATGTGTCTCCTTCTTTTCATCCCCCATCCTATCCCAAATACTCACCATCATCCTCATTCTATTGTTGTTTGCAAAGACCTCTCTGTTAACATGAATAAACCTCCAATACAAACCATCCCAAACCTGCTCCCAATCACCGGAGGGGTAATCCGACATTTTTTTCAGGTAATTACTTCCGCTGAGATATGGTTTGGTAGCAAATAAGCCTGCATCTGCAAACTGACTCATACCATAAACATTTGGAACCATTACCCAATCATAGGCATCAATGAATAATTCCATGAACCATTGATAAACTTCATCGGGATCAAACTCACAGAGCAGCATAAAGTTTCCGAGCACCATTAAACGCTCTATATGATGAGCATAGGCCGATTTAAGTATTTTCTTAATACTGATATCAATAGGTCCAATTCCCGTTGTTCCATCGTAAAATGATGCGGGAATCTTGCGGTCAAATCCCCAGAAATTTCGAGTCCGCTCTTTCCTTCCATGGTACTTGTACATCCCATAAATAAACTCCCTCCAGCCTATGATTTGTCGCACAATTGCTTCTACGGATTGTAAAGGCAAGTCTCTTTTTTTCTTAGCCTTTAACACGGCAGTAATAACATCATCCGGTTTAAGTAAGCCATTGTTAAGCATAGGGCTAAGAACACTGTGATTCAGCGCTCTTTCTTTGTAGACAATGGCATCTTCATAGGGTCCGAACTCTGCCAATCCAATCTCAACAAACCGATTAAGCCATTGCTCTGTCTGCGAAAAATTATAGGGGTAATAACATTCATCAAGCTCACCCGGATTATCAGCAAAATGCTCATTTACATAGTTCACAGCTTCTTGCCAGTACTGATCCGGATTGGGTAGGATGTATTGAGGAGGGGTTTTCTTTTGTGGATAGCGTTTTCTGTTGTCTTGATCAAAGCTCCATTTTCCACCTTCAGCCTGACCTTCTTCATTGAGTAATACTCCATTTCTTTTTCGCTGCGCGATGTAGAATTTGGTTTGAAAAAAACTGCTGTTCTTTTTATTGAAAAAGGCATCTAAATCCTCGGAATTGGTATACAGAGAAGGAGAAGAATGATAGTTTACCGTGATGTTTGAGCTCTCAATCCTTTGCTGAAGCCAATCGTCCATTGGATCAATAAGATGAAATTCTTTAACCCCAGTGGACTTAAGGTGATCAATCAAAACTCGAATATCAGAACGTTCGCCCGAATCAATGTAGGTTACACTGTGTCCAAGCTCGTTTAAATAGGCTTCGTAAGCCTTCATACTTGCCCGATGATAGGCTAGTTTTTGTTTATGAAATGCGTACTGCTTAAAAAACAAATCCTCTTCAATAAGGTATGAAGTTCCTTTGTTTGCTGTGATTTCACTTTCTTTAAAAAGTTGATGGGGAAATATGAAGTTTACTTTGCTCATGCTTGATCTCTGCACCTTTTGCTACAGTACTTTACATTAGGCCAGTCTCGCTCCCACTTCTTTCGCCAACTAAAGGGTTTGGAGCAAACCGGGCAGATTTTACTTGGCAGGTCGTTCTTGGATACTCCTCTGGGCACAGTTTTAGTTACTTGAATTTTTTTCGACAGGAGAATCGGTGCAATCTTGCTCTGTAAAGCTTAAGTCTGAAGTTTTAAAACCCTCTTTTTTCGCTTTTTCTAATAACATATCGATAGTGGGTTTGTCTAAAACAGGGGTTCTAGAGAGTATCCATAAATATTCTCTACTTGGTGAACCCACCAAGGCAAAACGATATTGAGGATCTAATTCTATGATGTAGTAATCACCGTAGAAGGGTCCGAAAAAGCTCACTTTCAATCTTGAATTAAATGAATCGCTGGCAACTTTTGCTTTGCCATTAGCATCTTCCCATTTTTCCTTTTTGGTATTATAACCACGGTTCAATACCTCAACATTTCCGGATTCTAGTAGGGTGTAATTGGCGGTAACACATTTTAAGTTTTTCTCGAAACTATTCGGGAGTCTGGCAATCTCATACCAGATACCGGCGTAAGAATCTAAATCTACTGAATCTACGGTTTCTAAATATTTGTTGGAGTTACAAGCGCCAACAACAAGACAAATTGATAATAATTGAATGAGTTTCATAGCTAATAATGAAACAGTTAGAATTCTATTTCGTTTAGAAATGTTTCAATTCAGTAGTTTGGAAGGACCACTCCGGAGTTCTTAAAACATCTCCTTCAGGGATAGAAAACCACGGACTTTTTGAATTTGCGGGATTCACCAAGACCTGAATTTCTTGTGCAGGCATATAGCTCTGAGCTAGCATGAACTTCACATCTCCTTTGGCATTAACACAGCGATCTACCACTATTACTGCATGTCCGGGCGAACCTCCCCTTATAAATACATCACCAATTTGCAGCGCTGAAATCGCTTTGGAATGAAGTTCTTTTTCGAGGGATAAAGTCCCTGCGTAAATGTACACTGTTTCAAGGTACTTTTTGAAAGATGCATCAGAATCGCCTGCTGATGCGGTTTTTTGCCATGTTACAGCATTTCCATTGACCTTTACTCTATATCCTTCTTTCCATTTTGCGTATTTGCATTGAAAGCCGTTGGTGAAATTGAAACTTATATCATCGGCCTTTCCAATAGATCTTAGGTACTCAGCTCGCAGATGCATCACAGCATCAGCACATTGATGTAAGTCTTTATCTCCGATCTC
>JAAEYY010000006.1:57604-58440 GCA_018223105.1 bacterium | reverse complement strand
ATATCTACCACTGCACAGTAAACATTTGCCTTTGCTTTCTTCTTGCCATTGTAGTAAGACACCAAATGATCTTGAGGGTATAAAGGCAGGTTTTGAAGATAATAGCCAAAGCTTGTTTTTGCAAGGCTATCTCTTGTGAATCCCGCAGGAGTTTCAAAGCGAGTTAGAATGGTATTTCCTGCTTCTTTTATATTGGTTGGTGTACTTACGGCTGCAGAATCTGCATCAATACTCGACCAAAAGCAAAAAACGCTCATTAATAGGGCATAGAGCAATAATTGGAAGTTCATGGAATTAATAAACCCTAAAAGCAGGGCTTTAGTATCGCTATTTGATTTTATTCAACTGAAAAAGATCTGTTCTGCGATCTTTCAGGTTTCTCACACTTCCGTAACTGTGGAGTTCTCTCAATAAATCGATATCTACATCAGCAATCAGCACCATCTCTGTATTTGGCGTTGCTTCTGCTTTGATTCCATTCGTAGGAAAGGCGAAATCGCAAGGTGTAAACACCATAGACTGAGCATATTGAATATCCATATTGTGAACATTTGGCAGGTTCCCAACACTTCCGGCAATGGCTACATAGCATTCGTTCTCAATCGCCCTAGCTTGAGCACAATTTTTTACGCGTGAAAAGCCGTTTTGAGTATCGGTGAGGAATGGAACAAAGAGAATATCTACACCTTCATCTGCAAGAATTCTCGAGAGTTCAGGAAATTCTGAATCGTAGCAAATTAGAACTCCAACTTTACCGCAATCGGTATCAAAGGCTTTCAAAGTTGAGCCTCCGTTCATACCCCAAACTTTCGCTTCATCCGGAGTTACATGAAGTT
>JAAEYY010000006.1:0-57594 GCA_018223105.1 bacterium | reverse complement strand
GTTTTTCGTAGCGCTCAATTGTGCCATTTCTTTTACATAGATATCCAACGTTATACAGGTGTTGATCCACTATTTCGGGCATAGAACCTGTAATCACATTGATATTGTAAGACACCGCTAACTTGGCAAATTCATCTACAATATCAGAAGTAAATTCCGCCAGCTTCCGTATGGCTTCTGCTTCCGATAAGTGATTGTATTCCGCCATTAAAGGGGCGCTAAAAAACTCAGGAAATAAAGCAAAATCACAGCGATAAGTGCTCAAAGTATCTATAAAATACTCAGCTTGACTCATAACCTCATCGATGGACTTATAATTCCTCATTTGCCATTGAACCAGCCCTAAACGGACCACCTTTTTTATCGTTTTCGCCTTTTTAGCGGGTTTGGTATAGTAGATGTTCTCCCACTTGAGCATTACTGCATATTCATTGGAAGCAGCGTCGCCTTCGAGGTAAGCTCTTAAGAGTCGTACAGGGTGGAAATCATTCGAAAGTTGGAAGTTGAGCACCGGATCTGTAATCTCTTTCCATTTTACTTTGTCTATGTATTCTTTTGGACTTAGCTCTTTCTGATATTCGTGATAATTTGGTATTCTTCCTCCAAAGATGATGCCTTTAAGATTTAACTGTTCGCAAAGTGATTTTCGATAATCATAGAGTCTTCGTCCCAGTCTTACTCCTCTAAAATCGGGATGCACAAACACATCTATTCCATAGAGCACATCTCCTTCCGGGTCGTGAGTTGAAAAAGTATAATCGCCGGTAATCTCTTTATAAGTGTGTTGAACTTCTAATCGATCCTCATCAATAATAATCGACAAAGCTGCGCCGGCAATTCTTCCATTCACTTTCACCACAACCTGTCCCTCCGGAAAGAGATTGATCAGTGTAGAAATTTGTTTTTCGCTCCAAATAGAATTGGGCATGGTATGGTAGGAATGCGACATTACCTCTTTGAACTCATTATATTCTGAACTCTTGAGGTAGCTCAGTTCAACATTGGTTATGTCTTCGTTAAATTCATCTTCTGTCATAAGGCTGCTAATATACGAGAAGAAAGGACTGAAAAATCAACGAACAACATTACTAAATCCACCACCACTCACTACAGAACCATCTTTTTGGGTAACTGTGATATTTAAATTGAGATAACAATACTCCGATTTGCAGGGTCTATTGGCTTTTGGAGGCACATAAACTTTAAAGTCTCTATTACCGGCATCTCCGGGCTGATTGAAGGTAAGCTGTTTAGTTGTTCCTTCATCGCTTGGATCTAAATCAAGATCAGACTTTATCCAGGTTCCGGTTTCTTCGCACCAGCACACCATCTCAACCGAAACTGTCACCTTATCTACATCCTTCACCGACCAAAAAACACAGCTCCCGATCCAACCTTCGTTCGCTCCCAGTCCCGCTTTTTTCATCTCATCCAGTATCTCTTTCATTTTATCGTTCCAGGCATCTACCAGATCATCGTAATTATGCCATTTCCAGAGAAAATCAACAAAATTCACCACATCTTCTGCAATGCTTGCAGCGGCTGCCGCTGATGCACCAAGAGCCTTTTCCAAAGCAACTTCAATTGCCTTTTTAGCCGCTTTTGAACCTGCTTCTTCAAAGGCCTTGTCTAGGTCTTCCCAAATGTCTTCAAGAATAATTCTCAGAACATCTACCGGCCAGGCTATATTGGTTTTAATAGCTTGGATAATATTAAGAGCATCATCGATATTGTCTTCTTCCAACGCCTTCTCCGCCTTTTCCAACTGATCTTCTATACTCTTGGCTACTTTGAGTAAAAGTGATGCATTCTTTTCATCTTTCTTCGCTAATATCTTCAAAAAACTAGCCATAAACTTGAGTGAATTGATAACACCATTTCGTGTATCTTCAGACTCTTTGAATAGTTTCTTGAGCTTAGTATTGTCGCAATTCATGAAATCTTGAAGTGCCTCGAGAGACTCTTCTCCGGCTTTATCCAGTTGATCCAATGCTCTTAATGCATCAATTAGCGCTCTGATACTGTTTATTTCTGAAGCTAGATCATTTTCTTCCAATAACTTCAGTGCACTATCCTGGGCTTGCCCCAGAGAATCTAATTCTTCAAAATGCTTTTTGAGGCGCTCTTCAAAATCATCATCTCCGGAGCTGCAGTATTCGATGCCTCTGAGATCGGGAAAAACCAGGGATGCTTGAAACTGAGTTTTAGGTCTTGCCAAAAAAAAGCGATAGCTAAGATTTAAAGCCGGATCAAACTCCGTTGTCTCTGTTATTTTAGAGGAATAGGTTTGAGTGGCTAATGAAAGGTTGATTTGATGTCGGTCTACCAAAGTTCTCGATATTCCTAAAGCAGCTCTTACACCAAAATGGGTATAGCTAGCACCACCAGATTCGGTATTTGCAGTAGCATCACCAAAACTGAAGTCGTAATCAGAGCGGCTTTGAACATTCAACAAAGCACCTAAAGAAATAAAAGGCTGCCAAACACCCTTTCGATAGTACTCTGCAAAAATGCTGTAATTCGTAGTTCGAATGTCTACTTGCATTCGACCGTCTAAAGCCAGTTGATCTGAACTTGAAAAAGGCTGGTAGATCATTTGCAAATCCGAGCTAACTATGCTGCTAAAGGTGTTTAATCCAAATCCAAGGACTAAGCGCTTATTGAAAGTATAACCAAGTTCGGCAGAAAATGTAAATCCGCCCTTATTATTAAAGTCTGCCGGAGCCATAATTTCAATAGGTTCACCTTCATACAGTTCTATAAACCTATCTATAAATCCGGGATAATTAAAAACAGATTGTTGAACCTGTGAATTGCCTCCTGCATCAAGACTCTGAGAAAATCTTTCAGATTGAAAAGTTTGGCCGATTCCTACACCAATGTACAAACTTTTACCGGGAAATTGAGCAAGTAAAAGTAGTGATGAGGAAAAGCATAAACAGAAGAGAACGAACCTTGGAGATTTCATGACTAAATTGGTTAGGTTCTTGTAAATTTAGCTATGATTGACAGAAAGTCCTAGCAGCTTCTGTGTTAATCTTTAATGATGAAAGCTAAGCCTTTGTAGTTCTGAGAATTAAATATCCGGTTAAACCCGAAATTAAGGAACCTGCCAAAATCCCTACTTTAGCTGATTCTAAATCGATCATTTGATCTGCAAAAGCCAGATTAGAGATAAAGATGGACATGGTAAAGCCCACTCCGGCGAGAAAAGCGGTACCAATAAACTTCTTTAAGTCCACTCCTTCAAGAAAGCTAGCTATTTTAAGTTTTATACTTATCCAACTAAATAAAGTGACTCCCAAAAATCCACCAAAGAACAGAGCTGCTGCAATTTGTGCTGATAAGGTATAATTTATGGAAACCTTTTGAGTTAAATCGATTCCCGCATTCGCCAAGGCAAAAACAGGCATTACGAAGTACGCTACAAAAGCATGATACTTTCTTTCGAGGTGTTGCACCGGTGATTGAACCTTTTTGGTGTAGTGCTCTACATCCTCAATCTGGTCTAATTCCTCTCCACTTAAAATCGGTTCTTTTCGAGATTCCGCACTCAAAATCTTTTGATGTACTGCCAGGAGTTTATCGTTGTATTTCCCAACTGAAATCCTTTGTCGGATGGGTATCGCAAAAGCCAAAAGCACTCCGGCTAAGGTTGGATGTACTCCGGATTCTAAGAATAAATACCAGACTACCAGTCCGCAGATCATGACAAAATATCTCCAGTACACTTGACGGTAGGACAAGAAGTACAAAAAGGCTAAAATACCAAGGGCAGGTAGTATGTATTCTATTTGAACATCTCCGCTATAAACGAATGTGACAACCAAAACTGCGCCTAAATCATCCACTATAGCAAAAGCTGTTAGGAACACTTTTAGTGCTAAGGGAATGCGGTTACCCAGTAAACTCAATATTGCGAGGGAAAAAGCAATATCCGTTGCCATTGGAATACCCCAGCCATTCCGGAGGTTTGGGTCTTGGTTTAACAGAAGAAATATTGCTGCCGGCATCAACATTCCTCCTATTGCGGCAAAAACAGGGAGACTCGCTTTTTTCCATGAGTTTAACTCTCCAACCAGAATCTCGCGCTTCATTTCTAAGCCAATGAGAAAGAAGAAGATGGTCATTAAGCCATCATTGATCCAATGCAAAAGACTATGATCTATTATGAAATCTCCAAACCCCACTGAAAAGTGGATGTGACGAATATGATCGTATTGCTCGACTAAGGCTGTATTCGCCAAGATCAAAGCAATTACGGTTGCAAGTAAAAGCAGTATTCCGCTCTTTCCTTCGGTATAATAAAATTTTTCGAAAGGCGTGATTAAGAGCTTCTTAATGGGTCTAATTACATCCAAGCAGTAAACTTAATTACTAAATCCTAAAAACGCGAATTTTATGCTAACTGATCAATAAGTTTGAACTCTCTCATAATTAGGTAGCGATCCAAAATAGTATCAACCGCAGACTCAGCACTATCGGGGAAGTTTACAGAAATACGCTCGGCATATTTTACCCAGGCTTCAATTATAGGGGTTTGTCTAAATTTTAGGTCTTTTAGCACAGGCACACCCATAGCCTCAAGAGCGGCTGCATTGCATTGTTGCTCATATTGAGCCTTCATTGGGATTACCATTAATTTCTTACCTAAATAAAGTGCCTCTGCCGGAGTTTCGAAGCCTGCACCACATAAGACCCCGGTGCAAGACGCCAAACTTTTAATAAAGGAGGAATTCTCAATGGGCTTAATCCATACATTTCCTTCCCTGTACATTCTATCGGTATGCTTAGAAAATACCTCCCAGTATACAGAATCTATTCTCGACAATGCCTCGATAATTGCCTTATCGCCATAGCTCGGCAGATATACTGTGTAATGCCCAAAATCCTTTACCTCCATTTCTTTGATTTGTTTTCTAATCACGGGTCCAAAGATGTTCCGGCCATACGATTCAAAATGAAAACCATATTGATAATTTGAAGGCGCGTAGTACTTCAATAGTGTCTTTCCAATAAGGTCGGTCTTAGCCGGTTTTGGTGATTTTTTATGAGCTACGGCTGCTTGATGACTTAATGCAATACATGGTACACTTTTCAACTTTGCTGCCCAGGCAGATACCGCTTCAAAATCATTAATAACCAGATCGTATTCTTCCACCGGCAGAGTTCTGATTTCATTAATAAAATTCCGAAGATCCAAGTACTTATATGTTTTCCATAAATCCACTCCTCCTTTCTTACCAAAGATGAAGCTCATTCCTTTCAAATTATATTTGATATCAAATGGAATACTCACATCGGCTTGAATTCCACTTACCAAGATATCTAGCTCAGCTCTTCTTTGTAGAATTGGAATTATGTCGTTTGCCCGACTAAGATGACCATTTCCGGTTCCTTGGATTGCATACAATATTTTCATCTTATTAATTCTTATTTATCATTTTTTCAAAAGGCACAACCTGGAATTCCTGTACCAGATCGTTTAGAATTTCAGTATACTTTCTGTTTATGGGTTCATTTGAATCGGGCAGTTCCTCATCTGTGTTACTATGCAATGCAGCATCATCCAAGTAGTTGTAAATGGTCCATTCTCCATTAGCATATTCTAAGGATGTTAGGTTCTCTACCCAATCGCCGGAATTGAGGTACATCACCTCTCCCCCATTATTTCCCTTTATAAATCGGTGTGCAGGCTGATGTATGTGACCACAGATTACATAATCATATTGATTTGAAATTGCAATTTCAGCAGCTGTTTGCTCGAAATTGTTGATGTGTTTTACTGCGCCCTTAACCGAGTTCTTCACCTTCTTAGAGAAGGAAATTCTACCCCTTCCAAGCTTAGATCCAAACCAATTTACAATCGTATTAAGCAGAATAAGAAGGTCGTAGCCCTTACCCCCTAATTTAGCCAACCATTTTGAATGTTGCATGGTAACATCAAATACATCACCGTGGAATATCCATGCTTTTTTACCGTCGATGTGAAGCATGTATTTGTTTACAATTTTCAGAGCGCCCAATTCAATTCCCTCAAACTTTCGCAACATCTCATCGTGATTGCCGGTAACATAAATAACTTCAGTTCCTTCTGTAAGCATTTTAGTAAGGTGTTTCATCACTTTAAAATGAGACTTTGGAAAATAGCTTTTACTAAATTGCCATATATCTATAATATCACCGTTAAGAATAAGGGTTTTCACCTTTACGCTTTTCAAATATTGAAGTAATTCTTTAGCTCTGCAGCCGTAGGTGCCTAGATGAACATCTGAAATTATCAATACATCAATTTCTCTTTTCGTTTTTTTACTCATGACAGTAGTTTTTGAATCTTTGGAATGCGGGTCTTCTTTGAGATAAAGGCTGAAGCTTTTCTGAATCAGTTAAACCTGAAATTACGCTACTCGAAAGGCAATATATACGACTAGGTTTAATACAGTACTCGCTTACAATACAAAGAGCATAATCAAATATTAGTTCTTTGTAATCAGCAGATTAAGAAAGAATAAAAGAAATCTAGGAGATTGAAAATCTATTTACTTTAGCTTAATATTTCGAGGAGGTTTATTTGATCAACGGTGATAAGATCTTTTGTTGCGTTGAACATATTATGTTATTCGATTTTATGACTTCTCAGCAAAAGGCGCTACCTTGAAATGGGTGGGTGGTGGGCTTTGGATGAATTTTAGTAAATTTGGGAAAATGCTTCTAATAGAGAATCAAGACATAGTAAGAGCTTGGAAAAATATTGCCGGGCAGAATGAATCGATTGACATAGGTGCGAATTGGAACGAGTTTGCCATTGACCTAAATGTTGAGCTTAACATTGAATCAGGCACTATTAATATTTCATCTGAAAAGCGATACAACAACGTTACAACCAACGTAATTCCTATGAGAGGTCGGTATTCTTATTCAACTACTCTGAAATTCACTCCGGAATCCACTGAAAATGTTATTCCATTTACCATCGAAAAAGTAAGCGGATTGCGAATGCTTTGGAAATCATTTACTCGAGATCATTTAATCTCCTTAGATCATGGCTATCAGCTTTTTATTAAATCCAAGGATGTAAGAAAAGAAAATTTTAAAGCTTGGACGAGTTTTGCTAAAAAGTACACCGCAAGTAAAATGAGTCGCGACCCCAAAGGAATGATAGAGATAAAAGCACATTCTCTAGCACAGGATGAGTCTGATGTTCAAGATTTAATTAATGAATTTGAAGCATTAATTAAGCTAGAAATTTAGAAGCGCTAATTGGTTAAAAACTGTAAATAGTCGAAACCAGAGATTCTCCCTTACTCGAGCATGCACTCTATCAAGTCTGTGCTTTAAGTCCATAATTATTAAAGACTTACGACATTACTAAATTTTTAATTGCTACTACAAACGAACCCGATAAAGTCCCCTTTTCTATAGATTGGAGTTTTTGCAGATGTAACTAACAATTGAGCCCGGCGTACTACACACATGAAAACAACAATTACCCTAATCGCATTATTTTTTACTTCAATTCTATCAGCATCTGCTCAAGTAAGTTTGTATGGAGATGATGTTTATCATTCCGGATCGTTTAATATGGCCATTGATGAAACCGGAAATTTGGATCCCAGAACAACAGGAGCAAATCAAACCTGGGACTTTTCATCTGCTACTTCAGATGAAACCATAAGTTTTGATATAGTAAGCTATTCGAGCTCCTGGAATGATGCAAATCTAGTTTATGTGGCCCAAGGCGATACTTTCGATTTTGTACGAAAAACAGTTAATGAGTTAATCACCTATCTACCGATACAAAATTTAGATCAATTCAGTTTTGAACCATTAAAAGCAATGAATTTCCCTTTGAATTTCGAAGATGTATCCAAAGACTCTTTTATTATGATAAATTATTATTCCGGTGGAGAAATAGGGATGTCTCAATTTGATTCAGTGCGAATTGACCTCAAAGCTGCACTTTACACAGAGGTTGATGCTTGGGGTAAAATAAAATTACCTCAAGGTGATTACGATGTGCTTAGACTTAAGTCGGAACATCTTATCGCCGTAAAGATCGCAACAAAAGATGGAAATGAAGATTATATCGAACAGCCATTTTTAGGAAGCGAAGAATGGGTAACTCTGTATAACTGGTATGCACCGGAACAAGGTTATTCAATTGCTGAATATGACCCCGAAACAGGTGCAGTTCAATACCTAAACAGCTCTACATTAAACATTCAGCAAGTAAATCTTGAAGAGAATATCAGCATAGAGAATCCAATTACTACTCAACTAGCTATTGAAAACAACGGTAAACACCTGCTTAAATTTAGTTTGTACGATATGAATGGAGTTGAGCAGAAGCGATTAAACATAAATGCCCAGAGCAAAGGATCCATAGATGTATCAGATCTTGCTCAAGGCATTTACATTCTTTACATAGTGAACCCGGAAACAAATCAGGTTACTACCAAGAAGTTAGTTAAAAATTAATTCTGAAACCGCTTCCACCTTGACCCCAGATATAGAATGGGCGATCAATAATTTCTATAAAAAGTGTACCGTCTGCAAAGACAGAGACCGGAATTTTATCAAAGGTATATTCAAGACCGATCGTGGCATCAACGCCGATGTCAAGGTCGGTCACTTTTTCAGCTTCTACATATCTCCAGTCCGGTCCATCTAATTTATACCGGTAGCTATAATAAAGAGTTTGGGTTCTAAATTGTCCTCCTAGTCCGTAATACCAAGACAAACCCGGAGTACTCATACCAGCTATACTTCCAATATCTCGCTGCCACAAATAATGCAATTGAATTGCAACTGGAGCTTCGACCCTATAGCCACGGTACTGGAAATCGTCATAGCCAAACTTCTTTCCTTCATACCAATAATCAAAACGGCGGTTATACCATCCCGGGCCATACCACCAGTAGGTTCGCCCCACATTTAATTCAAGGGCATTATCACCCATGTACTTTTTAACCGTTAATCCGGTAGGATCACCGGCTCTCAATCCAACACCCCAGTTTTGAGCCAATGAATCAGCAGAAAACAGGGTAATTACCAGTAGAAGAATAGTTATTCGATTCATATTGTTAAAGTTTTATCTGATAAGTAGATGAGCAAAAGCTGTGCTCAACAATAAACTATTGACAGTCGGGATATTCCGTACTTATTAAAAAAGGTATATGAGATAAACCACCCTAATAGTGTAGAAAAATATCCCCAAAAGAATAAAGTTTTTGTGAGTAAGCACGGAGAGGTATTACACAAATGCGCAGTTCAATTATCTTTGACCTATGAACAAACTTGTACTCTTTTTACTTCTTGCTTGCAGTTCGCATTTTGTTAATGGTCAAGACACCACCGTAGTTTATTTTGATTCAGAGTGGAACGAATGCGATAAAGGAGAGCATGCCTATTACGGCAAGACCTTTCAAATCAACGATAGCCTTTGGGGCCAGTTGGACTTTTATGCAAGTGGTGCTCCTCAGATGATTGGCAGCTATGAGGAGGAAGAAAAAGAAACAAGATCCGGCGAATTTATTTACTTCACCGAAGAAGGAGATACCACCGGTATTTATGGATATAAGAAAGACGAAAAGGAAGGGAGATACATTACCTTTTTCGAAAATGGTAATCGAGAAATTGTAACAAGATTGGAAAATGGACTCCAAAACGGACCTACAGTTTATTATCATGAGAATGGAGCCATATCGTCTAAGGGTGAATTCAAGAAAGGCTCAAGATTTGGTAAATGGGATTATTATGATGTAGAAGGTGAGTTTATCGCTAGTGAATACTTTGTTAGGGAGTATAAAGCGCCATGCGGATATAAAGTTGAAATCCCTGAACGCTGGATTATGACCACCTTTGAAGATTACGGCAAAGTGCATAAAGGCGTTAGCCTCGATCGATTATTCAGAAAAGGAGTATACAATAAGAAAGGTGAAGCTCAATTTTTCTCTCTTGATGCTATCTGCCTGAACAGACCTAATCTAAGCGCTTATGATGTTTGCAGAAACATGGCTTCCGGAATAGATAAGGCCAAAATGAAAACTATTTCTGATTATGAGGGAATGACCTTCAAAAAAGGCGAATTCTATACCTACAAAAAGAAAACAGACGATGGTAAGAAGTTAGTGGTCTTACTTTTTGCTCATAAACACGGAGAAGATATTGCTCAACTTAAGTTCAGCTTCGAACCCAAAGTGGAAGAAGAAGTGATTGCTGAGATTTTTGAAATTGTGAATAGCTTGGACTGGGATTAATCCTCCTGTAATGCATCTATTGCCCTCTTATTGAGGGATAGATCAGGCTTCAAAAGTTTAAGTTCAGACTCGGTGAATTCGCGAAGAAATTTATACTCACCATTCAGTCGGTAATAGACTCCAATTTTGGAAAATGAAGGATAATATGAATCATTTTCCTCCCAGATATATAATACCTTAAGATATACACCGTTCCCACTTTTATATATGGTCTTACTTATCAGTTCTTCCTTGTAATACTCTTCCTTTTTATAAATCTCGAAATAATAATCATAGAACTCAAAAGGACCGTGCTTTACACCGTATTCATATGATTTCAAGGAACTCAATCTACCGGAGTCATAATGATACACTGATCCATGGACTTGTCCGTTGACATAATTTGATTGATATGAGAGTACCGGAATACTATCGATGATTTGATACTCCTCTTGCAAGCCATCTAATTTACAACTATCATTATATTCATTTCTCTTATAAACCTGACCATTTCCATGATACTTAATTAATATGCAATCACAACCGGAGCTTCGATTAAGAGTTATTCCTGAACTAAACACTGAATCTAAAAAGCTTATGGTCTCTTCAGCACTAAATAAATGATGTTCTTGGGGGAAAACATAAGGCGAACAAGTATCTCTTTCTTGTGCTTGCGCCTTATGCGCCACAAAAACAATGCATAGTGAGAAAAATATCTTAAGTCTGCCTTTCATTTAGTTGATATTGGAGCCACAGGAACCCTGTTATTCTCAAATATAATAGCTTCTACACTGAAAAGCCTCTCAATTTATTGCTCGGCAGGCACTCTGCTTTCTTTTAATATTTATTTCTGATCCTAAAAATAAATGAAATATAGCTAGCGTTTTACACTTATGACCTCAAATGAGCCCAAATCCATTGTTGTTCCTTACAAACTTGATTTAGTTGAGCTATATATTCAACAACACATTACAGCCGAGTATTCATCAGAACTAGAAACAAAGCAATTACAAGATGGTGTCGAAATCACAACAACTTGTGATATTATGCTTGAAAAGCTGAAAGGGATATTTAAGGAGAAGTAAATTGTTTAAAAGTGACGAAGGCAGAGTGACGAATGACGAATGACGAAGGTAGAGTGACGAGTGTAGAATGACGAATGACGAGTGTGGAGTGCAGAATGACGAGTGTGGAGTGACGAGTGACGGAAATAAATTTCAAGAGCACAGAACAAAGTCCAACCCCTAATTTTGAATAGAACTATTCGTAATTCTACACTCGTAACTCGTAACTAAAAATATTCGTAATCCGTCACTTACTACTCTTTTGTCTCTTACGATCGTGCTCGTTCAACAAGATCTTACGCAAACGAATAGATTGAGGAGTTACTTCTACATACTCATCATCGTTTACATATTCCATTGCTTCTTCTAATGAGAATTTAATGGCAGGTGCGATCGTTGCCTTGTCATCAGTACCTGATGCACGTACGTTGGAAAGTTTCTTGGATTTGGTTACGTTCAAGATCAAATCATCTTGTCTTGAGCTCTCCCCTATTACTTGCCCCATATATACTTCCTCGTTAGGGTCGATAAAGAATCTACCTCTATCCTGAAGTTTATCAATTGAATATGCAATAGCAGTTCCGGTTTCCATCGCAATTAAAGCTCCGTTTCTAGCGGTTTGAATCTCCCCTTTCCACGGTTCATAGCCTTTTAATCTGTGCGAAACTACAGCCTCTCCCTGCGTAGCAGTAAGAATTGGGTTTGTAAGTCCGATGAGTCCTCTTGCAGGGATTTTAAACTCTAGGTTTACCCTGTCATTCTTAGTTTGAATACTTACGATATCTCCTTTTCTACGAGTTACAATCTCAATCACTTTACCCGAAAACTCCTCACTCACGTTCACATTCAATTGTTCTATAGGTTCGTGCTTGAATCCATCAATTTCTTTGATCACCACTTGTGGTTGACCCAATTGCAATTCATATCCCTCTCTTCTCATAGTTTCTACCAAGATTGAAAGGTGAAGAATTCCACGACCATACACCATTAATTTATCCGGACTATCAGTTTCATCCACCCTTAAAGCAAGGTTTCTTTCAGTTTCAGCGAAAAGACGATCTCTAACGTGTCTTGAAGTCACAAACTTTCCTTCTTTACCAAAAAACGGAGAGTTGTTGATGGTGAACAGCATGCTCATAGATGGCTCATCTACTGCAATAGGGGTCATTGCTTCAGGCTCTAATGCATCTGCAATTGTATCTCCAATATCGAAGTTCTCGAGTCCCATAACTGCTACGATTTCTCCGGAACCCACTTCGTGTTTTACTTTCTCTTTTCCAAGACCTTCGAAAACGTAAAGTTCTTTCACCGTACTTTTATGTATCTCTCCATTTCTTTGGACAACAGAAACTTGATCCCCCATTTTAATGGTTCCTCTATGCACTCTTCCTACCGCAATTCTACCGGTATATGAAGAATAGTCTAAAGAGCTAATCTGCAATTGAAGGCTACCTAGGTTTGGTTCAGGAGCTTCAATATGATCTAAAATCACATCTAATAAATAAGAAATATCCTCTGTAGGTTTGTTCCATTCAGGTCCCATCCAACCTTCTTTAGAAGATCCGTATACTGTAGGGAAATTGAGTTGCTCTTCGGTTGCATCCAATGAAAACATCAACTCGAATACCTGCTCATTTGTATCTAAAGGATCACAGTTAGGTTTGTCTACCTTGTTAATTACAACAATCGGTCTCAATCCTAATTCAAGGGCCTTCTGCAACACGAAACGAGTTTGAGGCATAGGACCTTCAAAGGCGTCTACTAAAAGAAGAACCCCATCTGCCATGTTTAATACACGCTCTACTTCTCCTCCAAAATCCGAGTGACCCGGAGTATCAATAATGTTGATTTTAGTGTCTTTGTATCGCACCGATACGTTTTTAGAAAGGATGGTAATTCCTCGTTCTCTCTCCAAATCATTAGAGTCGAGAATAAGATCTTGTACTTCCTGATTATCCCTAAAAAGACGTACTTGATGTAAGATTCGATCCACTAAAGTTGTCTTTCCGTGGTCTACGTGTGCGATAATCGCGATGTTTCTGAGTTCCATGACAGAGGCTTTGAGGCCTTTTCCTTGTTAAAAAGCGCGCGAAAGTAATATTAATAAAGGGGATTTCGTGCTATTTAGAGATAATGAAATCGTAAATGATTTTTGAACGATTAATAGTCAAGGACTTGACCTAGTTATTTGAAAAATTATAATACAATCCAACACCGGTTCTAAGGCTAAACAACCTGGGGTCAACAAAACCACCCGTTGGGTAAAGGTCAAATGCCGGAATGATATTAAAATTTAAACTTAGTTGATCTGAAACAGAAGTTTCTATGGCGAAACGAGTAGCAAGGCTGATAGAAAACAAATTAGCTTGAGTATAATCAGCTCTGTTACTGCCATCTTGAGCTTTGTAAACATCTTGAAGAGTAAGTCTAGGAATTAATCCGGGGCCGATGTGAAAATTCACTTTTTCGGTTTTAAAATCCCGATAAATGAAGATAGGAAGATCTAAAGCTCTATGTATGACTTCTGTATTGGCAACACCAAATGGCTGATTTGGGTTTGTTGGATCTATTTGATCTTCAAATGCCCAGTTATTATTATCAAAATATTGATATTGAGCATACGCAACACCAATATTCATCCCCATTCCGGGACCAACTCTAAAGCTTGTATTCAAAGAAAATGAAGGGCCGAAGGAACTACTGTAAGTCCCGGGAGGGTCATTCCACACTTCATAAGGCGAAGTATAAAGAAGGTGAGTTTCAAAGCCTAATTTAAAGTTTTCGGCATAAGAGGTGCTACCACCCAATAACAAAAGGCAAAGCAGGGCAATATTTTTATTCATTAATCTTAATTCAAATATGATTCTAAATCAGAAATAACACCAATACCAATTTGAAAACTATAGAGGTTTTCGATAAAAGGAGATTTGCTTATAGATAAGGAATTATATTGAAACGCAGCCGAAAAACAGAAATCTACATTTTTATTCAATTCAAACAAGTATGCTCCCTGTAAAGCGAGACCCAAATTAATTCTTTCGTAACGGGAATTAGAGAAGGTAATTTTAACATCTTGAACTGTTTTCTTTACTGATTTCACTAAATACATTGGCACAGCGCCAAGTCCGAAACGAAACGAACCTTTATTCATATAAGCAAAAGCCGGAATCTCGATGTAATGATGAGCTATAAATCTGCGATTGTCGTATATAATCACATCCAATCTTGGATCATCAATTTTGATGGCACTCTCCCACACTCCATAATCATACTTGTACCCAAATACACTATAATTTAAACCGATAGAATACTGATAATTGTAATCCGTATTTTTAATAAACTCAATTCCTAACGACGGTCTAATCCCGAACTTTTCAACCCTATTTCTTTGCCCATGCCAGAACAGATTGGTCAAGTCAGCTTGCTCTTGAGGCAAAATCCTTCTATAGCCGTGATTCGACTTTAGATTGAAGCCAAAACTCCAAGGTGATCCTTGAGCAATGCAAAGAATCCAACCGATGACTAAAAGCAATGTAGAGAACCATCTCAGCATATTCTTAATCAGAATTCAGTTTATAAATGCAACCTAATCCTAAACGGAAGCTGTATAGATACTCTCTGGTGCGCTCGTCTTTGATAGGAACAACATCATACTGTCCAATCAGATTCATTCCAATTGTAAATTGATCTCGCAGCTTATAGTAATACCCGAAACTACCTGCTACTCCCAGGTTAAAGGATTCAAAGTGATTCAATTCTACATTTGAGGCAAAAAAGTTAGTCGCAGATGCGTTAAATAAGTACTTTGGTACTAATCCTCCACCAATCCTATAAAAACTCTTATCATTATTTATTTTGAAGTAAAAGTTTAGTGGCAATTCAA
Organism: bacterium; assembly: GCA_018223105.1. Taxonomy (GTDB): domain Bacteria; phylum Bacteroidota; class Bacteroidia; order NS11-12g; family UBA9320; genus JAAEYY01. The sequence continues at coordinate 42,409 of JAAEYY010000006.1, read as the reverse complement.
TGTATTTAAATGATGTAAAGAATTTGCCTTCAATTGGTTCTTGAGTTGTATTCACAAAGCCTTTGGTAGGATCAATCTGATCTTCAAATCTTGTACTATAATCAGCTCTAACCGCTTGATTGGTGTAGTTTACGCCTATTGACAGTTCTTGCTTTGGATTTAGTTCTTTTAGTATTGAAATTCCAAATCCTTGACGAATTCCAAATTGCTCAAGGTTGTTTCTAAATTGCTTGACATTTCTGGCATTCTGATTCCCCATACCACCTAATAGTAAGGCACGATATGCAAATACCGTCTGCGTCTCGGCAGCAATAGACCATGTCTGTGCATATCCTTGAGATAAGAATACTACGGTCATTGTTATTACAAGGAGTGTTGGTCTTATGCTCTTCATTAGTCTTTTAGTAATCTTGAGAAGCCTGTACTTAAATATATGCCTAAACCAGCCGACCATAAACGTGTTTTTATCCTTGTCTTTGACAGGGATAAAATACCAAATGAAACCTCAGGTATGACTCCCAAATTTAATTTCTGGGTTACAGGAACTGACCATCCAAATCGAATTATAGCATTAGCATTGAAACTCCGGTAACCAAAAATATTAGATGGCTTTGAAATCCTAGTTTCAGTGCGTGTAGAAAGATCACTATTGGTAATCAGTTCTGTATTCGTAGAATAAATATGCTGAGCAAACCCAACTCCTCCTGAAACCATGAATTTAGAGTTGCCTTGATTCATTTGATAGCTCAATAAAACTGGTACCTCAATGAAATTATGAGCCCTAATCTCGTGAACTAGAAATGGAGGCACGCCACTAGTGACTCGCCTTCTGTTGTCATTTTTATACCTAAAATTAATATATCGGATTTCTGTCCAGAGTTCTAATGGCCCCTTTACGCTGAAACTTGTAAAAAGTCCGGCTTTGAAATTCACCTGGGGTAATTCTCGAAAGTCACTATCTTCAATTCTACTTTCTAAAACCTCGTCATTATATGGTGTGCTTAAAAACCTGTAACTGGCACCAGAATTCACAGAAATTCCAATGCTCAACTTGGATTGGCTCATCACGAAGTCAGCACTTGAAACAAACAGAAAAACAAAGACTATGGTTCGAATCATGGAGCATCCCAAAGATAATAAAATATGCTTATTTGCCGGTAAGCTTTTGCCATAAAGCCCCAATTAATGCCGTACCTCTATACGACCAAATAATCGCCAGATCATCTACAAGGCTACTTTCTTCATCCAAGAAACGAAACACCCTCTGTATGGGATGCTTGCCATACATTCTGTCAAACAACTCCTCGCCAAGCTCGTTCTTCTGCTCTAAAACACGCAAGAAAAGATCATCGTACAACCTATATTTCTTTGAGAATAGTGAAAGTCCTGGGTTCTTATTTTCTTTTAATCTCTGCACGGTTTTTCTCGCTAATCGCTCGGAATTTTTGAATGAATATCCCGTCGAGGCCTTTACCCATCCTCCACCTGTCCCTATTCTGATATGATTGAGTGTATTATGCTTTTCAAAAGGGTAAACGGTCATTGGAATATTTCCTCGTTCCGTCCTCTCCACTTCGTACTCAAGTCCGGGGTATTGTCGGTCAATATATTCCTTGATCTTGTCTTCATACACTTCATCCGACACCAATTCAGGCGAAAAGAAGGTAAACTCAAACAGCGCTTCTCGCTCAGAAAATGGCAATACATACATGAAACTGCACGTTTCTTCCAGCTTCATTTGGTAATCCATCATCACAAATTCTTCAGGATTAAAAATAGGCTGCTCGGTTTTAATAAACCATCCTGCAAAATATTGTAAAACACCAACGGATTTTTGCCATTCGGCTTCTTTTGGAACTCTACTGTCAAACACCATCTGAGCTTGATAGCTAGATAAATTGCATTCAATCTCCATTCTCTCCCGCTCCCCTACATTTTTTACTTCATCTTGAACCCAATCCACTTGATCCGAATTATTCGCCCTTTCTTTTCCCAATGCATACCAGTCGGAAGCATGAATGGTCTTGTAGCTATACGGTGATAAATCTTGCTTGAGATTCTTCTCTTTTGATCGATAAATTGATTGCTTCCAATGCTTTGAAACTATTGTATCCCAATGTCCTGCCCCCAGTTCCCAGAACGACCAAGTTCGGTCATTTTCGCTCTTGCTATCCTTATCAATGATTAATATTTTCTTTGAAGCCAATGCAGGTTCATCCAGCATCGCGTGTAGCAAATGCAAACCGGCAGCACCGGCACCTATGATGATATAATCATAAACCTGCGACATATAGATATCCAAAGAAGACGATTTGGCTGAAATACAAGTGAAATGCAAATTTTACATCTCCCCTTAATTTGAGTTTGTGATACACGAAATGAAGCAAAAAGGCCACCGCAAACCAACCCACATAATTCTGAAAAGGAGCAATTCTCCCTTCGAAAACCCAAAAGCCTAAACCGGGCGCCAATTGCTCTATTAAAACATCGAGCATCACCATTAAGAAAGCTCCACTCAAAACTTTGGGTATTAATGCAGAGAAAATTCGATTGCTAATTACAGCAGTAGAAACAAGTAATATGATCCAATTCACACCAATAATCCATGGCACTCCTTCTATCTTTGGGCCTAGGTTACTGAGATACTCATAAGACCCGAAAATCAAGCCATAATTAACACCTAAGTATTCTACGAAAAAACCGGTGAGATATGCTAAGACAATTAATATCCATTGTTTTTTTGAGTTGATGGGATTCGCCCAAATCAACAATCCCAACATCAACAACAAATTCATCGGAGTCTTGCTAATAAACCATTCTTTAAAACCCAAACTCACCCCGATCAGTGCACTGAGATGAAATAGCCAAACTAAAAAGATGGCAATATTGGTTCTATGAATTATGCTTCGGGTATCCAATCGCTTACAATTTTAGCTGAAAGTAGACAAAGTGGTATACCTCCTCCGGGATGAACAGATCCGCCACAGAAGTACAAATTCTTATATTCCTTACTGAAATTTGAATGCCTTAAGAAAGCCGCCATCCTATCATTACTAGCTGCACCATAAAGAGATCCTTGATGCGAAGAAGTCTTGCTTTCTATCATCGGTGGATCGAGATATGTTTCAGTTTCAATGAACGAACTGATATCCATCCCTAGTTTTTGATTGATGCTTTTAATGATATTTGCTCTAGACTCTAACCTAAATGCCTCCCAATCCTGACCCACATTGGTTGGAGCATTGATCATAACAAACCAATTCTCTTTGTTTTTAGGAGCTGCTGTTTGCTCGTACTTCGAAGTGATATTGATGTAGACCGTAGGATCGTGGTACAAACTTTTCTTATCAAAGAGATATTCAAATTCTTCTCTGTAATTACTGCTGAAGAAGATATTGTGAAGGTCTAATTCCGGAAATTCCCGGCTCATTCCCCAATAAAAAATGAGGGCTGAACTTGATCGTTCTTGTTTCAATATTTTCTCGGGCTTCTTAGCTTCGGGTAACAGTTTATGGTAGCTCGACCATATATCCATGTTACTTACAACTAGATCAGAAGATAAGGTCTCCTCCTTTGAAATCACTCCTCTAGCCACCTTATTCTCAGATAGAATTTCATCCACCTTTGAATCAAACCTAAACTCAACACCTAGGTCGCAAGCGAAGCGATAAAGTGAATCACTTATACTTCGCATACCACCCTTTGGGATGAAGGTTCCCAAGTCCATTTCCAAGTGAGGGATCATCGACATAATACCGGGTGTTTTATACGGCGAAGAACCATTATATGTTGCGTAGCGATTAAAAAGCTGTATGAGTTTTGGGTTGTTAAACTTCTTCTCATTTAGGTCATTGAGGGTACCAAAAAGGTTGAGCTTATAAGCTGTGCTCAAAGCATTTAAGGTATCTGCCGTGAAATAGGTTTGCCATTTATGAAGTGAACGTTCTAGAAAAATTGGCGCTGTTGTTTCGTATTTATAGGCTGCGTTTTCAATATAAGTTCTAATTCTGTCTCGAGGTTCTCCAAAGGTTTCAGAAGCTTGTTTTACAAACTCTTCCGGATCTGCAGAAACCTCGAACTGAGTTCCATCCTCCCAAAAATACTTGCATATTTTTTCTACTTTTTGATACTGGAAATATTGCTCTGGATCTACACCATGCAAGGAGAAAAGTTCATCCACCAAATGAGGCAAAGTGAACAAAGACGGTCCTGCATCCCAGGTAAAACCATCTTGTTCAATAAAAGTAAGCTTTCCTCCATAGTAGGAGTTTTGCTCCAAAACCAGCACTTCATATTTCAATGCCCGCAATCGGATGGCCATAGCCAAACCGGCTATTCCTGAGCCAATTACGATTGCTTTTTTATTCGGCATGAAGTGATTTTTAGAACTGATTTAACAAATTCGGAATGATTTAAGTTTCAAACTTATTCTATAATTTTCCTAGGAATATCATGTGGCAAACGAGTTAATAGTTCGTAATTTACCTGATCACTAAATTCTGAAAATGAAGAAACAGAGATCTCCAAATGTCCCTGTTTACCAATTATCACGACTTCATCGCCAATTTCAACTCCATCCACATTTGTAATATCCACCGTCATCATATTCATATTTACCATTCCGATGACTTGCACACGCTCTCCATTAAGTAGCACCCTCCCTTGATTACTCAAACCTCTTGTAAAGCCGTGGCTATACCCAACCGGGACCACCGCTATTCTCATATCATAACTCGCCAAATAAGAAGTTCCATATCCCACAAATTCACCTGCCGAAACATGCTTTATATCCATCACTTTGCTTTTCCAGGAGATCAATCTTCTCAGGGGACTCATTTCCACATCGTTTTTCATCATATAATCTATAAGAATCTCTCTACTGGGGAAAAAGCCATATTGAAGGATTCCGATTCTCACCATATCCATTTGCGTTTTAGGATAACGGATAGAGGCAGCTGAACAAGCAGTATGATATAAATCAGGGACTAAGCCCGAATCCTTAAATGTGTTTGAAACGACATCAAATTTTTTCTTCTGCTTTTTTATCCTGTAAAAGTTTGAAATACTTTCAGCTCCCGCATAATGGGTACATAAACCTTTGAAGTGCACAAAATCAGACTCTTTTTTAAGGATTTCCATGATTTCGGCTACTTCACTAAACTCAAAACCAGTACGGTTCATGCCGGTTTCCAGTTCTATATGAACCAGAGCACGTTTGCCAATTTTCTTTGCAAGTTTTATTGATTCTAGAAGTCGCTTTTTGTTGAAAACGAAAAACTCTATATCATTATAAATTGCCCATTGCAATTGATCCGTGTCAATCATTCCCATGATTAATATGGTAGCATCTGAACCGTTTACCTCCATCACTTTTGCGGCTTCATGCGCGCTAAATACAGAGAAATGATCTACTCCAAACTCCTTAGCGATAGGCACATAGGTATCTATACCGTGTCCATATGCATTTCCCTTCACTACCGACGAGAATTTCACATTCGGTTTTAAAAGTGATTTTAAAAATTTGAGATTTTGCTCTAAGGCTGATTTGCTGATCTCAATATAGGATGTCTGTAGCATGGTTATTTCGTAAGATGCTCAATTATCTTGTAAAACATATTGGCTCCCGTAGGGATTAAATCATCCGGAAAATCATAATCCGGATTATGTAATGCCGGCTGATGTTCTCCTGAACCCAAACCAAACATAGCACCACTAAATTTCTGAGTAAACAAACCAAAATCTTCACCCCATTTAAAAGGGTAGTCTCGCTGTATGGTTTCTAAGCCCAAATCTTCTGCTGCAGCTTTCACTGCATTTACGGCTTCTGTATCGTTGTGATTCGACCTAAAATGATCGGTGTATTCAAAGCTAATTTCCAGCTTATTCTTATCTGCAGCAGATTTTGATAGCCTTTCCAATTCCTTACATATTTTGTCCAAATGATCTTCATTCCAGGTTCTCAATGTGAAATGAATTTCTCCGAGACCGGGTGATGTTCCATAGGTTGGCTCTCCCAACCTCATGTGAACCGGAACCACAACTGCAAAATCTTTTCGCTCAGGATCGTTGATAGTGAGTTCATTGGACTTCTCTAGTATCTCTGCTATTGCCAATGCCGGGTTGAGACCAAATTCCGGCTCAGCAGCGTGAGAAGTTCTTCCGTTCAACCTTACCACCAAACTTATAACAGAAGCAGTAAAGGCTCCTTCACGGTAAATGACATGGTGCATTGGATAACCGGGGAGGTTATGAAGTGCAAAGGCATAATCAGGTGTAAAATCTGAAAATTCAGGATCTTCCAATATTGCTTCTGCCCCTTCTCCCGTCTCTTCTGCAGGTTGAAATAGCAGATAGACTTTTCCGCCGGTAGGCGGATATTGTTCTATAAGATGTGCGAGTCCGAGCAGCATGGTTAAATGTCCGTCGTGACCGCACATATGTCCCACCCCTTTTTCCGAAGAGGAATAAGACATCGTTCCGATTTCTTCAATGGGCAAAGCATCCAGTTCTGCGCGAAACATCAAAACCGGTCCATCCTTATTTGAATCATATTCCGCAAGGATCCCATGGCCGCCCAAACCCTTCTTTATTCTAAAACAATTTAGTTCTTTTAAATGGTTCAAAACTCGCTCTGCAGTTGCCGATTCTTTGCCGGAAACTTCAGGGTTCTGATGTACATTCTGACGTATATTTTTTAGCCTGTTTAGATCTTGTTCTTCGAGTCCTATATGCTCACTTTTCATCATGAGGCCGAAAATTAAGCAAATCCCAATGGAATATCGAATTAATGAGGCATAAGGCTTTCATCAAGCCAAAATATTTGGATTTATTCTTTTTAAGTCGGCAATAAATTCCTCCGGACGTTCGGGAGAAATAATAACCGTTTTGGACCTTTTATAGCGAATTTGGTATCGATCAAAAGATGCTGCAGGAGATGAAATAGGGTTACGCGTTGGTCTAATCTCAACAATCTCTTGAATTGGAATTTTCCGGGACATGTAAATCGAAACCTTAACAATAAGTCGGTCATCTCTAATAATATAGCGTATCCCAAAGAGGATGGAAAAGGTAAAGGCAATGGTTAAAGCAATGATGGTAGCGCCCCACCATTCGTGATCTAAAATCGCTTTAAACAAAACACCTATGAGCATAATTGCTACAAAGGCAAATAACCATGGACTTACTTTCGACTTATAAACGGACACGGTTCAAACTTAACCCTCCACTTCCAAGACCGCAATGAGAACTCCCAGCTCTCCGTCCAATTGCTCTAAGTTCTCGTCGGGGATATAAGCTTTAGAAACGAAGCCATCTAAGTACAATGCCCATTTGCAACCTCGCTCTTTAAAGTACATCGCCATTTCATGGAAATTTACTTTTCGTTTAGAAATCGCAAATAACAGATTGCCATCCGGCAAAACTCCTACCCCATTCCGGATATTTAGATTTTTTGAATCTTCAATAAATTTAGGATGAACTTCCCCATCGATTAAAAGTAGCGGGCCGGATTGTGTTGCATAACGGGCATCTTCAATCTTCACGTCACTGCTTTTACAGATTATTCCCTTACCTTTTTTATTGATATAAAACACTCCATTGGGCTGCATGTAAAAGTTACCATACCCTCGCTGAGTGCTGTCTAATTCATTTAATACTTTCTCCTTTTCTACATATAGGCCCTGTGGACGAAGATCAGAAGTAAACATTCCTCCATTCATTGCAAATAATACATTGACCTTATCCTCTTTGAGTTTGGACTTTAGATTTCCAATATTTTTATAGGGTTTTCCATCGATATCCAGATTGAACATCTGAATAAAGATCGGATTGCATTTATAGGTGTACCAAACTTTTGATTCAACATTACTGGTTGCGGCAATAGAGATTACTGCAATTGCATATAAAAAAATCTGTAGTGCTTTTTTCAATTATTTGCTTGCTTTGATCGCATAAACCAAAGGCAGTTTATCGCTCATTTTTTCAATAATAAATTTTCCCGGTTGATGCTCTACCATACCATTGACGCAATTGTAAGGAGAATAGTTGTACTCTTTAAACTTTTCAAGAGTGAGTCCTTCTTCTAACAAAGCACCGATAATTTCTGCCATACCGTGATTCCAGCCAACGCTTTTGAGATCAATACTCGCATTCTTATCTGCATAGGTACCTTCCTCTTGCTCTACTATAGGATCGGCATTGTGGTAATGATATTGAACATAGTTGAAATCATTGTCGAACATCCACATTGCGGGATGAAAATCGGCCATAACAAAAGTGCCACCGTGTTTTATAAAATGCTGAACGACAGCAGCCCATTTCTTTATATCCGGCAACCAACCGATAGTTCCATAGGAAGTAAAAACTACATCAAATTTCTGGTCCAAGACATTGGGAAGATTATAGACATCGGTGCAGATAAACTTTGTATTAAGTCCTAGTTCAGTTGCTATCTCTTGAGCCTTCGATATCGCCTCATCCGAAATATCCACACCGGTAACCTCAGCTCCCATCCGCTGAAGCGACATGGAATCCTGACCAAAATGACATTGGAGGTGAAGAATACTTTTACCTCGGACATCTTCGAGCAATTCAAGCTCAATATCATTGAGTGAGTTTCGTCCTTTTAAAAAGGTATCCTGATCGTAAAACTCTGAATTGACATGGCTTTGGGTTTTTTTATTCCATAAAGCCTTATTGATCTTGAGGTAGTCCATGGGCTGTCAAAAATACGAATGTTGTTGATTGAATTCCGGCTTATTAGTTGAAACAAAAAACTCAGTCGGAAGAATTAACTTTCTGAGCATTATCCAATATATCCTTTCTTGTTTCTATTTTATCATGGTCCTGTCTTATTACCATTCCTACTGTATGAGATCTAACTGTTACCTTCACTCGATCCATATCAAAATACACAATCTTAGTATTAGAATCTAATTCAAGAGTATCTTTCACTTCGCCCATCTTAAGTTCAACTCGTGGGTTTAAAATAGAATCCGGCACTAGTAAAGTAATAAATCCATTAATGTCTGAGTAAGCTACACCTGGAGCATCCATCATTCTTCCAATAATAAACTGAATAGGTTTTTTTGTAGAACTATCCAAAACCTGAAAATTATACTCATTAACTTTCACGATTTTTGGCGCATTATCAACTTCCGTGGCTTTTTGTTTTTGAATAGTATCTGTTTCAATTTCAGGAGTGAATTGCAAATCTTGTCCGTTTGCATAGAAAGCTCCGGTACTTAAGAGAGCTAACATTGCTTTGCGACCAAATCTCAATCCCGGAAAAATGGCACCTCTCTGCATTTGATCTGCTTGTTCTGGGTTGTATGCTCCGCAAACAAATTCTTTATGTTCACGCTTCAGCTTGAGGATTTCTTCCCAAGTCATACCGCGCATGTCAACCACAGATTTGTCGCAATGAGTACACAGCCTCCCCTTTGAATCAGGTTTCATTTGATTCCAGTCTGCTTTACAGAATTTAATCTCTTTTGACATTTTCTTAATTTTCTAATGCTGGTTAAGATTCACACAATTTGTTAATTCTCACTACTTTCATCTTCATCCTCAGGTTCAACATGAAGATCACGGTCTATATATACACCTAAAGGCATAAGCTTATTCATCTCTCGCTCTATTTCAATATCATTAATTTCAAATATCTTAGTCCAGTATACCACGCGTGTCGTCATATCGATATTAAATGTATCTTGAACACCTAAATAACTTAAGACGATAGTAGCCTCTGTTGCTCCTTCGGGAATTCTAAGATGGACATATCCGCTATGATCTGAATAAGTGCCTTCTGTGCTGCCTTCAATGCGAACCATGATATAAGGCAGAGAATCTCCACTTGCACTATCTAAAACTTGAAAGTTTAGATAGTTGATAGATCTAATTTCATCTGAATTTCCATCTGTGTTTGGAATACTATCCGTCTCTATTTCCGGAGTAAACTGAAGGCTCTGAGCATTTGCAGCTAAAGCTCCTGTAGTTATCAAGGCCAAAGATGCAATTCTGCCCAGTTTAAATCCTTTGAAGTAGTTGCCATTATGTATATCACGAACTTGAGCGCTGGAATACGCACCACAAACAAAGTTTTCAGATTCTCTTTTTAACTTAAAGATTTGCTTCCAAGATTTGCTACGCATATCTTCCACCGTTTTATGACAAGCAGAACAAAGCCGACCTTGATCCGCATTTGGCATACTATCCCAGTTTTCAGAGCAAAACTTAATTTCACAAGACATGGAATAAAGGTAATCTAAAGATTTAGGATAAAAGACTTAAGTTGAGGTAATGACGTATTGAGTTGATTAAAGATGAAGTTCGATAAAGCTGCTCACTTCATCTCTAAATTTATCTTTCTCCGTATTGAAGGGGTGATGAATGGTTTCTTCGAATAAGACAAATTTCTTTTCAGCACTACCATATCTATCAAATGCATCTCGACCAACACGAGGAGGCACACTTACATCATATTTCCCCCATAGAAACAAGGTAGGCAAGGTAATTTGATCCAAATGATCTGCCATGCTCAATTCGTTTTTCACTCCCCATTGCGCGGGTTGAAAGTTTGCATGATTCACAAGCCAATTGATGGGGTTATTATCGATAATGGTTCTTCTCAAGAGCTCCCCGGTTTCTTGATCTCCGATCATTCCATCTTCTATTAATTGTCCCTGAACTTTTAAGGCCATATTCAATATCGCATCGTAATCTTCTGAATTGTTCGAATCCAGTTCTAACAGGTTTTCTTGAATCTCTTCCCATCGTTCAACATTGAGTCCAGCCGCTAATTGATCTTCGGCTATGGATAACATTAAAGACTGTCTGGTTTGTGCTGATAAAGGAAAATCATGAACTCCGTCTATAATAATCCATGAATTAAAAAGTTCTTGCTGACCATCGCGCAGCAAATAATATGTCCCCAAGGCACCTCCCCAACTGTGCCCCATTAACACCAGTTTAATATCATCACCATAGCGATACTTCAAGGTCTTTACCAACACTTCAAGGTCTTCCGACATGAGATCAATTACGTTTTCAGGGTAATCAAATCGACCTTCTGACATCCCTTGGGCTCTCTGATCCCAATAGACCATCACATAGTCCTCTTCAAATTTCTCTGTAAATGCACCTTCTCTAAAAGCGAGTCCAAAACTCCCTGCGCCATGCAGCATGATAACAAATGTTTTATCCTCTGCATTTCCATGAACATATACCGGCATATCAGCTCCCTTATTATGGATATGAATGGTTTCATGAATTTCATTCACTTTGTCTTTTGAGCAAGCAGTAAAGAGCAGCATAGCTAAACACAATATGGGATAAAGCTTATTCACGTTTCTTCATTTTTAAGCTTTTCCATTGCCAACCAAACTCAATCATAATCAATGGCATGGCATAGCCTGTATTGTAGTCTTGAAGGAAGTGAACATTGAGTTGAGTGAACCAGCCAGTGTTCTTATTAAACTCTTTAAACTTACCGTAACCGATAGAAAAACCGGGAGCGTAATACATATTTCCCGCCATCATTTTGCGCCTAATTTCACCATCATCGAGAGCATAGGTTTTGGGCAGGAAGGATTTATAAAATCCCAAAGGATCCGCACCTAAAATAAACTGATGACCCATCGGACTTAAATGCCTGAAATGAAGTCCGAGATTAGTGGTTAAAGCCCAATGACTATTCGGATCAATAAACATTCCGGCGTTCCCGTTCAAGTAAAATTGCTTTTGCACCATTTTAGTACTCAGGTTTTTTCTTTTGTTAAAGCGATGTTTATGAATGGTAAAAACCCTTTGTTCTGACCCAACCCTAACTCCAGGGTTTATCAAGTTATTACCATAGTAACTCACTTTAAAGGGGTAGGGTTTCCTTTTGGCCTGCATTGAGTCCGAACCAAATGATATTAGAGCAGAACCCAAGATCAAAAGAAGCGTATGGAGTCTTAAAACCGACAATTTTACATAAGTACCTAATTTTCTTTAAATAGAGATTAAGTCGGCGAGATTTTACTTATAACTGAATCCTTTTTATATACTCTTGAAGGTCTTCTTCATTATCGCTATGTACAATAATTCCCAAAGTTTGATACTCAGAAGACATGATATACTGTGTGAAATACTGGCTAAATTTATCTACTTCTAAAAAGTATTTCACTTTGACACCGGATGACTTATTACCATAAAAGAATCTGGAGTCAATCTTTTCTACATTAAAAGGAGTTGCTGCAAACATTGCTCGAAGCTGAGCCCCCATTAAACTAATAAAAACCCTGGCCCCTTCGTATGTTACAGGTTCATGAGGTCCTTGAATAAACCACACTTGGTTCTTAGGATTATCTTTATCTACATAGAGTTCTAGAGCTCCGAGCTGATCGTCTTGGAATTTCAATCTCGACAAATGAAATGATTTAATATCCTTTGAGAGTTCGGAAGCTTCTAATTTGCTTTTATATTGATCAACCGATAATCGCTCAAACCTGGGATGAATGGGCATTTTGGCATCTGCAAAGTCGATGACAATTTCTTTTGACACTAGCTTAGGAGCTTTCTCTTCTTTTTGGGGTTTAGAACTACATGAGAATAGCCCAAAGGTCATCAAGAAAACGGCTATAAAACTTATCTTTTTTGAATATACCATTGATATGAGTTTTTGTATTTCGGTTCTACCAGATCATACGATTTTTCACCTCCAATAATAGCTAAAGGAATTCCTACAGTTATTGATGCAAAGCCGGAAAGAGCCCAAATGTAATAGCGCCTTTTATTGAAGTCTCCGTTTTTATAGTTAATACTCACAAGAGGAGCGGCAAGCAATGTAGTAGCCAAACCTCCTACATAAAGTGTACTTCCAAGCCCCAACCAAAAGTTATTTGCTGGGGTTGAAAATGATATAGACCCAAATTCATCCAAGCCATAGTACTCTGTCTTTAAGTCGCTGTAAGGATATTCTATAATAACTGTGGTCTCCTGACCTTCATAAAGTTCTAAATCTATGTATTTCCGACTCACTCCCAAGACAATACTATCATTGACGACATCCAAAATATACCCGTATACCCTGGCATTTCCGCTCTTACGGGTGCCGTAGATATTTACACTTTCTCTTACACGTATTGTAACTTGAGCTTCATCCGGTATTTTAATGATTTTGGATGAATCACCACCATGCACCAGGTAAAATGAAGGATGGTCTTTTGTCAGAGACTCATTTGGTATTGGTTCGTATAAACCCAAGTAATCATTTTGATGTGCTTTTTGAAATATAGGCACTCCTCTTTCAGAGAATGAAAATGCTACAGCGAAATTTCCCAAAAAGGAAATTGCAACAAAACAAAAAAGTACTTTTTTCATCCTAATATCTTGAAATAAATAATAGCGGCTTGCGCAGCAAGATTGACAAGAGCCAATACTCCAAATATGATCGTTCTATGCGTTTCAAAGAACTTCTCATTAATATAGGCATCCATCCTACTATAGAGCTTAGCGCTGGCTGCCGGTTTATTGGTCTTTATTAATTCCTTATCTATTGAACCCAACATTTGACCAATCGGTAAAACCTTGAGAATGCCAATCATCATTTTACGGAAAACCCAAGGCAATTTCTCAAAAGTACTGTTGACCCAATCTGTAACATTAACTGCAGCATTTAGACTCTTACTTGCCTTGTCGTTCTTCATTACTTTATCAGCACGTTCCACAACTTTTTCTGCCAATTTCATGAAGAGGTGAGAAGATCTTTTATAGATCATTTCAAAAACATCAACCAATAATAAGCGATAGGCCCACCAGGTAGAAAATACGGTAAAAACAACACCAATAATTAGCATTAAGAAAACCCAAAGAATTCCCATTCCTCCTGCATTGCTACCGAATGCCCGAACAATGGCATAGATCAACAGAATCATATTCATCAAACCAAAACCAACTGCGGTTTTAAGAAATCTACCTGCGCTGTTTAAGCCAATCTTCCCTCCTTCTTTAATTAATCTCCAAGGAGTTTTTATTATTGAGTAGAGTTCTTGAGAGCCTTGTTCTTGCTCGATCTGGTTTTGCTCCATGATGCCAAAAATAAGTAAAAGACCAAGAAGTGCTTAGCTAATAAGTTCAAGCTCCGTCTTGATATTTTTCCGGGCTTGTTCTTCAAAACGTTCATAAATGGGCTTATGAATATAAATCCGACTTTTCTTTAAGAATCCGTTCAGCACCTTTCTCCTACCTCTATTAAATATAAATTGTGGTACTTGATGGTATTCCTTTCTGATATTGTGCCTGTATTCTTCATACACCTTGGGCTGAGCACCGAGTATGCTGAGGTCTAAATCTATTAGAAAATTAGTATCTGACTCTGCTGTTTTTTTGTGATCTGCTGTAGCCAAAATCTGCTGTACAACCGTTCGTATTTGAGGAGCATTCATATTCATACGCTTCATCACTTTCTCTGCAAACTTTGCACTCTGAAATTCATTTTCCTTCTTAAGCGGCTGATAGACAACATCATGATAAAATACAGAAAGTAGTAGTAAGTTATGCTTATGCGGTATCTGCCTATACTCCATAAAAAGTTCACAAAGTGCTTTAATATGGTCTAAAGTGTGATAATGACGGTCTTTGTCTGAGTATGACTTCTGGAGGTCTCGCCATAGTTCATCAATTACTTTACTGTCTTGCGTAAAATTATAACAAGCTCCGATAAAAGTTCTTTCGAGGTCAATCGACACAGGCCTAAGTTAAAATTTTCAGACGAGGTAGACCAATTTAATCTAATTATTTGCATTTACCTGTTCAATAAACAATACTCGGGAAACTTGATATTCCATAAGCTTATACCTATATTAAAAGCATGATAAAACGAACAGCAAAAGCCATTTGGACCGGAACAGGAAAAGAAGGGAAAGGTAAATTAAGTACAGCCAGTGGAAGTTTAAATGAACATTCATACTCCTTTCATACTCGGTTTGAAGATGGCCAAGGAACCAACCCTGAAGAACTCATTGCAGCGGCTCATGCAGGATGTTTTGCCATGAAGCTTTCTTTTCTTCTGAACGAGAACGAATTCGAAAGCAACCACATTGAAGTAGGTGCAACTGTTGCTATGAAAGAGGGTCAGCTTGAAAGTTCAGATTTAGAAATTCATGCCTTCATTGAAGGAATTGAGCATAAGAAGTTTGAAGAGCTTTGTAATGATGCGCTAGAAAACTGCCCGATTTCTAAAGCCCTGAATTTGAAAAAGACCATGAGCATCAGCCTTAACGAAGCTCGTCGCGCAAGCGAATAATCAGTCGACCTGATCTACAAAATCTTTCATGGTTTGGATGAGGGCATCTCGGTCCTCATCTTCCACAAGTAGAGCTAATCTCAGGCCGTTCCCAAGCCTAATATCTTTGGTTTGCCCTAATTGAAGATAACGAGAGTGAACAAAGCCATACAGTTGATTTCCTTTAAAAATTAAGGCTAAGCGCCAAGAGGGTGATGGGTCTTCAATCCAGCTTTCGTAATACTCAAATACAGTATAGTCCGAAAAACCCCCATTGCGGGTCATGTAAAACGCTTTGATAGTTTTAGCAAACATCGACATTTTGTACGGAGGTAATTCTCCTTGTAGTTCTGCCTTGAGGTAGTTCTCAATAATTGAATTCGGCTTGATAGCTTCTATCTTTATAAGTCCCGTAATACTTGCCAGTTTCTTGTTCACCATGTATGACCTCGCTGGAAAATCACTTAAGACTGTTCCCACTTTCGCTCCATCAACTTTTAGCGTTTCGCCAGACGAGAAGATAGGTAAGTTATTCTCACTATTTGATTTCTGAACATCTAAGCCGATGATTACATATCCTTCGTGCTCTTCAGTGGCTGAGATCAATGTCCCGGGTAGAAGTCGGAATAAACTGTCTTTACCATCCTCTGAAAAAACGGTCACTTCATTCGCTATCCTCTCGCCTAAAACAAGTTCAACTTCTTGTAATTCCTCTGTATCTACTTCGTCGTCAACAGAATCAACTTCACCCTTCTCTTGAACCTCCTGCTCTTCAGATTTGGATTTTTTTGTCGTTTTGGTACAAGATTGAAACACAATAAAAAACGCCATTAACATGCTAAGGGCGAAAAGTGGTCTTTTATTTATCTTCATAGCTTTGAATGTATCCCTGCGTATCGAATTCCCGTTAAATAATGAATGTCCCGATCGAAGGTACTTAAGTCTTCAAAATTAAATTTTTGGATATCATCATAACCACAAGCTCTGGAAATAACTTTAATTAAATCATTACTTGCAGTAAAAAAACGATGCAATTGCTTCGCAGATTCATCAATAATGAGGCGCTGTCTTAAACTTTCTTTTTGTGTTGCAATCCCTACGGGACAATTATTTGAATTACAGGCTCGCATTCCTAAACAGCCGATGGCCTGAAGTGCGGAATTCGCTACGGCAATAGCATCCGCTCCCATCATCAGAGCCTTTGCAAAATCCTCAGGGACTCTAAGACCTCCGGTAATAATGAGGGTCACATCCTTTGCATTTTGTCGGTCCAAATGTTGTCGAGCTCTAGCCAAAGCGGGAATGGTTGGGACATTAATATTATCTCTCAGAATAGTGGGTGCCGCTCCAGTCGCTCCTCCTCTTCCGTCTAGAATGATATAATCTACCCCGACTTCCAATGCGAAATCAATATCGGCTTCGATATGACTCGCCGCGATTTTAAATCCAACCGGTATCCCTCCCGTTACTTCGCGAACTTTCTCCGCCACCGCTCTGAAATCTTCGGGTGTTTTAAGATCTGGGAAGGTAGCAGGTGAGATTGCATTTTCTCCTTCTTTTAGGCCTCGTACCTCGGCGATGTCGGCTGTAACTTTGTTTCCCGGTAAGTGTCCACCTGTTCCTGTTTTTGCTCCTTGCCCACCTTTAAAATGAAAGGCTTGAGCTTTTTTCACCTTATCCCAACTGAAACCAAATCTGCCTGAAGCTAATTCGTAAAAGTACTTTGAGTTATTCTCTTGTTCCTGGGGAAGCATCCCTCCTTCTCCGCTGCATATGCCCGTTCCCGCCATTTCAGCTCCTTTGGATAAAGCGATTTTCGCTTCTTTTGATAATGCCCCAAAGCTCATATCTGAAACGAATAGAGGAAGATCAATTTGCAAAGGCTTTTTGGCTTTTGGACCAATGGTAACAGATGTACTCACATCATCTTCATCCATCAAGGGTTTAGTAGCGAGTTGTGCCGGAAGAAATTGAATCTTATCCCATTGTGGCAGGGTGTTTCTGTCTACCCCCATAGCGGCAGAAGGACCGTGTTTACCATAGTTTTTTAAGCCGTTTTTGGCCAAGTCCTGAATAAAATGATTGTAAGGCTCAGTATTTTCGGGATTGGTATCGGCATATTGCCCCAAATATTGATCTCGGTTAAAGGGTTGAGGATGTTCTTTGAGGTAGGCATTGATTTGTTCTTCGTCCAGATAGACATAATCATCTTTAATCTGAGCCGTAAATTTTGGTAAAGCTTCATCGTTATTATACTCTGACACACCGGTATCGTAACGATAATCCCAGCCATGCACTCCGCAAATGAGATTTTCTCCATCAATATGCCCATCTGCCATAAGTGCACCTCGGTGCAGGCATCGACCATAAAGCACAGATATCTGCTCATCATAGCGAATAAATACAAGGTCAAGACCATTGACCTGATAAGGGGCCGGGCTTCTATCTTCAAGCTCCGAGAATTTTAAAGTTTTAATCATATTCCATTCCGAATTGTCAACCTTGAATATTGAAATGCAAGGTAAACCGTTGAATGGACTAAACTACGAACCTTAAATATAGATTACAACTGCTCAATCTCAGTCAACAATAGAATTACAACACTTATACATAGAACGAACACTTCGAAAACTATGTATTTTGACCGTCTTATCTCATTTTTCAACAAAGAAATGGTTAAAGTCATACCGAAAACAGCCAATACCATTTCTGTGATCAATACCCAATCCGGGATTAAAACAAGAAACAGTTTACCTGTAAAATGATAGTTGTAGAACATTACACCATTCCAAACTAATTGAAAAAGGTGTATTACTAGAAAAAATGAAGCACCGGTAATTATTACTTTTCTCGAAGCCTTAGACATCTGGCTAGTTTGTGTTAAAGCAAATTTAGCCAATAAGGCACATTTAGTATTTCATAGCCTCAATTGCTCGTTGGATACTCCGGTGATCTAAGTTTGCCAGTATGTGAGCATGTTTACTTAATACATATTCAATTTCTTCTTTGAGGTCCGGACGCATTTGCCAAAACTCTTTGTCGCATTTCATAACCGATAATAACAAATCGCCTTCATAAAGGTCGCCTTCCACTAGAACATTATTCTTTAAAATATTTAGGGCTAAAGGTATGATGTAATTTAAACTGAAATTTTGTCCAATCATGATCCTCAAATCTTCAATAGAAAATTGGTTCAAGGGTTTCTTTCGTAGTGCATGGCATGTCGTTACGAGGGAACTGTTAAAATCAGGTTCTCCCCAAAACTCTTTCTCGAGATTTTCAAGAGTTTTGGATTGCCAATTCTTCTCGTATTTAAACTTTTTAGTGATTTTGGTCAAGCCTGAATTCAAATTTAATTCAGCTCAGATCAAATCTCGTTATCTGCAGTAAAAAGAATAGGTTTCCCTTCAGTAATCATTAATGTATGCTCATGCTGCGCCATGTAACCTCCTTTGTTGCCCACCATGGTCCAGCCGTCTTTTTGGGTTTCTGCATAAGAAGAACGAGTTGCGATGAAAGTCTCAATAGCCACCACCGAATTCTTTCGGAAGCGGTTTTTATTGAAGCGATCTCTGAAATTGGTTATCTCGCTAGGAGCTTCATGTAGACTTCGCCCTATTCCGTGTTCGGTAAGATTGCGAATGACCTTATAACCTCTCATCTTAGCTTCCGTTTCTATGATGTGCCCAAGCGCTGAAATCTTCATTCCGCTGTGCACACTATTTATCGCCTTATGCAGTATTTCTTTAGAAGCATTTACAAGTTCGCCATGATGGTGCAAGTCTTCCCCAATTACAAATGAATTGCCATTATCTGCCCAATACCCATTGAGTTCAGCTGAGACATCAATATTAATGAGATCGCCTTCCTGCAGAATGGTATTCTTTGATGGAATTCCATGACAAAATTCATGATTCACACTGATGCAGGTCCAGCCCGGAAAACCATAGGTTAAATACGGTGCCGATTTAGCACCAAAATCCGCTAAAATCTCAGCACCATACAGGTCTAGTTCTAAGGTTGAGATTCCCGGTTTAGCAAACTTGCTCATCTCCTTCAAAGTGATGGCCACTGCCTCTCCGGCTTTTTTCATCCCTTCAAATTCCCGAGGGTTATTGATTGACATGCGACAAAGATAGTTAGTTCAGATACCAAATAGCACCATTCTTTGTAGAAACCTTGCGCAGTTTTCCTTCTTGAGTTAAGGTATTTAAGCTTGATTCTGCTTCATTTCTTTCAATACCCGAAAGCTGCGAATACTCATTGGCTGTAAGACTTCCAAATTTCTTAAATAAGTACTGCCAACTGTGGTCGTATCCCCTCTTTTCAAGTTCAGGCATAAGCTTCTCAATGGCTGTTTCGTAAACGCTGTAAGGCTTGGTTCCATAAACAAACTGCCTATTACCTACACTATCTTGAAAGAACATGGAAGGAAATCCTCGCACTCCCATTTCTCGACCTAATTTAAGATCTGCTTGAAAGAGAGATGTTGCTTTTCCCTCGTAATCTGTTTTAAACTGAGTGGTATCCAATCCGACGTTTTGAGCCGCTTCCTTCAAATACTCCCATTTTGTAATGTTCTTCTTTTGTAGAAAGACCATTTCTCTTATTTCGCGCAGGAATTCAATTGCTTTTTCTTCATCTTGCATTTGGGCTGCTTTGAAAGCGATTGAAGGTGGATACGATGAATCCAATGGATCCTCCAACCATACATCTCCGTCAATAGGCATATCGTAATGAACACTCACCTCATCCCAATGATGTGCCACATCCGATGGTTTACTTATTCCTCCGCTGTTGTAGCTCCAATCCGGCAGCAAGCCTCCCATTCTATACTCGATATCGAAGTAAGCGCCATACTCTAATTTCAATTTTCTCAACTGAGGTTCAATGCCCCAGCAAGAAGAGCAGATTGGATCTGTGAAGTATATTACTTTCATCGGTTTATTGGTTTTAGGAAGATCAGCTGAGGTTGCATCTTGTTTCTCTCCGGGTATTTCACAGATACCGGTCTCAGGATCGCATATTAAAGGATTGCTTTGCATGTTGTTCTTTGATTGTTTTAGTCCGCATGCAGTGAGTCCCGTAAGTGCCAGAAGGATATAGAGTGCTGATTTTATTTTCATTGGAATTTGGACCACTGCAAATATATGTATAAACATGCATCTTGGGACTTAGTTTGGATTGTTCTCGGAACAAAGCTCACAGAGGATATACTCTCACAAAGGCACGAAGTCACAAAGCGCTATTAATACCTCTTGCTTTCATTTCCAACGCTTCTAGCACAATTTGGCAAAATATTTTCTCACAGGATCTACATACTACGTAGCTTCAGCGAAGGAGTAGGTGCAGAGTGTTAAGTATTAAAATCAATTAGCCAAAGTTCGCAACAAAACGTGTGTAATAAATGCCTTTGGATTATTGTCTTCTTTGAAGATCAGGGCTTTATCGCTTATATGCAGAATCTCCCAATTGTGGTACTCTTTGAATTTAGGTCGTGAAAGATCTTTCTTTTTTCCAGCTTTCACTAGTTCACATTTTTCTTTATCAAAAGTATAAAAACCATGTCCGTCCTTTTCTTCGACTGCTGACTTTAAAACATAAGTTCCATCCTCCTTAAACCCATAGGATGCAGAAACGGTATCACCTTTTGCGAGCTCAATTAAGCTATCAAAGTTTGTATGAACACCCGAATGAAGGGTTTTGGTCACTTGCCAGGTTCCAATCAATAAATTCTCATCGCAAGTAGAAGGATCGCTCTTTGCTGGTGATAACAACACCGGTAAGAAGAGGCATAGCGCAGAAATCAAATTCATAATCTCTTTAATCTAAAAATCGATGGGTAAGATAATCCAATTCTAGCTCAAAGTAGAATTTCCTTCTTGGTTTCTACTGATATAATAGAGCCTTCTGTAATACTCCCCAAATCTTAGACCAGCGGTTTAGTTAAAACAAACAATTACATTTACTAAATCAATGACAAGAAAATCACGCCGCACATTTAGCGGAGCATTCAAGGCCAAGGTAGCTTTGGAGGCAGTTAAGAATCAAAAGACGTTGGCAGAACTATCACAGCAGTTTGAGGTGAATGCTGTAACGATCTCAAAATGGGAAACGGAGTTTCTAGAGAACATGGCACAGGTTTTTGAGCGGGGTAAAGGTTCTTCGATAGGAGATACTGAGGCGGATTTGGAGAAGCTTTATGCCCAAATTGGTCAACTAAAGGTAGAAAATGACTTTTTAAAAAAAAGTGCGCGGAAATTGGGAATACCAGAGAAAGAATGGAAACGATAAAACGTAATCACAAGCTTTCACTTCGCAGGCAGTGTGACCTGCTTATGATCCCAAGAAGCTCGTTTTACTATCAACCGATTCAGGAAAAACCGGAGAACGTTAAGATGATGAATTTGATGGATAGTCACTTGATGAAATACTCCTCTGAGGGAGTTAAGAGCATGGTGGAATGGTTAAAAGAACGAGGGTATCCTGTTGGGCCCAAAAGAGTACGGAGAATGTTCAGGCTGATGGGGCACCAGACTATCTACAGGAAGAAGAATTTAACGAAGGGAGCGCTGAAACAATTTATAAAACCGTATCTGCTCAGAGGCCTTGAGATTAATCGAGCTAATCAGGTATGGTGTACTGACATCACCTACATCCCGATGAGGAAAGGGTTTATGTATATGACTGCTTTTATAGATGTTTACAGCAGGAAGATCGTCGGCTGGGGAATTAGTAATACTATGACCAAGAAATGGTGTCTTGACGTTCTAAAACAAGCCATAGCTACATATGGTAAACCTGAAATCATTAACTCTGACCAGGGATCACAATACACCAGCTCTGCATGGATCCATTATCTTCAAGAGCAGGATATCAATATATCTATGGATGGAAAAGGAAGAGCAACAGATAATACTTGGATAGAACGCTTCTGGAAAACACTGAAGTACAACCATATTTATTTGAATCCTTCAAATGATGGATTAGAACTATACCAAGGTATACAAGAGTATATTCAGTACTACCACCATAAAAAGCATCAAGGAATTAAAACTTCTCCTGAGAAAGCATTCCTAGATTCTAGAAATAAAATTGCTGCTTAAATGATAAAATATTAACTTAGCAACTAATACTTCTGGTACAAGAAATAGGGAGTATTACATTCTGCTAACATTACAGAATCCGGCTTTAGGTTTCCTAGAAAGCCAAACTCTTGGCCATAAACAGCGGCAAAATCGACCTTAATTTCATAGTTCTTTACCGGATACACCTCCCACCTGGGATGGGTTACTTCATATTCTATGCTTTTACGGTCGTTCACATGGGCATAACCCCAATAATGTTCTGTGATAAATTCAGATTCACTACCATCCACTAAAGGCTCTGATTGAAGTTCAGCCTCCACTTTAAACTTATTCCAGTTGCCATTTTTCTTCCATGAATACTGCACCGTTCTATGATCTACATGTTCTTCCCAACTATGTTTCATCGGCATGGTTTCATAGTTCTCTTTATAGATAGTGTTCGCTATGAAGGTCAGCGCAGGTTTGGGAACTATTTCTTTAATAAAAACCACTCCCCTTTTCCATTCACCTTGTTCAAAGCGCTTGACATAAAATCTCAAATTCACTTCCTCAAAATTGATGTGAAAAGGAACTTTAAGGCCCAGCAATTTGGTATCTACAAACATGAAGCCTACCAAGCTTACATAACACTTTCCTGTCCACAAATCCAGCTCCGTTCCGGCTGGAACATACTGTTTCAATATCCCAGGCTCTATGCTGTAATTAGCAAGGGCCAACTTTCTCCATTCTGCATTGAGGAAACTCATAGTTCTTTCTTCGTATGTCGATTATATTTAGGCTTAATGGTCTTTAATCTTCGATTCAAAGATGAACAAATGCCACCTCATTTATTCCAAAACATATTCATAAAAGCAAGTCACGGATTAATAGAACAATCTCTTATTCTATATGCGCCTTAAAAAAGGCTACCATCTTGTTTGCTACATCTTGATTTTGCGTAGCATTGAATTCATGAAAAGCTACATACTCATGATATTCATTAGTGACTCCTAGTCCATTCAACTTGCCATGCATCCACTGACTTTGGTACACCGGCACTATAGGGTCGAGACTGCCGTGAAAGATAATAGTAGCTTGGGTTGATGAAGAGACATTCCAATATGGACTCACATTTTTATAGACCGTGGTATCCCAGGTTTGTCCGACATATTCTGCCAGGATATCTCCTACTTTGCCTCCTAACCAGGGGTTGTTGCTGTTGTACCAATCCCAATCTTTCAAAATAGTAGGTCCAAATACACTGGCTACGCAATTGATGTTGTTAAATTGATTATAGCGATAGGCGTAGATCATAGCCAAATGACCTCCGGCACTAGCTCCTGTTATTGCTATATTATTTGAAATTACGTAATTACTTCTTTTAGATTGAAGATCAGAAAGAACGGATTCAATATCATCCATAATCTCATCGTGATGAATCCCTGAATCGTTGCTGGCGAGTCTATAGTTCATGTTAACAATCGCAGCTTCAGGCCATTTATCCTTCAGGATATTCACAAAAAAATTGATGTCCTCTTTCTTGCCAGCACTCCAAGCACCTCCGTGAAGCATTAGTACCACAGGTGTTGTGCTATCCCTTCCTTCAGGCAGATGGATATCGTATTTCTGTCGGTGATGAGCTCCATAGGTCTGGTTCAGGAGCACCGTATCTGTTAAATTGCTCGGTGGATTTTCCGGTGGATTTACACTTGGAGGAGTATCCTGACAAGAAACAAAGACGAGAACCGATAAGATGATCAATAGATTTTTCATATAAGAGTATCCTGCGATTTACATATAAAATCATTTACCCATAAGTTCGGACTGTCTGTATTTCACCATTTTAACGATCAAGTCTTTCGGCAAAGGTTTGTTTAATGGGAATTGCACAGAGCCTTTTCCTTGTTTGAACTCCGAGAGTTCTTCGGAGAACGCAGCCATGGTAGTGGGAAAAGGATAAAAACCTACAAATTTGGCATATCCAGCCATCATAATTTGTTGATCTCGTTTACCATTGGTCACCAGAGTATAGGCCGGCACTTTGTAGTTGAGTATTTCTTCTGCTTCCGGAGCAGCTTCTTTTATGATTGCTCGTAACTCTTTGAGCTTTTGTTGTACTTCGGGCGACTGATTTGAGATGTAATCATCCACCGTCTCAAAATTGGGCATGGGTCCTTGTTTTGCCATGGGGAAATATAGGAATTTATTGAATATTTCAGAAGGTTTGCTTCGCGATATAATCGTGTTAATTGAAATCTAAGTAAATAAGTCAATTTTCATTTTCTTCTTGCAAGAACAATATGAATTGCCCGGAGTAATCTACGAGGTAATCATCTTGATCATCTGAATTCTTGATAACCACACATTTAAGAGATTCTTGTGTATTGAACCGACGGACATATTCATTGAGACGTTGATTCAAATGCTGTTCTATTGAGTCGATTA
This sequence comes from bacterium, assembly GCA_018223105.1. Classification (GTDB taxonomy): domain Bacteria; phylum Bacteroidota; class Bacteroidia; order NS11-12g; family UBA9320; genus JAAEYY01. Next base: position 17,632 of record JAAEYY010000006.1, on the reverse strand, counting down.
GATTGGAATGGCTTTTAGCCAAAGAATCTAGAGCATTATTCGTTTTTTCTTCTACTCTTTTCAAAGAGTAGATATGAGCTTGGATCATTTGCGAATCTCGTGTACCGCAGCGTTTAATGTACGATATAAAGTAGGTTTCATATACAGCATTCAAAGAGTCACAAATTATGTTGATCCTTGCCTTTTGAGATTCAATTCTATCACTACATTTTTGATACTCCGGAAGATGATTTAAAACTGAGTCATATTGAATTATTCCTATGCTTTCATTTTGTGCCAGTAAGACGAAGCACGATAGTATTAGAATAAAGGTATTGATGATTCGTTTCATAAGAACCCTCGGGTAAAAGGTATTACTCCATTAACCTCCTATGATAATTAATTTGCCCTAAATGATAGGCCAGATGTGTAGTAAGATGTACTAAAAAGTGTTGGGTCGACATGCTTTTATTAAACACATTAATAGGAAAGTCTTGATTGAGTTGATCCTCGTTCAACTTGTTTAGCGTTTCGCTAATGATTAATTGCGTTTGCTCTATTTCTCGAATTAAATCTGAAGCTGGAATATCTTTCGCCGAAAACTCAAGTTCTCTTTGCCTCACATAGCCGGTTTGGCCCAATTGAGCACCGATAAACCAATTCAGATTTCCAATGAGATGCAAGCACAGATTCCCTGCTGAGTTGGTGACCTCCTTATCTGTGATCCATAGATTAGCCTCATTTTTGTATGATTCAATTTCAAATTTGAGCTTGGTGAGGTCGCGCTCAAACATGGATTCTATTGTCTTTGCTAAATTCATAAAATAGTTAGCAAAGTATAAATCTAATTTCTATTATTCTACGATCATGTAATAAATGACTGAAAGATATTATCACAAACAGGCCGGATCAGAATCACAATCGGGATCGTCGCAATCTGTATATCCGTCTAAGTCATTGTCTATTCCATCATCACAAATTTCCGAAGGACAATCTTCACTGTCTTTGCAATCCGGATCGTCACAGTCTGTAAATCCATCACCATCATTATCAGTGCCGTCACTACAATTACTTTCCACACAACTAGAGGCAGAAAAACAATCCTGATCTTCGCAATCAACGAAGCCATCATCATCATTGTCTATTCCATCACCGCATATCTCTTCGGGTTCAGCATCTTCGCTTTTACAAGATTCAACAAATAGAAAAGTTGTTCCAAGAAAAGCTAAAAGGGTGAAAATCTTGAGGTACTTCATAAAGATTTTTTAAGTTCGATCGTAATTTAACAGGAATGTAAATATACAAGATTTCTTTTTAAGGGTCTTCTAAAAGAAGTAGAGGTGTGGCGTGTAGGTCAGTCTGACACAAACTCATTCTCAATCACAGGAAAATTGCTACTTAAAGAAGTATCAAGTCTATAATACCTACAAAATCTAGTGCTGCGATTATCATTTTGGTTGATGAGGCTATCATTTCTGAATAGAAATTCTTCGGTCAAATAATTCCGAGATGACACCCCAACATTCCACCAAGGGGAGTCCCAATATTCGAACCGTTCTAGATGTATTGTTTCATCCTTTTGATAGAAATAGTACGAGACCTCAGGATCTAAAAAATGTAAGTAAGTACTATCGTTCAATTCGTTTAAGTGCCTAAATTCAATTGATTCCACAATAGCCATTTGAACGGTATGATCTTGATTCAACTTCACAAGGAATTCAGAGGGTCTGTTGCAGGACGAATCAATACTAACAAAGGTTCCATATGTCAAGATTGAATCAATTTGCTCATGCTCTTTATTGCTACTTGCATACCTTTTTGCTTTGTTCTTAACAAGAAGGTGTGGTGGTTTACAGCTAAAGCAGCCTAAGATTAATAGTAGAATGAGAAACACATGAGGTTGAAGCGCTATTTTTAAGGCTTGGATCATTTGTAATCAAGCTGAACTAAATTCTCTGCCACCTGCGTCAACAACTTATAATTCTTCGCCCGATCCGGTAAAAACGGGAAATTATTTCGTTGCACTGAAAGTATATAGCCATTTTCAGATTTTCTTAGGTCTACAAATGAATCTGGTAGCTTTGCTCGTATATGATGTTCATCCAATACAAATACTTCAGGTTGAACGAATTGCATATCAAGTATCTGCTTGAAATCATTGAGAATTTCATTGTTATCTCCTATGTTCAGCTTATGGTTTGAATTCATGAAATCCTCGACACCTAATCCCTTAATACTGTTATAGTCATTTACATTTATGAGTATGACAATTGAGCTAATGAAGAGCCCTATGATCAGGCCAAAAAACCAGATTCCGGGATCCCAACCCCAAATCAAATAAAATACAGCCATTCCCATAATCCAGCCAAAGGGTAAGTGGTAACACCATTTTTTGATTATTCTACCGAGTTTTTGTTTCATTCGTTTTTAAAGGGCTTCACTTGCGAAGGTAATAATTCCAGATTCTTAGTATGGTATAACCTAGATTCCAGTCTATTACACAAACCATTCCTTCAAAAGTCCACTGCAAGACACTAGAAAGGTTTAATGTCTGTTTAGCTTAGATTTTATGCTCAATCAACTTCAGGACTCCCTTCAATTCATCTTTAGAATTTAGATCAACCTTAATCAGACTTTCCAGTTTGTCCCGCTTCTTTAAATCTTCAATTTCAGCTTCGAAGGGATAATCATCCAACCAAATAAACTCTGAATTGAAGTCAATTGCTTCAGTTTTCTTATCTGACCAATATGCCGGCTTAACCTGTTCTAACATCGTTAGTAATTGATTTGGCAGATATTGAGATAAATAAAGTAGAGCCTTATTTTCTCCATTGCGGCAATGGGTAGTTAGCCAATAGCATTCGCAGTTTTGGACAATATACTCGATAAAAACATCGAGATCTTTAGGCACTGAATTGTTTTTTGATAGCAAGACTCCGTCTATGTCTAGGTAAATCTTCATTCTTAACACAAAATCATTTTAACACTTATTCATCGTCCTCGCGCACTATCAAAGCATTCAACTTTTTTAATACCCTATATGCCATAGTAAAATCTACATCTTTTAATAGTTTTCGATAAGCGGTTCTATCCTTCAACTCAAAAACAAGATCTTTATCATACCTATACTCTAACTTACTTTGCCAAAGTGACGATTCAGAATAACTGTTATGGGTCAAAATTCTAACCAACCAAAATAAAATGATCTTAGTAATCGGTGTCTGACCGTCTTCAATTTTTACCAGTGAAACAGCAGACATGTCAATTTGAATAATTTCATTTCTTTTCTTCTCTTGAAACTCTATCCGACCATTGGTATATTTCATGTCAAGCGAAACTAAGTCTTCTTGAAGTTCTTCAATTGTGATATCTTCTACTTTATGCATTTAAATTACAGATCACATTTCTTATTCCCACTGACCCAGAATTAATCCAACTGTAAAAAAATTATGCGTAATAGCCGACAGATCGATACTCTCTTGTGTTGCCTTCAGCGCGATAAAATTCTGCCAAGAACTCAACATTTGTTTTCCTGAAATAAAGGACATTCCTTGAATTCGAATTACATCTCCTTCAATCCAGAGATAGGCATTCGATTCAATGATTACAACCGGAATCTCAATTGAATCTTTTACTATATACCCGGAATAATTTAGATCTTCTCCATTTGCTCTATTTCCTAAAAGAGAATCTGCCGGACTATTGTTATAAAACTCGGTCCTTCTCATATGCCATTCTTTGCTGATTTCTTCATGGAGTCTTTGTTCAAACAAGCCGAATGAATCCACAAAGACATCTGCAACTAAATTTAGTGTTCGTATTACTGTATCTCCTTGATTCGTTACAAATAAACAGCTACGGCTATCATGCGGTGCTTTTTGAAAAACTGAATCTACCAATGTGAAGTAGATTGATTTACTGGACACAGTATCACCCATAAATCCCATTTCTGAACTTCTGATAGAGTCAATTCTTGTTGCATTTAGAGTCCAAGAATTAAACACAAAAGTGTCTTGAGCTATAGAATTCAAGCTTAAGAGTAGTAAGATAATGTTTGAAAGATTTTTAATAATACTCTTCAATTTACGTAGATCCGCCGATAATTTGACACATCTTCTTCTTTCTTTACTTTATTCTTGATAAAAAAGTAACAAACCTGTCCGCCAACCGGCTGAAAATCAAGGCTGACTGACATTTCTTGGAATTCTACAGAATCCTCTTTCCCCAGAACCCTAGATCACGCATTCGCGTGATTGGATTCCTTAGCACTACCCAACTCACATCGTATTCTTTGAATTCCTAGCGAAATTTCAGAAGGCCGATCAGTTCCAATTCAAGTTTCGTCTATTCTAAGCATACACAATCTTCAATCTTTCACCAACAATTACATCCTCAAACCAATGCTGAATACTGCTTGGTGAAAGTTTATAGAATATTCTCGATCTACATTCTCAGGGTGCTCAAAGTAAATTTGATACCTGACGAGACTGTAATTATACTTGAGCGATGCTAATAGCTCTCTATCTCTGATCTTAAAAACTCGCCCCAAGCTTGCTCTGAAGTAGGGATTAATAGTTTTACTGGTCGCACTTCTAACATTCATCAGTTTAGTGATATTCGCATCGTTTTTGGATACTCGATAGAAAACATGATCAATTTCAGCATTAGATACTATTGTCGCACTAATTCCGGGGCCTAAATCAAGAAAATAAGCAAGATTAAATTTCCATTGTAGTAGCAAAGGCACTCTAATCTCATGTGTTTTTAAATTGCCGTTATATGAAGAGTTACAGCTTAAACAAAGTGTTTCTATATGATCGACAAAATTTAGACTCACAAATTGATAATTGATCTCTGTCCCAAAACCTATTTGTTCGTTGATAGAATGCATGAATTGCCCGGAAACCGAAAATCCCAGACCATAGGAATTATTTATTTTTTCGTTTTGTGCGAATGCATTAATATAAGAAACATGTATACTCTTCTCTAGCTTCTGAGCCCTTGCTAAAGACATCAAATTCATCAACAAGAAAAGAATTGCTATTCTCATGTTTATAGGCTTCGGGCTAATATAATTCATAAACTCCTGGTGTTAATCTATCCAGAGTCATTTTCAACTCATGTATCAGGTTAACCACCTAGCCTACAAACTTCACATGTAATACTTGAAAGATGCCATATCCAAAATGAAGTTGAACCTATAATCAGGGATAGAAGGAGTATGTTAATTTCGATCTTTGTTCTTTTCCAACCACTGAAAACCATCATCAAGAAGAAAAGGCCAACTAATAGCACTATTATAGAAAATAGAAGCGACACGGGTATGTGACTATTTGCCGCATTCTGAACGTATCTGTTGCCCAGTGTCATCATCAAAACATTCAACACTCCAAGACCAATAATAATCACGATATTCCTTTTTGAGCTACTCATTATTACCATCAGGCCTTGATTCAATTTTAAGTTCACTATTTTTAACAATATTCTTAATCATGACTTCATACTGATCAGTGAACTGCCTTTCAATAATTACCTTTCAGTGAATCTATCTAAGTCCTAATCCATCACTCCATTTCCTCCTCCATCTTTTGCTTGATCTCTTCCAATTCTTCGCGAGTATACGACCCCACCATATTGGTTTTAGTGCCCCTGACTTGAGCCATAACCATGGGTGCTTGATGTAAGACTCCATCTACAACAAAAGCAATCTCCTTCCCTACCAACTCTTTTGTTAAGGTACTCCACAGTTTAGCACCCTCAGAATTGAAATGAATAGTTAAGCCCATTCCACCAAAATCATCTTCAAAGATCTCAACTTTGGTGAGGTGCTTCATGGAAATCGCTGGAACAGAGTCGATATAAAAGGTTCGATAAGTTCCACGCTCGCGCATTTTAATGCCGGTGGAGTCTACTATGCGATACCAGCCTGAGGCAAGCATGGATTTTTCCTCCGATTTTTCTATTTCATTTTTAGTTTGAACTTTATTTGAAGTAGAACATGCGACGGTACATAGCAGAAACACGGGAATAAATAGAGTGAGTTTCATTTAAAAGGAATAATTTCTTTAGAGCACTTTATCAAATATAAAGCATTGAGAATAAGTGATACATTAATTCCCATTCAAAAATTCCCCAATCGCTTTAATAGCTTCAGCCGTTCTCTCCTCCTGCACAAAATGACTACATTCAAATTCTTTAACCTCCGCTTGAGGTAGGCGCTCTTTCCATCGTTGGAGGTATTCCGTTGTGATAAAATCATCTTCAGTCCCCCATAGAATTAACCAATCCTTATTTTCCAAGCTAGAAAGTTGCTCCCATTGTTGCTGATACCATGCAGAAGATCCCTTCAGAGATTTAGCCAAATTCAATAGTGGAATTCTTGACTCCTTATTTGGATAAGGAGCGATATAGTGTTGATGCACCTTCTTTGTCAGTTCACTCTTGTCGTAAAACCCTTTCTTTAATAGCACCTTCGGTGATATATTCATATGTAAATACAGAAACCGACCTAACCAGCTATTGATGGTTTTATCAATTTTCTGGACCTGAGGTTCATTTTCAGTCTCCCATAACCATGAATTAAACAAGACAATTCTTTCAATGCGATCTGAATTCTCTATTGCTGATCCCAAACCTATAGGTCCACCAAAATCATGAACTACCAAAGTAATGTTTCTTAAATCTAAGCTTCTAATAAATTCAGATAGATTCTGAGAGTGCCATTCCGGTGTTCCCGGAACTGAATCCGGTGTATCAGATAATCCAAAACCCATGTGATCTATGGCGATGCATCGGTGAGTTTTTGACAATTCTTTAATAAAATCTCTATACAAAAACGACCAGGTTGGAGTTCCATGTACAAACAAGATGACCTCTCCTTCACCTTCATCGACATAATGCATCTTGCCGGATTCTAGTTGAAGATATTTGTTCTCGAATGGATACAGGTTGGTGTCTATCCAAGCTTGTGAAAAGGATGTTGTACTCATGCTGCTTAAGATTAAAATGTGAATCAAACGTTTCATTATTTAGAATTTGAAACAAAGGTCACAAGTCGGCAGCACCAAATTCTAGGTATAAACCAAGATTCTAGAACTTAATGGTATTATAGAGTTTACTGAAATTGCTAGAGTCTATGCGTAGATAAGAAGCGAGATCTTTATGAGATACTAGATTGAATAAATGAGGACTGCGCTGGGCAAATGCTCTAAAACGATCCTCTATATTAAAGGCCATCAATTCATAGTGGCGTTCTACCATACCAACTAGAAATAGCTCAGCAGCTTTTCTAAATAAGGTCTCAATGGGGCGATACTCTTCCATCAGTTTTTGATGCTTTTCAAAAGACAAACGGAGAAATGTGCTGTCCGTAAGAGTTTCTAAATAGTATTTTGATGGTGTTTGACTGAGGAAGGATTCAGGGATTCCGCTAAAGGACGGTGAGTATGTAAATGCAATAATGTGCTCTTTGTCATCATTCAGGTAATACGATTTTTGGATTCCATCGAGTACAAAGTAGATATATCGCTCTGTTTCACCCGGAGCGGTCATAACCGTTTTTTTGGGTACATGATACTCTGTCCAACGGGATATATATTGCTCTAGAATCTCAGAATTGACAGGGTGTAATTTACTTAGATACTCTTTCATTACTAAATATTCAAGTCTAATTGCCTATATCTAGTTTCAAGGATTTCTTTATATGCATCTTTCATTTCCTGACTTAGAAATGAACGATCAATCCATTCTTCTGCTTTTGGTCTATTGGTGATCATTCGCTTAAAAGTTCCATTGATCTGTTTTTCGTTTAGACCTAAGCCCTCGCCTAATTCTTGGAAATGTACACGTTTTAACTTCTTTTTCTTTCCAACAATTGTTAAAGCAAGTTCTTCGGTATCTTCAGGTAACACAATTGCCACATTTAATAAGTCATAAGCGGGCGACAAGCTCCAAGTTAAATCACTCTGTATCATTGAAAAATTTTTGAGGTGCATATCATTATTCCCATGAAGGAAACAGAAAATGGCTAAATCAAAGAAGTAGGTTTTTTCGAGTACTGTATTGCTAGAGTATTTGTCTAATGCTTTACCTACTTTTTCCATAGATCCTTTGTACTTGTCAAATGCCTCTAAAATTTGAAACATATCGATCATGTGGATTTTTTCACCGTCCTCAGTACGATCAACACGTTTTGTGATGTATGATAGCTCTCCTGATGCTAATCGAATTAATGAAGAAGGTACCACTCTAATTCCAAACGACTCAGCTATTCTCATGGTTAAGTGCTCGTTTTCAGGCATTTCACGAAACAAATCAGATGGCGGTTTAAAGATATATTGTCCGCCTAAAGCTCCAACCACGGTTAAACGTGCAACCGATTTCTTTGTGTTTTGTTTTACTAGTGATAAAGATAGTTTAGGCTGAACTCCGGGTACTGCTATACTTCGTTCCACCACACTCTTTGCCAAATTACTCATTTCATCTATGGAATAACCAATTATTGGGGGACTCGAGGTACCAAAAAATTCTAGGGAGCATTTTTCATGATATTCCAACTTCTGTCCAAGCAGCTCATAACAATATAGACATCTTCTATTCATCATCTACTTCAATAGGTATTACACTTACAGCACCTATGCAATTTTGACAACATGCAAGGAGTAAGCCCATGCGATCATTCTTGTTAATTTTCCAGTTTTCTGATGCAATATCTAACAACCATCCTTCTGGAATTAATCCTTCAAAAAATGGGAAAAGTCGATTTTCTTTATAGGGATTACTCGTTACAGGCATAGTAAAGGTTATGAAATCTTCAGGGTAATTTTCTATATAGTGATCATCATACTCAAATACATAATCACCATCATTAGTTTCTGTGATTACCCCTGCCAAACGATCCTTATAAAATACCTTTCCCTTCCTCACTTATTCAATTCTTTACTGCTAACCGGAGCTAACTCATGACCAAACATCTTTAAAACTAAATTTACTTTATCAAGATTTAAGTTTGTTTTTCCTTGCTCAATTTTACGCAAAACTGTTAAGGCCACACCTGCTCTTTCTGCGAATTCCTCTTGTGTCAGATTAACCTCTTTTCTGCGCTTCTTGACAAATTCAGACAACATCTCCATTATATGTATTTAAATATAAATTACTACAAATATACGAATCTATATGCATATTCATATAATTTTGATATTAATTGCGGTTCTATATTCTCTTACATATAATTTCACTTAAGAATTCATAGTGTAAAAGGATAATTCTACAAATCAGAAGAATTGTAAACAAAGAGAGTGAATCAGGTCTACTATAATTATTTCAAATCAAAACGATCTGCATTCATCACCTTAACCCATGCATTAACGAAGTCTTTTACAAAGCGTTCTTTATTGTCGTCTTGGGCATAGAATTCAGAATATGAGCGAAGGATGGAATTTGATCCAAATACCAAATCCACTCTAGTAGCGGTCCATTTCTTTTCTCCGGAAGCGCGATCTATGAAATAATACAGGTTTTTGCCATGTGGTCTCCAGCTGTATTTCATATCGGTGAGATTTACAAAGAAATCATTGCTCAAAACTCCCTCATTTGCTGTAAAAACACCGTGCTTTTCACCGCCATAGTTTGTACCTAAAACACGCATCCCTCCAACAAGTACCGTCATTTCCGGTGCAGTAAGTCCTAACAATTGTGTTTTATCTAACATCAATTCTTCCGGTTTGGCGTCGTAGTCCTTCTTCAACCAGTTTCTGTAAGCATCGTGAATAGGCTCCAATGGTTCGAATGATTCAATATCCGTCATTTCCTGACTAGCATCTCCTCTTCCAGGACTAAAAGGAACAGTCACGTTCACTCCACCTTCTTTTGCTGCTTGCTCTATTGCAGCACTTCCGCCCAAAACAATAAGATCTGCAATACTTACTTTCTTGCTGAGTCCGGACTGAATTTCTTCAAGTTTCGATAGTACTTTTTGAAGTCGCTCAGGCTCGTTGCCTTTCCAATCTTTCTGTGGTGCTAAACGAATTCTAGCTCCGTTTGCTCCGCCTCTAAAATCAGAACCTCTAAATGTTCTTGCACTATCCCAAGCTGTGTTGATGAGTTCAGTTCGAGATAAACCGGAGTTGAGTATTTTTCCTTTTATTTCTTCAATTTCAGAATCCGACAATGTATAATCTACCGACGGAATTGGATCTTGCCATAGCATGTCTTTTTGCGGTGCATCTGCTCCCAGATAGCGAGATCTTGGTCCTAAATCTCGATGTGTAAGCTTAAACGATGCTCTGGCAAACACTTCCTTGAAATATTCCGGGTCTTTATAGAATTTCTCTGAAATCTTGCGATACTCAGGATCCATTTTCATGGCCATGTCGGCATCGGTCATAATCGGATTTCTTTTCACCGTCGGATCGTGAGCATCTACCGGCTTATCTTCATCTTTCATGTTGATTGGCTCCCATTGATTTGCCCCTGCCGGACTCTTTACATTCTCCCATTCATGATTCAATAAAAGATGGAAATAGGTATGATTCCAACGGTCCGGTGTAGTAGTCCAAGCCCCTTCCAAACCGCTTGTTACAGTCCTGGCACCGGTTTCACCTTTCCAGCCAAATCCTTGCTCTTCTACTGAAGCAGCTTCAGGCTCAGGCCCTAATTCATTCTTTTTACCACCATGTGTTTTACCAACGGTATGTCCACCTGCAGTTAGCGCTACAGTTTCCTCATCGTTCATGGCCATTCTTTTAAAGGTCATGCGCACATCTTGTGCAGTTCTTAAAGGGTCAGGATTTCCATCTACGCCTTCGGGATTCACATAAATCAATCCCATTTGCACCGCAGCTAATGGATTCTCCAATGATTCACGGTCTTTATCGCTCTCATATCTATTATGAGTTGCTGCAAGCCATTCCTTTTCAGTACCCCAATTGATGTCTTTCTCCGGATGCCAGATATCTTCTCTACCTCCGGCGAAACCAAAGGTTTTGAAGCCCATAGATTCGTAGGCCATGTTCCCGGCTAGAATGAATAAATCTGCCCAGGATAATTTGTTTCCGTACTTTTTCTTGATAGGCCAAAGTAATCTACGTGCTTTGTCGAGGTTCACATTATCCGGCCAACTGTTCAGTGGCGCAAATCGCTGATTTCCAGTATTGGAACCTCCTCTACCATCTGCAATTCGATAGGTTCCGGCAGCATGCCAAGCCATTCGGATCATCAAACCTCCATAGTGCCCCCAGTCTGCAGGCCACCAATCTTGACTATCGGTCATAAGGTTTTTAAGATCAGATTTTACAGCTTCCAAATCGAGCTTCTTAAACTCTTCTGCATAATTAAAATCCTCATCCAAGGGATTGGGTTTTGTGTCGTGCTGATGAAGGATGTCGAGGTTCAATGAATTTGGCCACCACTCCGTTACACTGTCTTTCGACTCTGTATTTGCCCCGTGCATTACCGGACATTTTCCGTTACTTGATAAATCTTTCATATTGTATTCTGGTTTGATATTTCTAATAATGCTTTAAAGTATCTAAGCGATTATTGGAGGTGAAGATACAAAACAGAACGCTGAAAAATGATCAGTATAAATTATAGGCGTATCAAGATTCCTTAAAAAACAAGCTAGAGATACTTCGTATTGATGGTCTTATTCAAAGTAAGGATCCATTATGTTCATTGGTGAATATCCTTGTTTTCTCCAGAACTGGGCAGGATTCACGCTTCCCGAAAAAGTATTGCTATAAATAAACTCCGACTCTTCTTCAGAGAGTTTCCAGCGCCCATCTATCTTTTTAGAAGTAATCAGGACTATTCTGAGTTTAGTATTAAAGTCGCCTTGATAAACAGGTACTACAAACTTCCAACATTGTCCCGGAGGCAACTCCAATAAATGCATGCTATTTCCACACCAACTATGAGGCAAATATTCTATATCAGACCATTCACCTTCAGCATCAATTGCTTGAACTTTAATAGCTAATCTACTATCTTCAGCATTAAAGATAGCAGTATCCTTTGATTGGTTAAATAAAAATGTAGTATACCCATAATAGCGCCGGTTGAACGTGTCGAGTTCTTCTGTTAAAACTTGAATGCCTACATCCGTTTTAGGGAAGTAAACCTGTAAGTCCTCACTAATTTGCATATCGATATTACTTGAGCCTCCCGCACCATGATAATGCTTTTCACTAGCAAAAGAGTATGCATAGAAATAGCCCCTCATCATAAAATCAACATTGAGAGAATCAAGTGCTTGACCTAGTTTAGGCTGACTTGATTCTGTTTGCCACACATATTTACCTGATTTATTAATATAACCTTCAATTGAGCCCTCCTTTACATACATTAAACCATTTCTAAATCCTGCAGGGTCAACAAGATCAAATCTGAATTCCACTACTTGACTTCCTTTAGCATCAATGAAGCCCCATTCTAAGGTTCTATTGTGGTTTTCACTTGACTCATTATATATGGGTCTTTTCGCAACAGGTAACAGACCATTGGTAAATCCTTGAGATGAGATATAATCATATTCCGGTTTTACAACAAACACTCCATTTGTATCTATTACCCCCCATTTATCATTGTTCAATTCAACAACGGCTATTCCATTCTGGAACGCTTTGACCTGCGTGTAAATGTCATCGGACAAGACTTTACCTTGTTTATTGATCAATCTCCAATTGAAATAGGTCCCGGCAAATGATCTGCCATTACTGAAGACTTTTGCATACTCGAAAGCCCTATTATCGATCACCTTTTCTCCATTTACATTATAAAAAACAGTGTATGATTTAAGGTTCAGTAGTTCATTCTGAGTGTAATTTTCTTTCTCATAAATTTTTTGGCTAACGCCAATAAGGTTTTCTGAAACGAAATGATCTAAAGCGAACCTATCGCGCAGTGGAAGTTCAAACTGAATTTCTCCAAGGGTATCAATCAATACGTTGGTCCACTCCCAATTTTCATCATTAGACTCGATAGAGGCAAAAGCATACCCATTTTGAAAGGCTTCTATGTCTTTAAATGCCCCAAATTCAACGATCCAATTTCCTGCATCATCTACCAGCCCTATTTCATAAATCCTTTCATGATCTTGAGAATACTCCTCATGTTCTATTCCTTCAACTATAAATCGATTGTGGTTCGCATATTTGACCTCATCGTAGATAGTATCTAAAAGGAACTCTCCTTTTTTAGTTATGAGTCCTTCCGTTCCACTTTCGTTTGAAACTATAATCAAACCACCTTCTACAATATTAACAAAGCGATATGAGCTGAGATCTAATAGAATATTTCCAAGGGTGTCAATAATGTGCAGTTTACCATTAATCCAAACTTTAGCTATTCCAAAATTAAAGCGCTCTGCATAATCGTATTGTTCAGGTATTATGTATTTCCCTTGTTTATTTATAAATCCATATAAACCCTGAGCACGAGCAGGTGCTAATCCTGCATTGAATTCACCGACAGCAAAAAACTTAGGAGTCACCTCAAGCTTTCCCGACCCGCTAATAAATCCCCATAAATTATTCTTTCTAACCGGATGAAGTGCATCAGTTCCTGTTTCAGTCTCACTTTCTGATAATGTTGACGCCAAACTTCTTTGAAGTTTAAACAGAACCACAAAAACTGCAATAAAAAGAAGTATAAACCAGATTATCTTTTTCATGAGGCCAAAGTTTGATTTACGAATACATAAAGCGAAATGGTTTAAAGTATAACGTTGATGCGAAGATAAATATGATGCGAAGAAGTGATTTCAAAGATGTCATGAATTTCCATTTATACATCTTAGAAGCTTTCTACTTTATTTCTAATGAGATACACTTCTACTATAATCCGTGAAACAAGATCAAAATCTATTTCCTGAGGAGCAACTAACAAGGTGTAGGTAGCGCGACCATCGTACAGCTCATTCTGCTTGATAATACCGAGTTGCAGCATGACTTTACGTACGAGCACCTTACCGCCGTAGCCATATTTAAAGGAGTTATTATTTATTTCACCTTGTTTCCGAGCAAGACGAAGAAGCATATTATGCGTTTTTCGAAAGTATTTTTTGTATTGCTTGATGCGAGTTTTTGAAACCTCCTCTCCTTCGAGAATTGATGCGGTGTATGAAGCGATCTGATTCAAAGCCGCTAAATACGCTTTGCGTTCTTCCGGGCTTTGTTCTGAGGGTTTCATATAAATAAAAAGTCTTGCCGGCTAATATAAGGTGAAATGATGAGGTAAATAAAACTCCTGTCAGGGTATCTCGCAGAGGACCACGCCGGGCATGCGAGATAGTGTTTCCGGGAAATAGAGTAAGAGTTGGTCTGGAGTGGGATGTATCAACCTTAATGATTCACAACTTTGAGTTTTACTAAACTCCTATTTTCCTACTTCCTTTAAGCCAAGTTTTTAGCCGATCTAGCAACGATGATCCCATAGGGTCCTCGCAAAGTTTCTAAACTCAGTTCAGAGCAGATCGTGCTTTAAGCATCCCATAGGGTCCTCTTCGAGAGACCCTATGAGGGTAGCGAAGTAGTGTATAAAAGTATGTTTATGTGAAGTATTGTGCTAACCGAAAAATCCCTGTCAGGGTCTCTCGAAGAGGACCTTGACGGGAATGAGAGATGGTATTTCCGTGATATTGAGTAAGAGGCGGTTTAAAGTGTTACGTAAATCAAGTCTATTAGCGCGTTTACAATCCACACTCTTCTTTTCTTTCAAGGACTCTATAAGCTTACCTAAATTAGCTTTATGGCGACTGGAATCATACATGAGAAAAAAAATGCGATGTACTTCATCACATTTTCGTGCTATGGTTGGTACCCGTTAATTGCTATGACCCGTTCATACACAAGTTTCTACAAGTGGTTTAAGAAGCTCAGGGATAAGAACATTCTTATATTATCTTATGTCATTATGCCCAATCATTTCCATGGGATCTTATATCTACCTAATGAGCTCGAAGGGACACTCAATCGCCTTTTAGCAAACGCAAAGCGTTTCATTGCGTACGATATTATCAAGATTTTAAAAAAGAGAAGAAGCTCTTTGACTCTTGAGGCACTTTCTAATGTAGTCTGTAGTTCAAAAAAGAGTAAAGGACAGCATTATAGAGTCTTTAATACATCCTTTGATGCAAAAGAACTAAAAGACTCGAGCTCCCTCATAAATATCATGAGCTATATCCACCAAAATCCATGTAAAGGCAAATGGAGGCTTGTGCAAGATTTCAAAGCATATAAGCATTCATCAGCTTCTTTTTACCATTTAGGTAAAAAGAATGAATACGTTACCGATTACAAAGATGTTCTAGATTTCTGAGGTATACGAAAAATCCCTGTCAGGGTCTCTCGCAGAGGACCTTGACGGGCTTTGGAGATGGTATTTCCGGGATATCGAGTAAGAGTCGGTTTGGAGAGGTATGAAGATCTAGTGAGATGTAAAAGTGTGATTGTAGAATCACCTACACTACCTCCTACGCAAAACGCTTCGGAGATCAAAGGAAAGTTTCGGAGATTGTAGAATCACCTACGCTGAAAGCTTCGGTGATTGTAGAAAACCCGGACGATCCGTTAGCTAACGGATGTGCCGGTTGTAATAGGAAGACGTGACCTACTTTTCCATCAGGACTGTAAACGTCCTGGCAAGTATCATCGGCTAAAATCAATAAACAAAAAAGTCCAACCGAAAAATCGATTGGACTTATAATGAAATGGCGGCGACCTACTTTTCCAGGTATTACCCAAGTATCATCGGCTCTGTTGGACTTTACTTCTCTGTTCGGAATGGGAAGAGGTGTACCCCAACGATATAACCACCTAAAAATCATGATCCTCCGAAGCTTTAGCGTAGGAGGACAATATTTTAATTGATTTGAAATTCAAATCATTGACAATAGCTGGAAGTAAAAGTATACTAAAAAATGGTAAGTCTACAGGTAATTAGTACTGCTCGGCTATGACATTACTGCCTTTACACCTGCAGCCTATCAACGTTGTCATCTTCAACGACCTTTAAAAGAAATCTCATCTTGAGGTCAGTTTCGTGCTTAGATGCTTTCAGCACTTATCTGCTCCATACATAGCTACTCTGCACTGCACCTGGCGGCACAACAGATACACCAGAGGTATGTCCAACCCGGTCCTCTCGTACTAAGGTCAGATCCTCTCAAATTTCTAGCGACCACAACAGATAGAGACCGAACTGTCTCACGACGTTCTGAACCCAGCTCGCGTGCCACTTTAATGGGCGAACAGCCCAACCCTTGGGACCTTCTCCAGCCCCAGGATGTGACGAGCCGACATCGAGGTGCCAAACCCCCCCGTCGATGTGAGCTCTTGGGGGAGATCAGCCTGTTATCCCCGGAGTACCTTTTATCCTTTGAGCGATGGCCCTTCCATGCGGAACCACCGGATCACTTAAGCCTACTTTCGTACCTGTTCGAACCGTCGTTCTCTCAGTCAAGCACCCTTATACTTATACGCTCTGCGCATGATTACCAACCATGCTGAGGGTACCTTTGCGAGCCTCCGTTACTCTTTAGGAGGCGACCACCCCAGTCAAACTACCCACCACACAATGTTCCCCCCGAAGGGGGTTAGGACCTAAGTATAGAAAGGGTGGTATTTCAAGGACGACTCCACCACCACTGGCGCGGCAGCTTCGTAGTCTCCCACCTATCCTACACATCCTATACCCAAGCCCAATGTGAAGCTGTAGTAAAGGTTCACGGGGTCTTTCCGTCCCGTTGCGGGTAATCGGCATCTTCACCGATACTTCAATTTCACCGAGCTCGTGGCTGAGACAGTGCCCAGATCGTTACACCATTCGTGCAGGTCGGAACTTACCCGACAAGGAATTTCGCTACCTTAGGACCGTTATAGTTACGGCCGCCGTTTACCGGGGCTTCAGTCAAGAGCTTCTCCGAAGATAACCCCCTTCCTTAACCTTCCGGCACCGGGCAGGTGTCAGGCCTTATACTTCATCTTTCGATTTTGCAAAGCCCTGTGTTTTTGATAAACAGTCGCCTGGGCCATTTTACTGCGGCCCCCACAAGTGGGGGCACCCCTTTTCCCGAAGTTACAGGGTTAATTTGCCTAGTTCCTTAACCACGACTCACTCGAGGGCCTGAGGATGCTCTCCTCGACTACCTGTGTCGGTTTGCGGTACGGGCTTATTGTAGTGGCTTTTCTAGGAAGATCGGTTGATGCATTATCCACTCGTCCGAAGAGTTGTGGTACTATCAGGGGCTCACGCCTCCCTTCAACGTGCTATTCCGTCAGCACGCAACATCTCGCCATCTCCGTCCTCACTACTTGGTACAGGAATATTAACCTGTTGTCCATCGGCTACCCTAAATCGGTTCGCCTTAGGTCCCGACTAACCCTGATCCGATTAGCGTTGATCAGGAAACCTTAGTCTTACGGCCAGCGGGTTTCTCACCCGCTTTATCGTTACTTATGCCTACATTTTCTTTTCTAACCTCTCCAGCATACCTTACGATACACCTTCGCTGATGTTAGAATGCTCCCCTACCCATCCGCCAATTGGCGGATGCCATAGTTTCGGTAATAATCTTATGCCCGTTCATTATCCATGCTCAATCGCTCGACTAGTGAGCTGTTACGCACTCTTTAAATGAATGGCTGCTTCCAAGCCA
>JAAEYY010000005.1:129919-142793 GCA_018223105.1 bacterium | reverse complement strand
AGTATGAGGAAGCACCATTTAAGAACCATTTCTTGAACAGAGTATCACCTTGTCTTATGGTGTCTGGATTTCCTGCACTATCTAAATTCATGCGGTCTACCCAATAAGCTGTATCAAAACTTGGAATGATTAAAACAGAATCGTAGGTACAAATTCTTGGATCCTCAGGCAGATATACACGGGGATTTTGCTTTTGAAATACGGTGATTGTATCTACAGATGTACAACCTGAGCCATCTCTTGCAAATAATGCGATAGCTGTATCATATTGACCAATTGGTAAGGTTAGATTGTAATAAGGCAAAGTATCAGAGAGTTTGATTGTAGCATTATTAAGTACTTTACCCTCATCATCAACGCCCATTGTAGCCCATTGGAAATCATAAGGCGCTTGTCCGTTATAGATATATGGTTCAATTCTTAAAGTAGTTGCAGCACAGATGAATGTGTCTTTGCCAAAGGATAAATTTGCTCTGAAGGTTTTAGGAACTTTAAGAGTATCGTAATAGGTATATGGACAGTTCTGCGGTGAATTATTTATTGTATGTTGGATGATATAAAAACCTCCCTCCCTAAACAATAAGGTATCTTGCTTTTTAATACTCAAAAATGTTCCTGTTGATGCGAAATGAGCCTTTCGTTTATCTGTTACAATGTTCAAATTCGAATCCAGGATCTGCCAACGATAAGAAGGTGCTCCTCTAAATCCACTGATAGGAGTACTCTCGACTGTATATCTACTACAGGGTAGAGTATCAATATCTACAGTAGCTTGTGCTCTATGCTTAACCCTTACTCTGAAAGATCGAACAGTTACTGCATTCAAAGGACAAGCATTGTCTCGCGCAGTTACAGTAAAAGTATAAGGTAAGTCTGATGCCTGACTGATTTCGGGGGTCCAGCAAAATTGACCTGTTTGTAACCTTGCCGTAGGATTAGTGACAGTAAATGTAGCTCCAGGTATACCGCCGTTCCAGCTTATGGTTACAGTATCCGGTGGTGGAGCTTGAGCAGGAGGAGGAGGCGTATATACCTCATCATCAGTGGTCACATCAAAACAAATCTGGTTGCCTGCGCAGACGTCATAAGTATATGGTCCGTCCACTTCGGGAGGGTTATTGTCTGGACAGTTCATCACTATAAACTGCATATCCCGCCTGGTAACACCTACTTTTTTATACGTTCCCGTTGAATCTTTGCGCCATTCCGTGATCTGAATGACGACCACTGCAATTTCATTGCATTGCACGGGGGTGAAAATCAAATCACCCGTTTGTGGATTTAATGATATCCCAATCGGTGGGCTGGAATTTGGATTTGCATATGGCCAACTCAAACTTCCAGGATAATAGGAAGAAATTGGATTCAAGTATGTTCTATTTGCAGAGTATGTACAAAACTGCCCAGCACCTCTCAAGGCCGGAGCAAAAGCATATGACAATGAATCATAATCTGATGTATCTACAGCACCATTATTAAAACTATAGGGTTGGTTACAACACAAAATTGCAACAGGATCATTGGTTAATGTAGGCGATGAGTTACAATCGGCATTACAAATATTTATTTCACATGATGTATAAAAAGTTTGCTGACTTTGCCCAGTTGTAATACCTACGTTTCGAACATAAAGTAATACTGAAATTTCAATATTACAACAACTTGAATTCAAGGCACTTCTTAAGTCTGCTCGACCTTTAAAAGTATGTTTCTCTATACCATAAGGAAAGCTACCATTGCAAGGTTGCTCACAGCGTGACTTGGAACCACTACATGTAGTTGTAATATCTACAATGCTCGTTCTGCTCATGGTGACTGTCCCAAAACTGCTTCCACTTGTAGCGCATCTCGCTGAAAGTGATGTTGGAGCCGTTTGAGAACTTGCACAGTTTTCACTGGTACCACATTTAGGACTTTGTCCAAGCACATAACAGCCGTTGCAATCTCTATAAAAGTTAAAGGTTACATAGTAGATCCCAGCAGTGTCACCGCAGGTATAAGTAATGTCCGAGCCAATAATATGGTCGGCTTTAGCACCTCCTATCAAGCTGAAAAGAAATGCAAGTGTGAATATGCTTTTTATTTTGAGGGTCAACTTTCTATAGACGAATAGTACCAAAGATACGTTGCACACTGTAAATTTAATAGATTCGGGTTGAATAATCGATTAATATCAGACTTACCGCCGGATACCAAATCCATGAGAAGGGGATCAAGAACCTTATTTAAGTGATTAATAAATATGTCATATTAAACTCCCTTTGTGATGAAACTTCAGTGCCTGAAAGATTAACGTAGGTGAAAATGCCACAAACGTTGCAATTTGAGATAACGTGTCCGGACACGTTATCTCAAAAACGTGGGTTGAATTGCTGCATAAAGGATATTCCAAACACACCCCCCATCCAAACAAACCACAATTTAACCTAAGTTTGTCAACTCCTTTATGATACTCATTGCCGATAGTGGTTCAACCAAATGTGATTGGGTCTTGATAGACCAGGATCAGTCTCGAATCGACACTAAATCTGCCGGGATTAATCCTTATTTTCAAGATCAAAAGGCCATTAGAAAAATTATTGAATCAGATGAAACCTTATATATCAATAGAGGTAAAATCACCAAAGTATATTTCTATGGCGCCGGTTGTTCATCCGATACTTTAAAAGCAAGAGTAGCAAGTTCTTTAAAAACCGTTTTTTATAACTTAACAGAGATAATAGTTGATCATGACATGGCAGGTGCGGCGTTTGCACTCGCTGATGGAAAACCTGGGATTTGCTGCATTTTAGGAACAGGTTCAAATTCTATACTATACGATGGACAAAATCTAGTAGAACAAATTCCATCCAGCGGTTTTATTTTGGGTGATGAAGGAAGCGGAGCCTATTTCGGAAAACTGCTGGCTTCCAAGTGGTTATACAAATCACTTCCAGACGAGCTTCAAGAAAATTTTGGTAATACTTTCAGTTTAACTAAAGACGCTATCCTAAACTTTGTTTATCGCGAAGCAAATCCAAATCGATATTTGGCACAGTTTGCTCAGTTCTTATCACAGCAGAGGGACCACCCATATATTCAGCAACTTATAAAAAGAGGGTTTTCTGAGTTCCTTGCGATTCATGTTTGGTGTTATAAAAATTTCAGAAATTACCCGGTGCATTTTACCGGATCCATTGCTTTTCATTTTCAGGATGAACTTAGAGAGGTTTCAAGGATACATGGAATTAAAATCGGTAATACCATAAAAACACCCATTGAGGGCATGGTAGCACAGACATTAAAAATGTATTCTTAAAAATTTTGAACTTCAGATTGATGTTAGGTGTATATCCTTCAAAAAGTCATGAAATACATCTTCAATATTCTAGTAACATTTCTTATGGTTCTCAACTTACAAGCGCAAGAACCGGAACCCATATACAGCTTTGCTTTAAGCAAAGAATCTCCTGAATATTATAAAGAACAGATAAAAGCTTGGAAAGCAGTCACGGTTAAAGAGCCAAAAAACGGAATTGCATGGTATAATTACTATTATGCTACACGAAACCTTCAACGAACCGACACCAATGACAAGCGAGCGGACAGTGTAAAAACAAAAGAAATGCTGAATCTCGTTGAAGAAATGGGAAAAGCCATCCCTAACAGTTATGAATACCATTTATGCATGTGGAAGGAACATGCTAATGATCCTGAATTTGAACATCACCTAACAAAGGTTTATGAACTTGGTGAAGGCAGAATAGAACATATCGATTTTATTATTAACGACGGTGAGTTTGAACGAGATATTGAAAAGCGAAATAAAGCGCTTATTCGCAAATGGGAAGCAGGTTTAATTTCACCAGGAATGGCGAACTACAACCGTAATGTGTTAGCCGGACTATCCCCAAATGCTATTCTGCTTACTACTGGAGATAATGACACTTATCCTGCATGGTATGTTCAAGCCACCGGCTTCAGACAAGATGTAAAGGTAATTAACCTACACCTGCTTGCAATTGATAAGTATCGGGAACAAATCTGTAAGGAGTTGGGAATCGATCCAATTGAAATTGATTGGCATGCAAAATCTGCTGAAAATCCAGATCACTTTAATAACTTTTACTCGAAATTAATACCCGCATTAAGCTCTAATTCAAAAGATTATGAACTTTACATTGCACTAACAGCAGTGGGGAACGCTAAATTGATTGAAGGTCATGATGAAAATTTGTACATGACTGGTTTGGCTTATCAATATTGTGAAATCACTTTGGATGAAAGGGCATTACTCAAACGAAATTTTGAGCAGCTATATGCTCTAGATTACCTACAAACTCAATACTATCACGATATTTCAAGCGGATTGGTGCCTCAGATTAACACGAACTACATAGTTCCTATGCTTAAATTGTACGAACATTACAAATTATCCGGTGATTTGACTCAATTGGAATGGATAAAGCCTTACTTGATCAACATCAGTAAAGGAACTGATGCTGAGGAAGTAGTAAACAATATTATAAAATAGTGTTCGGTAAATTTAGCAGCATATCCTCCGCCAGTGATGAAAAACTGGCGGAATTGCTCTTAGATGGAAACTCTAAAGCAATGGAAGCACTATTTGAGCGGTACTTTGACCTACTTTTTAGATTTGCTTATGGCTATGTTAAATCCGAAGCTATCGCTGAAGATCTCGTCCAAGAGACTTTCATCACTCTTCCTGAGGCACTTAGGAACTTCGATCGTTCCAGACGGTTTAAAACCTGGATCATGACCCTGGTTGCAAATCGTTGCAAAAATCACCTTCGAGATAGTAAAAACAGGGCTCGAATTTTAGATGGCATGGAGATGAAAACCAGTTCGAATTTTAGTCTTGACGAGAAATTGGATAGAGAAGCTTTCCGGCACGAGGTGAAGCAAATTATATCAAAAATGTCGGAGAAGGAACAAGAACTCTATCATCTCAGATTCGAAATGGACTTGCAAATACAAGAAATCGCGGTAACGATGAATATACCGGAAGGTTCGGTAAAGTCCGGAATCTTCTATCTACTGAAAAAGATCAAAACACCTTTAAAGAAAATATCAGATGAATACAGAGCAATCAATTGAAATAATATACGACTGGTTGGAGCAATTGAGCTTCGATGAGCTAAGTCAGGATCAGCAGAAGATTGTGCTTAAAGAAATAGACCGGCAGACCTACACTGAAATGCATGAAGCTATGAATACGCTCTCTTCAACCCAAAGTCCGAACTCTTTCAAAAGAAAAGAGGCTTCAAAAAGCGCGGTTATGGTTAATTTCAATAGCAGAAGCAACAAATCTCCCATGATTTTACTTCTTAAAAAACCTATTGCTTTAGGTAAAGCAGCCGCTGTTATCCTATTATTATGCAGTGCTTTACTTTGGCTTGGTTTAAGTAAAACTACAGCACCCATGGTTGAAAGTTCCCCTCTTTCAAGCGACACTGTATATATCACTCAAAATAAAGTGGTTATGCAAAATATTTACGACACTGTGTATGATAAATCTGTAGTATATGTTCAAACCAGACCGGCTGGAAAGCCAGGAGCATCTAGTCCGTCACCTACAAACAATCTGCAGGAAATCGATCTTCATGTAGTGCGAACAGATGATAGAAATTCAACTTTGAACAGCAGTAAGAAGAACAATTTCAAACACGACACATTGGTGAAGAAAATTGGGTTTGTAACAATGTAGTGGACAAGATACTTTGAATGTTACATATTGAAACATGCCTCTGAAGTTGAAATCATTTACCTATCAGAACCTAAGAATTATTAAATGAACCTAGATTTAACAGTCTATTTATTGAAATAATTCTTTGAATGTTAGATATTTGAGGCATGAACCATCCAAAATTCTTAGTTAAGACTGATGCTCAAGGTAAGTATCGTTTTAACCTTACCGCTAAAAACGGACAAGTAATATTAAGCAGCCAAGGCTATTCATCTAAATCAGGTTGTACAAATGGAATCGAATCTGTAAAGAAAAACGGAGTTGATGATGACAGATACGACAGATTAGAAGCAAAAAACGGTTCTTTCTACTTCAATTTGAAAGCCGGTAATGGTGAGATCATCGGAAGCAGTGAAATGTACACTACCAAAGCTGCAAGAGATAATGGTATTGAGTCTGTCAAAACCAATGCTCCTGAAGCGGGAATCGAAGAAGTAAGCGCTAGCTAAGATCTTCAAACAAATTTACCCTGTTAACCTTACCGAGTCTCGGTAAAGACAATGCTATATTTTTTTTGAATTGCTCGAGAATTGGGTGGTTGAAATCAAAAATATTTTCATTTCGGAGATACTCTGGAATATTAAATTTAGAAGTAGCAAAAAAGCCGCGAATTGCGGCTTTTTCAGTTTTAAGTATGAATTTACGTGATGACATTCAATGAGGCAGAAGGCAAATATTAAAACGATTCAAAGCTTCGCAGACTGCTCATTAATTCCATGCTAAAATAAGTCCCTGTTCAAGGTTTAGAGTCTACTTTGTCTTAAAAAAGGACAAGCGAGTTGGTTTATTTATTTAACGGCATTGAAGTGCATTTATCTTCAATTAAAGACCTTATCTATCTCAAAATTTTGATGAAGCTCATTTGCTTATCAAAACTCTGTCTCGAAAAATCAATTCATTCTCAGAATACACGTCCATGAAGTATAGTCCTTTAGCTACTTCAAGGTCCAATAATATTTCATGTGCTCCCAAATAACGCAGATCCTCTATTTGTAAACCTTGGGAATTATAAATTACTACTTTGATCTCCGGCAAATATTCTGAAAATTCAAGCTCAATTAAACCTGAGCTTGGGTTTGGTGATACGACTACCTGACTAGAAAGCTCATTAACAGAATTTAGCTCTTGACTGAGCACGTTAATGAATTGAGTATCTGATGCTGAACATTCAAGTCCATATTCCAAAAACTCCTCTATGTAAGTTAAAGTAACCCTATGTGATCCCAGTTGTTGATACTTATGAATTACAAAGGAATCCTTTTCATCCATTTCCAGAATTGTATTGTCTCCAAAGTTCCAGATGGCTGTCAGGTCGTGGCTTCTATATAATGGAACAAATGCTGTAGGGTGACCAATAAAAGTAGGGTTAGTCATTATTTGGAATTCCGGTTCAGCTGCACTGCTATGTACATGAACCACTTTGTCCATTTTATTTTCTGGATATATATTGCTACATCTAATATTGGTCCCTTTTATGTCATCCTCAACAATAAGATAAACATTATAAACTCCAGTGTCTTGATACGTTCTATCAAAGAGCCATCCCGAATCACCTGGATTTGTTACGGCACCATTCCCCCAATGGAACTCATAACTTGGGAATTCACCTTTTCCCGAAGAAATGTTTTTCATTTTCACTAAATCACCCTTACATACATGAATTGTATCCTCTGT
The DNA here is from genome assembly GCA_018223105.1 of bacterium. GTDB lineage: Bacteria > Bacteroidota > Bacteroidia > NS11-12g > UBA9320 > JAAEYY01. Next base: position 135,373 of record JAAEYY010000005.1, on the reverse strand, counting down.
TGGATAATCATCAAAAATAAATTTGGCCTTCTTACCTACTATCACCACAGTATCTGCCTTCATGCGCCAATCCAAATTATCAAACAAAACAAAGAGTGTAACAATTCTTACACCTGGAGATACATAATCATGTACAGGATTAGACACTGAGTCAGTATATCCATCACCAAAATCCCACGATCTTTTTAATATTCCAACCGAATCTATTTCAGAAAAGCTTGAGTCATAAAATGAAACTCTGTGTTGGCAGTCATATAGTTCATAGTCATACCCAAAATTTGCCACTAAACTATCTTGTGCCCTTAAATGATAACTCAAGAATAAAAGGAGAAAGAAAAGGAGTGTTTTTAAATGGACTTTCATATGGGCATAAAATGTTCTATAGTGAGATACTCTTTTAAGCTAATTTGTTGCATAGATAATTAACCAATGTAAATCTTCTATGACACTTCTAATCCAATTATTTTCCCACCTTTGCTTTCATGAGGCCCATCCTCACTTATATCGTTGATGATGAATTACAAGCAATTGAAGGCTTGAAAAATTTGTTAACTAGCTTTTTCCCGGAATTTGAAGTCATTGGCAGTGCAAACACAGTTCTTCAAGCTGCAAAAGAGATTAATACTCTACAACCCGATCTCATCTTTTTGGATGTTGAAATGGGTAAAGAAACCGGTTTTGACTTACTAGAAATACTAGAGAACCTAAAAGCTAAAGTAGTTTTCCTAACAGCCCATGAAGAATATGCACTTCGTGCGATAAAAATTTCAGCGCTCGACTATATCCTTAAACCACCTGCTCTGGGAGAAATAAAAAGTTTGCTTGAGAAATATCGCAACCTCACTGAAACTTCTGATCAGAAAAACATCAATAATCTTCTGGTGAACTTTCTGGAAAAAGACAAATCAGAACATAAAATAACGCTTCCTGTTTTAGAAGGTTATGAATTAAAGAAAGTAAGCGACATCCTGTATGTTAGAGCTGAAGGGAGTTATAGCCACTTTCAATTCAAAAACGGAGAGCACCTTCTTGTCTCCAAAAACCTAAAGTACTTTAATGAAATTCTCGAAGAATATGGGTTTTATAGAATACACCATTCCACCATTATCAACCTTAACTATATCAACAAAATTGGAAAAAGTGCAGGCGGCTATGTTGTAATGGAAGATGGCAGTGAGTTCAGTATATCTAAAAGTAGAAAAGCTGAGTTTTTGAAAGAAGTAAACCTGTGAAATATGTCTAAGTATAAACTCAAAGCTTCAAACTACAAACTGGCTCATTTCACATATCTATCTGTCTTAATTTAGCGGTCAATGAAGTACATAAATTCTTGTATCTGTGCCATTTTGATATTCATCAGCTTGCTGTTTTCACATTCCGCTGCCGGACAGGCTGAACCTAAATTCATCCCCCAAAAGGAGCTTAAGCCACTCCTTAAACACGCGGCAAGTCTTGCTTCAGTGCACATCGACACTAGTATTCGATACATCGACTCACTCATCTCTGAATTTAAGACGAACAGGGATACCAATGCTCTCATACAATCTACCAGTTCAAAATCATTTATACTATGCTACGATAGCAGATATGAAGAGGCCCTACTTCTGAGTTACAAGGCCTTAGATCTTCAAGAAACCTACGACAAAGATTCTTTGCTTTATGGGATTATCTATCTCAACATGGCACTGCCCCTTGACGGCTTCGGAAGAAAAAAGGAGGCAGTAGAAAAGACAAAACTCGCTTTGGAATATGTCACAAAGTTTGGTAATGAGGACCTTATCGACATTGCCTTAAACAATCTCGGAGCATTTACTTCAGAAGTGGGTAATCATCACGAGTCAATCAACTACTATCAGCGAAGCGCAGAAATAAGGCGTAAGAAAAAGGAGTACTTCTGGTTGGCTTACAGCTATTTTAATATTGCAAATTCATATCGAGATTTAAAACAGCAAGACAGTTTTTCGTACTACATCCTTAAATCTAAAAACACCTTCGAAAATGATGCTAAAACAGAAGTTCCTGCAATGGTGAAATACCTTTTAGCAGACTATTATAGCGACATAGGTGATTTAAAACCAGCGCTTAAGCTAACGATAAAAGCTATTGCGGATTCACGCAAAATTGGAAATACTGAGATGGTGCTGGAAGGCTTGCTAAAAGAATCTAAACTTCATGAGTTAATGCGTAATTATAAGAAGGCATATATCACTCGTATGCAATACGACTCTTTGAACCATGAACTCGACAGTATAAATAGCGCGTCACGAGTAGCTGAAATTGAAAAGCAATTAATTCAGGCTAAAGCCGATGCAAAAATTGAAAAGCTGAATAGTGACCGACTAGAAGCGGAAAAGCAATCCAATGAGTTTCGCTCTTACCTATTGATCAGCATAACTCTACTCATATTGTTTATTGCTCTGGGATATATATTCTACTTGCAGAAAAGCAGACAGAATGAAAAAGAGAAGAATCAACTGCAAACAGATCTGGAGCAAACTCAATTGATGGCCTTGAGAGCTCAAATGAATCCTCATTTTATATTTAACAGCATCAACCTTGCCCAATCCTTCATTCTCAGCTCCAATAAAGAGAAGGCCTACGATCACATGGAAAAGTTCGCGAAACTCCTTCGCCTGTTTTTAAACAATAGCACCGAACTCTACATCCCACTCAGCGACGAAATTGAACAGTTAAACTATTATCTGGCCTTAGAAAAAAATCGATTTGAAAATAAATTTGACTATGATATCACTGTTGATGAAGGCCTAAATTCTTCGCCCTATGAAATTCCGGGAATGCTTATTCAACCTTTTGTCGAAAATGCTTTGATCCATGGAATTCTGAACCTAAATAACCGTAAAGGGATATTAAATCTTCACTTTAACAAAGATTCACAATTTATTATATGTAAGATTATTGACAATGGCGTAGGACGAGAGCGTGCAGAGGAAATAAAGGCTCTGAAAGATCAAAAGTATCAAGCAGTAGCAATGAATAATATAAGTAAAAGAATGGACCTCCTGTCTAAGCTGTATGATCTTGAATTATCATACCAAATCGAAGACCTCACAGATGACAGTGGAGAACCGAGTGGAACAAGCGTAACGGTTAAAATACCACTGCTTTAAGTCAGTATCCAGTTATAAACTCAAATGGAATAATTACAAATCGAAACCTATTCATATATTAGTTATAAGGAATCATGAAAATAGCACCAAATACATTTGAACTATGAAAAAGATTACAATCATACTCAGCTTTCTGACCTTCGTGATTCAGGCAAATGCACAAGGCCTCATTTCTCAGCTTAATACAGATTCAGAATATACGGGACCCAAGTGTGGTTCGTATCATTATATGGAAACTGTAGACCATCATCACAATGGTTATCTTGAGCATCAGAATGCTCAACTACAAAGCATAGTTCGACAGGTTAATCAAATTCAACATAAAAAAGCAGATGACGAAATCTTAACGGTAGAAGTCGTGTTTCATGTTGTTCATAATAATAACGCTGAAAACATACCTGATTCCGTTTTGCAAAATCAACTTGATTTGCTCAATCGTAGCTTCAGAAGAATGAATGCGGATACTAGCAATCTAAGATCACAATTTAAGCCCCATGTTGGAGATTCATACATAGAATTCAAACTAGCAGAAGAAGATCCGGACGGCCTGCCTACGAATGGAATTGTTCGAACTCAGACCCCCGTAGAATATTTTGGAGGTGTTTTGCCATACGGGCAAGGCCAAACCGTAAAAATTCAAAAGTGGGTTGCAGATAGTTTCTATTATAATTTAGGTCGAATTTCTAGATCTGATCTAGGCGGATCTGATCCTTGGGACCCTACAAGGTACCTCAATATCTGGATCGGCGATCTACGTATTTATGAACCTCAATTCAATGACTTTAAGGAGCTGATTTTCTTTGCCTTAGCCACTCCACCTAGAAATCATGCTTCATGGGCAGATTACGAAGAAATTGAAGACATCCAAATAGCCATGAATGATGGAGTTTTTGTTCATTACAATGTGCCCGGTCCCAACAACCCTTCAAAATTTGAATCACCTTACAATGCATATGAAGGAATTGTAACCGGAGGGAAAATAATGGTGCACGAAGTGGGACATTATTTAGGCTTAAGACATATTTGGGGTGATGGTGGTTGCAATAATGATGATTTCATGGATGACACACCGTTGAGCAACAATTCAAGTCAGTTTGGCTGTAATAGCAATAGAAACTCTTGTGTAGATGATATTGATGGAGTGGATCTTCCCGATATGATTGAAAACTATATGGACTACTCGAGTTATGCCTGTATGAATTCATTCACAAAAGACCAGATTGCGGTAATGCGAGCTGTGGTGCGCGATGGGCGTGGCTTTGTGGTATCCGTTGAAGAACCGAAACCGGAGCTAGGAATGACGATATATCCGAACCCAAATACAGGGAGCTTCAGAATATCAATTGATCAAAACACAAAAGTGGATGAAGTAAAGATTTACAATACTGAAGGTAAATTGATCAATATTAGCACCTTAAACACCAACAACAACATAGAGCTAGATCTTCAACCGGGGCTGTATTTCGTAGAAGTTCGAGTGGAAGGAGTGGTGAGCAGGAAAAGGGTTGTTGTGATGTAAAAAATATCTTACTCGGGGGTCCTTCTTCATAGGTCCCCGAGATTTAAACTTCAGTTTAATTCAGATAAAGCTGGGCGGTTTTATATACATGATCTCGTAGCTCAAATAAATTGAGTCATTCAAACCTGCACCTCACCCCCCCTATCCTCCAAGCTCTTTAAACGAGTGAAGCAATTTCATCATTCTCGAACTGTAATCATCTTTCTTTTCAGCTAGTGTCCAGGTCATTATTTGGTAGTAGTCATTCAAGCCTTGGATATAAGCCATTGTGAAAAAGCATTCAACTCCTTCTACCGTTCCCGTAATTTGAATGGTACGAGCCGGTAGGCCGTTTATTAAAGCTTCCTTCAGGTCCGATTCCTCCGTAATTGTCATAGATTCTTTCAAGAAATCCAGCAATAAATTGGAGTATCCTTTTATGTCATTTGGATAAAGTTCAGATAGGTAATTACTTTCTATAGCGGTAATGAAATCCTCCTTTGGTTCGTCTAAAACAACTACATAGAACTCTTTCCAAGTGTTTTGATACTGTAAAGACGCCTCTTCATTCAGATCGTAGGCTTTATTTAAAAAGGATGGAATAGTGAGCGAATACTTATTCTCAAAACTCACTGTTTGCTCGCCTTCCTCAGGTTGGCAAGAAGCAAATAAGAAAAAAAGGGATAAGATTAGGAATATTTTTATTTTCATAGGGTTAATATCTGATTATGAGCGGCTAAAAATACGAAATCTTAATAAAAGCTTCTTTTTGCGCTCAACAGAAGTTGATTGCTGCGTTGTCTAGCCACTAGTAAAATTGAGTCGATA
>JAAEYY010000005.1:0-129909 GCA_018223105.1 bacterium | reverse complement strand
ATAAAAGCAACTAATCATTGTATATTTGATACATGCGCCTCCTATGTATTCTCCTTTTCTCTTTATCATATTGGACATCGTCTGGGCAATTGCTCCCGTATTACGCTACTTATGCAATTTACTGGACCGAAGCTAGCGACAACAACTATAAAGAGCATAATTACTGCCAAGATTTATGGTTATTAGATATAGATTCCAACAGAACTATTTATGAGTATGGACCATTTACACTAACCTGTAGGAATGATTCAGTATTAGCCACAGATTACTGGCGTGACTCAACATATACCTTGGTTTTCGACTTCAGTGCAAACCAAGGGGATACTATTCGAGCTTGGCCTGAAAGAGTTAATGGATACTGGGTAGTTGATTCAGTTAATCAAGTAGAAATAGATTCAATATTAAGAAGACGGCAATATGTAAGTTTCTATAGGTCTGATGGGCGAAGGAATGATTATAGAGATGACGTTTTTGTTGAAGGAATTGGTAGCTTGAAAGGAGGTATAGATTTTTACAATTGGGAGAATGGATTTTCGACTTGGGAAATGAATTTTATGTGTATTGAGGATAGGTTGACCTTAAGTTATAGATATTGGAATGACCAAATCACTATTGGACCTGCTATATGCTCGGAAAAATGCTATCAATTTGCTTCTATTCCTTTAGCTGAAAACAAAGCTGTTCAAATCTACCCCAATCCATCAAATGGACCTTTCACAATTAGCTCTTCTAAACCTCTAAAGCAAATCAAGATCTACAACAATTTGGGGGTCCTTGTATCTGAGCACAGCATAAGCTCTCCATTACAGGAGTATCAAATAAACTTGGCTAATCTTCCTACTACTTACTACATTATGATTCAATCAGAAGATGAAGTTTGGTGGGATAATATTTTGATTGAGTGAGCATTATAATATTAGGTATCCTTTTATTTCAGCTTTAATCAGAGTGTTGAACACCTATATTATACCATTCTTAAACTCCTAGAACAACGAATTAGTGAAGGACCTCTTCCAACTTTCTTAATAACAGAGCGTAACAAGAACCAAAAAAAACAGGAACATCGCTCTCGCACTGTTCCTGTCTCTCACTTTTAAACGTGGTCCGCCAGCCAACAGATCAAACCAGATACCAAAAAAAAACAGGAACAACGCTCTCGCACTCTTCCTGTTTCTCGCTCTTAAACGTGGTCCGCCAGCCGGCGGATCGAACCAGGGACCAAAAAAAAACAGGAACAACGCTCTCGCACTGTTCCTGTCTCTCACTCTTAAACGTGGGCCCACCTGGGCTCGAACCAGGGACCACCTGATTATGAGGGTGCGCGATCGGTTTTGTAAATCCTTTATTATCTGACAGTTAATAACTTAGGAAATTTCAAATTGCACTAAACTGTGTCCATTTGTGACATTTTGAGACAATTATACCGGTCAGGCTTGCAAGGAAGCTTGCAAGATTATTGAGGTTAAAGCAATATAGCAGTTGAAGAATTCGCTAGGAAAATGTCTACAGAGTCGATTCTTTTTAGGTGTTCTGGGGGGCATTCTCTTTTTGAAAGCAGAACAAGAACCAAATTAATAGCATAGCAATGTGCTTATCTATGCCTTCCTTTTTAAAGAAATCAGGAATTTGATTTTGGTCAATAATGTCATGATCCATTTCCTTGACAAAACTTGGTGGTACAAAATGACGATTAATTCTAAAATCACGATCATATTTCTCATCAAGTTCAGCATTGAATTCCCTTATTTTAAGTGCATGACTTAATGATAGCAGGTTAGTTAATCTAATAGGATCAATGTTCCAACTTTCACCTGGTCCACTCCAATACTCAACTAGGTCATATGCATCTTCCAGACTAATTTTTCTTATATCTTTTATTATTCCTCGCTTAAGAAAGAATTCCTTAAAATATTTCTTATAGGTGCCAGGAGCTAACCCAAAAAGTTTATTGAGTTCATTCTTCCATAATTTAGTGTTCCTAATTATGCGTCTGACTTCCGACTCATGCTTTTCAAACTTTCTTCGAGCTGTTAACGATGCAATTACGACATAGACATCATCTTTTGATTTTAGTTCTTTCCAGACTTGAGCATAAACAAAAACAAATAATGTAAATATCTCCTTATAATCTTTATCCATAAGTACCTATAAGGGCTATCACAAGGATAGCCCATTAATTTTACTTCTTGCTACCTTTAGGCCCTACACCCTTTGGTCCGCCAGATTTACTTGCACCAGATGGATTGTTACTTCTGTTTCTTCCAGATGGATTGTTTGTCGTTGAAGGCCATCCTCCAGCATTTCCTTGTCCTTTTTGTCTAGTTTGATTCATGATACTTGATTGTATTTAGTGTGTTCTACTGTTCAAAGTCTTTATACATTTATTCCGACTTTGGTCTAAATTTCTCTGAACAATATTAAATCGATTGTATTTGCTGCATTCCAAATTTTGATCGATAGCTATATTCCCGGAGATTTAATCGTCTAATTACTAGTTTGTTTGTCTTTTGAAAAATCGGTTAACAGAAGAGAAATCTAATCAATAGTTTAGCCTTTACGGATTGATGTTGAATATATCAAGTGTAATTGAGGAAAGACATATTAACATCCTCTTATTTTGACGGAGGCTTTATGCCATATTAATTTTAAGTTATTGAGATTTAGTGGCAATTCTGATGAAGAATGAATGATAACTTACATTCCCCTAAAAAAGGGGGTTAAGGCATTAAATAAAGCTGACTTACAAACCTAGTTTATCAACGATCTCATTCACTTTTTTCTCAGTATTGTTCAATTTTTCAGAGCAATACTTAAGCAGTTTTGAAGCTCGTTCCACCTTAGATGCGAGATTATCAACTGATATTTTATCATCTTCAAGCTCACTCAATATTATTTCTAACTCTTTTGCGGCTTCTTCGTAAGTAATTCCTTTAATTTCTTCCATTCTGGTTCTTCATTTAAAAATTGAGCATATATTTTCCTCCTATACAATTCTATTTCTAGCAGATCTCCTTCGATGAGTTTTGTTGTTTCCGTTATTGCGTTATTGCCTTTTCTTACAACACTAAACCCACGCTTTAAAATCCTATCAGGATGAATATTTATAAGTTTGACTTCCTCACGGTGGATAAAACTTAGTCTTCTTTCGATAAAAGCGTTTTTGGCAGCAATAAAGCTTAATACATATTCATTGCTTCTTGATTTCTGCTCTGATACTCTACTTTTTGCTGTAGCAAATATTTTTTGCGAGGTAACCATTAGCTCATTTAGGTCTGTAGAAAGCTTTGTTTTATAAAAGTGTTTGATTGACTCTACTGAAGCAGCTAAAGTTTGTTGGTTCTCTGTAATTCTAGTCTTAGTCAATCTAACAATTCTATTTCCTTCTTGGTGTAGTTTTCCTCTTTTGAGTTGAGTGTAATTAATAGCCGTGTTTCGAACATTGGTAAGGGTAAGCTTAACAAACTTATTCTCTTTTTCTAATTTGACTTGATAGCGCTTGGAAATTGCTTGATAAGTGGTTTCAATGTGGCTTTTATATCTGCTTGCTCTTTCCACTATAAAGCTACCAACTGCTGATGGTGTCTTTAAATGGGTGTTGGCCACTATATCTGCGACCGAAACATCCGTTTCATGCCCTATTCCTGTAATTACAGGCTTCTTATTTACTGCTATTGCTTTAGATACTTCAAATGAATCAAAAGCTTCTAGGTCTAGTTTGGAACCTCCTCCTCTAATCAATATGATTGCCTCAAAATCTGAGTTACTTAATAACGTGAGTTGGCTAACAATTTCTCCAATGGCACTTTTACCTTGAACTGAAGCATTAAACAATTGATGTTTAAAATAAAATCCATATTGATTGTTGTCCAGTTGCTTTAATAAATCCTCATACCCACTTGATCCTTCAGCAGCTATAATAGCAATTTTTTGAATTACTAGTGGCAAGCTTCTTTGTTTATTGGTTTCAAGTAAATTTTGTTCTTTAAGTTTTTTCAGTGCTTCTAGTCTCCTTTTTTCTAATTCTCCAATTGAAAAACTCAAATCGACTTGGAAAATACTGATACCCATTCCGTATTCAGGATGAAAAGACACTGAAACTTGGCATAATATTTCTTTACCTTTTGTTAGAATATTATTGAAATCATCACCTAAGTTTTGCTTAATATTTGAAATTTCAGTTTTCCAAATCATGGCTCTTGACTTGGCCACTATTCTACCATCTTTTTGCTCCACAAAGTCTAAATAAGTGTGGCCAGAACGGTGGAAATTGATGTTGGAAATCTCAGCTTTTAGCCAAAACTTTTTACCTCCTAGTTTAGAATCTACTAGTCGCTGCAGGTAGTTATTTAACTGGCTTAAAGTTTTGAAATTTTCCATAGGCATTTGATCCAAACTTATAAATCTAAAAACATTATTCTAACGTATATATCAACCAAAGATAAAGAATCTCTCTGTATCCATTCTGTAGAAATGTCGGAATCTCAGGCAGTTAAAAATTTAAAAATCGCAGAATTCAGACAAAATTCAGTAAATTTAAAGCCATGGACATCACACCATTATTAGGCCAAAGCATTTTAGAAAGAAACAAAGGGAATCACAGAAAATCATTAGAACTATTAAGTCAAGCTGAAAGTATAGACTATGTAGATTATAGGATATGTGAAAATCGTTATAAAGTACTGTTTTTTATGGGGGATTATGATGCAGCATTTAGGAACCTGATAGTCTTGGTGCATGGATTTGTGGTGAAAAATGTCATTCAAAATGATCTTTTTGGCATGGGCCAAGGAATTGCTCAAAGTGAAATGCAATACTTCAATAGCACCAAGAAAGATCTTCATAATGGTTTTCAATTTGATCCATCTCTAATAAAACGCGCCATTGATTCTTACCCTAAACTTATAAATGTGGTCTATGCGGGCAATGCGGAAACATACAGAATAGGCCACTCCTACGTTGGATCATTTCTGGATGCAGGGATATTGTCAGAAGACAAACATAGAGACGAATGGATGACCAACTATGAAAAACGAATAACAAATTCTGGAGGAGGGCCTTCTTACTTCACTGAAGGGCTAAAATCATATTTCTGTTCAATTGGCTTTATATACTTCCACATGAATTTCAATTCAAAGTATAGTACCCCAAAAGATGTTAGAAATTACTACTTAGGAGACAACTTTGTAATTCGTAAAGACATTTGGAATTATGATACATTCCTCTAATGTAACATTCCCTAAGACTGTAGTCAATTGAATCTATCAAGTGGTTTAATAATTAAGAAAAAGCTAAATTGCAGCAGTTCATACTACTGAACCCATACTTGAATATTATCCGCACATTCAATTGAAAACATAGTACTTCACAATGCAAGATGAACAAGCAACAAAAGCGCTAGAAGAATACGTACTTAAAGCAGCACTAAAGTATGAATCTGAATTTAATGAATATGGCTCTGGACTTATCTATACAGAGCAACATGGAGTGTTTTCGAGGATAGATAGAAAAGGTGAACTGAGCAAAATGTTCAGCAATATTTTTGGAGCATTTCGATTTGACTCGGAACAGTTTCTGACATTCAAATATCCAGCTAGATTGGCAATTGCATTAAAGGGATTCATTGAATACAATCTGAGCGATAGGTTTAGTTATGGTAATTTGAGGAGAAAAATCATTCCGTATGCATATTACTTCTTCAGCAAGGCTATTGAATCCGAAAAGGACAACCTCGCAAATTATTACTACAGAGTTGAGTTATTAGACTCTTATAATGAGGCAATGGCTTTTTTCATGGCTTATGGAAATGGGTTCGAATTAGACTGGATGGATGTGTATACACCTCCGAATGATCTGTTCTATTCAGATTCTATATTTAGATTAAGGTTGATAGAAATGATAGACTTAGCAAAGTTGTGTGACACTGTAGATTGCCCTATACGGTACCAGAGATTGAATGAAGAACTAAACAAAGAGTTGAAGAACAGGCCTGGTTTAAACTATCTTGAAGGTTGGATTGATGTTGCAGAACACTCACATTTTGGCTTCTTAGAATACATTGAAAGGACTATGAAAGAACAAATGCTGAAAAATCCTTGATCATTTAACTTATTATTAAGAATTGAATGTATGTCTCTAGAAAATAAGGTAAAAATGTTGTCTGAGTATGCGCAGTATGCACCGGAAGCATTAATTCCGTTTGGCTCTGGGAAAGAAGATGAAGATGACACAATAGATCTTGGAATATTTGACCCTGGTTATGTCCTAGTGTATATCCAATATAAGACCAAGCACACTGAAGCGAAAGTTGGACTAATGAAGGACAACCAACTTAGAGTTGTTGACCCAATGAAAGTGCGACTATCATTATGGAGTCCAAATATTGTGATAACTAACTGTGATATTTGGGCTAAGGTGGTGAAGAGCATGAAGGAAAACGAAGAGTACTCGCTTATGCAAGAAAACTATTACAGGAGAATGGTTATTGATAAACCTAAAGCCCTTCCATCTTACATCCGTGACATCTTACTAAAGCACCACCTCAATCTATACCCTATGATGGTTGACCATTATTTCATAAAAGAAGACGAAAAAGGAGATTTACTTTTCTGAAAGTAAGAGGCACCATTCATCATAGCGATAGAACTTTTCATCAAATACAATTTTCATAAGATCTACATTTCAGTTTATTAAAAAATTACCAGCAGCTTGTAACACTTGAAAACATGAAATCCATTTTTTGAGATTTCCTTAAAATAATATCTGTTTTTGTTGACAGGTCTCTGAGTTGAGATTAAGATGCATCAAGATTGCTCGAATTGTTAGAAGGCAACTAGAAGTGCTTCGAATTGTTGAATTTATATCACTTACCTGTACAGAAAATGAAAGCGACTTAAAAACCCTTAAATGAAGTTATTTGTTTGACTGTGCTTAACATATTGCGCAGAACAATAGCAAAATCTACGTTTACTAACTTAGTCATAATCTTCATCCCAAGTTGGGTTTTCGCCACCCCAATCCTCGTAATCCTCTTCCCAATCTTCTACATCTTCATTTTCTCGGATTTTCGGTTCTACTTTATGTTCACCAGAAGATTCACCTGGGAATATATTGGCGAGGAACAATACAGCTACAACTACAAAGACTATTCCTCCTCATAAGTAATCAAATGGTGTCATACTTGACAATCAATTATACTCAAATGTATAAAAACTACATAGTTTGAACTAACACATACAAAAGAAAGTACGTTTATATACCCTTTAAATTTACTATTGAAGACGAGAAGGTAGTGTACTATACTATTTCGTAAGTACATCTTCATTTCCAATAATTTAAAGAAGCAATAAACCTTTCCGTGAATTCATCTTTTGATTTTGACAATGCCCATTTTACATCATAGAACGTTATAGTAGATTCTTGATTATTAGGATTGGTTGGTTGTAAGTAAATAACCTCTACAGGACATTCAATGTCATTAACATTGAAAGAATTGCCATTTCTGTTAATCCATTTAAAATCAATTAGGACTTCAAGGAGATTGTCATACTTCCTTTTTGATTTTTTATCCGTTGCCTCGTAAACTTCTTTCAAACCTGATAACAATTTCTTTAGACCAATTTCCTTTGCTTTCTGTAAATACCAATCCTGACGTTCATTTCTTGAACCCATATCCGTTTTAAACTCAATTAAGAATACCTTAGGAGTTGGAAATTGGGAAAATGCCAAATAGTCTATTTGAAATGATTGATTTGGGCGAATTAATGGCTGAATATTCCACTTTTCATGAGCTGGTAGACTGTTCTTTTGGACTGGGAATTCTGGGATGGGATCTTCCAATTCAATTTGCCATAATTCTCTAAAAACCTCTTTTAAATGTATTGCAAAAAATATATCAGCTCTGCGTTCTAATTGATAATTTGGAAACTCTTTCCATTTATCTAAATGGTTAAACAATTCTAGATATTTCATTATATAATATGTTTATATGGGCCTGCATTATCTTGTTTTCATTAAAACGGCGCACCCCCCACTTCAAATCGCCTGACTTCATTAATTTTCTCCTTTATGTCCTCCTTAAATGACTCAAAACTATTTGAATCTCCCTCCTCCCCATAGTCTTGAGTCTGCCACTGCTCAAACTTACCAAACCTATTGTTAAAGTGCATCGAACAACTGCCTGTCATACCTTTCTTGTTCAAGCGAACTATAAACTCAGCATACCCTGAAAGGTCATTTCCTTCATGGTCTTGAGTAATTCCATAATACTCTGGTCGGTATAAAAAAGCAATCTTATCGCTACAGACTTCCAAACCTGTCAAGAATAAATCTGATAGTACTGGGCGTTTGTCCTGTCTCGATTCAACCTGTCGACTAAGTTGAGAAGAGATAATCAATAAGATTGCTCGAGCTTCACAAAACTTTTTCAATTGCTTCAATCCTTCCAACATCCTCCACTTAATCTTTGGACTAGCATACATCATAGAGCTTCCAAGAATATCAGCACAATCCAAGACCAATATATCGCAAGATTCCTCTGCTAATTTAGCCTTAATGTCTATAAAATAGTGTTCTACCTGTTCAGGATATCCATCTAAAAAATCCATCCACAATGTACTTGCATCTTCTTTCCCATCTTCTATGACTTTCATTTTATACTCTTCCAACTTTGAACCCCTGAGATAAGCCATATCTATTCCTGATTTCTGAGCAATGATTCGTTGGAACAACTCAAAATGGCTGTGCTCTGTACTATGATAGATGACTGAATATTCTTTAGCAAAATTGAGAGCAAGACTCAACATGAATGCTGATTTTCCCATACCTGGTCTAGCTCCAATCACTACCAGTTCGCCATCCTTAAACGGAATGGTCTCATCCAAATGTTTAAATCCAGTTTTATAGTTGCGCTCATAATCTTGTGGAAACTTTAAGCGGTTTACCCCGATCTCTAAAAGTTCTTGTATTGAAGTCATACGATGGTTCATGAAACAAAGGTTAATCGACACCTATGCCAAATTGTGGCATAGCTAATAAGTACTCAAACCATCTGCATACACTTTCTTGATCTGATTTCTATACCACACTGGTTTCAGCACCTTCACCTCAGGCGCCCATTGCATAATCCTACGCTGCAGATCAAGAGTAGGTTTAACCAACAAACTGAATTTGACCACACCCTCTTTTTCAGACTCGAGTTTTTGCGAATCGTGCCAGGGTAAACTATCAATCCATCTCCAGTTTTTGGCATCTACTTCTAAGACCACCTTAACCGGATCTTCATCGTCCATTGACCACATCCCCATAAGTGGAGCATAGTATTCATCTGGGTCTTGTTGTTTCGTTTTTCGAAATCCGCGTTTGGTTATTACAAGATTTTCGATCCGATCTACGCCAAAGGAGCGCAAGTGTTCTTCACCCTCTTCATTTATAAGACCTACCACATACCATCGTCCCTGATACTCTCTTAACTGTAAAGGTTTGATCTCTTTATTAACTGATTCACCAGTTTGATAGGTCAAATGGTCAAACTTTATAACCTTCCTATTCAAACAAGCAGTCATCAATCCAGGTAGATTCTCAAGGCCTTTACGCAGAGTCTTTGTTAATCTGACCAACTTCTTCATTTCGGACACATCTTCTAAACTCTCTACCATAAAACCGAAAGACATCGCATGCTGCACATACTCATCCATATTTGCAAAGACCACAGATTCATCCTTCTCGATGGTGTAACCACGCTTTCCATCTTCATTGTGGTACGTGATGTCATACCCTAAATCTCCCACCTCGTTCTTCATTCTCTCAAACGTCCGAATTGAAAGCAACTCATCCAATTCATTTTCCATGTATCTAATAATATCTTGCTTGGAGCACATGGGATTTTGTTCAATAAACTCACAGAACTTCATGTACTTCCTCATTCGTTTTGTATTCTGCATACTGTAAATTTACAAAGAATTAAATAGCTATGCCAGGCTTTGGCATAGCATACCCTTTAACTTCGCTTCATGCTTTCCAAATCAAAAATTGTCCGCGGCCTTCAGTGCCACAAATCACTTTGGCTATATAAACATCGTTATGATCTACGAGAGGTCAGTGACCAGCAACAAGCTATTTTCGATTCTGGAACCAATGTAGGATTAATGGCTCAGCAGTTGTTTCCAAATGGTGCAGATGCACAACAGGATGAGCCCTATCCTAACTTTCAGGTAATCAAGAATACCCAAGCCTATCTCAAAATGGCAGCTAAGGTCATTTACGAAGCAACCTTCGTTTACAATGACGTTTTAGTGGCCATTGATATACTTGTTAGGAGAGAAGATGGATGGCACGGTTACGAGGTTAAGAGTACTAACTCCGTTAAAGATCCTCACATTACCGATGCTGCCATTCAATATCATGTGATCAAGGGATCAGGAATTGATCTCAAAGATATATCAATCATCACTTTTGATGGCGAATATGTGCGCCAAGGTGAATTGGATGTACATCAATTGTTCAAATCCACCGACGTTACGGAGGAGGTTCTAGCTAAACAAGAAGAGCTCCCCTTAATCATTGAAGAGCTCAAGCAGGTACAAGAACAGGTTAGTGAACCTGACATTGAGATAGGACCACAGTGCTCCGACCCATACGAATGTGATTTCTGTGCGTATTGTTGGAAAGAGGTTCCAGAGTATTCGGTATTCAACTTGACACAAGCCAGAGGTAAACAATGGGAATTATATGAACGAGGAATCGAATTGATAGAGGATATCCCCTTTGATATCAACCTGAGCGATGCGCAACAGATCCAACGCGATGCTGAGCTCACCAGTAAGCCATACATAAATCAGGATGGCATTACAAATTTCCTTCAAACACTTACCTACCCCATATACCATTTTGATTTTGAGACCATCATGCCTGCTGTGCCTATGTTCGATAATTCTAGAACCTATCAGCAGATACCCTTTCAGTATTCTGTTCACATTCAACAACAACCCAATGGAGACTGTGAACACTGTGAATACCTTGCTCCATCAGGAGGTGGTGACCCAAGAGAAGAACTGATACAGGCAATGCTGAAGGATCTTGGCACTGAAGGAACCATCTTAGCTTATCACTCATCATTTGAGGTCTCAAGGATTAATGAACTAGCACGAGACTTCCCACAATACAGAGAACCACTAGATGCCTTAGTTCCTCGTGTTGAAGACCTTGAGATCCCATTCCGCAGGAAATACTACTACACAAAAGAGATGCAAGGAAGGTCGTCCATTAAAAAAGTACTTCCAGCGCTAATCCCAGAACTGTCATATTCTAACCTTGAGATCCAAGAAGGAGGAACAGCTAGCAGCACATTTCTTACCATGGTTCAAGGAACTTTTGAAGGAGACATTGAGGGAACAAGAAGAGCTTTATTAGAGTATTGCAAGATGGATACAAGGGCGATGGTGGAGATTTTGAACGATTTAAATTCAAAGGTTCCTTAATAAAGCTGCATGATAACTAACTTATATTTGGGAAATAAAAATCCTAAATATTGAGAGTATCTACAAATCATACTATATCGAAACAATCAACTAAACTTATTAAATGAACGAACTTAACGAGTTATTAAAACTAAAGATACCAATAAATGACAATCCTGAAGACGGCTTCTTGGAGATCATAAGAAAGTCTCACCGCGAGAACATAAACAGCAACATATATGCCTACTTTCTCGATGCGGATAATAATGAGGGCTTGGCTCAGTTGTTTATTGAATCGTTAATTTCGGTTATCAATACTGAAAACATTGTAATACCTAGTGAGACTTTTAATTCTTATAGTGTTGACACAGAAGTAAAAACAGAAAATGGTTCTATCGATATTGCAATAGATGATGATGAGTATGTAATCATAATTGAAAACAAATTATACCATCATTTAAACAATCCCTTAGAAGATTATTTGAATCATTACTCCAATAAAAAAAGGATTGGTGTGCTCCTTACTTTGGAAGACCACCCTATTCCAGATGAAGTGAAGAGCGAGTTCATTAATATTAAACACATAGATTGGATAAATGAGATACGTGATCGTGGACTACCCTCTGGACTACCACTTAAACTTTACATCTATTTAAATGATTTTTTTCAAACAATAACAAACCATACAAAAAGTAATACAATGAATGACGAAGTTAAATTCTTCTTTGACCATACATCTCAAGTTGAAGCAGCTATTAACAGTAAAAACAAAGCTCAAGGGTACGTTTGGCACCAAATGGAGAAATTAGCACGGCTATTAAACCTTGACATCTACAAAGAAAACCGTACGCGCTATGAATATTTGAACTTCTGGAGTAGGGAAAATCACAAAGACATATACTACACTGTGAATTTCAAAGAAATGATGGAAGGGAAAAACAAAATCACCATTATTATTGAATTTAGTTCAACTCTGGCACAACAGGAAGCCTTAACAAAATTCAAGAATTTAGCATTGAATCATAAACTCAAACTCAGTAACAAAGCGTGGAAATATACTGCGCATTTCCTTTACAAGGAGTATGAACTAAATACAGCACAAATAGAAGACCTCGCCAATTTCATCTACTCTCGGATTAAAGAAGATTTTGAATCAGTTTTCCTTAAACTAATTGAGCTTTGTTATAAGAATGGAAAGTTGATCAATCTAAACAACTTAGATTCAATAAAGTGAAGATTGCTACAAGTATGTAGTGAAAGTGGATTGAAGTAAGTGACTTTATAACACTACAATTATAGATTTATTTGCCTATGAGTGATAAACAAGAAAATGAAATATGGGATAATGTTGGAGATTTAATCAAGAGTGCAACAAACGTCACATCGGAATTTATAAAGGCAAGGGATTTGGCATATAAGAGATATAGGAAACTAGAACCTGAGCCTCATAACAGATTCCGTGTGACATTGGATGGCCTAATTGGCAGAACGATAATGCAATTAAGACACAAAATCGATTCTACCAATGACAAAATATCATATCAGATTAGTATTGCCATTTCATTTGTGCGAACTCATTTCCTGTTAAATGAGTTGATTCTTAATGGGGAATTAATCGAGTCTTATACATTGATCAGAAAGAATTTTGAATCTGCTACAAGGCTGAATGAAATAGATAAAAATCCTCTTCAAAAGCTTTTGAAAAAGACCCCCAATGTGATAAATATTTTCGGTGTGTCAGGTAAGCGCCTTTATCCAGATTTATCTGAAATTGCTCATTTTGGCACACCAAGAGTTGGAGAGCTGTTATCAATCGATTCTGCAAATGACGGAAGAGTTGGACCCAGTTTGATTCCAATACATTCCGAGCATGGCATAGAGTGTTATAATAGACATGCTTTCGTTTCTATCTACTTCGTATTTTGGCTTATTCAGTTTTTGAAGAAAGTATATCCTGAATATGATTCAACGGATGATGACCAAGCATTTATGTTTGTAATTAGTGCTGCTGAAGAGTGCAATATATTGGAGAGCCCCAGTACATAAAGCCAATTAATGAGACTGTTGCAACAGAACCCTACTGTCTCGCTCTGATTATATTACGATTAGACGTAATAATGTGTACCGGACATTGATCAAAGTCTCCATCATTGGTAACAATACTCAAGTCGTGATTATTAGAGATTTCATGACAGAGTTTACTGTAGAAATAATCAGCGAAATCAAAGCTCCCAAAGCCAGGTTCGAAATAAAGCGGATCATTGTTGTTTAACAAAATGTCATCTCCGACAAACAAAATGGAATCGCTAATCGCAGATATATCGTCGTACAGGTTTTCAATACTTTCATTGTATTGTGCAGACCCCCTAAAATCCCTCTTATATTGATAGTCTTGAGAAGTCATTCCAAGTTCTGCCAGTCTCTCATTGTATTTAATCTTCTTAAGGTAGACATTTAAAATCTCAGAATATAAAATAGCTGGCATTAGTATCTTTGGCTTCGGATCTAAATCACTTTCAACAACTGAATACAGAAAATCACTGTAGTTCTCTTCCCACCTTTCCAAAGCAATATCATCACCTTGCAAAGCGTAAAGCCAAACATTAGCATCAAAAAAATAGTACTTAGACTCTACTTGGCAATTTTGAAGTCTAGTAACCACTCTAATTTATACAGAAAGTGAAGAATATGAATCTTTCAAAGAGTCTTGAACTCGCTTATTTGAACCAAGGGTTGTTGCACTTTCAACCTTACTCTGCCACCTTGTATTACCAACGGTGTCAATACTCAGATTTGAATTAAGAATCTCAACAGAATGTGTCATGAACAATTTCCCGATAAAGGAATTGCAAAATGCTGAGGTGCAGTTGGTAACTCCTTCAAATGAAATTGTAACATTATTCCCTTTTTGTAACTCTTGTTGAACAAAGTCAAATACCCTAAGCCCTTTCTTAGGTGAAATAGCAACATTGGAGTCAATAATATCCGTTATTCTATAAGTTGACATAGGTGTTGAGTGGCTAATTGACACCACAAATGTACATATTTTAAATCTTTCTAATAATTATATTGATTATTGAACCGGGGAATGGATGCGGCATTCTAAACTCTAAAGCTCTGTTATTCAACATATTTACAAACCCCTTGCCGGAACAGATGTGAAGTGATCCATTGTTCTTGTAACAGTACTCTTTAAGTAATTTCAACCCTGTTCCACCAGGACCAAGAGATTCATCCTTGGTTGTATTAAAATCACTAGTTGCCCAAATGATTGCATCATTATCATTATCAATTCCCCCAGTAGTCTTTTCTTGAATCGGAGTAAGGAATCCTACCCCTAAGTCTACAAGGGTAAACTTCAGAACATTCTTTTGGGGGAAGTATTGACCACAACAATACACAGGAAGATCTGTTCTGGCATGGATTCCTACATTTGTAAAGATCTCAGCATAGTGTTCGGCAAGAGCATCTTTAATCTTCTTTGGCACTTTAAATAGCCCACGATGTCCAAAGAAATCTTTCGCCACATAGTTACAAAATATTTCATCATCAGCTTGGTCAAATTTCTTTAGGGGTATAGTTGATTCCCTTTCATCTTCGTACTCATTATTGTTGCCTAGACCTTGAAGATGACTCATCATCCCATTTCTGTAGAAAACATTGACTATGTCGCCAAACTCCATAAAAGTTCTAACTCGTTTCTGTGTCTTTACTAGCTCAATAACAGCTAACAAGGGGGCACACAAATTTGCATCCATGTGTTGGCACCTACTCAAATCCAGTGTAATCCAAGTATTGCTGTATGCGGATGCAAACCGGTAAAAGTCAATAATTCTAGCCAATCCACGATTGTCCGCTTCTAAGAATCTGTCATTAATATTAAAAACTGGTCTAGCTTGGGGCATTTTAAGTCGTTGGTATTCACAAAATTAAAGGTTTGTATTTGGATAGCCTATTTTTACCACCAATCTGAATTGTACCAATTTTCAACGATTCTGCCCTCAACATTAGGATAGGAACAATACCGACTTATGCCATGCGGATTCAAAATGATTTGTTATTGGTTTTAAATATATAGCCCACAATTCAATTTAAAGCCTAATCGGAAATAGGTAACATTTATTGGATGAACTTAACTCTTTCTTACCCAAATGGAACCAAAACCTGTTACTCTTGATCAGTACCTTCATCTAGTGCCAACGAATCATCCTCATCCATTTCGAGTTGCTTGATGGAGCTCACTGCACTTCCAGCAATCCCCTTGATGGAGTTGTACATGAAATTGGTATTCAATACCACCTTTTCGATTTGCTTCTCTCTTCTCTTCCAGTGGCCTTGGATAGATCGCTTCTCTTTCTCAAGGTCTTCTTTCATCTGAGTGAAACCTTCAACAATACCTTCAACCTGCAACTTGAATTCGTTTGAGGTTAAAAAGTCATATAGCATCACCATCTTGTCTCCTTTGTTCTCTTGGGTGGCCACCGCGTTATTAATCTGAATAATTGACTCTCTAAGAACAAAACACAATCCTTTGAATTCTGAGTAAGTACAGATCCAAACCCCTTCCTTCTGGCCCATTCTATCCATATCAGAAGGCATAGCATCAGTTACGATTACTCCAATATTTGCTCCCTTCTCCCTCATGTCGTTCCTGAACTTCTCTATCCAACCAAGTGAGAAAGTTTTGGTACGTTTGCTCTCATAATAAATGGTGCCGCAGTTCTGCTTCACCCGTGTATTGACGGTTTGAAGGCAATCAGCTCCTCTTGCTCCTTTCTTGATTTCGCCTATGGTGTCAAGAGGAAAACTCTCCCGTAAGAACTCTTCAATTGCCAATTCTTGGGCTTCACCTTGCGACTGCATCGATCCTTGTTCCGCTCTTCGTTGAGCCTCTTTGAGGTTTTCTGTCAACTGCTGAATTAGGTTGTCCTTTTCAACTAATTTCAGTTCCACTTTTTCTTCCTCCGCCTTCTTGATCTTGGCCCGTTCTTCTTTGATGGCTTCGGTCAATTTCTGCTCAGCCTCTGCCTCTAACACATCCTTCATCTCATCCTTTTCACGTTCTAATTTCTGAACCTGAGCCTTGAACTTGTTCAACTCCTTGAGTTGAGATGATTTCTCCTTGACCTCTTCCTCAAGAGTCTTTATTTGATCAGATTTTTCCTCCTGAATTTGAACTCGCAACTCCTTTTCAAGTGTTTGTCTTTCACTCCGCAGCTTGGTTTTGACACCATCTCTGATAAGTTCCTCGACCTTCTCCTTCTCTTCTTCCAAATTCTTCTTCTGACCTTCAAGTTCTGCCGCTCTTTCCCTTAACACTTTTTCTTGCTCTCTACTTGCTTCTTCAAATTCCTTGGCGGCCTTCTCGTGTAACTGGTGATAGAGTACTTCATCTATGTCTATCGGTTGACCACAGTTTGGACATTTCAGGGTATTCTCGTTGCTCATATTAATTGTCTTTGTTCAAAGTTTATTCATTTATTATTAGCTGCACGAATTATTGTCAAGTTGTTTCTGAACATTAATAGGTAAGTGATAATCGCCCACCTCACGCCAAATCATCATTAAAACTCATTATCTCCGCATCATCCAATCCTCCATAGTAATGTTTAATCATATCAGTTGATGAATGTCCTACCATTGTAGCCACTTTGGAAACACTCTGGTTATTTCTTATTGAATGGGTTATGTAGGTTTCTCTGGCCGTCTTTATTCTAAGTGGAACACTGAGACTTAGGATAGACTCCAATTCTTTTAATTTTAGATTTACTTGGCGCCTAACCTTGTGACCTTTATTGTCTATCGTAGTTTCCTTTGCTCCTTCTTTAAGTAACCCCAATATGTAAGGACTATCCTTCTCCCCCAGTTTGTCAAGCAACTCCTGAACCTTAGGTGTAATTGGAATCGTCAGGGGACGCTTATTGTATACCGTAGTATTCTTTGTTTTATGACGGAAGATTACGATCATGTTGTTCTTGATGTCTTTCCATTTCATGGTCAACGCATCGATGAAATTTATACCTGAACAGCGGTACAGAAACAACCAGATATCGCGGGCGTATTCCAATTTCCTGTCCCCATTGAACTCATCAAATGCGGCCAATTTCTGCGTTTCTTCCAGAGTCAGGACCGCCTTGGTTGAGGAGCAGCTGGAAATGGAATACTTCCTTTTCCCAAATGGATATTGATACTCTTCAGGAAGTTTATAATTACCATCACCCATTGCATAATTGATGATTACCCGCAGGTCGCGCATAATCGAGGCTACAGTGCTTACACTTAACCCATTTTCACTCAACTTTCTTTCAAAGGACTTCAGCATCCTAGGGGTCACATCTGAAACTTCCAGATTTTCATAGTATCGATTCACCACGTTACTAGAGTAGGTCAATCGTCGTTTGGTCTTATGTGCAATCATACTCGTCTTGATGTAATCATCAAAGACATCACTTACTAATGGTACTTTATCTTGAATTGGAGGTGCGAAGAACAGTTCTCTAAGTTTCTTTCTATCCAATTTACCAACTTGATCGTAGACCTGCTTCGCCTTCTCAATGGATCGATCCATTTCTTTTCTGAATTGGATAGATGTGTTGTCCCGATATTGGATGTCCATAAGTCGTTTGAATTCAACTTTTGTGAGTTTGGTAAGGTATATGTCCACAAATCTTTTTTGCTCGAATATGCGGACTGCAACGTTGTGTTTTCCATCGTTTAACTTAACTCTTTTATCCAATATGATCTTAAACGTTGCCAAACCCTATCAAAACTCCTTTATTTCCGGCAATCCAGTCTCCTGTACATGATGTGTTTTCATCCACCTATCAATCTCTTGCTTATCAAACCTATATCCACTGGGGATCGTACAATACGGTATGAGGCCTTTATCAATCCACCGATAGATGGTACGACTTGAAACACCTAAATATGTTGCTGCAGACTTCACACTCATATACCGTGGTTGAACGGAGGATTTATTTGCTAAAGTGAGGTCCATATTTTGATTATTCTGCATTGTCACATTCATTTCTTTGAATATCTCAGATCCTATTACATCTTCTAATGCTTCTTTATTCATGTCGTCGTGTTATATAATGTTATTTACGTTATACTAGTCTGTTTATCAGCATTATATGATATAGTATACAGGAAAAATATTTAAAAGTCAACCCCCTACAGGGCTTGATAGATTCAATTTTCTTTCATATCCTTTTTATGTGTGATAGATTCACTTGTCATGAGTTTATCAAGACACATTATTAACACATAACCCTTCATTGAGTGGCTGAGACAACAGTGTAGATGAAGGACCAAACTAAATATGTTTTCATTTTATGATGAAAGAATTAATAATCTAACACCAGTTAAAACAATTGAATTCTCAGATCTAATTGATATAGTTCGAAATAACCCTTACCAAAGGGACTACAGCACACTGCGATTATTCTCTAAAGGTGATTATGAATATGATCAATTAAAGAAGACTCTACCTAGAATAAACCCAAATTGCATTCTGAAATACTATAAAGTGCAGGGACACTACTTTAAACAGAACTACGTATCTGGATCCGGGTATATATATCTCGATATTGATGGATTGGAGGACGCCAGAGCTTACAAAAAGGAATTTATTCAGGAATATGGAGATCAAGTCGCAATGGTATCCCTATCTAGCGGAGGTAAAGGACTTTCTATTTTGGTTAGAATCAATGAAAATATTGAATCACAGGAGCACTATAAGGATGTTCTGAATTTTATTAAGGAGAACTGTTTCAATGGTGTAATTTTTGACAAAGATGCCGAGGGGTTATCACAATGTTGGTTTATCTCATATGACCCAGAAGTATACTTCAACAACACCAATATTATTGATGTAAGCGGTGTCGAAAAGTGCGTAAAACAAGGTATTATCCTGTGGGGGGGTAATAATACACTGTACTACGCAGAAGAATACATCAAGAGTTTATCATTTCATGAAGCTTGTTCAAATATCAACACTAGCACTCCATATATGAATAAGAACCTAATCGATATTAATCCCATTATGTACTCTACTGCAAAGTCACCTAGATATATTACAGATGGTACTAAAAGAAATACATATACAAGATTAATTCATATCCTAGTTCACCTGAATCCTGAAGTAGATCCCAAATGGTTATTAGCAAAGATATATCACATAAATGACAGATGTGCTCACCCCAAAATGTCCTATAGAGACTTACTCTCCTTATTCAAATGGCAATATAACTATTGTAAAAGTGAAGGTTATGAGTACACTGGAGGAAAGATTAAGAGTATCCATTTTAGCAATGAACTTAGTTTATCTCCTCAAGAGAAATCCTCTTTAGCAAATAAGCTATCTGGTAAAAAAAGATCCAACCAAACCAAGAAGAAGATATCTGCAGCAATTGAAGAACTAAAGTCTAAAGGAAAGAAGATATCTAACAGTGCAATAAGCAAAGCTTGTGGACTTTCTAGAAAGACAGTAATAGAACACATGAAAGACTTAGAATCAATAGATTTGGATGAATATATAAATGAACTTATACGGTCTATTGATTCTAAGTAGGATCCTTCAAAATTGGCGAATGAACTATGCAGCATCTTTAAGTTCTGAATTTTGCTCACCCAAGTACTTATTGAATCGTTTTTCACAAAATGCGATGGATTCTGGATCGATATCATATCCGATAACTTTGCGTCCCATTGTGAGTCCTATTGCTATAGTTCCCGATCCTACAAAGTTGTCTATGATTACGTCTCCAGCATTGCTGTAGGCTTCGATGAAGTCTTGATATATGTCCACTCTACAGGGCGCGTCATGTTGGAAGGTAGGGTCTATTGCCTTCAAATCTCTCGGGTTTGACACTGGAGTTGTAAATACATTTGTTCGGTCTGATTCAGGTGCTGCCATGTAATAATTGGTTGTTCCATCAGATCGTTTTGAACCTCTGTTAACCTTAAACTTTCCAGTTGCTGACTCGGTTTTTATGTTGTTGAACACAGGATCCTCGTCTGAGTTACATGCTACTATAATAGACTCCTTTGCATTCATAAATCTTCCAAAATGTTTTGCGTATTTTGGATTGGTCTTGATCCATACATTCTCATCTAAAATTCTGAACCCACTTCTTCTCATCCTCACTATCAGTTCAGGTATTATCCCTTGATATCCTCCTAGATATGATTCTGCGATAACTATGACAAGTACACCGTTGGAAAGAAGCTTTTTCTTAACTTCCATGTTATATTCCATGATTCGATCAATGTACTCTTTAGATGTTGCTTCTTGACCGAGTGGATTTTCTCCCTGGTTTCGATATGATCGCTGTTGGAAATAAGGTGGTGAACAAAGACAAAGTCGGACAGAGTTGTCTGGCACTTCATCCATTTTAAGAGAACTCTTTGCATAAAGTTTATACAAGTCGTTCTCTGGATTATTTCTATGCTCTTGATAGAACTTAATTATTTCTTGTTTCTTAACCATCTCCTCTTCTTTAGCCTCCTTAGATTTAGTAAGTTGATAGGCTTTATGAACAGAAATTTGTCCCTTATCCAGAAGTTCTAAAATATTGGTCTTATCCTTTTCAGCTTGATTCTCTTCAGCATAATAAACATACATGAGTTTCTTCAATGTTGATGCTTTGAACTCAATGTTTGCGATTATACACGCCCAATGGAATCGATCCATTTTGATATTGGGTTTAAACTCAGATTCAATGTTGTTCAAGTCAAGAATTTCCCTCTTCACTCCTTGCTGCTTACCCAACACTCCCAAGATGTGATCGACATTCCTACAAATTTCGATTATACCTCTTTTCGAGTGGCCATTGACTTTGATTCGGTGGTCTTTGATTTCCTTATCAGTAATTTGAACTATCTGACAAGTTATCGAAGGAAATTCCGAGGGGAATAGTCTGGCCACTTCAAATCTTCTAATTCCGTCAATGATAAAAAGTTGACCATCCCGCTCAACGACAAGGATTGGATTTAGTTGTCCATGGTTCCTCATTGAAAACTTTAGAAGTTTTGAGCGATCTGGAAAAGTAAACTCTTTGGCAAAAGGGTGAATCTCTAATGATTCCAATTTGACATCCTTTAGCTTTGAGTTGGCTAAGTCAGTTTTAGTTGATCCCTTGAAGTTTTTGTTGTTTGATTCTTCGTTTAACAGACTGTGGCTTCCTGCGACATCCTGTTGATTGTTAATTTTTAATTTCATAGGACAAACTTTGCCCTATTTCAAATCCTAAGTTTTAAGTGTCGCGCGACAGATAATTACGATCCTATCCTACCCTGAATTCCATAAGCTCATCAGGAATGTCAATGTTATCAGGCTCCACATTGACAATATAACAGGTGTCAGTCTTGTTTGTCTTTAGTGATTTAAGGCTGTATAGATTCCCTATATATTCATTCTGAACCTCATTTAGGATTCGGTTTGATATTCTGTCATGAAGTTTCGGTAGGTTATCAATGTAATCCCCTAATGTTTTTGAAGTGACACTCCCTTGTATTTTATCATACAGCAGTTTATACTTTTCGGCAGCATCATTATAAACTCCATCACCAATGAAATCATATTTACCAATTGGCAGGTTATGGTTGATCAAGTAAAAAACGTACCTAACAGTCCTTAACTCATCTCCTCTTCCAAAGTTAATTTTTCTACCACCTATCGTCACCAAACATCTTGGACGAGCTTTAACCTTACGTGGATCTCGCTCAAGAGTTACTTCTATCTTCAACTCTTCAGGAGTACAGTTGATCTCATAGTTATCATTCAAACGATTGCTTATCCTACGTAGAATACTCCTTATCTGCTGTAAGGTTGCATTGTCAATGTTTTCTTTTGCTTTGGCTAAACATTTAGCACATATACGACCAGACCACATTTTACCTTTGACATCATTTAACTCCTCACTGAAATCATTTATACAGGATTCACGTCCAAGATGAATTCCATCTGTGTGGCCTATTTGAGCTAAGTTAATTCCTCCTAAATTTTGAAATATGTTCTCAATAACCTGGTGGGCAACCCCTAAATATGGTCTACCTTCTGTGACTTCATGGTAACCACTAGACCTAATAACTATGTTGTTTTCATCATAATAACTGAGCCAATTCTTAAAGGATCTTTCTACTGGATATGGAGTAATCAAATCCCGAGGAGTAACGATAACTAGAACATCCTCAACTTTTAATCCAACTTCTTCTCTAATTAATGCACTAAGATTTCTAAAGTTTTCCGGATCAATTTTCTTCAGCCCGCGATGAACTAAATAATATTTTGAATAATTCGTATAATCTAGTAATTGAAATGTAATTGGCCCAACATCTTTTGAAAACATATCAACCACGTCTTTCATATCTGACCTCCCCTTAAAAGAAAGGTATGCTATTTTGACATCCATATCGAAAATGTTGGATATAAAAGTAGCAACTGTAAATTCCTTATGCAAACAGTCTTTGTCTTATCGCTAAATACTTATTAGAAAACCAATAATCATGAACAAAGAAATAGTGAGAGCAATTGGGATAAAGCAATTCATTCGAATCCTTGAACCCACACTGATAGAAACCCCTAAAACGACTGAATCACCCGAGAACAAAAAGGACTCTGAGGACAGTAAATGTTGAGCTTTTTTGTCGTAAAAAGTTACATGGTATTTTTACCTAATAATTGAAATTCCAAAGCGCAATAATTCCACCTGGCAATATTCGTATAGGGAATTCTTAGCTTAAATTGATGACCATTTTGATCGGCATAAATGTCTAAAGGTACTGTTCCGCCTACGAAGTGTCGTTCCAAAGTCACCGTCGAGACATAATCCATTTGTGAATTAGGTTGATTTGGGAATTGTAATACGTTCGGTAATTTTAACGAATGTCGATTCATTGGATCATCCTCTTAACCTTTAATACCGTATTGGTCGACTTGCGAGTGATAGCACTGACATTTCGAATAGACAAATCTCTTTTCAATAACCTGACAACATCAGAGTGTCGTTCAAGAATTGTATCATCATTATCTATGCTGCCTCTCTTTCTCGCAACACTGCTACTTCCGTTCTTTTTGATATAATTCCTATATCCGGACTCTAACCTGCTCATCGTCATTTTTGATTCCATCGAGGCAACCGAAAATAAAATCTGAACCATGAATAAAGAGCTAATGATGGCCCTCGGTCTAAATCGAAAACAATACAGGCGTTTGCTTCAATCCATAGTGATAGAAACACCTAAAATATCTGAATTACCTGAGAGTAAAACTGATGATTCTATAGAAAACAATCCGCAGGATTTGTCGTAAGGAACGATATGGTTTTATCACCTCCAATTCTAATCCTGAAGGGTAATAATTCGACATTACGATGATCCTAGACGAAATTATGGGTAGAGAAATTGATCGGCTTACAAGTCTAAGGAATTGACATCAGTTTAAAGTACAATCAAATTTCAGACTCATACGGTTCAAGTTATGGTATTTTGTAATACAGTTTAAAAAAGGTTCACCCGGGAGGAGTATATATAGGTTGGCAGGGGTGGGTACATCGAATTAGTTCCCTTTTTGTAGTTAACGGCACTCGTAAAGCGTTGATACTCTTGGTAAAGTAAAAAATAGCATTGCATACCGTTCCTTTTGCCGTAGCATAGCATCAAAAAGGGAACTATATGAGCGTAAAAATCAAATCCGCAGAAGCACTTGAAGAACATGAATTGAATAAACTCCTCAAGTATCTTTCACAAAAAAACCACTGGGTCTATTATCTTGTAGTTAGACTTGGGGCATCCACGGCCTTGAGATTTGGAGACCTCTCCAGAATCACCTGGAATGATATCCTTGGTAAATCAGAACTTCTAATTAAGGAGACCAAAACTGGTAAGGTGAGAGAAATCCCAATCCAGAAAGAACTTTCTGATAAGCTTCTTTTTATTTACAGAAGGTTAGGTTGCCCCAAAGTTTCTGAACCAGTTATACCCCTGACAATTCGAGGGGTCAATAAACAGATAAAGATTCTTGCCTATCGGGCAGGATTAAGGGGGAAACGAATCAGCACCCATACATGGAGAAAAACTTTCGGAAGGGAAGTTTGGAAACGAAACAATTACAGCGAAGCATCCCTGATTAAACTTTCCTATCTCTTCAACCACTCTTCAACTTCAGTGACGCGGATTTATCTGGATATTACTCGAGAGGAGGTGAACGACCTTTATTCGATTCAGGACTTGTTTGTTTATTGATGTTCTCATGGATTCAATAGAATTCATCAACGAGTCGCCAATCAATTTGTTACCCGGATGAAGGTCCCAAACTATGGTAGGGCCAAGCAAGATATTATGTTCTCGCCCAGGATCCAATCTTCACTCCTCAAGTCTTGGAATCCCCTTAAAAGACTCAACTCCTTGTACAATGACATTCTGTGTTGTGAACTGGGCCAAGCAAATTATTACCGGGGGATCCCTGCCCCCCTGGGCGGTTACCCTCCTTGCTTCTAGGTGAAAACTTCAAAACAGGGGGGATAATCCTAAAAGTCAAATTTCTGGTAAAAACCTACAATCTTTAAAACATTGAAGATCCCGTTTTAAAAATTTCGGCAAATTTTCCGGCAAACCCCTTTGTACAGTGTAAAGGTGAAAAGTCGAAAAAAAATCTGCCACCAAAAATTCAAAATATTAGGACGGGAATAAAAAAGTAAAGTGAAAATAATATCGTTGAATGAACTGGTCTATATCTTTATGGAGCATGAATAGAGCTTTATTAATGATACTGCATCTACCAATGTGTAAAGCAAAATCATATCTGTCCTCCAACACCTTTAAATTTGTCTACAAACGAAGAAATCTTTTGAAATACACTTTGTTTTTTCGTCAGATACTGAGGATTTAAAGGACTCATCTTTGGTAAAAGTGCATTCAGTTCAGTTCCGTTCTCGCTTGCATATTCCCGTCTTAAAGAAGCCGAAATGTATCTTTTTGCTTCTTCGATATTTAGATTTTCTTCTGTAATTAGTTCGGTTGCCTCTGCTTTTTGTTTCCCTTGTGCATAGGAGAAGAAAGCATCAATAATGCTCGCTTTATCCTGAATTGAATCAAGTTCGGTTTCATTGATGAAATCCACCACCAAACTTTCCTTGGCTCTGTTTCCGATACTTGCACGAATAACTCTTCGTATTTCTTCAATTAATGAGGCTTTGTCCTTAGTTTTCTTGTTGTGTTCAAAGATTAGTTCCAGAATGTAATCAAGGTTTATCTCTTGCGATTTAAGCAAGTCAACTTCAAAGACTACATCATCCCAATCAATTGTTGATTCTTCGGCTTCCTTGCCACTTTTCTCTCTTCTTAACCAATCTCGAATATCATTATATGTAGAGCGATAATCTTGAATGGTACGTTCTGCTGGCAATTCAATTCCTTGCATTGCTGCAATGTCTTCATCTGTTACAAAGTGAGATTCTTTGAATTCTTCAACAGATTCTGGGTCGTTTAAATCGACTGATTGTAAATCTTTTAAGTTGGTGAACTCATCATAGTTCTGGAGTATATTTTCAACTCGTAAGTACTCGCCAAAGAGCTTAGCAAAATCCTTTTTGTCTTTCTCTGTAGCTATTTCATCTGGGTTAGGAAACTTTGCATTTAGCTCATTTACTACTTCAATGTATCCTCTTCTTGCTTCTCCTGTTGCAATGTCTGTGAAGCCCTCTAAATATTCTTTATAGCTTTTTTCTAAGACTACATTCTTGGTGCTACTGTCTCCAAACAGCGTAATGGCATCAACAGTCGCTTTCTCTAAGTCACGGAAGGTAATTATGTTACCGAATGTTTTAGTAGCGTCATAGATTCGATTGGTGCGTGAGAAGGCTTGCATTAAACCATGATAGCGTAGGTTTTTGTCAACGAATAATGTGTTTAATGTGGGTGCATCAAAACCCGTTAAGAACATTCCGACTACAATAATTAGGTCAACCTCCTTGCTTTTTACTCTTTTAGCAAGGTCACGGTAATAGTTTTGAAACTCTTTACTTTCAACGCCATAACTGGTTTTAAACATGGTGTTGTAGTCATTGATAGCTTTGTTTAAGAACTCTTTTGCGCTTTGATCCATTGCTGAAGGCTCAAAAGTTTCGTCAACAATTTCTCCAATAGCGTTTTGTTCTTCGTTGGCTGCATATGAAAAAATCGTGGCTATTTTTAAAGGCTTTTCACTGTCATTTTGCAGGTTGTTCAGTTCGTCATAATAGCACTTTGCTGCGTCAACACTACTAACGGCAAACATGGCATTGAATCCAGTATTTCCTCCTCTTGTTCTATGTGTTTTTTGTCTGAAATTCTGTAAGATGTATTGTGATATTTCTTTGATACGAATAGGATGGAGTAGAGCTTTTTTGTTTTCTGCGGCACTTAATTTCTTTTCGTCAATTTCCGTTTCAATGCCCTTGAACTGCGGACGGACATCATTATAGTCTACTTTGAATTTGAGAACTTTCTCGTCTCTAATCGCATCTGTAATTACATAGGAATGTAATTCACGTCCAAAAACGCTTGCTGTGGTTTCAGAACCCAAAGCATTTTGAGGGAAAATTGGTGTTCCAGTAAAGCCAAATTGAAAATACTTTTTGAACTTCTTTTGAAGATTCTTTTGAGCCTCTCCAAATTGTGAACGGTGTGCTTCATCAAAGATGAATACTACCTGTTTTTGATAGATAGCCAAATCACTTTCACTTTTCATCAGATTGTTTAATTTCTGAATTGTTGTGACTATAATTTTATTATCCTCTTTATCAATATTCCGTTTTAAACCTGCTGTACTCTCAGAACCGTTTACACTATCAGGGGAGAACCGCTGATATTCTTTCATGGTTTGAAAGTCCAAATCCTTACGGTCAACAACAAAGAATACTTTATCAATAAAGTCAAGTTGGGTGGCTAGTCTTGCTGCTTTAAAACTGGTAAGAGTTTTACCTGACCCAGTAGTATGCCAAATGAAACCACCGCTTTCATTTGTAGACCATTTTTTAGCTTGATAAGAACTTTCAATTTTCCATAAAATTCTTTCGGTTGCAGCTATTTGATAGGGTCTCATGATTAGAAGAGTATCACTTACATCAAATACAGAATAATTGACCAATACATTTAGTAGCGTACGCTTTTCAAAAAATGTAAGAGTAAAGTCCTTTAAATCCTTTATCAAGGAATTATCAGCTTTAGCCCAGTTCATGGTAAAGTCAAAGCTGTTTTTATCCCGTTTTACCGTGTTGGCAAAATATCGGCTGTCCGTGCCGTTTGAAATGACAAATACCTGTAAGTACTTAAAAAGAGAGTTTTCACTATTGAAGCTTTCTTTGCTGTAGCGATGCACTTGATTAAAAGCCTCACGGATGGCAACTCCACGCTTTTTTAGTTCTACTTGCACCAATGGCAAGCCATTCACTAATATGGTCACATCATAGCGATTGGCATGTGTACCTGTCTGCTCAAATTGAGAGATTACCTGAACTTTATTGCGAACGATGTTTTTCTTATCGAGTAAATAGATGTTTTGGATATGGCCATCATCAAATACAAAGTCGTAGATATAATTATCGTGTATTTTTCTTGTCTTGTCAACAATGTTATCTCCTGGTTTATCTAAATACTCCTCAACAAAACGAGCCCATTCGCCATCCTTAAATTCCATGTCATTAAGAGCTTGCAACTGCACCCTTACATTAGACAGCATTGCTTCAAGGGTATTTAGGTTTGTAGGGTTTTCATATCCTTGATTGACTAGGTCTTGTATAAACTCTCTCTCAAGAGCTGACTCTGTTTGATAGCTTGCAGGAGATTCATTCACTTCAGAGTACTTCGTATATTTTTCGAGTACGATGAAATTGTTTGATTCCGCTATGGTTTTATATGTTGCCATTTTCTTTTCTTATGCTTGATTAACTGCGGATTTGAAACCATACATTCTTTTTACTTCTCCTACCAGAAAACTCAATACTCTCTTATCATTTTCTTCTATAATTGAAATTTCCTCACCATTATGCTTTGAATGGCTAGATAGGTTAATTATGCGATTATAATATGCTTGCCTTGATTCTTGGGGCAACAGTTCTTCCCAGTTGTTGAAGCCAAGAAAAGTGGAAGTCTTTTCGAATAAATTTCTTAGAAAATTGAAGTGATATTTTTGAATGTCACCTGATTCAACCACCTTTTCAAGTTCAGATAAAAGAAATAGATGATAGGAGAAAGGAGAGTCTTTTGGTTGCTCAGCAAGAGAAAAAGAACCATCAATTAATTTTTCTAAACGCCATTTCATCGTTTTCTTCACTCTACTAAATTCATTGAAGAGAACGTTGTAGAATAATGGATTATGGGTAGTTATAATAAACTTCAATTCAGAAGTGCTGGACTTAATTAAGGAAGCAATATCAACCGCTAATTCAATTAGGTGCGTGTCATCCAAAGAACTTACTGGGTCGTCAATAAATACGTATTGTAAGTCGTTGAATTGGTCTGTTTCTCGATCAGCTTCTTCTGCAACATTTAAAACACTAATAGTTTGCTCCAACAAACTGTAAAAAACGCTCCAGATAAAACAGCTTTCCTCTCCTTTAGAAATCTTTACAAATTCAGAATCTGAATCATCACCTGTTTCAAATGAGAAACGGATTTCTGAAAATCCTTCGTTAAACTTTGGTGTTAGTTTATCATTAGTATAGCGTTGAAAATGGCTCGCTATATTTGGTTCTTGACCTTGTTCAACAAGTACCCAATTGGTGTAACCATTAGACTGGATTTTTAACTTCCTGTCAGAATCGTTTTCCAAATCATTATCCCAATAGAATAAATCTTCTGTAAAGGCATTATAGTAAAGGACTTCAACCCCAGTTTCATCTTCACTTTCAGGTTTTTTTGGTGCTATCAATTCTTTGAACTCACGAGACAAACGTGTTTTTCCTGAACCGTTAAACGCATAGATTAACTGCACTTTTTTATTAGCATCCCTTAACTTAGTTGCTATTTCTATTAACGTCTGTCCCATGTTATTCTTCTAAATTATCCTTAGGAAATGTTAGTAATATATCACGGTAAAATTCATACTGTCTTTTACGTGCTTCAAGTTCGCTTTGTAGTTTCACTTCTAAATCTGCGGTAGTTCTTGTCAATCCATCCATGAGGTCAACAATTCTATTTTGTGCATCAATTGGTGGAATTGGTATCATGAATGACTCCATCTGTTTCTTAGAAACTGCAGGAACTCCACCACCTTTTTGCTGTCCACCAATCAATTGGTTTTCGTTCCCTTTCAAATAATAGTAGATGTAAATCCAATTGATTTTTTCTGGATTTATTAATCCAACGGAATAGCAACTATTTCCTGCCCAATATGGAGTTGATATTCGATTTACAAATCCAGCATTTGCACCTCTGGCACTAACAATAATTTTATTCCCAGTGTTGTTATACTTGCTGTAATAACCTGTTGGAGTTATACCACCGTTATACACTGGATATTCTGCAGAATCATCTTGCTTACTTTTATGAACAAATTCTCCAATTGTAATCGTGGCTATATCTGAAAGAGTAACCCATTCTACCGAACTCCCGTCTAGTAATTTTGAAATGAAATCAATGTTATTGTCTTCAGTAAAATTTTCTATTAAATCATTAAGGTCATTGCGAAGGGAATTTATCTTGTTAACTGTTTGATATAAATCTTCGTTCAGATCATCAATATTAATCTCTTGCTGTATGCTTATTTGTTCTACGTATTTACTTACGGTCAAATTATAATCATTTTCAGCAATGGCAGAATTATCAATGGAGATTGCCACATGCGCAATATCTTCCTTGCTAGCAAATATTTCCACAACCTTGGCAATATGCTTGTCAGTCATCACATTGTTGTTGGTTACTTTCTTGAAGAAATCTTCACCGCTTGCATCGATGAACTGGGTTTTATTTTCTGCTTTGTGTTTGGAAAGTACCAGAAGATTGACCGCTATTGTTGTTCCATAAAAAAGATTTGGGGCTAATGAAATAACTGTTTCTACATAGTTGTTATCAACCAAGTATTTTCGAATTTTCTGTTCTGCACCGCCACGGTAAAATATTCCAGGGAAGCAAACTAGGGCAGCCCGACCTTTGCTCGATAAATAACTTAAACAATGAAGTACAAAGGCAAAATCGGCTTTTGACTTAGGAGCAAGAACACCAGCAGGAGCAAAACGGTCATCGTTGATCATGGTGGGGTCAGCATCACCTATCCATTTTACAGAATAAGGCGGATTAGATACAATGGCATCAAAGGGCTTTTCATCAGCTAGTTGTGGGTTTCTTAATGTGTCACCCAATACAATATGAAACTTGTCGTAATTGATGTTATGTAAAAACATGTTCATACGAGCCAAATTGTAGGTGGTGTGGTTTACCTCTTGCCCAAAGAAACCTTCTTCAATGATGTGGTCATCAAAATGCTTTTTAGCTTGTAAAAGCAAAGAGCCAGAACCTGCTGCTGGGTCATAAATTTTGTTCACGGTGGTTTGCCCATGCATTGCCAATTGAGCAATGAGTTTGGAAACGTGAACAGGAGTGAAGAATTCACCACCCGATTTTCCTGCATTGGCGGCATAATTACCAATTAGAAATTCATAGGCATCACCAAAGAGTTCTATTTCGCTTTCTTCAAATTTTCCAAAATTCAACTCTTCAACACCTTTAATAACGGATGCTAATCGGCTGTTTTTGTTTTCAACGGTATTACCAAGTCGTGAGCTAGTTGTATCAAAATCAGCAAACAATCCTTTAATGTCTTGTTCAGAGGGATACCCGTTTGCCGAACTTTCAATTGAGTCAAAAATTGCTTTTAGGTCGGTGTTAAGATTGGAATTGGTATTCGCTGTTTTGGCAACATTGACAAAAAGTTGACTTGGATAGATAAAGTAGCCTTTTGTCTTAACTGCATCATCCTTTATTTCGGGTGTAATTACATCATCTGAAAGGCTTGGGTATTTCACGCTTTCATCACCGCCTTCAATATAGTTGGTGAAATTTTCACTGATAAAACGGTAGAACAGCGTTCCTAGCACAAACTGTTTGAAGTCCCATCCATCTACTGAGCCACGAACATCATTTGCTATTTTCCAGATTTTAGCTTGTAATTCAGCCCTTTGGTTTATGCTTGTCATTATTTGTCTTTTATTAAGTCTTGTGGTTTAACTTCTAGTATTTCGGCAATCTCGAAAAGCACTTCAAGTCTTGGTTGCTGTCTGTTCTGTACATATGAGTTCACCATATTGTAACTCTTTCCAAGTTTTTCAGCTAGCCAAGTCTGCTTAATTCCTTTTTCTTCAAGCACTTCTTTGATTCGATTCATTGCTCTGAAATTATTGGCCACTAAATTACAATTATGTCTCATAATATAAGATAGAAAGCACTTATTATTGTGTGGAAAGTTGATTAGACTACACGCGACAAAGAGTGAAGCACTATACATTTTTATATATCGGCGTACAATCAAGAACGTATTAAAGACATCTATGTAGATTAAGCACTCTTCAACTTCACTAATCAATTGACAACATTGACTTATTTAGCTACCTTGCAACTTTTTACAATAGAGTAAATACCTCTTAATCAATTGCAAACACCTAGAATAAAAAAGAAACATTTCTGAGATGCCCATACCTAACTTTGACCATAACAATGTACTACCACCTCACTTAGGCAATCCGACTCAAAAGGCTCACCTATCTCCTTACCCTTGTACTATTTTAGAACTCTGCCATCGATTTGCAACAAGCACAGAAAGAATTGATATATTAAAAGGTCTTGTTACATTTCGCCAAACCATGACAACCAATGGAGTCATTTATGGATTCCAATGGCTGGACGGCAGCTTCTTAGAGAACATCGAAGTGTCAGAGAGGCGCCCTCCAAACGATATTGACGCAGTAACATTCTTTGGTGGTCTAACTCCCGCAGATCAAGCTAATATTCGAGCAAATTTCCCAGAATTTGCAAACCCTGTTTTAGCAAAAAATAAGTTTAAAGTTGATCATTATCCGGTTGACTACAGTTACAATCCAGATGTAACCGTTGAAATGACCCGCTATTGGATTCAGCTTTTCACACATAATAGGAATAGTATTTGGAAGGGAATTCTTAGAGTTCCAATCAACACTCCAGTTGATGACCAACATGCCATCGATTTCCTAAATTCTCTCTAGTAAAGATGAACCTGTTTCGAAAAATAGAACAGCTAAAAGCTCAGATACTAGATTCCGAACGGATGTTAGATATGGTAGTTGATCACCCTTTGATGGCGGAAGGGATTAAGGAAAAAATCAACGAGCTAAAGATTGAATTAGAAAAAATACCAAAGGAGGCTTTTGAACCAACCATCCAATTACTCTTTAGTGGCAAAAGTGTCATCGGATCACAAGGTATCAAATCGTCATTTGTTGTAAAAACCGTGAATTCTTTACAAGAAATGGTTAAAACACAGGCTGCATTAGTAAGATTTGGTGAAGTAGGTAAACGTGGAAGAAGAAGAAAAGGAGCTACAACAGATTTATATTTAACGGCTTTACCAGTTGGTTCATTTGGAGTTGAGCTAAGCCAACTAGAGGCAAATGACTTATTTGACAGTATAGATGTGTCAAATGCTATTAAACAAGTTATGCATATCATCGAAAGTTCAACAATAGATGATGAGACGTTTGAGAAAATTATTGCAGAAGTACCAAAAAGGAATTTGACCAATCTCCGAAAACTATTAGAAGAAGTCGCAGAGAATGATTCAATATTAAAAATGGAATCAAACGAGATTGGGATTCAAATTTCTGAGCAGAAGGTTAAAGAAGCCTTTGAAAGAGTTGCAGAAACAACAGACAAGGAAAGTGAATTAATTATACAAGGTGTGTTTAGGGGGCTTTTACTTGATTCTGGTCGATTTGAAATTCAGGATAGCAACGAAAAAAAATTATCCGGATTTATTAGCCCTGATCTTTCTGAAGATGAACTTATATCATATGACCAGAATTTCTTAAACCAGGAATGTATAATAATATTGAAACAGCATGTAACAACTTTCAAAACGGGAAATGAAAAAATCGAGTTCGAACTGATTGAGATAAAGGCCTCTAATTGACCCCCTGTCTTAAAGGAGTTCCCTGAACCCCTTAAATGTTGTGGTGGATAACCTTTAAATGTTGTGGTGGATAAACCGGACAGTCTTACCACCATAAACCGCCCACAGGTAAACTGGTCAAAGATGATCAGCAGCAGTTTAACTAGGTATATTTAGGTCAATGCAACAGAACCTTCATTCTTCATCATACCTTTCGAAATCCCTTTCAATGTAACTCAGATAGTATTCAATATGAAAAGTCTCCTCGGCTAATTTAGAAAGTTCATTACTTATCCGATTATAGGTTTCCCTGTCATATCCACCGCCATATCGTCGACTCTTGTGTTCCATAGAACATAAAAGAAGTGCTTTGTCCATTATCAATTTGGTCATTTTATCATCCCAGGGATATACTGTCTTCGCTTCATTTTCATCAACGATTAAATTTAAGAAATATGCGGCAAGCCAAATCTTAAATTTCAAACAACTCGATTCATTCAAATTATCCTTCAAATCCGCTATAAAACAGTAGGCTGTACGAGGTTCCTCAAAGAAATCTTGCCATTCTTGAATTTCTCTTAAATGCAAGTATTTATTGTATTCATCTAAATAATCTTCCATTGGCATCTCGCATTTAGCTTCAAGGCTGTTGATCATATCATCTAATGGGTCATAACCCTTCGCAAAATCATTATTTTCTATTTTCATATTTCATCAAGCGGTGATTGAATTAGTACCGACATAAAAAATGGTACATAAAATTTTTTGAATTACGAAACCCCTCACTCCGATTGTATAAATCTATAGTTGTGATACACTGTAAAATCAACTCATCCCTTCCCAAAAAGAAATGAAAATATTTTTTGGAAAATAATCTGATGATACTATAAAGTGGATAAACCGGATAAACTGTCCACCATAAACCGCCCACAGGTAAACCGGTCAAAGATGATCAGTAGTAGCAGTTTAGCTAGTTTAACACAACGTCCTCCAATTTTATAGGACCCGTGTCAAACCATGACATTAAATGACAATTTCAACACCCTTGGCTTGCAAGAACCTTGCAATAAAAAAAGGGTTACAACCTTTCAAAGTCGTAACCCCTTGATTATCAGTGGGCCCACCTGGGCTCGAACCAGGGACCACCTGATTATGAGTCAGTTTTTCAACACAAAACAAGAATTGAACAACTCAAAACAAAAACAAAGCATACCCCTTTTATTTTAGCTCTTCTAAGCCATTATAGTACGTATTAATAGTTCTTTAGTTTGTGATATTGATATGCTATTGTGTTACATTTGTGTTACAAACATGAATCAAGCAACAGCCATTATTTATTTAGATCAAAACCGACCAAAGCAAAACGGCAAGTGTTCAATCAAGATTAAAGTAACTTATAACAGAAAACGGAAATACTACTCCACCGGATTAGATGCTACGTCGAAAGAGTTTGAACAGGCATTATTTGGAAAAAGAAAAACCAACGAACAGAAAGAGTTAAAGGTCAAATCTGAATACTTTGAGAATAAAGCTAACGATGTGATAAAAACACTAGCAGTATTTTCTTTTGATGCTTTTCAAGAAATGTACTTGGACCATAGGAACACAACAGATAGTGTGTCATTCGCATTTGATAAATACATTGAAAACCTACGACTGGAAAACAGACTCAAAACAGCAGACAGCTACCACAACGCCAA
Organism: bacterium; assembly: GCA_018223105.1. Classification (GTDB taxonomy): domain Bacteria; phylum Bacteroidota; class Bacteroidia; order NS11-12g; family UBA9320; genus JAAEYY01. Next base: position 94,639 of record JAAEYY010000005.1, on the reverse strand, counting down.
AGTAAGCCTAAGCAAGTATAAATCAGATCTATCTTTTGCTGAAGTTACACCATCATTTCTAAAGAAGTACGAAAATTGGATGATGACCAAAGGCAAAAGCATCTCAACAGTCGGTATTTATCTGAGAAGCTTGAGAACGGTCTACAATTCTCAGAGTATTAACACAAAGGTTTACCCATTTGGGAAAGGTAAAAACAAGTACACAATACCAACCAGTAAGAATATCAAAAAGGCCTTGACACTTGATGAAATAGGAAAAATTTACAACTATGAAAGTCCTCCATTAAGCGCAAAAGACAAGGCTAAGGACTACTGGCTATTTTTATACTTGTGTAATGGTATGAATGTAAAAGACTTCTGCTTATTGAAGTGGTCCAATATTAACGGCAATATGCTAACATACAGACGGGCTAAGACAAAAAGAAGCAGACGGGAAAGCAAACAAATCTCAGTTGCCCTCAAACCTGAAACACTTAGAATAATAGAAAAATGGGGAATGCTATCCATTAATAAGGAAGCTTATATTTTTCCTCACATCAACAACAATATGGATGCCGAACAAAGAAAATATGTTTACTGGTCTGTTACTAAATCAATCAACAAGCACATGAAGCAAATTGCTTCTGAAGTTGGAATAAACAAAGAGGTTACAACATATTTTGCCCGACATAGCTTTGCAACAATTCTTAAACGTTCCGGGACCACTATTGAAATGATTAGTGAATTGCTTGGACATAGCAGCGTGGGAGTTACTGAAAACTACTTGGATAGTTTTGAGAACGAACAAATTCAAAGTGAAACTGATGTATTAACTACTGCATTTAAGCAAGCTAATTAATGTTTATTTAGACCTTCACTTTTTTCACTTTTTTCACAACCAGCATAAAAGACAATGGCAAACAGGGAAACAACTTATTATTCATTACTAAGCAGTGAGAATTTACGACACATAGAGCAAATGGCGGACACAATGGACGAACGGTCATTTGTTACGCTTGGATTTGATAATAAATGGTTTTGCCATCTTTGGATTGGGGGAAATAATGAAGCATTTTTAGAACACATAAGCCACCAAACCGACCTTGCTAAACTGGATATGATTTTAGGCGAACAACTTAAACTCTATGCACGAAAAAAAGGTGAGGGCTATGAACAAGACAAATGCGACTTCTACGGCGCTTACAAAGCCCGTAAAGATTGGTTGAACCATACAATATTTATTTGCAGAATCGAATACAAAAAAACTCAAAATGAGGTATTTAATGAGGTCATAAAATGGTGCATTGATTGGCAAAAAGAATGGTTGGAAACATTCAACCCGTATAGCCCGACCGAACGCAAAGAAATGATTAAAGACCTGAAAATACCACTTTGGGAGAAGCTTTCCGAGGGCGAACCACCTGAACAAACCGAAAAGCCAAAACCTGAATTGAATGAAGCGTTAATATCATTTAGCAGTACCGAAATAATTGAAAGCCTACATAATGAGCTAAAAGGATATTTTCAAGGCAAAGAAGACGAACTTAAAAAAGCCTTGCAAGGTGAACATCTCCAAGAACTTCTGCTATTTCCACATAATCAAAACAAATTTGTTGAGGTTTTCAAAAGGTTAAAGTACAACGGTTTTTTGTTAAACACACCGAAAGAAATAAAGGACTGGATTTGTTCAACTTTTACTTACCAGTACCGAAAAGGCAACAAAAAAGAGGTACGAGAATTTAACACCTCTACCGTTCACGATATTCTAACAAAAGACAAAGGCGAACCTACCAAAACAGAAAGGATTTGTATTGTGAGTTGGTTGCCTTATAAAAGCCACCTAGCAAGGCAAAGGGAAGCTGAAAAAGAAAGTATCTAAAAAACTAAACCCCTATTAACCCCCTAAGCCTATTTGGGTATTGATAGGGGTATTATTTACCCTGTCCATTTGCTGCATTAATAATTTAAAAATGTAGTATAATGAATAATCCATTTGAAGTAATTGAAGCAAGGTTAAGCTGTATTGAAAACTTAATACTTGACCTTAAACACCAACCTAATATGGTTGAACCCAACGAACAGCTTGAACAACTCTTAACCGTTCAGGAAGCTGCACAATTTCTAAGCCTTACAGCACCCACCATTTACAGCAAGGTAAGTAAAGGCGAATTGCCTGTAATGAAACGATCAAAGCGTTTGTATTTCAGTCGCACTGAACTTATGGAGTACCTCAAAGAGGGGCGTAAAAAGTCAAACGCTGAAATTGAACAGGAAGCAGAAGCGTATTTGTCTAACAATAGAAAAGGGTTGAAGTAATGGAAAGCACCAAAAACAACAACCCTTTGCATAAAAGACAGGGTAAAGATACGGACTACAAAAGCCAACTGAAAACCATATTTCAGTATTTGCAGGAACATAATGCCACAGCTTCAATGGTTTCGGCTGCAACTGGAATAACTCAAAAGAATATCTGCCGTTACAAGCGTGATTTAGAAAAGGCAGGGCGACTTTGGGAAATTGAAAAGAAGCTATGTAAACAAACAGGCTTCAAAGCTTGGTACTTAACCACCAACCCCGAACAAGCCTCAATTAAGAACCAATTAAACTTTTTCTGAATATGAAAGCTATTAAGATAAACCCACACTTTGAGGACTTACAGCAACCAGAAACACTTATAAACCACGTTGAGGAAATAACGGAAACCAAAGCAACTCCACATGCTGAAATATTGAGCCAGTTACTTGAACAGTTTGAACCGTTGGACTTTGAAGCAATGGCAAACCCACACAATGCCGAAAACTTCAAATTGACAAATAAGCACTACACTGTTTTATCTATTGAAAACGTCATACAGATAGCTGAAAACAACCGTTGGGGCTTATGCAAAAGCCACGATTTTATTTACTTGTTCAATGGTACTTACTGGGATGAACTCAATAAAGAAACATTCCAAAAGTTTTTAGGAAAGGCAGCCGAAAAAATGGGCGTTCCTACCTTTTCTGCACGGTACTATAAATTCCAAAAAGAACTATATGAACAGTTTTTAGGAACAGCATACCTTGAACCCAAACCACCTTTGGTAAATAGGGTTTTAATCAACTTACAAAACGGCACGTTTGAGGTAAGCCCAAAGGGTACACAATTAAGACCGTTTGACCGTTCAGACTTCCTTACTTATCAATTACCATTTAAATACAACCCACAGGCAAAAGCACCTTTATTTGAAGCGTATTTAAACAAGGTATTGCCCGACATTGAACGCCAAAAGGTTTTAGCTGAATACTTGGGCTTTGTTTTTATTAAGCACGGGAGCAATAGACTAAAAGAAGAAAAGGCGTTAATACTTTATGGTACTGGGGCAAATGGTAAGTCCGTTCTCTTTGAAATTGTTAGTGCCTTGCTGGGTGCAGAAAATACAAGCCACTATTCATTGCAAAGCCTTACAAATGATAACGGTTATTTCAGGGCGAAATTGGCTAACAAGTTGGTAAACTATGCAAGTGAGATAAATGGTAAATTGGAAAGTGCAATATTTAAACAGTTGGTTTCAGGCGAACCAGTTGAAGCCCGTTTACCTTATGGCGAACCTTTCATGCTGAAACAATACGCCAAACTCATATTTAACTGTAATGAGTTACCCAAAGACGTTGAACATACAAACGCCTATTTCAGACGGTTTTTAATCATTCCATTTGATGTTACCATACCACCACAGGAACAGGATAAACAGCTACATACCAAAATAGTTGAAAAGGAACTTTCAGGCGTTTTCAACTGGGTACTGGACGGCTTAAACAGACTATTGGAGCAAAAAAAGTTTACAGATTGTGAAGCAGTAAAACAAGCCGTTGAGCAATACAAAAGCCAGTCCGATAGTGTAAAGATGTTTATTGATGAAAACAACTACCAAAGCACCCCAACCGATTACAGGTTAATAAAAGAACTATACACCGAATACAGGGGCTATTGTATTGAGGACGGTTTTAAGCCCGTGAACAAGTCCAATTTCATTAAACGCCTTTCAGGTTTTGGGGTTTTAGTTGATAGGCTTAACGTTGGCAATGTAGCGTATTTGTCAATTGGTAAAAGACCTTTCTAATATGAATACAGAACACCGATACATATTTGAGAAAGGTAGTAGAAAACACCATTGCCCTGAATGTACCAAAAAGCGTTTTGTAAGGTACATTGATACCCAAACAGGCGAATACCTACCTGAACAATACGGACGTTGCGACCGTGAAAGTAAATGCGGTTATTTTCTTAACCCATACAAAGACGGTTACGCTAAGGCAATTTGGGGTCAGGAACAAGACAATAAAACAGACTGGAAACCACAGCGACCGAAACGAATTAAGAAGCCCGTAAACAAGCCCAAAAGGGCGTTTATTCCCATTGAGGTATTCAACCGTACCCGTGCAGGATATGAACAGAATACATTTATTCAAAACCTACTTACACGGGTTGCCTTTCCTTTTGAAGTGCAGGACATTGAAAAGGTTATTTCATTGTATCATTTGGGTACGGTACAAAACGGCTACCGTGCAGGGGCAAATACATTTCCTTTTATTGATGTTCATGGCAATGTTAGAGCGGTTCAGGTAAAACAGTTTGACGAACAGAACCACACCACAGGCACGGACTTTTTGCACTCACTTATTAATAAACACCACACCCGAAACAATAAGCCTTTGCCAGAATGGTTGCAAGCCTACAATAAGAACGAAACAAAGGTTACTTGTTTGTTTGGCGAACACCTTTTAAGCAAATACCCATACAACCCCGTTGCGTTGGTTGAAGCCCCTAAAACGGCTATTTATGGCACGTTGTATTTTGGTTTCCCTGAACAGCCTACAAAATTACTTTGGTTGGCAGTTTACAATTTGAGCAGCTTAAACCTCAACAAATGCAAAGCCTTGAAAAGCAGGAATGTTTATTTATTTCCTGACCTATCAAAAGACGGCAAAGCCTTTGAGTTATGGAGCAATAAGGCAACCGAAATACAAAAGCATTTAAGGGGTACATACTTTCACGTTTCGGACTTACTGGAACAGTTAGCACTACAGCAGGACAAAGAGCAGGGCAAAGACATTGCAGACTATCTTATAGAACAGGATTGGCAATTATTTAGGAAACAGGACATAAAAGAAACTCCAAAGCCCGAACCTGAACCAGTTGTAACCACAACCCATGAAAAAAGTGAAAAAAGTGAAGCCCCAAAAAAAACTTTTTTTTCGCAGGCTAAACCATTGCCCAAAGTTGAGATATTCCAGCCTGAACCGATAAAGGAACAACCCGAAAACTGGAATAACGACATCGCTGAACTTGAAAACTACTTTGCAGATATTAAACTACCAACCAAACCAGTGAAGCTGAACAAATGCAGCACAATAATGGATTGTTCCATATTCATTGAAAGTCATCTTGCAACCATAAAAGCAAACAACGGAAAAAAAAGATTCTTGCCTTTCTTGCATCGATTGAAGGATTTACTAAAACTACTGCATAAAGTCTAGTACCAGTGGGATAATACACAATAATCTGTAAATTTGAGGTTTACAGCGAAAGAACAGCGAGAATGCCAAACCCTGACAATATAAAAAAACACGAGTTTAAAAAGGGTGAATCGGGAAATCCTAAAGGAAGGCCCAAAGGCTCAAAGAACAGGTCCACAACAGCAAAGAAATGGCTTGAAATATCAACTTTTGCCAAAAATCCAATTACTGGAGAAACTGAAGAACTCACTTTAGAAGATCAAATGACCCTTGCATTAATTCAGTTAGCCAAAGAAGGTAAAAGAGAGAGCGTCTCAGCTTATGAAAAATTAATGGATTCAGCGTTTGGAAAACCGAGCCAGCAAATTGACCACTCAGTTGAACAAGGTATTTTTAAGAAGATTGATATAGACATTGAATAAATAGAATTTACTTTTAACCAATAATAATCAACCCAATGAACAACAAGATTCTAGCAATTGCATTAATTCTTATCCTTTCTAGCTGTACAAGCATTCTCGAGAAGAAACTTAATAAAGATGATTTCGATGAAGTAAAACAAGAAATCAAAGCAGACGAAACCTACAGTGAGAAGAAAAAGCAATACCTCATTGATCAACTTGATATGCAATTAGGTTTTGCCGAAATAGGTAAAGCCCTTGAAATTGATGAATCGAACTTGCCAACCTTCCAAGAGCAAATCAATGAACTATCAACAGAGTATGACTCTATTCGACAGGTAAAACTTGAAATCAGAGAAAACAACAAGAAGCTTGAAAACTTTGTCACCTTAGTTGACGCAAGCAGCGCAGGAATAGACAAGTATAAAGGTTACTTATCAATGACGCTTAACTTTACAAACCCTTTTGATAAGGAAATATTGTATGTCATATTGAATTACAAGTATATCAATAAGTACGACACTGAGTTTTTCAGTGCAAATACTAAATTAACGGATGAAGTAGCAGGAGATTTTAAAGGCGAAATTGAGATTTCTACAAAAGAAGAATATAACGACGTTGCAAATTTTATCTATACTGAAATACCTGTACAAGCCAGCAAGGCTAAACGTGATGAATTTGGCAAAGAAAAAGCAGACGAAAAAGTAAACCGAGAGTTTCTCATGAACGGACTGGATGTTTCTGTCTTAGGTATTGTTTTTAAAGATAAGTCCGAATTGACTTACCAAGATGCTGAATGGAAATACTTAGAATCTGAATAGTTACGTATTTTAAATTTTACGGCTGTCCATAAAAGAGGAGATCAAGCCCCTTAATGCGCAATTGAGTAACAACTGTGTTACAATCAACAAAAAACAAAAAAGCCCCACTTGCGTGAAGGCTTGATTTTAAAGGGTGGGCCCACCTGGGCTCGAACCAGGGACCACCTGATTATGAGTCAGGTGCTCTAACCAACTGAGCTATAGGCCCAATTTCGTTGAAATTGGAATAATCAATTCAAAAATCCCAAATCCCAAGAAAATCTCAATACTAAATATTCAAAAACTTAATCCGGACATCAATCTCTGATTGATCGTCTAGTTAGGCCCAATCTTTGGGAAATATCAATTCAAAAATTCCCTCCCTACTCCGTTAGCCAACGGCTTCGGGAGGCAGGCAAACCAGCCTGTCGGCAGGCAGGTTCCAGAAAAATATCAATACTAAATATTCAAAAACTCAATCCGGACATCAATCTCTGATTGATCGTCCGGATCAGGGCTGCAAATTTAATAGTTTCGAAGAACTAATTCTAAATAGAATCTGCTAATCTTCTTTAACTAACGGAACAAAAGTCATGGTGCTTTCTCCTTTGCGCCAAATCATTTGCTTTTCAGTAAGTTCTGTTATTAATACTTCCTCCTTTTCACCGGAATTGTCTACCATGAGCAATGTCATGTCGTCTTTCTTGAAACTGTAACTCCCTTTCCCTTTTTGTCCGGCTATGATAGAGCTATATTCATTATTTGACTTAAACTCATAATATATCCCGGCCTGTATCAAATTTACAATCTTAACTTGCTCATAACCCGGCATTTCAATATCATTTACCTTCCAAGCTTTGAGCAAAGCGTCCGGCTCCTTTGTTTTACAAGAGGCCAGAAAAAACAGGATCAATCCTGCCATTACTATTTTTCTCATTATTTCAATATCTCATCAATCGTGTTGTAGCTCACTGCGTGATAGCCCGGACGCGCTTTTGCATACACTTCCTTAGCCCATGCTTTATGTTCTTCGGTCTTCGCTAAGCGAGTGTAAAGAGGAGTTAAGAATTTTCTTCTACCAACTCTAATTAAAAAGTCAGACATCGCAGGGAAGGCATAGGTGTAATCTTGCTCAATACAATGCTGATACCAGTCGCATGCAATCTCGGCATTACCAATTCCCGTAAACTTAAAGGTCTCATCCAAATCTGCCATCTTTACGGAATCCAAATTTTCTAGACCTCTTAAGAAATACAGCCAATGGTGTGTAGTATATCCCGCAGTATCAATATCCGCTGCTTTCACTTCGCCTGCATTATATGCTGCAACCGCATTACCTACTCGTTCCAACTCCGAAGATTCGGTTGGAGGTACATTATCCGGAATACCCGGACCGTAAATCCAATCCTCAATTCTAACTGCTTCTTGAAGCTCAGGTGTAGTAAGTAATTTTTCTTTCAATAAAGCGATGAATTTCTCCGTATTCATCTGCTGGAATTTATTATTGGTGAAGTAGTCCTTTAAAAATTTATCAAATTCTGCTCTTCCAACTACACTTTCAACCGTTTGAAGGAAAAATCGCCCTTTTTCATAGGCTACATCTGTAAGTCCGTCGTCCGGGTTTCTTCCTTCCAACTCTAAATACAAGTGAGTATCTTCAGGTTTGCCTTCTTCTTTTAATCGTGCAATGGTCTTCTTTAGTTCTCCCATGCCCAATTTGGTTTGCATTTCTTCGTAGTCTTTACCATAGATTTTCTCCATGATTCTCTGTTCGAAATACACCGTAAACCCTTCGTTCAACCAGAAGTCGTTCCAAGTTTCATTGGTTACCAGGTTTCCACTCCAGCTATGTGCTAACTCGTGCGCAATAAGTGCAACAAGAGAGCGATCTCCGCTTATAATTGTTGGAGTCGCAAATGTGAGTCTCGGGTTTTCCATTCCACCAAATGGGAAACTCGGTGGAAGTACCAGCACATCATATCTACCCCAAGCATATTCACCATAAAGGGCCTCGGCGCTGTCAATCATGCTTTGCATGCTTTCAAACTCCCAAACTGCATCTTCTAATATTGCAGGTTCAGCATAAACTCCTGAATTTCTTCCGGTACTTTGAAATTTAAGATCTCCAACAGCTAAAGCCATTAGATAACTGCTAATGGGTTGATCCATTGTAAAGGTATAAACCCCATCTGATGTTTTCTCAGTTCCGTTTTCTGCGCTCATCAATGCCATTAATTCAACCGGAGCTTGAATTTTAGCATCGTAAGTAAATTTAACACCTGGTCCATCCTGACAAGGAATCCAGGTTCTTGCTAAAATAGCTTGAGATTGGCTGAATAAAAAAGGATGAGTTTTTCCAAGGGTTTGCTCAGGGCTCAACCATTGAAGTGCCTCTGCTCCCGGGCTAGTCTCATAGAAAATCTTCACCTTTTTAGTTTCAGGGCTGATTTTTATAGAAAGTGGCTGACCAAAAGTTCCATCTTCTTCTCCAAGATTGAACTCAGCCTCTTGTCCATTATCTAATACAACTTTCTCAATATTTAAGTCTCTACTGTCCAAAATCAGCTCTTCTGCACCTCCGGAATTTTCCAAAGTGTGTTCCACGGAGCCTTTAAGGGTTTTTGTGTCAAAATTAACAGCCAAATCAAGGCTCATGTGAGTAGTTCTCACTTCATTCATATTCGCGTATGAATGTGGATCGTTACTTAATTTATCCATGTCGTCAGATTGTTCAACTTGCTTGTTATTACACGCATTGAGTAAGATCGATGCGAAACAAATTCCAAGAAATATTTTGCTTTTCATAATAGAATCGAGCAAATCAATACCTTAGTGATAACTAAACCAAAAATTATTAAATCTATTTTGCGTATATCGAAAAGAAAGTTGCGAGAATCAGATTTTTTTATATCTTCGAAGACTTTTTAAACGGACCAGCCCCAAACTGGTACAAAATTTGAAACATTTGATTTAACTGAAAATCTATGATGAAACAACTTACACTAACTATTGCTATTCTGGGCATATTTGGGCTAACCACCTTTGCTCAGACTGACGATTCGTGGGACAATGGGGACACTTGGGATAACTCAGGTGACACCTGGGACGATTCGTCTTACGACTATGATGGAAACGGAGGAGGAACCTACCAAGATCCTTATGCTACCGATTCTGCCACTGCCGATGACGGCGGTTGGGATGATGGAGGCTGGGATGACGGCGGAGGCGACTGGGGAGACTCATATGGATACCAAGAAGAGGAATTCGTACGAAGTGCTCGTCCTAAGTTCGAACGCAAGCCGTATGAAAGATTCACAGGTATGCCTTATGACTCTGCTACTGAACTTATCACTTACATCGAAATTGTAGAAGTACTTGTTCCGGATGACTATTTCGGAGATTACTATGCAGGCGAAGATTCACTTTATGCCAGAGGTATGAAATGGATGATTGCTGAATTCGGTGAAAAGGAAGTTAAAAGAATGATTGAAGAATCAGGCTTAGACCCTAAAAGAGAAGGTAAAACAATTAAAGCAACTGCTGAGATTCCTTTGAAAGTAAAAATCAATGAATACCAAACCGTTGACGGAGGTAAATTGAGATTTGATATCGAGCTTCGATTCAAAGACGAACGCTACAGATACAAGTTCAATAACTTCGTTCACTTAGAAACCGATTTGGGCGGTGGAAAAGACATGATTGAAACTTACATGGAGTATTATCTCGATGCTAAAAACGATATAGTGCACAACGATAAAGTGCTTAAAGCTACCAATGAACAAATGACAACGATGATTGACAATCTCAAGAAAACTTGTGATGCAACTCCGTTTGTTGATGATGACGACTGGTAGACATTTAATACCCTAAAGATATAATCCTCCTTAGCCTTGGCGACGGAGGATTTTTTTTGTCTATTGAATTCTTAAATAAATAATATAGAAATGCTCTATCCCAAATTTATCATACCACTGATCTGAGTTTTCAGTATTCAGAAGACAATAATGGTTTAATTGAGAGTTTCCTTTAAACGGTGGCCCAAAAGACATAATTGCAAACCGCTTATTTAATGGATGTAATAATGTATCACTTCTACTTTGTTGGATCACACGAAGATCATAATCTTCATTACACTTTAAAGAGGTGTTAAATCCAATGCCGGGATATTTGATCTTCAGGTTAAACGTGTCATCAGTAAATTTACCGCCCATTAAAATCTCAAATCCTTCGCATTTAGGGTCGCTTTCAATGCATTTTGAGGTATAACTTATCCGCTCACACATATTAATGAAGACAAAAGCCGTGTCATTGCCAATTAGCACTGGAAATTTTTGATCCTTACATTCTATCCCAAAGCTGTCTAAACTCTGCATTGTACCTTGTCTAAACTCTCCAATATACAGCTTAAACATGCTACCTAACATAGATGAATCCGGACAGATCAATTTTACTATTTTGATTCCATTCAGTTCATTACTGAGTTTTTCAACTCTGTCCCCTGGATATTCAAGTATAATCTTTGTACTATCCTGAGCTAATATTAGAACTGTGTTGGATAGCATCATTAATAGAAAAAATACAACTTTCATAGTGGTCCTAGTACCTAGTACAAGGATAAAGAAGTTTTTAGTAATAAACACTTTCAATCTATATGAATCGACTCTTATCTATTTATAAATCATTTTTGTAGTTCTTATTAAATGGTCGGAACTTTGGCACCGTAACATGAACCAAGAATGGAAAAATGCCTTTCGACACTTGAGAATACATTTCTCCTTCTTACTTCTACCCGTATATATTTTTGCTCTGAGCCAAGCAAAAGCACCGGAAATAAATACGGCAATCTGGATTTTTATCATTTTACACATCCTGGTTTACCCCGCTAGCAACGCATACAACTCATTTAACGACAAAGACACCGGAAGCATAGGCGGAATGAAATCGCCGCCGCCAGTGAGCCGCAAACTGCTATTCCTGGCTAATTCCTTCGATTTTACCGCTCTAATATTATCAGCGCTATTTGTAAGCCTATACTTTGCATTGCTCATCTTGTTGTACATCCTTGCATCACGTGCTTATAGCTACAGAAAAATAAGAATCAAGAAATATGCGGTGTCAGGCTTTCTATTGGTCATCGTTTTTCAAGGTGGATTTACATATTATACCGTACTTCTAGGTTTAAATCCGGATTTTGAATTTATGGCTCATATTTATCCCGCTCTAGCAGCAAGTTTACAAATTGGAGCAATGTATCCGCTCACACAGGTTTATCAACATGAAGAAGACAAGACTGACGGTGTTCAAACTTTAAGCATGCTCCTTGGTATAAAAGGAACGTTCTATTTTTCCGCCATCATGTTCAATCTTGCATTGCTATCCTACTGGCTTTTTTTCTCTCTGAGTCTTCCATTCTACCTATTACTAGCTTTTCAGCTCCCTATTATTGGGTATTTTACATTTTGGTTTAGTCGAGTTCAGAGAAATCCTGAAACTGCAAACTTTGAGCATACGAGTAAATTCACTGCAATTTCTGCTACTTGCTTAAACTTCTTCTACCTCATTCTTGTTATAATCTGATATTGAGCTACATCTTAGACATTTCGAGTAAAGTTCCGCAACATCGCTTTAGCCAAGACGAATTCGGTTACTTTTATAAAAATCTCACCAAGGATCCTGTTATTCAAAGGCAAGCCCAGTTTATTGGCAAACGGAGTAAAATAAATACTAGATATAGTGTTTTAGATAATCTTGAAGATCTAGTATCGGCCGATACAGAATCAAGACTTCAACTATACAAAGAAAATGCGCCTAAACTAGCTTTAGACTGTATTAGTGAACTGTCACTCTGGTCCGAGTATAGAAATAAGATCACCGATATTATTACTGTTAGTTGTACCGGAATGTATGCACCGGGATTAGAGTTTGACTTGATTAATGCACTGGAGCTTCCGATTGATATTAAACGAAGTAATATTCACTTCATGGGCTGTTATGCAGGAATTACAGCACTAAGGCTTGCCTCCGACATTTGCAAATCGCCCAACAGGAATGTGCTGATTATCTCAGTTGAGCTCTGTACCTTACATTTTCAAAAAAGCTTTATTCCGGATTATCTGTATTCTAACTATCTATTTGCGGATGGCGCTGCAGCTGTTTTAATGAGTTCCGAAAAGAAAAATGCAAAACTAAAAGTAGCAGATTCAGTTTCGCGGTATGCCAAAGGAACCGAAGACCAAATGAGCTGGAATATTAGTAATGAAGGCTTTCTCATGGGACTTTCTCAAGATATACCGAAACATATTAAGTCCATTCTATCTACAAAACTCTATCCAAACGAGCAAAACGGCAACATTTCCTGGGCTGTTCATCCGGGTGGAGTACAAATTGTGAAAGCTGCGGCAGAAGTTCTTGAACTAAGTTATCAAGACCTCAAACACAGCTATGAAGTGCTTCGCGAATACGGTAATATGTCTTCTCCTACAATTCTATTTATCTTAGAGCGATTTTTGAAAGAGGAAGATCATCAGGATAAAATTTCAGCATGTGCTTTTGGGCCGGGTCTAACACTTGAGTCGGTGCTCTTGGAGTATGTTTAAAAAGAGGTCATATCAAAAAGAATTAATCGACGCAGATGTAATCCCTGAACAAGATCTTAGAAGGAATTTATTTGAACTTCACAGAGTAAACCAACTCCTCGGAGGCTATAAAATCAGCCTTCAAGCCATTAAAAAACTTCAATCAAAGCCGAAAACTATCGTCGACATTGGCTGTGGCGGAGGAGATCTCCTTGCGGTTTTTTCAAAACATCTTGATTCCTCCATACAGCTCATTGGACTGGATATTAAGGATGTATGTATTAGCTATTCGAAAGAAAGAAACGACGATTCAGTAAAAATTATTAAAGGAGATTATCGCCAGGTATTCTCTGAAGTACCAGATTTGGATGTCGTGCATGCTTGCCTTTTTATGCATCATCTTAAAGAAGATGAAATAGAAGCTTTTGTATCAGATTGTCTTCGAAACAAGGTTACTCTGGTGGTGAATGACCTTGAAAGAAACCCCTTGGCCTATTGGAGCATTAAAATCATTACCTCAATTTTTTCAAAATCCAGACTCGTTAAAAACGATGCGCCACTTTCAGTTCGACGAGGTTTTAAGAAAAAGGAATGGCATACAATGCTTCAAAATGCAGGTGCAACAAATTACTCGGTTAAAAATAAATGGGCTTTCCGACATTGTGTAATTGTCTATGGATAAGAAGTACGATATAGGAATCATCGGTGCCGGTCTGGCCGGAGCTTCTCTAGCCCTTCTCCTTAACAGGAAAGGCTACTCTGTTGTAATTTTCGAACAACAAGACTACCCCGAACACAAGGTTTGCGGAGAGTTTTTATCGAATGAATCCATTCCCTTTTTCGAAAGTTTAGGGGTAGATTTCAAAAGCAAAAAGCTCCCGGTTATGAATATTATTGGCTTGAGTTCTCAAGCTGGTTATTTCACTCAATTCCCTCTGATTCAAGGTGGTACAGGGATCAGTAGATATGCTCTTGACCACGAACTTATGGAACTTATGAAGCAGAACGGGATTGTGGTTCACAGTCCGGAGAAAGTACTGTCTGTAAAAAATGATGTAATAGAGTCTAAAGAGCGAAAAGTTCGTTGTAAGATCATTGTTGGTGCGCATGGCAAGTACAAACCGGGGTACCTACAAAGTGCAGAACCAAAATCTTCTCGCAACTACATAGGGGTTAAGTATCATGTGAACTATACTCCCCTCCCTGAAAACGAAATACAACTGCATTCATTTGACGGAGGTTATTGCGGTATTAATAAAATAGAAGAAGGCAAATCTTGCCTTTGCTATTTAGTGGATTCCCAACATTTAAAAACACACAAAGGCTCATTTCAAAAAATGGAGCAAGAGGTTTTGAGTAAGAACCCTCAACTCCGTAAAATTTTTCGTGATGCGGAACAGTTATGGGACCAACCTACAGTCATCTCAAATATAAAGTTTGGGGTAAGGTCTTTCAATGAACAATCTGTTTTGAATATTGGTGATGCTGCAGCCTGTATCAGCCCTCTTTCGGGAAACGGCATGAGTATGGCGGCAAAAAGTGCATTATTACTCTCAAATTCCATATCTTCGGGGAAAGCAGCTCATGAAATCCACCGCGAATTTCAGTCGGCATGGAAGACAGAGTTTGACTCAAGAGTGAACCGAGCCAAGGTCTTAAATACGATTATGCTTAACCCTCGCCTCAACGATTTAAGCTTAAAATTGATGAGTTTCGCTCGTCCCCTTGGGAAAAGAATTGTCAATTCAATGCAAGGAAAAACCTTCATACCGTAAGTTTCATGATTTACTCCGTAAAATCATGTAGAGAAAAATTTACCCAAGTGATTTCACATAGACTCATTGTTTTATTTGTGATACTTACCAGTGCCATATCATCATGGAGTGCAGATAGTACGGCCCAAAAACGCAAACACGATTTTGGGATTTTACCTTCAGCCTTCTATACACCGGAAACAAGATTGGGCCTGGGTGTAGTTTTTCTCACTTATTTCAATCCACACGACAGCACTTCTTACACCGGAAATGCCCAGTTTTACCTGGATGCAACCATAAACAAACAAGTTCTGTTTCAGAGTGATTACAACGTTTTTACAGCGAATCGAAAGTATTACTTTAAAGGGCAACATGATATTTCAAGGTTCCCTGAATTCTTTTTTGGATTAGGTAATATGACCGAAGTAAAAGACCGCTGTGTAATCGATTTTAACCTAGCTCACTTAAAAACCTACTTCTATCGAAATATTGGAGGTAATAAATTTCTGGGCCTGGAACTGCAACACCAAACCCTGTTTAATCTTTCAAAAACTATCACGACCGAAGATCTAACCTATACCCGAAATGGATATAGCGTAACTGGAATTGGTCCTACCTTTTTGATTGACAAGCGAGATTATATCTTAAACCCGCAGCATGGTTATTACTTCGAAGCGGGATATTTACATTTTCTGGATCACGTACATATGACCCATGGATTCGGAGTATTTAATCTAGATGCGCGCCACTATCGCAGACTTAGCAAAACCACAGTACTCAACACCAATTTTGTTTATACCGGTTCTTATGGTGTAGTACCTTTCAGGATGCTTCCTTTTATTGGAGGCCCACGCTTTCTAAGAGGATATTATTACGGCAGGTTTAGAGACAAACAAATGAGCCTTATGCGTGCAGAATTGCGTCAAGATCTTTTCTGGAGGATTGGCATAGCCGGATTTGGCGGCGTTGGGAAAGTATTTCACGATGTGGAGTCCTTAGCCAACTACAGACTTAATTACAATTATGGTGCAGGATTAAGAATTAGAATTCACGATAAATCACAAGCAAATATCAGAATCGATTACGGCCGAACTAGAGATAGTCATGGACTTTATATAGTGTACGGCGAAGCATTTTAAATTATGAAAAACTACATCTATACCCTCATTTTTATCTTTACAGGTGCAGGAACTGCATTCGCTCAAGGCGACTTTAAAACTAATCATGATTTTAGCCTGGCATTGTCTGCAGGGTCATCAGAATTTAACGGAGCCATTGCTTGGAAACAAGTGTATGGAATTGGCAAGAATAAAAAGTTTAAACTCGGCTATGGTCTTCGATACAACGTCTATGGAAGTGGAGCGAAGGACTATACTACAGCTCCCGCAGAATTGACCAGTAAAATGACCGGACCCGGTGTGTTTTTCAGTGAAACCTATCCGGAGAATATAGATACTATATCCATGCCTGGTTCAATCCATAATTCATTGAATACCACGATATATATTGAATATGACTTCAATGATAAATGGGGAATTGGTTTCAATATCGATGCTTTTGGCTTGAGTTTTGGACCAGAAAGAACAGGGACAGTAACATCTTCTTCTGCGCCACCAAACGCAGATTTAAATGCTACAGCTTCTCCAACACCTTTTAATGTGTTATTGATCAGTGATAATGATATCGGAATGTTGAACAGTGAATTATATGGAACCTATAACTTTAATGAGAAGATGGGAATTCGACTTGGGTTTACCTTCTTATTTACCGAATATACTACGAATCAACCATTGGAATACAACTTTGATAATGATCGATTCCGACATAAATCATTAATGGGGATGGTAAGTTTTAATTATAGACCTTTTAAATAAATCGTGATGAAAAAAATAGCATTTGTACTCGCATTAACCTTTATCTCATACCTCTCCATAGGCATTGGCTGGACGCCCGAAACCGCTCTGGTAAAATTCTACATCAAAAACGCCGGAGTTGAAGTTACCGGAACACTAAGCGGTCTTGCTGCAAGCGTTGAGTTTGACCCGGAAGATTTATCTAATTCAACAATCACTGCATCTGTTGATGTGAAAACCATCAATACCGGAATTGAAATGAGAGATAATCATTTGAGAAGTGCTGATTACTTTGATGCTTCAAAATATCCTAAGATTAGCATGGAGTCTCAAAGCTTCCGTAAAAGCGGCTCATCCTTTATTGGTACATTCAAACTTACGATGCATGGAGTCTCTAAAGTGGTTGATGTTCCCTTCACTTTCGATCAAAACGGCGATGATGGTAAATTTAATGGTACTTTCGAATTGGATCGATTAGACTATGGAGTGGGCGAGTCGTCATGGGTACTTTCAGATGATGTGAAAGTGAAAATCCTCCTGAATGTCAATAAGAAATCTAGCTGATCTTCCGAAATAAATCTAAAACATAATCTCTGCTTTTTCGTCTATACTTGCTGAAAGGTTTAGATTGAACAACAAGCAGAAAGCATACATCCAGCTGCATATTGCAGTATTCCTTTTCGGGTTCACGGCAATTTTAGGTAAGCTCATCACTCTTAAAGAGTTAGCTCTTGTATGGAATAGATTATGGATTGCTGTAATCGGCTTGATTCTAATTCCGGGGGTTATTCAAGGAATCAGAAAGATTAAATGGCAAAACCTTCTCAAGTTTGCCGGAATTGGGGTTCTCGTATCCCTTCACTGGCTCACATTCTATGGAAGTATTAAAATTGGTGATAATGCATCACTTACCCTTGCATGTCTGGCAACCACTACGCTTTTTGCATCAGTTTTAGAGCCCCTTATCACGAAGTCTAAATTTCAACTAATAGAGCTTCTTATCGGACTTTTGGTAATCGTTGGTATCATCTTTCTCACACAACTTGGTTCTGCCTACTACAAGGCCATCATTGTGGGTTTAATCTCCGCGTTTCTCGCTGCCTTATTCTCAGTGCTAAATAAGAAATACATTTCAAATCAAAATTCTATTTCAGTTTCAGTGATAGAACTAAGTGCAGGCTTTGCTTTTTTAAGTCTAGCCTACCCCCTTCTTGTCCAATATTTCCCGGTAGAGCACTGGTATCCTAAAGAATCTGATTGGCTTTACATCCTTACTCTTGGCCTATTGTGCACAAGCTTAGCTTATGTTATTTCCCTGAATGCACTGAAAGAATTAAGCGCCTTTACCATCAACTTGAGTATAAACCTGGAACCGGTATATGGCATTATTCTAGCCATTCTTCTTTTGAATGAAGATCGTGATCTAAACACCCCATTTTATATCGGAACCGCCATTATTCTCTCTGCTGTTATCCTTCACCCCGTGCTTTTGAAATTACAAAAGCGCAAAAGAAAAACTGTTATTAGCAACTAGGTTATACCTTTGCGAGCTATGGCAAAAAGACATCTTATTACCAGTGCCTTACCTTATGCAAATGGACCGATCCATATTGGCCATTTGGTAGGCTGTTTACTCCCTGCCGATACTTACAATCGCTACCTTAAAATGATGGGAGAAGAAAGTCTTTTTGTTTGTGGCACAGATGAACACGGTGTTCCTATTACTTTAAAGGCACGAAAAGAAGGCAAAACGCCACAACAAGTGGTAGATGAAAATCACGAAATCATCAAAAATGCATTAGTGAATTTTGGAATTGAATTCGATCACTTTAGTCGGACCACCAATAAAATCCACCACGAAACTGCTCGAGACTTTTTCAAAGTTTTGCTTGATAATGGCTCATTCAATGAAGAAGTAAGTGCTCAATTTTACGACGAAGAAGCAAAGCAATTTTTAGCAGACCGATATATCGTTGGAAATTGCCCTAATTGCGATTATGATAATGCCTACGGCGATCAGTGTGAACGCTGCGGAAAATCATTGAGTCCAAATGAGTTGATCAACCCCAAGTCAGCATTAACCGGATCTGCTCCTGTTCTAAAAGAAACGAAGAACTGGTATTTGCCACTCGATAAAATTCAGGAAGAATTTCTAAACGAGTTTATCGAAGGCAAGAAAGGCCAATGGAGAAGCACGGTATACGGACAATGTATGAGCTGGCTTAAGGAAGGTTTAAAACCAAGAGCCATGACCCGAGATTTAGACTGGGGAGTTCCAGTTCCGGCCGATGGCGCAGAAGGGAAAGTGATGTATGTTTGGTTCGATGCTCCTATTGGCTACATCAGCGCAACCAAAGAAGTAGCCGGTGAACAATGGAAAAAATGGTGGTTAGACCAAGAAACAGAACTCACGCATTTCTTAGGTAAGGATAATATCGTGTTTCATTGTTTGATCTTCCCAGCAATGCTACATCAACACGGAGATTTCATTCTACCAACGAATGTACCCGCCAACGAATTCCTGAATCTCGAAGGTCAGAAAATTTCTACCTCTAGAGATCATGCAATTTGGCTTCACGATTACAACGCAGATTTCCCTAACAGAAGAGATGAACTTCGTTATGTGTTAACCAGTATAATGCCGGAAACTAAGGATGCAGATTTTACCTGGGCAGATTATCAAGCAAAAGTGAATAATGAGCTTGTTGCCATTTTAGGTAACTTCATAAACAGGGTAATGGTGCTTACTCATAAATACTTTGATGGCATCATTCCGGAGGCTACTCTCGACCCGGAAATCAAGCAGCTATTGTCAAGTGTAAAAGGCATTAACGAATCAATGGGCAGGTTTAACCAAAGAGAAGCCTTAGGCCATTTCATGGACATTGCCAGAGCCGGAAATGCATACCTTCAGAACGCTCAACCTTGGCACTTAATAAAAGATGAGGCGAATCTACAGCAAGTGAAAGACTGCCTGTTTACTTGTTTACATATCGTAAAAGAAATTGGATCTTACTCTCGCATTTTCCTGCCGGATAGTAGTAACATCATTATTAGCATGTTAAACCTTCAGAATTACGGTCATACATTATCTGCAGGACATAAAATCGGTGCTGCTCAGTTATTATTTAACAAGGTAGAAGATGCTGAAATTGATGCCCAAAGAGAAAAGCTCGTTAAAAAGCAAAAAGAGAATAAACCAAAAGAAAAGAAAGCTCAAAAGGAAATGATACAATTCGACGATTTTACCAAGCTAGACCTCAGGGTAGGAACTATAACAGAGGCTGAAAAAGTAGAAAAAGCAGATAAATTGCTCAAACTGACAGTTGATATCGGGGATGAAAGCAGAACAGTTGTGAGCGGAATAGCAGAGCATTTCAAAGCTGAAGATATTAAAGGAAAACAAGTAACTCTTCTTGTTAATCTGGCTCCTCGTAAATTAAGAGGCATCGAGAGTCAAGGAATGATCTTGATGGCAGAAGATGAAAACGGAAAATTAGTCTTTGTCAATCCGGATGAAGCAGTAAGTCCGGGATCAGGAATTTCTTAATTGCTTATATAGAGGTTACTTCCTTGTGTAGATATTTGATAGAACTTCAGATTGCATCTTGATGGTCCTTCAAAAACAGTTCCGTCAAATTGATATTTACTAGCACAACACTCAACAAAACCGGTATCTGCAAGTGTGCCGCACTTGAGGAACAAGCTTGTACTATCTACCTGAATTTTAGCACATTCTTCATCTGATTGATATGGGCAGGTTCTCTCTAGTGCATAATAACGATCGTCGTAATTGTGTATTAAGAAGATCCCTCTATTACCCCCTTCCAGGAAGACAAATTCTCCAATATTTTGAAGTTTAAAATACTCCGGTAAAGAAAGGTTTACCACTGCATTTACAGACACTTCCGGTATAAAACACTCCCCGGTATAGGGATTATCTGTATCACAAGAGCTTGCAAAGAACCCCGAAAACAGTAGTATGAGAATGAGTTTTTTCATGAATCGTAGGTATAAAATCCTTTTCCGGACTTTCTACCATAGTAACCCGCTTGAGCCTTCTTTTGTTGTATTCTATTGGGTCTGAATTTTTGATCAAAGTTAAACAGCTCATACATAGACTCTGTCACAGACAAGTTAGTTTCAACTCCTATCAGGTCCATCAATCTAAAAGGCCCCATTTTAAACCCGAGACTTTCAATCAATGTATCAATTTGCTCGTGATCAGCAACATCTTCTTCAAGTATCTTGAGACTCTCAACATAGAAATGTCGCGCTACTCTATTCACAATAAAACCGGGTGCATCTTTTGCCAAAATTGATTTCTTGCCAACGGATTTTACATATTCCATCGCAATTTCAACCACTTCATCACTGCTTTGTTCTGCACGAATCACTTCAACAAGCTTCATTATATGTGCCGGATTGAAAAAGTGTATACCCACTACTCTTTCCGGAAACTTGAATCCAGCCGCAATCTTGGTCAATGGAATAGAAGAAGTGTTAGATGCATATGTAGTTGAAGCTCCGTTAACCTCAGCTAAATCATTAAATACCTTTAATTTAACCTCTATTTTCTCAACTATTGCTTCAATTACAAGATCTACCTTAACTTCTGAAAGCTTTGAGGTGTATTTCAGGCGATTATGAGCACTACTCGCAGCATCTTCTGTTACCTTACCAAGTTCTACTCCCTTCGAAATATTCTTTTTAATACGATTTTGAGCTGTCTCGAGAGCTTCTGAAGAAATATCAAATAACACCGTATCATACCCGGCCAAAGCCGAAACTTGTGCTATTCCACTCCCCATTACTCCTGCTCCTATTACTCCTATTTTCATTTAATTCTTTTTAAAACTATCCGGTACATTAAATGGAAAACCACTGATTTTTGACGTGTCAGCGGAAGTATAGCTGATTTCTCCGGTAGATTTTTCGATGCCTGAGATGAACGCTGCATCTACTGTTTTTGGCATTATAAGTCCACCTAAATCAGCATAATCTTTATAGTCAATCACTGCTTTCTGAGAACGTACCATTGAAATTAATACCGATTGAATAGTATGAAATTCTTCACTCACAGTGAGTTGATTCACAATCTCGTCTTTATTTCCCTGAAGCCAAGACAGGCTATCATTGGATTTGATCTCATATTTACTTGAGTCAAATACAGCATTACCCATCATTAAATTTTGTATCTCAATGAGTTGGACATCAAAACCAATCAATGATCTGATATATGAACTAGACCGTGCAATATATCTGGAATTGATACGATCAATCATTTTAAAGCTATCCTTAGTTATCAAAACTCTAGCTCCTTCAAACCCTAACATACCCAAACTCATCCAAAGAACAGAGTCTTTAATCATTCTCAC
This sequence comes from bacterium, assembly GCA_018223105.1. GTDB lineage: Bacteria > Bacteroidota > Bacteroidia > NS11-12g > UBA9320 > JAAEYY01. The sequence continues at coordinate 72,404 of JAAEYY010000005.1, read as the reverse complement.
ATTGATACTAGCGGACTGTGAGAAATCTTTACTGCTTACATTAAGTTTCCCTTTAAGACTCACATGATTATAGGTCGTTTCATTTTCGAAAAAGGCATTTTTAAATGCCTGATCAATATTGCGGTTAGCAGTCTGCTTCCTTCCCTTGCAGGCAGCAAAGGTCATCATCACAATTAGAAGCCAAATCGTATTTTTCAATTTAGTGATTTAATTTTTTCTCCGAGTTCCCTATTGTCTCCACCCAATTCTACTGATGTTTTATAATGGGACTTTGCGGCATCATTATCTCCTTCAGCAATTGCAATTTCTGCCAGATGTTCAAAGTATTCGGGAGATTTTGAATCTAAGATAATAGCTCGCTCTAACAATCTTTTCGCTTCTTCGTATTTGCCTTGCTTAAATAAAATCCATGCTTTTGTGTCCAAGTAATATGGGTTGGAAGCTTGAGCACTTAATGCGATATTAATTAAGCTATCTGCAAACTCGAGGCGCTCACCGCGCTCCGCCAATGCATAAGCGTAATTATTCATAATTAGAATGTCATTCGGCTTAATACTTAAAGCCTTATCAAAAGCCAGATCGGAAAGTTCGTGATCCCCCATTGCATCTAAAACTGATGCTTTACAAGCAAACAAATCCACTTGATCAAATTCTTCTATTGCAATTTCAAGCCCACTTTCCACTGCATCTAGAGCGCCCTCATAATCCTGCTTATCGAAGTGTCCATAGGCTTTAGTGAGATATAGTGAAGGTACGGTCGGAAATAATTCAATCGCATTCTGAGCGTCTTGTATCTGGTAATCCGGATTCTTTATACGGGTATCAAGCTCTAGAAGTTTGTTCCAGGTTCTATAGTCTGAACTATTAATCTCAATGGCCTCCAGTAAGTAGTTCCTAGCCGTTTCCAGACTATCCAGAATTTTGTAAATATCAGACTTAAGTACAAGAGGTCTGTCTTCTCCCGGATGAGCTTCCAGGATGATATCAGACAAAATCAAAGCCTGCGCTCTCGCAGTATCGGAAGTCTTGATTTTTAAGAAATAAGGACTAAAGGTTTGAAACTTTTGTTCTAATTCAATTTCAGAATAAGAAAAAGCTTCTTTCATACTATTAAAGGCCTTATCCCAATTATTAATTCTCTGATATAGTTCTGCAAGAAGTAACCAAGCCTGACCCTTCTCTTCACCCTTTGCTTTGATCGATTCGAGAATGTCGATAGCTTCTTGATACTCTTTAAAATTGACATGAGTTTCGGCTAAGAAGACTTTATACCTCGCTTCTTCGGGATATGCTTTTACCAGATCCTCAATAGCTTTAATTGCATTGTCTTTATCATCTAAAGTGAGGTAGATATATCTTCTGCCCCAAGCTGAATTTTGACTAATTCCGAGATTTTCATCCAGCTCATCCAATACAGATAAAGCTTCCTGATACTCTTTAGCCAAAACAAGCTGATTGGCAGCTTCAATGTACAGCTGCTCATCATCTTGCTCTGCTCTATACATTGATTTGTATACTGCAGCGCTTTCCTTATACCGCCCTAAGACATTGTATAGTTCGGCAAGATGAAGTTTGTACCAATGGTTGTATTCAGATCTTAAGCTAATGGCTTTATTGGCCTGCTCTATAGCTTCAGCATACTCCCCTTTTTTTCTCGAAATCTTTGAAATTTCAAAATACACAGCATCGCTGTTGGGATTGATTTTTAATGCTTGTTCAAAGTACTTTAAGGCATTCTCATCGTCGCCTTTAACCTTGTAATGCAGGGCTTCGAAAAAAGCCTTATCGAATTTTTGTTCCTTAGTATACGATATTTCGCCGGTAGATTTGGCGCTCCCACAAGCTCCTAAAAGCAGTATAAACACCAGGCTCCACAGCGCTGATATTCCATTACTCTGATTTTTGTGTGGAATAATCACTTAAACTTAACTGGTTGGCATTTCCATCAAATTCAACAAAGTTGCCAATCATCGAATTTACAAGTTTTGCATTGGCAACCCATGCATTATTTTGAATGATGGTGTTTTCAATAACGCTGTCTTCAATTACGGTATTATCGCCTATTGAAACAAATGGACCAATCTTCGCATTTTTCAGCTTAACATTTTTCCCTATAAAGCAAGGCTCTATGATCTCTGAATTTTCTAGACTCAAGTCGGAAGCCACCAAAGGTTCCCCGTTGGCATTTGCCAGAACACGCTGATTGGTATAAACTGTTGCATTCTTATTACCACAATCCCACCATTCTACAACTTTACCCGGTGCGAATTTCAAACCTTGCTCTTTCATATTATCCAGCGCATTGGTTAGTTGAAATTCACCTTTTTCTTTTATGTTATTATCCAGTAAATATTCGATTTCAGATTTAAGTCGGTCTCCATCTTTAAAATAGTAGATTCCGATAATTGCCAAATTTGATTCAGGATTCTCCGGTTTCTCTACAAACTCTGTGATATATCCTTCCTCGTTCAACTTCACTACACCAAAGGCTCTTGGATCTTCAACTTCTTGCACCCAAACTGTCCCGTCTGCGCTTGTGTCCAATTTGAAATCAGCTCTAAAAAGGGTATCGGCGAAAGCCACAATAACATCTCCCCTTAGGGCTTGAGCTGCCGAATAAACCGCGTGAGCTGTTCCCAAAGCTTCTTCCTGATAATTTATTGTTCCGTTTGCCCCTAAATCTGCAGCAATTTGCTTCAATTGAGATTCAACTTCGGGACCAAAATTTGGTCCGATTACAAAAGCAATTTCATCAATTTCTTGCTCCACCACTTTTGCAATGCTTTGTACCAGCCTCTGTACAATTGGTTTTCCTGCGATTGGTAGCAATGGCTTAGGTGTTGTTAGAGTGTGCGGTCTCATTCGCTTACCCATACCTGCCATTGGAATAATAATGTTCATAAATCTAGTTCTATTTTTTAGTTTGTTCCTGTATGTCCATATCCTCCTGATCCTCTTTCAGTAGCGTCGAGTGTTTCACTCTGCTCCCATTGAATCTTTTCGTATTTAGCGATGATCATTTGCGCTATTCTATCGCCATTATTTACTTTAAATATTTCTCCTGAGTGATTGATTAAAAGCACTTTAACCTCACCTCTATAGTCCGCGTCAATCGTTCCGGGACTATTCAGGACAGTGACACCAAATTTAAGTGCGAGTCCACTACGAGGGCGAATTTGAGCTTCAAAACCTTTCGGTAGCGCAATATGAATTCCGGTATCAATAAGTACTCTTTCCCCGGGTTTAATTTGAACTTCTTCCGATAAGTCAGCCATCAGGTCTAGACCTGCTGCTAACTCCGTTTTATATTCCGGTAAAGGGTTTTTCGACTTATTTATAATCCGAACTCGCTCCATTGAGAAAACTCGGGCAAATCTAAGTTTTTTTACCGCGAATAACCACCTGATAAGCCACCAAAGTGAAAGCTAACCAGAGGAACATCTTGAAAATGATCATTCCTATTGTCATATTATTTAAAAATTGTTGGTTTATTCCGTATAAGACAATCGCCGTTCCGAACAGTATACCTAGCGTTTTTAAGTCGTATGGGATCGGGTAGTATTTTCGACTTAAAGCATAGCTCAATATCAGCATCAAGAGATAAGATCCAAGCGTTGTGTAAGCAGCAGCAATGAAACCGTAATTGGGAACAAAGGTGAAGAGGCATGTTATGGTAAACACAGCTGCCAAAATTGAAATGACAGCCCCCAACTTTGTTTTTTCAGCAACCTTGTACCAGATACTTAAATTATAGACGATGCCGAGGAAAATATTAGCCAAAATGAGAGGAGCTACTACCCTTAGACCATCCGGATGATCAAAATAAGACTCTTGACGAATCGCAAAAGGTGCAATCCATTCCAAAAAAAGTAAGGTCAGCAAACCAATGGATAAGCAAACAGCTACAAAGTAGTTCATAACCTTTGCGTAGACCAATTTGGCATCTTCTCCTTTTGCTTGCTCAAAAAAGAAGGGCTCTGCAGCATAGCGGAATGCCTGAATAAAAATGGTGATAATAATGCTAAGCTTGTAAAAGGCCCCATAGACTCCAAGGTCGTACTTTGGATTATCAGAGGTTAACAACTTATCCATTGCGACCCGGTCGAAGGTTTCATTCACCATTCCGGCCAAGCTCACTAAAATTAGCGGGGAAGCATAGATGATCATCTTTCTCCATAGTTCAGTATTGAATTTTCCTATGTTCTTAATTGTATCGGGCAGCAATACTGCAAACATGAAAAGTGATGAAACCAGATTGGCAATAAACACATAACCAATTCCTACATCAGACCTAAACCACCATCCTTCATTTCCTTCGAACCATTGAGGGAAATAAACGATATACAATACATTGAGAATGATGTTTATAAAGATTCCCAAGCTTCGTATTAAAGCGAATTTTGCACCTCTTTGTTGATGCCGCAATAATGTAAATGGAATCATTGCGATTACATCAAAAAATAATATCCACCCAAACCATTGAACATACTCCGGATGATCCGGGTAGTTCATGAAGTTGGCGATGCTATCACTTGCGAAAATAGTCCAGCCTAAAAACAAAGATGCAAGGAGGAACACCGAGAAAAATGAAGTTGTAAAGACCTGTTTTAATGGCTCATCTCTTCTTAGAAAATTAAAGAAGGCAGTCTCCATACCATGAGGTAAAACAACAAGGAAGAAACCGGCGTAAGCATAAAACTCAACATGAGCAGCAAATACTTCAGGTTTGAAATATCCCGTGAAAAGAAATATAAGCAGGAAGTTTATAAACCTTCCCACAATGCTGGGAATTCCATATAAAGCTGTTTGACCTGCAAGTCTTTTGATCATGAAGGAACAAAAGTAGAATTCAGGCTACTGCTGCTATGCACAAACCGACAGTGCTATTTAAAAGTGTAGCTAATTTGACACCGAATCCTTCTGGGAGGACCAAGGTCGGCAGGGCGGATCATGAATTCGTGGTTGAATGCATTGTCCACAATGAAGTTAAGTTGAAAATGATCATTGAACTTATAGCCTGCTCTAAAGTTCCAGATAGTGTAAGCGGAAATACCGTCTTTCATAGCACTATCTACGCCGGGGACGAAGGATGCAATCAGAGAATAGGTGAAATTCGTATCGATATTTACAAACTCCGTCTGGGCAGCAACACCGGCACCAATGTAAAAACGTTTGTATTCAACTATAATATCAGCCTTAAAACTGTGTCTTGGTCTATACTTTAGTTCATTTCCAGCTTCACTATAGCTCAGTTCTCTATACGTCTTGCTTGATCCATTTGCATCAACCAGAACAACAGAATCGGGTTGAAGGTTAATAAATGAATTTAAATTATACCCTGCAAAACCCTGAATTTCAAAACCTTGTATCTTGCCGCTGGAAACTATACTCAATTCCAATCCCTGAACTCGGGTTTCAGGAATATTAACCGACTTAAATCCAAAGCCTAAATCTGCCGGGGGGTTAAAGGGTTTCCACGCTGCAAACGTAAACTCCGTCATATTCTGAAAGTTCATCCGGTATGCGGCAATATCTATCATTCCCTGAATTCCTTTGATCTTAAAACCCTGTTTGATTCCTATTTCTATATTGTCTCCGGTCTCTGATTTGATATCAGGGTTTGGAAATAACTCTACCGGTCCAACTGAAGTTGAAACATAGGCTTCTGCAATGGAAGGAAACCTATACCCTTGACCGTATGAAGCTCTTAGGAATGTTGCTTTAGCTAATTCATAGTTTAAGCCTGCTCTTACTACAGGTTTCATTTCCTGGCGGTGGTTTAACCTAAAATACTCATACCGTATCCCTCCGTTCGTCAGCAACTTACCCCACTTACGTTCAAGCTGTACATAAGCTGCTGCATTGTTTGAAACCTGGGTTCCACTAAACAAAGGAGATTGAGTTTGAGCATACTGCCCAACCGCTCCGGTGATGAGTTTTAGTTTGTTTTCAAATTTGTGGGTGAATTGGTACTCCAGATACATCAAGTCTGAAAAATTGCTCTGATCTCTTGCTGTATCTCCATTATCTACATCATTTGCTACTCTGAAATAACGACCTTTAATTTCGTGCTTTCCGTTGTTTGTTTGCTGACTCCAATAAGGGTCAATACTTACTCGCCAGCCTTGGGTTTCTGTTAAACCGCTATCCAAAATAGTATAGCCGTGTTCGTAATTATCCCAAAGCAGAAAGCTTGCGGAAGTACCTCGCATTACAGCTGTATTTATCCCATAAATCCGCTGTTTATCTGAGTTCACTTTACGAAGACCAAAATTCACTCTAGCCCTTCTTTCGTAATCATTCATCTTGTACCCTTGATCATAGAGTACATTCATGCCTAAATGGAAGTCGAGCTCCCCTATTTTACTCACATGGAAAGCACTAACATTTCCAACTATTGGGGTACCCTGACCATAATCAAGCCCACTTCTTGTAGGTCTGCTATACGCTCCTGTTGTAAAGCTGAGAAAGGTATATGGTTTAACCGTGCTTGTTCTGGTGTGAACATTTATGACTCCATTTAAAGCAGATGATCCGTAGATAACTGAGGCAGCTCCTTTAATAACCTCAATTCGCTCAACTCCTTCGGTTGGAATAAAGGCCCATTGAGGCTGAGAAGCATCACCGCTCAACATTGGAAGGCCATTTACCAGAACCTGCACTCTTGATCCTGCACCATAAGACCAGCCGCTTCCTGCCCTAATATTGGGCTGCCCATCAACTACCTGAACTCCATTGAGGCGACTCATAGTGTATCTAATATCTGTAGGTGCTGTGAGTTGAATAAGTTTAGGTTGAATAAGATCTAAGCTCACTGTTGATTCTTTCAGAGCCTTTTGTGATCTGCTCTCGCTAACTACCACTTGGTCTAGCAGATCTGTTATTTTGTTTAATTCTATTTCTAGCACAGTTGAGTTTAGAGAAACAACTGCGGAATCATAACCAATGGCGCTAACGATTAGGGCAGAATCTGCTGTTTCCAAATAGAAACGACCTTGTATATCGGTGATAGCAATAAGCTTCATGCTAGAGTACTCCATAATATGAGCACTAATAACCGCCTCACCATCAGAGCTTACCACACCCGAAACTTTCTTTAATTCCTGGGCATGAACCAATGACACAAATAGCAGACAAGCAATTTGTAGAATATAGCGTCTTGTTTTATTTTCGTTCAGCAATCAAGCAAGTTTACATCAAACTATATGAAAAAAGCAATTCTATTTTGCATTCTCCTCGGGACAATTTCTACGGTAAATGCGCAAAACTGCCAGCCAGATAATAATATTAGCGAACCCGGAATCTATCCTGAGTATATCGATACCGGCAATGTAGGTTCTTCGTACCGCCATGTTTTCCAGATATTAGCTTTAAAAGACACTACGGTAAAATTTGGACCAAATACTATTACCGCAACCGTAGATTCTGTTGTGGTTCATTCTATTTCAGGCCTACCATCTTCATTCAATTATCTATGTGAGCCACCGAGATGTGTTTTCACCTGGGAAGCTGTTGGATGTATAGCAGTTGTTGGCAACCCTGATGAATCAGAAAAAGGAGTTCATCCATTAGAAATTCAATTGACATATTATGCTGATTTAGGTTCAGCTACCGTACCGGTGAGAGATACCATCGAAGATTTCGTTTTGGTGATCGAAGATTCTTCTATGACCTCTTCTATTGAATTAGCTGAACTTGAAAATGGAATTGAACTCGGTCCAAACCCAAGCTCAAATGGAATTTTTAAATACTCTAGCGAAAAGGTGCTGCACAAAATAGTAGTGACAGATTACCAAGGAAGACTAATTGAGGAAATCAATGAGACCAGTGTTCAAGGAACAATTGATCTATCTCAAAACTCTCCGGGTTCCTATATGATTCGATTTCACACGGATACCGGAGTATTTGTTCGCAGGGTTCTGCGATAGCAAAAGCTCAAGATTTACATGCTAATTCAGTATCTTTGCCACCCGAAAAAGTTATGGCAACAGAAGTGGCGGAGAACAAATCTATTTCAAAAGATGAATTTATCGCTCAGGTAATCAGCGATTATACCATTGCATATAAGAGTAGGCAAGCTTCCTTAATCGGAAGAAAAGAGGTGCTTACCGGTAAGGCAAAATTTGGAATTTTTGGCGATGGAAAGGAAGTAGCTCAAGTAGCTATGGCAAGGTACTTTGCAAAAGGTGATTTCCGTGCAGGTTATTATCGAGATCAAACTTTAATGTTTGCTCTTGGTTTGAGCGATGTACAGAAATTCTTTGCTCAACTCTACGCACATCCAAGTGTAGAACATGAACCTGCCAGTGCCGGAAGATCAATGAATGGCCATTTTGGAACTCGATTATTAGATGAAGATGGAAACTGGTTATCTCAAACCGATCGTTACAACAGTTCAGCTGATATTTCTCCTACTGCGGGTCAAATGCCTCGCCTGTTAGGCCTTGCTTTTGCCTCAAAAGTGTATCGCGAGAATGCTGAAATCTTAAATAAACCGGAATTCTCTGTAAAAGGCAATGAAATAGCTTGGGGTACTATAGGTAATGCCAGTACTTCTGAAGGACATTTCTGGGAAACTATCAATGCAGCAGGCGTATTGCAAGTTCCTATGCTCGTTTCTATTTGGGACGATGAATACGGAATTTCTGTACATGCTAAATATCAAACTACCAAGCAAAATATTGGTGCAATATTATCCGGATTTCAAACGGATGATAAAGGTCAGGGTTACGAAATTTATACAGTAAATGGTTGGGATTATCCCGAACTAATCAAGACCTACAAAGCGGCTTCAGAGAAGTGCCGAAATGAGTCTACACCTGTTATTATTCATGTTAAAGAATTGACTCAACCTCAGGGTCACTCCACTTCCGGATCACATGAAAGATACAAATCTCAAGAGCGATTAGCCTGGGAAGAGGAATACGACTGTATTGTACAAATGCGTAAATGGATGTTAAGCAATTCTATTTGTTCTGAAGCAGAAATTGAAGAACTTGAGAAAAAGGCCTTAACAGAAGTTAAAGAAGAAAAGAGAAATGCCTGGACCGCTTTTACATCAGAAATAAAAGCTGAAATAAACGAAGGGTTTACCTATATCAATGCTTTAGCAGAAGCTACCGGCAACAGCAACATTGCTAGCATTGCTTCAAGCATAAAATCGGCGATGGATCCCGGAAGGAAGGACCTTCTTAAAGCTCTACATGAATGCATAAGAGAAACTCAAGGAGATCATTCATCTGAAAGAGGTGCACTTAAGCAATATTACGAGAGCTATCTAGAAAAGTATCAGAATATTTATAGCTCACATCTATACAGCGAGTCTCCTCAACGAGCACTTAATGTAGAGGAAGTGAAACCTCAATTCAGTGATAATAGCCCAAGTTTGAATGGCTTTGAAATACTTCAACAGTGTTTCGATAATTTATTGAGCAATTACCCGGAAGTTCTCGCGTTTGGTGAAGACTTAGGTAAAATTGGGGATGTGAATCAGGGGTTTGCCGGACTTCAGGAAAAACACGGAGAATCTCGCGTAATGGACACCGGGATTCGAGAAAATACAATTGTAGGTCAGGCAATTGGTGCAGCCCTCCGGGGATTGCGACCTATCGCTGAGATTCAATATCTCGACTATTTGCTTTATGGTATTCAAATGATGAGTGATGACATTGCTACCATGCAATATCGCACCAAAGGTGGGCAAAAAATGCCGCTTATCATTCGTACAAGGGGACATAGACTTGAAGGTATTTGGCACTCCGGTTCGCCTATGGGTATGATCATAAACGCAGTACGCGGAATGCATGTGCTCGTACCTAGAGACATGACTCGTGCTGCAGGTTTTTATAATACCATTATTAGATCGGATGAACCAGCTCTAGTAATTGAATGCCTAAATGGCTACCGTTTGAAAGAAACTTTACCCGATAACCTCGCTGATTTTACTGTTCCTGTAGGAGTACCGGAAATCTTGGAAGAAGGTAATGATATTACTGTAATCACCTATGGGTCTTGTGTTAGAATTGCACAAGAAGCGATCCCAATGTTAGCCCAAAAAGGAGTATCAGTTGAATTGATCGATGTGCAGTCATTACTTCCATTTGATGTAAACCATGAAATTGTTGAATCTTTGAAAAAGACCAACAAGGTAATCTTTATGGATGAAGATGTGAGTGGTGGTGCAACCGGTTACATGATGCAAAAAGTATTGGAAGAGCAGGAAGGCTATAAATATCTTGACTCTGCACCCAAAACTTTAAGCTCTAAGGACCACAGACCAGCATATGGCACCGATGGAGATTACTTCTCAAAATCTAATGCAGAAGAGCTCTTTGATATTGCATATGGCTTAATGCACGAGTACAATCCTGCTGCATATCCAGAATTATAAAAAAGGGCAACCCCAACAGTTGCCCCTTAAATAAAACTTAACTGAAAGTAGTATAGCTATTTCTTTAGCGAATCTCTTATTTCGGTAAGTAGCTCTATTTCTGTAGGACCGGCAGGTGCTGCAGGTGCCTCTTCTTTCTTTTTCTTGGTTTTGTTATACGCTCTAACAATCATGAAGATTGCGAATGCTACAATAACAAAGGTGATGATGTGATTGATAAATGTACCGTAATACACTGCTACTTCAGGCACAGCCTCAACTGTTTCTGTTGCAACGATTTCTTCTTTAAGTACAACCTTAAACTCACTAAAGTCAACTCCACCGATCATATTACCTATTACAGGCATAATGATGTCGTTTACCAATGAGTTTACAATTTTACCAAAATAGGTAGCCATGATGACCGCAACAGCTAATTCCAGCACATTGCCTTTCATCATAAATTCTTTGAATTCTTTTAACATTCTCTAGTTTATTAATTGGTTCTTACCAAAAATACGTACAAAATTTATACGAATGATAGTTTTATTACATTTTTATTTCCCGTACAGTTGAGGCTTTACTGATCGTATACTTCCTCGAATTCTTAAGATTTAGGCATAAAACTCTCGTTCTCCTTGTCTCTAACTTCCTGTAAATCACAGACCTAAACTCAAATACAGCATCTTCAGGGAGATCGTCAAGAAATACCTGGTCCGTGTTTAAATCATGTACTATTAATTTTTTCTCCAGATCTAAGTTTATTCCCGAACAAGCGGAAGGATTCTCCAACTCATTATCTAATACTTCTTCTAACTCAGGATTGCCTTGAAATAGCTTTAAGAGGTCAAAGTGGTAGAATAGCTGTCTGTGATTTCCTTTCCATTCATCGCCATGAGGCTTTACCTTTAGCTTGTATTCTTTGTACGTCTTTAGATGTGCAAGTTCATGCACCAAGGTGATTATGAATCGATAAATATTTGGATCGCGGTTGACTGTAATCAACAAATGTTTCCCTTTTACCCTAAAATCTCCTCGTTTTGATTTTCTCATCCGAGTAAATTTGAGATCGCAATTGTGATCTTTGAGAAACTTTTGAACGGCATCCGCTCTTTCGTTGCCAATACGTGTTACAAGATAGTCACGCTCTAAAGAAGTCATCGCTAAACAACAGCTATCAAAGTCTCAGCAGCAACAACATCTTGCTCTAGATTCACTTTAATTTCGGCATCTACAGGCAGCAATATATCTACCCTTGAACCAAACTTAATAAAGCCCATTTCATCTCCCTTTGCCACGCGATCTCCCGGTTTAATATACCAGCGTATTCTGCGAGCAACAGCACCTGCTATTTGTCTAAACAAGATTTCTTTTCCGTCTTCTTGCTTTATTACGGCAGTTGTTCTTTCATTTTCAGTGCTTGATTTTGGATGCCATGCTACCAAATATTTCCCGGGGTGATATTTGAAATATGAAACTTCTCCTCCGGCGGGATTTCGGTTTACATGCACATTTAATGGCGACATGAAAATGGAAATCTGAATTCTTTTGTCTTTAAAATACTCTCCCTCTTCTACCTCTTCAATCACCACAACTTTACCATCGCAAGGTGCTACAATTCCATGGGGAGTTGCATCCACTTTTCGCTCGGGATTTCTAAAAAACCGAATGATTAACACATATAGCACTAATAAGGGAATCCCCAATAGTGCAAGTAACCATGCAGGTGAGTTAAGAGATGTGAGGAGGTATAAGACTCCAACTAAAAGAGCAGTTGAAATCAATATAATTTTAAAGCCTTCTCGATGTATTCTCATTAGAATATTCCTCTGAGCTTTGAGGTGCTCGCTACTTTATCGATTGCTACGATATAAGCCGCTGTTCTCATGCTCACTTTATATTTCTTAGAAGCCGCATAAACATTGTCAAATGCTTGCTTCATGATTCTATCTGCTCTACGATTTACTCTTTCTTCGGTCCAGAAGTAACCCAAACGGTTTTGAACCCATTCGAAATAAGATACAGAAACACCTCCTGCATTAGCGAGAATATCAGGAACAACTAGAATTCCTTTTTCATTCAAGATTTTATCGGCATTAGATGCTGTAGGACCATTTGCTCCTTCTACAATCAATTTTGCTTTGATCTTGTCTGCATTTTTCACCGTGATCTGATCTTCAAGCGCCGCAGGCACAAGTACATCTACATCTAGTTCAAGTAATTCGTCATTTGTAATGATATCGCCACCCTTAAATCCTTCCAGACTCTTATTCTGAGCAACGTACTCAATTGCTTCATCAATATTGATTCCGTTTTTATTGTAATAAGCACCACTCACATCAGAAATTGCTGTAATGGACAATCCTTGCATCTCTAGTAATTTAGCAGAGATGCTACCTACGTTTCCAAAACCTTGAACTGCACAAGTAGAATTACCCGGATTCATTTTGAGTTTAGCCATAGCGCTTCGTGTTGAAACCATAACTCCTCGTCCGGTAGCTTCCACTCTACCAAGAGAACCGCCAAGTACAAGTGGTTTACCGGTAACGACAGCCGGACTTGCAACACCCGCTAGTTTAGAGTATTCATCCATAATCCAGGCCATGGTCTGTGGATTCGTTCCCATATCAGGAGCAGGAATATCTCTTTCCGGCCCAAAAACATCGCGCATAGCGGTTGTAAAAGTTCTTGTAAGTCTTTCTAGTTCACCTTGAGACATTGAACGCGGATCGCAATTAATTCCACCTTTAGCACCTCCATATGGAATGCCCACAACGGCGCATTTCCATGTCATCCATGCAGCTAGTGCTTTAACTTCATCTAAATGTACACTTGGAGCATATCTGATTCCCCCTTTAGATGGACCTAGTTTTGAAGAGTGAACCACTCTAAAACCTTCAAACACTTTTGTGTTTCCATCATCCATGGTAACCGGTAAGCTCACCATCACAGATTTCTCCGGTGATTTGAGTGCTTCGTAAGTAGATTCATCAAGACCTAAAATTCTAGAGGCTTCATGAAAGCGTTCCATCATAGACTCCAATGGATTAAGCTTATCCACTATAGGAGCCGGTTCTTTGTACTTCATTGTCATTTAATATTGAATCAGCAATTATTTAGGCAAATGTATTTATTAAATAATACCTTGTTTCCTTCAGTTCTGTTATTTTTCAGCAATCAGGTGCACATATGTCAAGTAAGGAAGACTACTAAACAAAATAGAGTCGATTCTATCTAGTATTCCTCCATGTCCCGGAATCAATGATCCACTGTCTTTAACTCCTAATCTTCGCTTGTAAAAAGATTGAAGATAATCTCCGCTTATGGAAGATATCACAATGATTCCGGCTGTGATATACATATTGAAATCTAATTGAAACCAGAATTTCTGTATAATAAAAACAGCTAGGACACTTAGTACTGCTCCTCCTATTGTCCCTTCCCAGGTCTTTTTTGGACTAGTTTCAGGAAAAATAGGGTGCTTTCCAAATAGCTTACCGCTAACATAAGCAAATGAATCTGCACACCAAATTATTACGAATAGGAATAATATATCGTTTACTGCTTGCCCCTCAGCTTGAGTGTAATGAATAGCTAAAGCAAACAATGGAAGCCAGATATATAAAGTATCAAATAGCAGGGACGATCTTCCTTTGGCCAACATCGACTTTCGGATAAAAAACACTGTACTTAGATGAAGCACAAACATGATTAAATAATGATATGTAAACTGGTCAAGAGGCTGGTATAGAGCAAGATATACAATAATACCTGAATAAACCAAGGCTGTTAATTCCTTGTTTCTACTCGCCTGATCATTGTTTAACTTTATACTTTCTAAAATTGCCAATAAAGTGAATAAAGCCATCAAGAATACAAACCAGGGATTTCCAATAACAACTGATGAAACCACCATTGCCACATAGATTGATCCAAAAATGATACGCTTGGTGAAGTTATTCATAAATATTCTTGAGTTTATGTAAATCGCTATTATTTAGGCTGACGAATAAACCCACAAGTGCGAAGCTAGAAATCAACACTATAAACCACGGCATTTGAGAGCCTTCAGTCATCATCTCCTGATAATTTCCTCCGTCTTGAGAGAGAACATATAGAATGGTAATCGCATTGTTTGCCAGATGGACTAAAATCGACATCCACAGGGAACCGGTAAAGTATACGAGGTAGCCTAATGTGAGTGACAAGATCATCATCGGAAACAGTTTGAAAAACTGAAAATGAATCGCAGTAAAAATCAAACTTGTTACCAAATTCGCCATATGGAAGTTTTGAAACGTTCCATTCATTACTCGAAGTAAGAAGCCTCTGAAGAAGAATTCTTCGGCAATGGCCGGCATAAGCGCCATAAAAATAAGAGTGGTTGCCAAGCCTCCAAACTCACCCGACCCAAACATAGCCTGGTAAGTTTCATTATTTAAACTCTCGGAGTTTATTATCCAGGTTGCAATGCTATCCGGAAGAAAGCTAAGGTCGAGGTTTTGATTTATTTCGAGGAGCCAACTTCCCAGAGGTTGAACTGCAATAAAAAAGAGAACACATAAAAGAAAGGGCCTCAATTTTGGTAGCTTATCTATAGCCAAATAACGCCCTACTCCCACTTTTGAAATAAAGCCAATAATGATTGCAACGATCAGTAAAGGAACCGATGAAGCCAGGAAATTGACAATCTTCAAAACCAGTGGATTATCATAAAGCGCTTTGAAGTTACTTGCTATTTCTTCAAAACTTAAACCTGTCATTTGAGCTCCTGTAACAAGCGCAATCATGTAGAATATTAGAAAGAATACGATGAAGAGTCCGGAACCCATCAGAAAGTGTACCACTGCCTGAAGTCTGGTTAATCGGCGTTCTTCGAACAATTCTGTATCTTTGCCGTTCTCTAAAGAATCCATTTATATCGGGGCAAATATGGTGAAAATAGGCAATATCGAGGTGGGAGACTTCCCATTACTACTCGCACCCATGGAAGATGTGAGTGATCCGCCATTCCGCGCAGTGTGTAAAGACAACGGGGCCGATGTAATGTATACCGAGTTTATTAGCTCTGAAGGACTCATTCGCGATGCAGTTAAAAGCGTAGAAAAACTCGACATATTTGAGTATGAACGCCCCATTGGCATTCAAATTTTTGGCTCTGATATTGAGTCCATGAAAGAAGCCACGGAAATTGCAACAGCTGCTAATCCCGATATTATCGATATTAATTACGGTTGCCCTGTTAAAAAAGTAGCATGTAAGGGAGCTGGCGCAGGAATTCTTCAAGATATCCCTAAGATGGTGGAGATGACAGCCGAAATCGTTAAAAGCACGCATCTTCCGGTAACAGTAAAAACCCGTCTTGGTTGGGATGAGAGTACTAAATATGTAGTTGAAGTTGCCGAGCGACTCCAAGATGTTGGTATAAAGGCGATTAGCATACACGGTAGAACTCGAAAACAGATGTATAAGGGAGAAGCGGATTGGACCCTTATAGGGGAAATCAAAGAAAACCCCAGAATGAAAATTCCGGTATTCGGTAATGGTGATGTAGACTCACCTCAAAAGGCTTTGGAGATGAAAAACCGCTATGGTGTAGACGGGGTAATGATTGGTAGGGCGGCAATTGGCTATCCTTGGATTTTCAATGAAATCAAGCATTATTTAAAAACCGGAGAATTACTACCTGGACCCGGAATAAAAGAGCGGGTTGCTGTGTGCAGAAAGCATTTTGATTTTTCTTTAAAATGGAAAAACGAGCATTTAGGTATTGTTGAAATGAGGCGTCATTATAGCAATTACTTTAAAGGATTGCCGCATTTTAAAGAATACAGAACCAAATTGGTTCAATCTATGGATATTGAAGAGATCTATGCAACGCTTCAGGAAGTTGAAGAGCATTTCTCTGAAAACATCATGGTGTAACAAATAGCTTGCTCAGAATCGCGAGCACTGCAATCACTAAGATTATCGTAAAGAAAAAAGTACGCCAAAAGAAATATCCCTTCTTTTTAGCCATTCTACCATTTAAAAATGCAATAAGCAAGCCTATTGCAGATAACACATACCACATTAAGCTCTAGATTCTATAAATTCTTTCCAACTTTTCAATGATTCGTTTTTCAAGACTCTTGGAAATTTGTTCTGTGATCCCACTTTGCCTTTCTCTTTTAACCAATCAATAAAATAAGAGCTAGGTACAAGATGAACTATAACATCTTTTAATGCTGCCGAACGCTCTGTTCTATAGTCATCATTCAAAACTTTAAGGGTCATATCCAGTTTCTCCTTAATCTCATTCGCTTTATCTAAAATATCTTCTCGATCTACACCAATGTACCATTCGTGGGCGAAAAAACCTTCAAATGGAACTCCACCAACCGTGTATTCCTCAAAATTTACATTGTACTCATCAGCCACAATCTCAATGGCCTTGTTCATATTATCTACACTGAGGTGCTCCCCACAAAGCGATAGAAAGTGTTTGGTTCTACCTGTTATTTGAATTTCGCAGCGAGTCAAATCAGTAAATCTTATCGTGTCACCAATGAGGTATCTCCAAGCTCCGGCACACGTTGAAATAAGCAGTGCATATTCTTCTTTATCATTTACTTCAGCCAAAGTGATAGCCTTAGCGCTAGGTTTCATTTCACCATTATCATCAAAATTATCGGAGTTGAAAGGAACGAACTCGTAATAGATTCCATTTCTGAGCAATAGCCTCATACCTCCATTGCTATCTTGCCTGCTTTGGAATGCAATAAAGCCTTCAGAAGCTAAATAGGTTTCAAAGTATTTGATGGGCCTGCCCATCAAGGCATCCAGCGATTTTTTATATGGGTTGAGACTCACACCGCCATGAATGTAAACTTCAAAATGAGGCCAAAGTTCATGGATGTTTTCAATCTTGTATTTATCTAAAATATTCTCAAAGAGGAGTTTTACCCAAGCAGGTACACCAGCTACCATTCCAACATCCCATTTCTGTGCCTCTTCCGTAATTTGCTCAATCTTCTGTTCCCAATCTTTTTCCTTTCTAATTCGAGGTTCCGGCTTTGATATTCGCTGAAATGGTATAGGTACTTGTCCTGTAGTTATTCCACTTAAATCGCCCGAATAATACATGCCGTTGTATTCCAGCGCAGTACTACCACCAATCATCAACCATTTTTTTGCCAGGTGATCCTTCGGTACATCTGTTGCGCTAATTGCCAATACTTGTCTTAAACTCGCTCTTCGAATAGAGCGCAGCATCTGCTTTGTTACTGGAATATACTTACTACTTCCATCCGAAGTTCCCGAGCTAACTGCGTAATGCGAAACTGAACCCGGCCAAGTAACGTTAGACTCGCCCATTCTACAGCGGGTCCACCAAGGAAGCATTTTCAAATAATCTCCCGCTTGAATTGCCTCGGCAAAGTCTGCGCTAAACTGATCAGATTTTAATATTTCTTCAAAACGATATGTCTCGCCAAAGCTTGTTTCCTTAGCCTTACTCAGTAGTTTTTTTAGTGTTCCCTTTTGGATCTCAAATCCTTCTTCGGTATTAACTTTTAAAAAAACACCTCGTTTTTTTGTCTCAGTGCGTAATCTTTGTAACATTGACCGTAACAAAGTTAATTGAATTAAAACAGGATATGACAGAGACTGAGTCTGCAAAGGATAAATGGATGAAAATCAGGAGCTTAATTGAAAGTGTTTTCAAAAAAACGCCTGATTTGAGTGCTATTCTTTATCTCATTGGAATGAGAGAATTAGGAAGTAGCAGACAGAATTATAGCAAGGAAGAAAAGGTGCAACTGATGCATATTGCTACTTGTCGGGTTCTAAGTACCTCTGGACATTATGAATTGAAGGGAACTGACGAGAAAGGATGGCCGGTTTGGGAGTTGAAACAAAAGCTTCCGCATCAGGAGTTATTTGAACAAGAAAGCTATCTAAGACATCATATCATTCATTATTTCGAAGAAGAGGGTCTGATTTAATCCAGTCTTCAAGCATGGGCCTGAGTTTTGGAACCATCATCATATGACCCATATTCACAGTTTGAACCGAAATTGGTTTATTTCTTAATTTTCTAAATTCAGAGAGTCGTATCACCGTATCTTTTTCTCCGGCTATAATGTTGCAGTCTATTTTATGCTTCGCGATATTGGTGTATACCTTATTGAGATTCACTTTCAAGTGAAAAACAGCTGCCCATCGATACATCAAATTCTTCCTGTCTTCTTGTTTATCAATGTTTGTGCGATAATATTCGTACACATTCTTGTTGATGAAGTTCAAAGCTTTGGCTATTTTTAAAATCGTATAAAAAAAACCGGGTTTTGAAATAAATCTCGATCGGATTCTTCGCCCGATACTGGTGCCGTTCAGCAATCTTCTCAGGTCTATTTTTTTGAAGCCATCGGGTGCAAGCATTAGAACTCTTCCTATTTTCTCCGGCATGTTTTCGATCAGATGCAAAACATAGTTTGAACCCAGACTGAATGAAATAAGGTCGATTTTGTGTTGATGGATGTTCCGGAGCTCTAGAAACTTTTGAAACACTTGGGCAAAATGTTGGTGTTCATTAATTTCTAAAACAGAGTTTTGATGAAATGGAAGATGAATATGATAAATTGTATATACCTCGCTTAGCACCGGATCCAAAGGCTGCCATGAGAATCCATCAAGTCCATATCCATGGAAACTAAACAATACTCGGTTTCCGCTTCCAATTTTTAGAAACCTAATATCAAAATTATCTTCTTCTATTTCCTTATCCACATTCCTGTCTTATGCGGACAAAAATGATAATTTTGCCCGAATTTAACCGGTATGCCGAGAGATACTTCAATCAATTCTGTTCTTATTATTGGATCTGGGCCTATAATCATTGGCCAGGCCTGTGAGTTCGACTATTCTGGAAGTCAAGCTTCCCGCAGTTTAATGGAGGAAGGAATCGAAGTCACATTGATTAATTCGAATCCTGCAACAATTATGACCGACCCGGTTACGGCGGATCATATTTACCTACTTCCTTTAACAGTTGAAAGTTTAGAACAAATTCTAAATGAGCAAAAAATTGATGCGGTGCTTCCAACGATGGGAGGTCAAACAGCATTAAACCTGGCTAAAGAAGCCGATGAATACGGCCTTTGGGAGAAATACAATGTTAAAATAATAGGAGTTGATATTGATGCAATCGAAAAAACGGAGAATCGAGATTTGTTCCGTTCTTTAATGATGGAGATTGGAATTCCAATTGCAGAATCAAAAATTGCTAACTCATACCTTGAAGCAAAAGAAGTAGCTCAGGAAATTGGATTCCCACTAGTAATCAGACCTTCTTATACTCTGGGTGGTTACGGCGGTGGATTTGTACATGCCAAAGAAGATTTTGATGTCGCTGTTAAGCGAGGTCTAGAAGCCTCTCCAACCCATGAAGTATTGGTAGAACAAGCGGTAATAGGCTGGAAAGAATACGAGTTAGAATTGCTTCGCGATGGCAAGGATGATATCGCTGTGATTTGTACCATAGAAAACCTCGACCCTATGGGTATTCATACCGGCGACTCGATTACGGTTGCGCCGGCACTGACACTTAGCGACACTTGTTTCCAAAACATGCGAAATATGGCATTTAAGATGATGCGTAGCATGGGGACATTTGCAGGAGGTTGTAATGTTCAGTTTTCGGTAAATCCTGAAAACGAAGACATAATTACCATTGAAATCAATCCTCGAGTTTCAAGATCATCGGCCTTAGCTTCAAAAGCAACCGGTTATCCAATCGCAAAAATTGCGGCTAAACTGGCACTGGGATATTATCTCGATGAATTAAAGAATCCGGTAACTAAAACAACATCGGCATTCTTCGAACCGGCTATTGATTATACTATCGTAAAAATTCCTCGTTGGGATTTCAATAAATTCAGAGGGGCAGATCGCACACTGGGCTTACAGATGAAATCTGTAGGTGAAGTTATGGCGATTGGAAGAAGCTTTCAAGAAGCCATTCAAAAAGCCTGTCAGTCACTCGAAATAAAGAGACTAGGTCTGGGAGCTGATGGATGGGAACTGAAGAAATTAGATCCTATTATTGACAGCTTAAAGAACCCTAGTTGGGATAGAATATTCCATGTGAAAGATGCTTTGAGCTTGGGAGTTCCTATTTCATCCATCCAAAAAATCACCAAGATAGATCCTTGGTTCTTAGAGCAGATTTACGAGCTGGTAAAAACTGAGCAGGAGATCAAAAAGTTCACTTTGGAAAATATTGATCCCGAATTGCTGAAACTTGCAAAACATCAAGGTTTCTCCGATGCTCAAATTGCTCATACTCTTAAAAATTGCACCGATATGGATGTGTACAGAAAGAGAAAAGAGCTGGGCATTAATAGAGTATACAAGATGGTGGATACCTGTTCTGCAGAATTCAGTTCACCAACAAACTACCTATACTCCACTTTCGACGGTGAAAATGAGTCGGTAGTGACTGATAAGAAGAAAGTTATCGTAATTGGTTCCGGGCCAAATAGGATCGGACAGGGAATCGAATTTGATTACAGCTGTGTTCACGGTTTAATGGCCGCAAAAGAATGTGGTTATGAAGCAATCATGATTAACTGTAATCCCGAAACGGTAAGTACGGATTTCGACACGGCAGATAAACTATATTTTGAACCTATTTTCTGGGAACACCTTTATGAAATTATTGAACTTGAAAAGCCGGAAGGTGTGATTGTACAGTTGGGTGGTCAAACTGCATTGAAGCTTTCAGAAAGACTGAGAGATGAAGGTATTAAGATTATGGGAACCAGCTTTGAGAACATGGATTTAGCGGAAGACCGCGGATCCTTCTCAGACCTACTTAAGGAACTCGAAATCCCATATCCAAGATACGGTGTAGCAGAGAATGCATACGAAGCCATTCAGGTTGCAAATGAAGTTGGATATCCCGTTCTAGTAAGACCTTCCTATGTACTCGGTGGGCAGGGCATGAAGATTGTGATTAATGATGAAGATCTTCAAGCAGCTGTAATTGAGCTACTTGGCGATTTACCCGGAAACAGGGTACTAATTGATCACTTCTTAGATAGAGCAGAAGAAGCGGAATCTGATTGTATTTGTGATGGTGAAGATGTAGAAATCATTGGAATGATGGAACATATTGAGCCGGCAGGTATTCATTCCGGAGATTCTTCGGCAGTGTTACCACCTTTTAGCTTCTCTCAAAAAGTTCTCGATCAAATTGAAGAGTATACCAAGAAACTCGCTAGAGCCATGAACGTAATTGGACTCTTAAACATTCAATTTGCTGTGAAAGATGAGCAAGTTTATGTTATTGAAGCAAATCCTAGAGCAAGTAGAACTGTACCTTTCATCTGTAAAGCTTATCAGGTGCCATATGTAAATATTGCAACCAAAATTATTTTGGGTGAGAATAAGTTGAAAGACTTCAAAATTGAGCCAAAACCTCAAGGTTATGCCATAAAGCAACCGGTGTTCTCATTTAACAAATTCCCTAATGTTAATAAGGAGCTCGGACCGGAGATGAAGTCTACAGGTGAAGCAATATTGTTTGTGAAGGATACTAAAGATCCTAAGTTCAGAGAGCTTTATAGTCAAAAATCCATGTACCTTAGTCGATAAGGTCTTTGGTATACAAACATTTCAGGCTTAGTTTCGTCTTAATTAAAGCAATATGCTGAAGTATTTATTTCTATTTGTATTAATTCTCTGGATTCTAAGACGTGTGATGCGTGTCTTCACTTTGGTCAGTCATGATCAAGGAGGCCATGGTCAAGGCAATAGCGGACCGAGATATTCTTCAGGTAGCTCAAGTCAAAGTAGTCGTGAAGATCGCAACATTGAAGGCGAATATGTGGACTACGAAGAGGTCGACTAATTTCAATCGTCTGATTTTCAGAACCATATAACTTTTTGATAATTTTTCAATTTTTTTTCTTATACTTTTGTATTGAATTAACCATTCAAACTACTACGCAATTCATCTATTATTATCGTCTTGTGTTGTAGTTTATTTTTAGTTTAACTACTACTCAATTATGAAAAAACTACTACTACCACTAGCAGTATTCTGCAGTGTTTTCTCATTTGGACAAACATTTAATGTCAATTTTGGCGACATCAATTTTGGTGGTTCCGGGGTAACTATTACCGATAAAGTCGGAGATGGAACAGATGCCGGCGATATTGTGTTGTATGAAAACGTAATCACGATTGGCTCGCAGCAGATTGATGCAATAGTTAGAACCGAAGCCATAAGCAGCGGTAATTGTATCAACTTCGACAACCCCAGCACTTCAGGTGCATCCATGACAAATAATGAGCCGAGGTTTTTTTCACCCCAATTCACTTTCAACAGTGGCGGAGGATATGCTCAGTTTCGATTTGAGTTTATCCTTGGAGGTTCTTATAACAATTCAACAGACTCGGGTACTATCATCACACTTCAAAACAGTATGATTAATACTTATGATATTGATGGTAATGGTTCCTCTAATACGAATCAATACAATGAGTTTGGTGGTTTTGATTCATCAAGTTTGGCAACAAACACGAGAGTAAGTACTTCGTATAATGTTAATTCAGGACTCACTAAATTCAGATCTGATTACTCAGCCAATGTTTCTAATGTCTTAGATACACGAACAAGAGTTAAGGTTAGCTACCTTCAGATGAGTGAGTTTTCTATACGAGTTGGAGCAGACAATAATGGTTATGCCTATTTCTTTATTGACTTTAGTCCTGGTGACTACTGGACTCCGGACGTATTCTGGACTCCGGACTTAGATTTGGACACCAGCACAGGAGGCAAAAACAAAATAGATACATTTTGTAACAAACCTGCATATTTCACTGGAGGTGGAACTAACATCAACACTCCAAATAATACCGTTGACGAAATCACTTTCTTTTTTAACAGTTCAACCATCATTGATGGATCAGATGAGAAATTTGTGATTCAGGGTGCCAGCGCTAATGATACAATTGAACTAGATTTTAATAACGGCGCAAGTATCCCAAATGTAACACTTCTCGGAACTACATATAGTTTCGATGCCACAGTTAGCGGAGGTGTTAAGACATTGAGAATTACGAAAAGTTCCGGAACTTTAACAAGTGCAGAAGCCGAGAAGTTCATCGACTCATTTGCTTATTTTAATAATAACCCTACTACGGGGCATAGAATATTTAATGTGACTGTGAGAGAGGAATCTTTTATTAGTCCAAATACTCAATTCGAACTGCTTGTTAGTTGTTCTGCATTGCCAGTTAATCTAATTCACTATGAGGCAGTGGCAAGTAAGGAAGGCAATGTAGATGTAAAATGGGCTACTAATTCGGAAAGAAACTGTTCTCATTATATTCTTCAAAAGCTTAATGACCGAGGAGAATGGGTGATGTTGAGTTATGTTCCGGGTAATGGAACAACAGAACAAAACAGTTATTATTCGTACCGAGATATTGGAGCAAATCCCGGAGATAATTGCTACAGATTGGTACAATATGACTTCAATGGCCAAAGAGCCTTTTCAGAACCCCTTTGTGTTGAGCTTAACTTAGAACCCGGAATTATTTTGCTTTATCCTAATCCGAGTAAAGGTGTTGTAAATATTACATGTGCTCTGTGTAAACAGGATCAAATGGCCATTTACAACTCAGACGGAATGGATGTTACTTCCTTAATAAAAATTAAAAACACAGACAGAGGCTATGTATTTGATATGATGTCTCTGCCTAACGGAATTTACTACTTAAACATTACCGGAACTGAAGAACCTATCGTTAAAAGGTTCACGGTGATGCACTAAGATTCGTGTAAGCTTTATATTCAATTTCTTAATGGTGTCAATGCAATCCGGGCTATGCTCGGATTGCATTTTTTAACAGAACCACCAATAGTGTTTATTCTTATCAAAACCATTGAGGTTTAGGAGTTCCTGTATTTCAGATTTATCATCCGGACTTGCTACGGCAATGATGGTTTTTGCTTTAATCTGTTGATCAAAATCAACCTCTTCAACTATAACTCCATGAATATCCTGTCCGATTTTATTCTTATTATCGGTTACCCAGTGAAATTTAACTCCATGATCTTTTAGAATCTGTGCAATAAGTTTACCTTTTTTTCCCGCACCCCATAAAAACAAGACATCATCTTCGTCCTTTTCAAGTTTCAAGAAGTAATGTACTTTCAGTGGGTAATACGCCATAGGAAAGTAATCCGGGTTCTTTCTTGAGGTTCTCTCCTGGCTATCTCGCCAACGATGGACCACATCATTGCAAACTGCCACCTTCAATCCATTTTCATAAATTCTAAAGCAGAGATCATAATCTTCCGGGATCAGTTCTGAGTGAAAAGCCCCTATTTTATTCAAATCCTCTCTATGAATCATCCAAGCCGGTGACGGTATTGGACACTCCATATATAAGTCGGTCCAGATGTTTCCCGATTTCATATTTTCATTCAGCCAATCTCTGTAATTCTGAAATCCCAAACCAACCAGCCAGTCATCTGAAAAATATTCCACCGGACCTGTAGCTACAGTTCCTTTCTCACACTTCTCCAGAAGCATTTCAAGCTTCCTTGCCGGCATTATGTCATCTGAGTCCATTCTATGTACAAACTCACCCTTACATTCCCTGTAGGCTGTTCTGAGCGCGTTTATTATGCCTTCACCATCATTGCTTAAAACCTGTATTCTTGAGTCTTTTTTAGCAAAATCCAGAAGAATTTGGTGCGAATCATCGGTTGAATGGTCGTCCACAGCTATCAATTCCCAGTGTTTTTCAGTTTGATCCAATATAGATTCTATACTGGGAATCAGATACTTACCCGGGTTCTTTACGGGCATTAAAATACTTATCAACGATTTTTCGATCACTTTACAATTTTATTTATATTTGAATCATAGGGCTGGAGAAGATAATTGAAAAATTCAACACTATAAACTTTACCGGCTTCAAACGAAGTGCTCAAGAGCAGGCCTAAAGCTAGACATGTCAGTTTGATTTTCCGTTCGCGGAAATGAACGTAGGTAGGTCGCGACACTGAGGGAGCCAAATCCTACATTATTAGGAATTTTTCGAATAAATTCAGCCCTTTTTTCTTTTTAGGCGATAACGCCTGATCCAATCAACTCATCATCTTGATACCATGCAGCAAATTGACCCGGGGCTACTGCTTTTTGTGGTTCATCGAAAATAATATCTAATCCTGTGTCTGTAGAACGCAGAAGAGCTCTGAATAAAGGCTGCCTGTATCTTATCCTTAAATCA
Organism: bacterium; assembly: GCA_018223105.1. Lineage (GTDB taxonomy): Bacteria > Bacteroidota > Bacteroidia > NS11-12g > UBA9320 > JAAEYY01. The sequence continues at coordinate 46,744 of JAAEYY010000005.1, read as the reverse complement.
TAGCTTTTCTCCTCTCCCGGTTTCAATCCTAAATCCTCTCTCACCCAATGCACATCATCTTTATTAATGTGAAGTCCTTTCCGATACAAGCCGGGATGATCATCACCTTCTCCAACATAAATTGTATTGGTTTGAGTGTTGGTTTGAAGCACAAAGAGCGGGTCTGTATAACCTCCGATGTTTAAACCTTTCCTTTGGCCAATCGTGTAATAATGAGCTCCATTATGGGTGCCAATTACTTTGCCGTCAGATTCTGTATACAAATCACCTTCTATCTCTTCTTTGCTTCTGGAATACCCTTCCCAAGCTGAGTCTACTTCAACCACATTTCCTTCTTTTTCCTTGAGTTGTTGTTTTAAAAAATCCGGAAGTTTTACTTTTCCGATAAAACATAAGCCTTGAGAGTCTTTCTTCTCAGCCGTAACCAGATTATTTTCTTTAGCAATTTCACGCACTTCAGGTTTCAACAATTCACCTATTGGGAACAAGGCTTTCGATAGTTGTTCTTGATTCACCTGGCATAAAAAATAACTCTGGTCTTTATTTGGATCTTTACCTGCAAGCAAGCGATGAACCTCTTTGCCATCTTTATCGATAAAGGAATCTTTCCTACAGTAATGACCGGTGGCTACATACTCAGCACCTAGTGCTAAAGCATGCTCCAAGAAGATGTCGAATTTTATTTCGCGATTGCAAAGCACGTCAGGATTAGGTGTTCTGCCGGCCTCATACTCCTTAAACATATAATCTACAATACGGTGATGGTATTGTTCGCTTAAGTCGATGGTATGGAATGGGATACCCAGCTTCTCAGCTACTAGAAGCGCATCTTTGCTGTCTTCCTCCCAAGGACAATCATCGCTTATAGTGACACTAGTATCGTGCCAGTTTTTCATAAAAACCCCAATTACTTCATAGCCTTGCTCTTGTAGCAAGTATGCTGCAACTGAAGAATCAACCCCACCTGATAGTCCAACAACTACTCTTTGCATTTTATTGATTGCATATCAGCAAGCGCATCTCGTATCGTCCTTGCTGTGTTTCTACCTCTATAACATAGAAACCGTCCTCGAGGTTTGGAATAAACCATGAATTTGAAACAAGCTCCTGCTTTAACACGGTAGCACCAACGGTGGAGTAAAGAGTAAGTCGGTTCACTTGAGTACCTTCAAAATACAAAGTTTCACCGGATGAAGCCGGGTTAGGATATACAGATAAGTTCTGTTTGAGTTCTGCAATACCCACGGGAAATTGAAGATTAAAAGATTGAGAAACACTGTCTCTTTTGCACTCATTCCAAACCTTTAACTCAGCGGTATAATCTCCTTTATCCGGATAGCTGTATACAGGATTACTATCTCTGCTGATATTTCCGTCGCCAAAGTGCCATTCTATACTATCCGCATTTTCTCCTTCAAAAGTGAAGGTAACTGTTGTGCCATCTGCATTATACGAGAAGCCTGCAAGGGCTTCCGGAAGAATATGAATAGTATCCTCTTGAGCCTCACTCGACCCACATGCATTTACTGCCACTACTGAAACTTGATGTGTACCGGCCGATGTCCAGTCTATCTGAACTGAATTAGTATTGGTTGAACCGTTAAATGCTCCACCGGAGGACAAGTTCCATACAAAACCTGAGTATAACGGATTATCTAGAACTGTATAAGTCTGCAAGCCAAAACATGCAGTATCATCAAAAATAAAACTCAAAGGCTGCTCAGGCTGTGCAGGCAAAACAAGTAAAGTGTATTCGCTGGTATCACTACCAAAATCATTGCTAACCACCAGTTGCACGGTTTTCATTCCACCAGAATCATAACTAATAGTATGAGGCCCTCCTGTAATTTCGATGCTATCACTCGCTCCTTCTCCAAACAACCATTCATATGCATCAATTTTACCCATAGATGCATCTGTAAATACAATATCTTCACCCGGACAAACCACTGTGTCACTCAATGTAAACATGGAAGTTGGCACGCTTATCTGACACTCACCGGCAATTACCGCAGTTATTGGATCATCTCCGCAAACATTGGATTGAGTTCCTCTATCTCTAACATAAACTCCACCCTCTAAATCAAAAACACTTAAATCTACCGATCTATCTCCATTCGTCAAGGAGTAGTGCATGATTTTTGAGTCGTCTCTCACATGACCAAGCTGATGACCATGACCTAGTTCATGCGTTGCTACCGACTGAAAATCGTATTCACTGAATGCCGGCATATTCGTACCATAGTACCAAGGATACGTGCTATCGAATTCAATGTCCATTTCTCTCACACTCCAATACAATATTCCACCATTAAAACAACCCGTATATCTCGACCAACAAACACCTAATGTATTGCCCCCTAAATCTGAGAATCGAACGATATTAACTTGATCTGATGCTAATTGATCTAAACTGGTATCTTTTCCTACAATCCAATTCATTGCTGTACCACAGCGCCATTCTTCGAGGGACCTAATAAAGGAATTTACAGCAGGCTTATTGGCAGAGAAACTATCTGTCATTTGCCAGCTATATCCCCCCTGTCCATTTTTATCCAAATGATCAATTAAATAAAACTGTGTATCTGTTGGGCTAGTTCCATAAAGTGTGTTCAAATGCGAGTATTTTACATACAATTCATCCGTTGACTCTCCATTTTCTCCGGCTGCGTTTACAACTTCAACAACACCTGTACCTGCACGAGTTGGAACATACATTTCAATTTCGGTATTACTCCAATTGATATAACTCCAATTAATTGGAGGATAATAGAATCTACCGTCGCCGTAATTGGCATCTTTAAACCCTACTTTACTATCTGTGCCCTGAGCAAAACCAAAATTTGTACCATAAATTTTAATCACGGTTTCTGTACCGGAGCTAACTGTATCAAGAGAGAAAGAGTCAATCACCGGAGGTGCAAGAGGGGTAATATCTCCTTCTTTTGCTTCCGGATTAAAGCCCTTTATTACAGTAAGATCTTGCTCGCATTTATTTTCTAAATATGGATATAGTTCAAAATTTATTGATTCGAAAATTCGTTCACCATCCCTTGCTTTGAAATGAGTCATGTCGTAGGCAATAAGCGATTGTACTGAAGCTGTTGCCATGAACATTTTATCACCTTCAACCGGGAAAGTATTTTCACTAAGCAGAAAGATTCCAATATCTCCGCTTTGTATTTCAAAAGAAGGGTGAGCCGCATGAGACTCCATCCCCACTGTACCACCCATTGTCACAACTTGAATCTCTTCGGCTTGAATTGCACCTTTGAAAACCTTATAAACTTGCAGATTATGAACGGTATAGATATTATGGTTCATAATATCCCATGTACTTTCTGAGTTAAGCACCTTTGCTTCGACTACAAGGTCACTTTCAGTAATTCTTTTATCTAAAGACCAAGGATCAATGCTACACTGAGCTATTGCATTAGCATAGAAAAACCCGACAAAAAGGAGTAAAATGAGCTTTTTCATAAGTATGTTTAGATAGCAAAAATAAAGGATTAGAAAATCTGACTATACCTATAAAGTTCTTCTTGTATTGAGATATAGACAATCATATTAAACCGGAACTATTCCTAAATGATGGTACGTCCTCAAATTTTACTCCTAAAATAGAGAAGTACTGTCAAAAATATCCGCAAATTTGCAGCCACTATGAGGGACAAACTTTCGCAGAAAATTGGCATACTTGGAGGAGGACAATTAGGTAAAATGATGATTGAAAGTTACTCGAGCATGAATCTCAAGTACCGGGTACTCGAAAAATCTTCAGATTGTCCTTCAGCACTTGTTTGTAAAGATATAATTGAAGGCTCGCTATATGATGCTGAAGCTATCACAGCTCTTGCCAAGATTAGCGATGTACTCACTTATGAAATTGAACATGTGAATGTAGATGCCTTAAAGGAAGTTGAACAAATTTGCCCTGTTTTTCCAATGCCATCAGTTTTGGAGTTGATTCAAGATAAAGGATTGCAGAAGAACTACTATAGGGAAAACGCTGTTACCACATTAGATTTTGTGCTCAGTGATTCGGACGCATTACAAGATTCAGTAAATAATTGGCCTGATGAAGAGTTTGTATTGAAGCATCGAAAAGGAGGGTATGACGGTAAAGGAGTACAGTTGTTATCTAAATCATCTTTTAAGTCATTAATTGATTCCGGAGATGAGTCTTTAAAGAGTGAGCATGGGTATGTAATAGAGAAAATAGTAAAAAAAGCGAGAGAGTTTAGTGTTATTGTATGCATTGGAAGAGCCGGTGAGGTAAACACTTACAGGGCATCTGAAATGGTATTCGATCCAAAAGCTAATCTAATGGATTATCTAATTAGCCCTGCAGATATAAGTTCAGATCGTGAGAGCCAACTCAGAAAGAAGGCGATTAAGGCCGTTACAGGGTTTAATAGTCCCGGTATATATGCTGTTGAGTTTATTATGGATGAGGAAGGAAATAGTTATGTAAACGAAATTGCTCCTAGAGCACATAACAGCGGCCACCACACAATCGAGTCATGCTACACTTCTCAATATGAACAACTTAACCGAATCTTACTAGATCTTCCTTTAGGTGACACCACCCAGATTCAGCATGCTTTAACCGCAAATATTTTAGGACCGGAAGGGTTTAGCGGCAGGTATTCAGTAGAAGGCCTAGAAGAGGTCTTACAAGTGCCCGGAGCCTATATTCATTTATACGGTAAAACTACATCGTCTCCATACAGAAAATTAGGACATTTTACCGTTTTGGGGGAGAATGAAGAAGACTGTGTAGAAAAGATGAATAAGGTGAGGGAATCGCTAGAATTAGTGGAGATCAATTAACTTTGTTATCATATGGCAGATGTATTAATAATAATGGGTTCAGACTCAGACCTTCCGGTTATGGCTGAAGCAGCGAAAGTACTGGATGAGTTAAAAGTGTCTTATAAACTCACGATAGTATCAGCTCATAGAACACCGGATCGCATGTATGATTTTGCAATGTCTGCCGAAAGTGCTCATGTAAAAGTGATTATTGCAGGCGCAGGTGGTGCGGCGCATTTACCCGGAATGGTAGCTTCTTTAACAGTTCTACCCGTGATTGGTGTTCCGGTAAAGTCGAGAACATTAAATGGTGTAGACTCGCTCCATAGCATAGTGCAAATGCCTCCGGGAATACCTGTAGCTACTGTTGCAATTAACGGAGCAAAAAACGCAGGTATACTTGCGGCAAAAATTTTAGCAACCCATAATGAGTCCATTAGGAAATCAGTACATGATTTTACTACCAGGATGAAAGAAGAAGTGTTGAATAAAGCGGAGAAGCTAGAAAGTAAAGGCTATTCCCGTTATTTAGATGAAGATCTATGATCATTGTTGAAGATTGTCTTCTCTCTGAAGACATTATTGAAAAAACGTTTAGTTGCAATCTCAGTGCATGCAAAGGTGCTTGCTGTGTAGAGGGCGATACAGGTGCTCCTTTAGAAGAAGGAGAAATCGAAAAAATTGAAGCCGCTCTGCCTCTTATAATTGAGGAAATGGATGAAGAAGGCCTGAAGACTATTGCTCATTTAGGAGTGTCTGAAATTGATGTGTTTGACGAGCCTGTAACTACTTGTAAACCGAATAAAGAATGTGCCTTTGCTGTTCGTAAAGCGGGGATTCTGGCATGCGCAATCGAACTCGCTAACAGAAAGCATGACTTTGGCTTTCCGAAACCAATAAGCTGTCATTTATATCCTATAAGGGCTAAGAAGTACAATGAATATCACGCTCTAAATTATCACAAATGGGATATCTGTTCAGCAGCATGTGATAAAGGTGAAAAAGAAGAGATTCGGGTCTTTGAGTTTTGTGAATCCGCATTGAAGAGAAAGTTCGGAAGCACGTGGTACGATAAACTAAAAGAGACCGTAGAATTACATGGGAGTAGCGATTGAGCTAGAATTCACTTTTTGAATTCTAATCAATTTTCCTTTGTAGTAGATCTTGGTTTGTTTGTTCATGCCATTATCATCCCATTCCTCATAAATTCCGTCCATATCACCGTTGATATAATTCACATGATACCTTTTGGTTCCATTTGGCCAATAACAAATTCTGCGACCGTGTAGTTCTCCATCTTTGAAAAGTGAAACTTCTTTGATCTCTCCATTGAGGTACCATTCTTTAAAGACTCCATTTTTCTTGCCATTTTGATAATGACAAATGGCTTCTCCATTCACTTCATCGCTGTCCCTTTTGAGGACTCCATTAAAGGGTTGATTTTCAAACAGTAAAGCATCTGTGCTTACTTCGAAATCATTCTTGTGTTCGGCAAATTGGATGTTCATGAAACGCTAGTTAAGTTCAAGTAGTATTATCAAAAATAGGCAATCATTTCAGTTATCCCAAATTTATCCACATTTATCTAAAAATGTTGGTAAACGAAAAAGTCACGCCGAAGCGTGACTTTTCTACTTGTATTTAAGGCTTTGATTAGCTACAGCCTGTTGTAGTACCACAGTTGGTGCACAACAAGCAAGTACCGTTTCTGATTAAAGCTAAACTTCCACAGTTGGTACATGGAAGAGCATCAGATGCTGTTCCTGAGCTTACCGGTTGTGGGTTTCCTGCTGCTTTTTGAGCTTTCTCGGTAGGTTTTGATACCGGCTTAGACTCTAAAACCAACTTAGGACTCTCTGATTTAGCTTCAGTTTTATTCTCAACTACTTCCTTCGGTTGCGGCTTAATGTGAACTAAATCCGCTCTGTTTAGATATTCAAATCCTAACAATCTAAAGATATAGTCGATAATAGAAGTTGAGTTCTTAATGTTTGGATGACCTTCAACAATTCCACTTGGTTCAAATCTCGTGAACGTGAACTTGCTTACATACTCTTCTAAAGGTACACCATATTGTAATCCAATCGAAACTGCGATAGAGAAACAGTTCATTAAAGATCTAAAAGTTGCTCCTTCACGGTGCATGTCAATAAAGATCTCTCCTAAAGTGCCATCGCTGTATTCACCAGTTCTAACAAAAAGCGTTTGTCCGCCTACTTTAGCTTTCTGTGTGAATCCTCTTCGTTTCCAAGGTAACCTCTTACGTTCTACTATTCTGGATAGTTGACGCATAAATTCTGTACTCTGTGAGTTATCTAAGATCTTCTGAGCCGCATCTAATACTTGCTCTTGAGTAAGTTCTTCAATATTGGTGTTCCCAATTTCACCTACTACCTTATCTACAGCTGTGATCTCATCCTCTTCCTCCTCTTTCTTATCAGACTTGTTGCTCAATGGTTGAGATAGTTTACAGCCGTCGCGATAAAGCGCATTAGCTTTTAAGCCTAATTCCCAGCTCATCTGGTAGCAAGACTTGATATCGTCTACCGTTGCTTCGTTAGGAAGGTTAATGGTCTTAGAAATCGCTCCTGAGATAAAAGGCTGGGCAGCACCCATCATTCTAATATGACCATGAGCGTGAATGTATCGAGTACCTTTTTCACCGCACTTGTTCGCGCAATCGAAAATAGGTAAGTGCTCGTCCTTCAATTTAGGAGCACCTTCAATGGTCATCGTACCACAAACAAAATCATTTGCTTCATGGATTTCTTTTCTGCTATATCCTAATGCTTTAAGAAGATTAAAGTTTTCGGCATTGTATTGTTCAGGTTTAAAGCCTAATCTCTGAAGGCAATCTTCTCCAAGAGTCCACTGGTTGAATACAAAACCAATTTCAAAAGTTGATGGAAGTGCAGATTCAATCTTAGTTAGATCTTCTTCATTGAATCCTTTAGCCAATAATGTTTCGTGATTAATACCCGGAGCACCTTTTAAAGTAGCGTGCCCTTTAGCATAATTCACAATGTCTTTAATTTCTTCAGTAGAATAACCTAGTTTTTTGAGAGCGATAGGTACAGATTGATTCACAATTTTGAAATAACCTCCACCTGAAAGTTTTTTAAACTTAACAAGTGCAAAGTCGGGCTCAATACCTGTTGTATCGCAATCCATTACCAAACCAATGGTTCCGGTAGGAGCAATAACTGTAGTTTGAGCGTTTCTATACCCGTATTTCTCTCCCCACTGAACTGCAGTATCCCAAGCGCTTGTAGCAGCACCTAAAAGATAATCTGGACAATGAGCAGGATCTATTCCAACCGGCTTAATACTTAAGCCGTCATATTCATCTAAGTTATATGCAGCATAGCGGTGATTTTTCATCACGCGCATCATGTGCTCTTTATTGTTTTCGTATTGTGCAAATGGTCCTAAGTGTTTCGCCATTTCAGCAGAGGTTGCATAAGCAGTACCCGTCATGATTGCCGTAACCGCTCCACAGATTGCAGTTGCTTCTTCACTGTCGTAAGGAATACCTGAAACCATTAACACTGAACCTAAGTTAGCATATCCTAGTCCAAGAGTTCTATACTCATATGATAATTTAGCTACTTCTTTACTTGGGAACTGAGCCATTAAGACTGAAATCTCAAGTACTGTAGTCCAAAGTCTAGAGCAATATTCTAATGCTTTAACATCGAATTTAGAAGTTTCAACATCAAAGTACTTTCTTAAGTTAAGTGATGCAAGGTTACATGCAGTGTTATCCAAGAACATGTACTCTGAGCAAGGGTTAGAAGCGTTAATTCTTCCACCTTCAGGACATGTGTGCCATTCATTGATTGTTGTATCGAACTGAACACCCGGATCAGCGCAAGCCCAAGCTGCAAATGAGATATCATCCCAAACTTGTTGTGCAGGCACAGAACCAATTGGTTTACCTGAAGTTCTTGCAATTAATTCCCACTCTCCTTCTTTCTTTAAAGCTTCGAAGAATTTATTAGGAATACGAACTGAGTTATTACTGTTTTGTCCTGATACTGTTTGATATGCTTCACCTTCATAATCTGAAGGATAGCCTGCATCGATTAATGCTTTTACTTTTTTCTCTTCATCCTTTTTCCAATTGATGAAGCTCATAATTTCAGGGTGATCTAAGTCTAGGCACACCATTTTAGCAGCTCTTCTCGTAGTTCCTCCTGATTTGATAGCTCCCGCTGCACGATCGCCAATTTTAAGGAAACTCATCAAGCCGCTCGACTGTCCGCCTCCACTTAGTTTTTCACTGGCTCCACGAATTGCAGAGAAGTTTGTTCCAACCCCTGAACCATATTTGAAGATTCTAGCTTCTCTTACCCATAGGTCCATGATACCACCTTCGTTTACAAGATCGTCATCCACAGAAAGAATGAAACAAGCGTGTGGTTGAGGTCTCTCATAAGCCGATGTTGATCTTTTTACCTGGCCGGTCTTAGGGTCACAGTAATAATGTCCCTGTGGCTTTCCGGTAATGCCGTATGAAGAATGTAAACCTGTATTAAACCACTGAGGGCTATTTGGCGCAGCATATTGTCCGATAATGCTGAAGACTAATTCATCGTAAAATACCTGAGCATCTTTCTTAGTAGCAAAATATCCATGATCCTCTCCCCAGGTTCTCCAACAATGAGCTAACCTGTGAGCCACTTGTTTCACAGAGGTTTCTCTTCCGGTAGTTCCATCTTCTTGAGGAACACCTGCTTTTCTAAAATACTTTTGGGCTAAGATGTCTGTTGCCACTTGCGACCATTCCTTGGGAACTTCAACGTTCTCCATCTTAAATACCTCATCTCCTGCCGGATTTTTAATAACAGAAGTCCGATATTCATAATCGAACAGTTCGGTTGGATCTACTCCTTCTTTAGTAAAGAATCGAGAGAATTTTAACCCTGATTTTTTTGTGCTAGTTTTTTGACTCATGGATTGCTATTCAAATTTTAATGTTCTTGGTTTAGTCTTCTTAGTGCCTTAAAAAATTAAGGTGAGTTTTTGGTCAAAACTAAACCTAAAATGCTCATCAACTCATTACCGTTTTCCACACTTTAACATTAAAATTTTTGAATTGACTTATTTTTAAGAGATTTGCAATGTTGATAACAAAAAATTAAGGTTATTGTTCGTTTTTTAATCTGTTAAATCAAGGAAAATTTCTCTTATTTTTACACGCTAATTCACTGCTTATCACCATATTAGAAAAAATAACGCATAATATGAGTCGGGGTTGCAAAATGCTTGCAATCTTACTTGATCCAGACAAAACTACTGATGCTCAATTAGATGAATTAATTTCTGATCCTTCTTTTGCTCAAGTTGATTTTTTATTTGTCGGTGGAAGTTTGGTTACAAAAGGAGATATGGCACATTGTCTTTCTCTAATAAAATCTAAAACAAATAAACCTTGTGTTATTTTTCCGGGAAACCCGGATCAGGTACATCCGGATGCAGAAGCCATTTTACTTTTGAGTTTAATCAGTGGTAGAAACCCCGATTTACTTATTGGAAAGCATGTAGAATCGGCTTATCAATTAAAGACATCAGGATTAGAAATCCTATCTACAGGTTATATTCTAATTGATGGAGGACGAACTACAACTGTATCCTACATTAGCAATACCGTTCCCATTCCACAAGATAAACCCGGAATTGCGGCTTCTACTGCCCTTGCCGGCACCATGCTAGGCAATCAGGTTATTTATCTCGACTGTGGAAGCGGCGCCTTATTTCACGCCAATTCCGAAACTATTTCCGCAGTTAAAAATGAAATTGAAGTTCCATTGATCGTAGGTGGAGGAATTCGCAGTAAAGAAGATGCCGGGAATGTTTATTCGGCCGGAGCAGATATTGTAGTAGTTGGCAACAAGCTCGAAGAAGACCCGGGCTTACTTCAGGAGTTTGTTCAGGCTAAATCGCTTTTTAATTCAAAAACTGTAATCTCAGGATAGAACCCTAACCTACCTGGATATCCCAAGTATCCAAATCCACGGTTTACATATAGGAATTGATCACCCTCTTGATATAAATCTGCCCATTCGGGATACTGATACTTTACCGGGCTCCAGCGATAGTGCTTTGAGTCTACCCCAAACTGCATTCCGTGGGTGTGACCTGAAAACGTAATGTCAATATCTTTAAAGTCCTGAACTACTTCCGCTTTCCAATGGCTTGGATCGTGAGATAATAAAAGTTTTAATCCGGAATCAGAACCTTGATATGCATCTTTTAGGCTGCCATATTTAGGAAACCTTGGGTGAGAACTCCAGTTTTCAATTCCAATAATGCTTATTTTTTCGTTTTTATGCTCGAGTTGAACCTCTTCGTTCATCAATAGTCTCCAACCTGCATTAGCATGGTGTTGTTTGAGGTTTTCCAAGTTTTGCTCTTTGGTGATTCCATTCGCATCCGGCCAAGAAGCATAGTCGCCATAATCGTGATTACCAAGAACAGAATAAACGCCTAAGGGAGCTTCTATTTTAGAAAACATCTCGAGGAAAGGCTCAAACTCTTCTGCTCTGTCGTTCACCAAATCTCCTGTGAAAAATATTAAATCTGCTTTCTGCTCCATGATCATTTCAACCCCCTTACTTACCGCATTCTTAGACCAGAAACTACCTGAATGGATATCAGAAATCTGAACGATTCTTAAACCCTCTAAGGATTTAGGAAGGTTTTTAAGTCGGATAGCTCTATTCTTCACTGTGTAATTATGTGCTCCACGCACCACTCCATAAAGCAAGCCTCCAAACAGAGTACTTGCAACCAGCGCTCCTGTTCCCACAATAAATTCGGATCTTTTGATTTTACCGAGCATATCCTCGTTAGGTCGATCTGAAGCATTAAATAAGAAGCGCACAAAACGTACTACATCGTCTATCACTATAAACAAAAGCCATACTAGCTTAAAGAGGTAAAGCATAAAAATAGCAGTAACGATCCATCGTGAAGAGTTTGATCTTATTCCGGCATCACTCCCAAACACATTACTAAGAATCAATGCGCCAAATAATAGGATAGGAAGTGCCCAGTAAACGATATGTGCAACCTGACTATAGTCAGGAATCCACCTTTTCACCAATAGTTTAAAGCCTTGAAATACATAGAAATCAAGAGCGATAAGGATAGCAAAGAAGATTAACAGTCCAAATATTCTGTTCATGAGATTTAAAAACGTTCGCAATTAAAAGAAGTTTAGGCAGCAAGGCCTTATTTTTAGATTTAGCTCCTCTTTTAGGCGCTGAAAAACATTTTTAAACTAAGTTTGTCGATTATAGCCTAGCCGTATAATACTGGCATAAATGAAGATCGAAGAGCAGATTAAACAGAATAAATTTTCGTCGGAGACTGAAAAAGCCGTAGTGAATATTGCGTTCACACACAGCTTTCTCACCGGAAAGATGAATAGATTATTCAAGCCTTATAATATTTCAATGCAGCAGTACAATGTGATGAGAATATTGAAAGGACAGCACCCAAAGCCGGTTTCTATCAATGATATTACCGATAGAATGATCGACAAAATGTCAAACGCATCTCGATTGGTAGAAAAACTAAAAACAAAAAAATTAGTAGAGCGAAACATTTCTGAGCATGATCGAAGACAAGCAGAAGTGGTGTTAACTAAAGCAGGTTTGAATACTTTAGAAGAATTAAACCTCGCACTCTCTCAGATGATTGAAGAGTTAAAGCACGTTTCCGATTCAGATTATATTCAGCTCAATAACACCCTCGACAAAATGCGCAGCAAGTGAAACAGCTGTTTTTCTTTTTAACCATCATTATTCTTCATGCTTCCTGCAGCAATAAAGCTAAAGACTCAACTTCTTTACTCTGCACTCTGGAAATCAATAGCAAGCTTACTTTACCGTTTTACGCCATATCTACAAAGGATAGTTTTTGGGTGATAAATGGGTCTGACACCATTCGGCTTGCTAAAAAGTTTCTAAAAGACAGTGTTGAAGTGGAGCACCCTGCTTTTAACTCATTGCTACGGTTCAAAGAGGAAGGTGAAGCGATATCAGGTTGGTGGTATAACAAGGAAAAGGGAAACTATAAAATGAAACTCAAAGGAAAGCCTGGCAATCCTACTCTCTTAAAAACTTACTCAATAGAAGACCGGTGGAAAGTGAGTTTTAAGGAAGATAATGGAGAAACCTATCCTGCCATCGCAATTTTTGAGCAAAACGAAAGTCAGTTATCTGGAACATTCCTCACCGAAACCGGTGACTACCGATACTTAAGCGGCGAACTTCACAATAACAGCCTTTGGTTGAGTACTTTTGACTTTGCTCATGCCTTTCTATTTACCGCTCAAAGAACGGAAGGTAAGCTGACAGGTACATTTTACAGTGGTCATCATTATACAGAAACTTGGACAGCTGAGCCAAACGACACATTTCAATTGACCGATGCATTGGAGAGAATTGACATATCCGGAACACCTGTTTCTTTCCAAGTCACCGATATTAATTCAGGTTTGAACGTTGATTTAAGTCAGTTTCAGAATGAGGCGCTGATTATACAAATCTTTGGTTCATGGTGCCCAAATTGCTATGATGAAAGCAGATATCTGAATGAAATAGTTTCAGAGCTGCAGACTGAAGGAGTTAAACTTATCGGTGTTGGGTTTGAGCGATCTGAAAACCGAGAAAGCGCATTTGAAAAGCTAGTACGCTACAAGAAGGCCTTAGGCTTGAATTACAGCTTGTACTATGGTGGTATGGCTAGTAAAGATTCAGCTTCTCAAGTTTTCAGTTTTATAGAAAGAGTAGCCTCTTTCCCTACTTTAATCTTTTTGGATCAGGACCACAAGGTGAAGGCAATTCACAGCGGATTTTCAGGTCCGGCAACAGGAGAAGAATACGAAAAAAGTAAGGCTGAAATAATGAAAAGCGTCGGTTTAATTACTCCAAAATAATAGTTGATGCTCTTTTAATATTTACAACACTGAAGTAACCAAATGCACCATTACTTATGTTGCTTTTCGGGTTTGCAGGTGGAGGATCAAAAGGAGTACCACTTCTGTTTTGTTGGTTTTGAAGCTCAATTAGGAATTCGTAATACTTCTTATTTATGCAGAACTGTTCAATTTCAACAGTGTCTCCGAGTTTAAAGTTGAACGGAAAAGGACGAGGAGATATGGAGTCTTCTCTTATGCTTTTCTCGATATCGTTGGGGTCGATGTTCAAATTAAAAAAGCTGACCTCTCTGTTTTGGTCTTCGTCAAGAATGAGACCAAAGCCATCTAACATGGTATCATTTCTATAGATCTTCCATAAATAATAGTCGCCATCCGGTTCGTACTCATTTGCTACTTCAAACACATAATATCCTTTCTGAATAAAACCATTGGTCTCCGGTATAAAAAACGAAAGAAAGGTGTCTATGTCGTACTGAAACCTACATAATTCGCTTGCAGAGAACAATGTATTATTGTGCTGGATATCAAGAGTATAGGTTCTGCCCGGAACACATTGTCTGGAGTTGATGGTTCTGTATTCGCCATTTTCAACATGCTCCAGAGTATCTACATTACCATCATCATCAGAAATCACAACAATGGCATCTTCAACCCCTGCTACAGTATCTTGGTTGTAGTATGCTTGAGTATTCGTAATAAATACTTTCCAAGGTCTTAAATCTGTACTTATTTCCGCATCAACTGCAATGGTTTGTGCACCTTGAGGCAAGTCTATTTGTACCAACTGTTCACACGCTGTTAGTGCAATGAAGGCTGTAAGAACCAATATTATTTTATTCAGTTTCATGTTAAAACTCAAAGTTCCAGGTTAATGATGGGATAATTTTAAATAAAGCAACTTGAACAGCGATAGTGTCGCCTTCTTTAACTCCAAATTTCTCAGCTTGTTCTGCATTTGCTTCCGGGAAATAGATAGCATATGGATTTTCTCTGTTATACACGTTGTAAACAGATAGATTCCAGCTGCTTTTGAATCTTTTTTCGCTTTCCTTAGGCTTTAGTGTTAGACCAAGATCCATTCTGTGATAATCTGGAATTCGATAGTTATTTCGAGAACCGTAAATATTGTTCCATCCATCTTGGTAGAAGTATTTTCCAACAGGAGGACTAAATGGATTACCGCTATTATAAACAAATGTACCGCTCAACACAAAGCGTGTACCCAACTTCTGACTTACAACTACAGAGAGGTTGTGTCTTCTGTCGAAATTCGTTGGATATGGATCATTGAAATTAATACCATCCACTTGTCTCATCGATTTTGACCAGGTATATGAAATAAAACCGGTAGTAGTTCCTGAAGTCTTATTGATAAAAAACTCTGCCCCATAACTCCAACCTTTTCCAAAAAGAAGTTCGCCATCTAGCTGATCATTAAAAAACAGATTTGCTCCCTCTCGGTAATCTATCTGATTTTGCATCCATTTATAATAGACTTCAACAGAGGTCTCAAAGTTTTTCTTAAAGTTCTTAAATAGCCCAAGAGCAACTTGATCTGCAATCTGAGGCTTTACATTGTTATTGGAAGAAAACCATTGATCTGTTGGAAAAGCCGAAGCAGTATTGCTTGCCTGTTGAATGTATTGGATGGTTCTGTTATAAGTAGATTTCAGAGCAGTCAAAGTATTGAGATTATAACTCACACTAGCTCTTGGCTCCAGTCCACCAAAGTAATTACTAATCTGTGCGTTATCGTATTCTGTTTCTTGGGTAAGGTCCGAAATTGGCTGCCCATTCTCGTCTTTTACATACTCATAAAGCGTTCCACCCATATTAGCAAAAGCGGAATATCTCAATCCATATCTGATGTTGAACCTCGCATCAATTTCATAGTTGTGATCAATATAAATTGCACTTTCAAATGCTTTACGCTTATCCAATTGCTGTACATCTTCGAGAGCAGTAAATGTTCCGGGATTGAAGTCGTGATAAATTAACTGACCTCCGTATGTAAACGTGCTTTTTGTATTTGCGTAATATATGAAGTCTGCTTTTCCGTAGTAATCTGTAATGTTTTGATCAAAGGCAATATTGGTATTCTCGTCAAAATCTATGCTGAATCCATAATCGAAGTCGCTATAAACCAATGAGAAGTTTGCAAAGAGCTTCTGATTAAAAATATGGTTCCACCTCAAAGTAGCTGTAGCGTTACCCCAAGCTAGTCCAAAAAGATTTCCTAATCCAAAAACATCTCTTCCAAAATACCCACTTAAATACAAGCGATCATTATCACTGATTTTATAATTTGATTTTAGATTCAAATCGTAGAAATATAATGTGCTTTGCTGCACCGTTTCATCAGGAGCAAATGGCAGAAACAAGTCTGCATAAGATCGTCTTCCTGCAATCATGAAGGAGGACTTATCTTTTATTATTGGACCCTCTAGGGTCAGTCTACTTGATATAGTGCCTACTCCTCCTGCACCGGCAAACTGTTTGCTGTTGCCATCCTTCATTCTGATATCGATTAAGGAAGCAAGACGTCCTCCGTACTTCGCCGGAATCCCTCCTTTGTAAACTTCGAGGCCTTTTATTGCATCTCCATTAAAAACGGAAAAGAACCCTAGTAAGTGGGAGGCATTATAAACTGTGGCCTCGTCTAGGATAATTAAGTTTTGATCCTGTCCTCCACCTCTTACATTTATTCCGGTACTTCCTTCTC
Source organism: bacterium (assembly GCA_018223105.1). Lineage (GTDB taxonomy): Bacteria > Bacteroidota > Bacteroidia > NS11-12g > UBA9320 > JAAEYY01. The sequence goes on along the minus strand of JAAEYY010000005.1, from coordinate 30,257 downwards.
CCCCACTTTGAATTCCGGGGAGTAAAGTAATGGTCTTTAAGACATCAACCTCTCCAAAAATTACCGGGATTTCTTTAATGTCTTTCATCTCCATTTTCACAACAGAGATTTCTTTGTTTTCAACTTTACTGTCTTCTTTCTCGGCACTAACGGTAACAGCTTCTATTTCATCTGCTTCCGGCACAAGTTCAATGTTAATTACGGTATCTTTTGTTACATTGAATTCGAGGGTTTGATCTTGGTACCCAAAATAACTATACGTCACCTTGTGCTGGCCTTTACTCACTGTAATGGAATAGAACCCATATTGATTAGTATATGCACCCCCTCCAGACTCAAGTTTCACAATGGCGCCTATTAAATCTTCACCATCTTCTATGTTTTTTACACGACCGCTTATACTATATTGTTGAGCAAAGGCCGAGAAACAAAAAATGGTCAGAAAAAGGGATAAACAGATGTTTCTCATTTTTTTAACTAGGGTTCAAACGTATGAATCAACTTTTAGTTCAGGGTTAACAATCGTTAATTTATGAGGAATACGGGATAAAAATCATGCAAGACCTTAAATGTTATTAATTTGCATCTGAAAAATGATTCGCAAACAGATTCCAAATGTACTGACTTTAAGCAATCTGGTATCAGGTTTAATGGTCATAGTTTGCTCATTTCAATACGAATTTTTTCAAGCTGCTTTATTTGCTCTAGTCTGTTTAGTAGCAGACTTTTTGGATGGTACCGCAGCGAGAATGCTCAAAGTACAATCTGACATAGGAAAAGAACTGGATTCTATGGCAGATATGGTTAGCTTCGGTGCAGCTCCAGGTTTAGTATTGTATAATTTTTACTCCAATATCGGGGTACCCTATCATCTGGAATACTTGGCACTATTAATCCCTGCTTTTGCAGGCTATAGACTAGCTAAGTTTAACATCAGTTCTCAATCAACAGAGTACTTTACAGGATTACCCACTCCCGCTTTAGCTTTAGCTGCTTTTGGAATTCCGCTAACTACTGATTTCCCTTCTTGGACATATGAACTAGTCAGTTCCGGTATTTTCCTCGCTTTTTTTGTGATTGTAGGATCGTATTTGATGAATAGTAGCTGGAAGTTATTATCCTTCAAAGTAGGTTCGGCAAATCTCACGCTCAATAGGTTACGACTCATAATCTTGATTTGTGCTGTTCCCATACTCATCATTTTCAAGTTTTTTGGTCTGTTTCTTTGTTTGATAATGTATATCGTCATTTCTTTGACGGTTCAAAATAGACTGCAATCATCATGACTTACGAAGTATACGTGAATGTCCTGCCATTAAAAGGATTATTAGACCCACAGGGTAAAACTGTTCATCAGGGATTAAACAAAATTGGTCTTAGCCAGGTAGCCGATGTGCGAGTGGGTAAGCGTATTGTGATGCATATTGATGCTAATTCCGAGGAAGAGGCAAAATCTATTGCTGAAGATGCTTGTAAAAAAGTATTAGTGAACCCTGTTATGGAGGGTTATGAAATAGAAGTTGCTCAAAACGCTTAAATTTATTTTATGAAAGACATCGTATTCTCATTAATCAATGATGAGTTAAATCGTCAGCGACACGGAATTGAGCTAATTGCATCGGAGAATTTTACCTCCGAAGCAGTAATGCGAGCAATGGGTTCAATTTGTACGAACAAATATGCCGAGGGCCTTCCAGGTAAGCGATATTACGGCGGTTGTGAAATAGTGGATCAAATAGAGCAGTTGGCTATTGATCGCGCTAAAGAACTTTTCGGAGCCGAATGGGCGAATGTTCAGCCGCATAGTGGAGCGCAGGCAAATGCAGCTGTAATGCTAGGTGTGCTTGAGCCCGGAGATCAAATTTTAGGATTTGACCTATCTCATGGAGGACATCTAACGCATGGTTCACCGGTAAACTTTTCAGGCAAAATCTATAAACCTGCATTTTACGATGTTGACGAAGAAACAGGACTAATTGATATGGACAAGGTGGCTGCAAAAGCCAGAGAAGTTCAGCCTAAATTAATCATTTGCGGTGCATCATCTTACTCGAGAGATTGGGACTACAAACGATTTAGAGAGATTGCAGATGAAGTTGGAGCTATTCTTATGGCTGATATTTCTCATCCCGCAGGACTAATAGCCAGTGGTTTACTAAATAACCCTGTTCCTCACTGTCATATTATTACAACTACAACTCATAAAACCTTAAGAGGTCCAAGAGGTGGCTTGATTATGATGGGAAAAGACTTTGAGAATCCTATGGGTCATAAGAACCTGAAAGGAGAGTTGAAGATGATGTCTGCTGTGCTTGATGGTGCTGTATTCCCAGGGACGCAAGGAGGACCATTAGAGCATGTAATTGCAGCAAAAGCAGTTGCTTTTGGAGAAGCTCTTCAACCTGAATACAAGGACTATTGCAAGCAAGTGATTGCAAATGCACAAGCGCTGGCAAAAGATTTTGTAGATCTCGGATATAAAGTAATAAGTGGAGGTACTGAAAACCACTTAATGCTAATTGACCTAAGGTCGAAAAGTGATAAACTAACAGGTAAATTGGCAGAAAACACCTTGGTTAAAGCTGATATCACCATTAATAAAAATACGGTTCCATTTGAAACTCGATCTCCTTTTGTAACTTCAGGAATCAGAATAGGTTCTCCTGCAATCACTACTCGAGGCATGAAAGAACCCCATATGGCAAAGGTGGTTGAGTTTATAGACAAGGTGCTTTATGACACTGATAATCAAGAAACTATTGCAGAAGTTAGAACTGCAGTTCACGAACTAATGGAAGAATTTCCATTATACTCTCAAGGAGCAATTGCTCAATAAGCCTTATTTTTAGCGCTTTAGCGCAATTTTTTATTGAAGGAGTCCAAAGAAATATCGAACTCCGGAATCAAGTTTGCTCTTCGTAGTTGGAGAAGTGATTTAGTTGCCGGTTTTAGTGTGTCATTAGTGGCTTTACCATTGGCGCTGGGTGTTGCAATCGCAGCAGGTGCTCCGCCTATGGCCGGACTAATAGCCGCAATAGTTGGAGGACTAATTACAACTTTTATTAGAAGTGGGAAGGTTACCATTAATGGGCCATCACCTGCATTGATCATCATTATTTTCACTGCAATCCAAAGATTTGATGCTATTAGTGCTAAAGGTGGATTCTCTGTTGTGCTCGCGGCGATCATTATTGCAGGTGCATTGATGGCTTTGTTTGGGCTATTTAAACTTGGAAAGTACGGGAATTTTGTGCCATCATCTGTAGTTCAAGGAATTCTTGCAGCAATTGGCGTTATAATATTTGCTAATCAAATACATGTTGGTTTAGGAGTGGAGTTTTCGGGAGGAAACACTATTGAAAGCCTTATGGCTATTCCAAAAAGCCTTCTAAACATGAACCCGCTAATTGCAATAATTTTCGTAAATAGCTTGTTCATATTAGCTCGACATCCGCATGTCAAAAGCAAGTTTATCAAGTTTGTTCCGGCACCAATGTGGGTTCTGGTCAGCTCAATTTTGTTCTATAAAGCATTCCTTTCATTCTCCGGCGGCGAAGCTCAAATTTTAGGTTCAATTCATCAGATCAACTCCGATAATCTTATTACATTACCAAAGAATATCTTTAATAGCATATCATTCTACCCAGATTTTTCATTTCTAAACTTACTTGAATTTTGGGTTTTGGTTTTCTCAATATTTCTAATCTCAACCATTGAAACTCTTCTAGGAGCTAAAGGTGTAGACAAGCTAGATTCATTTAAAAGAAAAACTAATTTAAACCACGATTTAACTGCAGTAGGAGTCAGTACAGCCTTAAGTGGCGCCTTAGGTGGTTTGCCGGTAATAACAGTGATCTCAAGAAGCTCTGTTAATTTATATCACGGCGCTAAGTCGAGGTTATCTAGCTTCTATCACGGTCTGTTTTTAGTGCTATATCTTTTTCTTTTAACTGATTTGATACAAATGGTGCCCCTGGCAGCATTGGCCGCTATATTGGTTTATACAGGCTATAAACTGGCCAGTCCAAAAGTTTTTAAAGATGCCAACCTGAAAGGCTACGAACAGCTATTTATCTTGGTTGCTACTTTAGTTGCTACTCTGATTACTAGCCTACTATGGGGGATTGTTATTGGGGTGATGTTTACTCTTTTAATTCACCTTATTCGCTCAAGTCTTCCTGCTACCTTATTTGCAAAATATCTATTCGCTCCCTCGTTCAAACTAAGTAAAATTGATAATCATTACTACGTAAAGCCCAAAGGGGTTGTAAACTTTGCAGGAGTAGTGCGGCTTGAAAAAAGTTTGAGAGATATGCCTGAAAATCAACAAGTCATTTTTGACTTCTCCCTTGCACGAATTGTTGATTTTTCAATATTGGAATATGTTCATGAATGGGGTGAAGACTATCAAGCGGAGAAGAATGGATCTTATGTAATTTTAGGTCTTGACGATCATCTAACCACCAGCGAACATCCATACAGTATACATGTACTTCCTCCACTGAAACAGAAGAAATTAAGCAAAAGACAGAAGGAACTGGAAGAGATGTGCTTTGAAAAAGGCTGGGAGTTTGACCCCTCTTTAAACTGGGAGATTACCCGTTTACGTGAAAACACGTTTTTTACAAGCAGACCTATTGAGTATGCTAAAAATAATATCAGAGGAAGCTTCGACTCAGACGTAATCTGGGAAATTAATGATGTCACTTTTGACGAGGGTGCATTAATGATGGCTGAAGTACATCACTGTTCTATGCTCAGAATAATCTTTGATCAGGATCTTCCAAATTTCTCAGTAGAACACGAGCGCTTTTTCTCTCGATTCCTTGAGTTTACTGATGACAATAAGCTTGATATTGGCCACGATGCAAGCTTGAGTCACAGACTGTCTATTAAGGGTAAAGATGAAGTAGCAATTAAGAGGCTTTTAGATGAAGATTTTCAGACCTTCTTAAGTGATGAGGAAGACTATCACATTGAGTGCCAAGACAATATCATCCTTATATTTCGATATATGCGCACATTAACTTGCGAAGAGATTATTGAAATGATTGATTTTGGCGATCGCTTTATAAGCAGGCTTCACAGGTCTATAAACACCCCGATGAAAGCGCCATAGGCAGTAAAGTACACCGGTGCTACAGCACCATTAATGCCATATAATCTTACATAGGCATTCAAATTCCAAGGGCTTTTATATTCTACTTGTTCAGACAGCGTTAATCCGCTAAAATCTCCATAAGACACCGTGGTCTGAAAAGCCCATCTATTGTTTAGCTTGTAGATATGTGAAGCAGATCCTTTGTAGCCAAACCTCAGCCATTGTGAAGTTGATGCCTCTATCTTAATTCCGTGTTTTTCACTCAATTGGTGCTGGTAAAAAACCCGAAACAAGGATGGCATGAAGTAGATTCTCCGATCAAAAGTATCCTTATCCAGAGTTCTATTAGAAATAGAATCACTATATCGCTCTAAGCCTCCATTAAAGATAACATCCAAAGTAACCGGTATTCCTTCAAACCTAAAGCTAGTATCAACTGCCACTGAAGATGATGTCTTCAAGCCATTATTAAAATACCATGATAGGTTTTCCACTTCAGCTCCAATCACCATTCTATCGTTGTGATGATAACGCAAAGCGAGCCCTAGGGTTCCCATGTACTGGGTTTCATCTATGGCATTATAGTAACTCACATCATCAAAAATCACATCTAAATACTCTCCTTCTGCTTCCGTAAACAAGCCAATTTCAGACGCTTCAAAATACTGGTGGTTTAAAAGTACACTTAGGCCCAAATTGTAGCTCAAATGAAACTTCTCGTACACCTTTCTATGCTTTCCGAATTTAATCCCTGCACGCTCATAGCTTAATAAGCTATTGTCTCTAGAGCGAATATCTTGTCCCGCAAACTGCTTGTTTCCAAATAGAAACAGTTCACTCATGGTCTTATCCATGCTTAAAACAAGACTATTGTCATACTCGAAGCCAATCCAAAAATCAAATTCATTCCAATTGGGAAAGTAGATCAAGTTTGATTGTATTCCGGTTCTTAAATTAGTTCTGTCTACGTTTAAGTCTTTAAAGCTTGTTGTAGAAGCCGTTGTAAAACGATCTGAAAACAAGAAATCAGAAGCCATGTGGCTATTAACAGAGCTCGATTCATAGAATGCTCCCCCATTAAATTCTATGCCGTGTTTCTCGTTAATTTGATCTGCATTAAGCAAATCGAAGTCGGTGAAGTGAAAACTGCTATCTGTTTGTGCAAATAAACCTCCGGCAATAAGGATGAATAAAGCTGTAGTTTTAATTCTCATAGATAAAATCAGCAATCAATTTAATATCGATATTATAAAAATCATACAGCTGATAACGCTGATTCCCGGGAGTATTAAAGGTACCGGAAACACGAATCTGAGTTGCCTCTTTTACCCAGCGCATCTTTTCCGGATTAACCTCTACTTCCAGAATGTTTTCTTTTGGCTCCAACACTCTGCCTGAGTTTTGGTCTATAAATCCTGGCTCAATTAAACCGCCTTGGTTTCCAAATAAAGTTGTGAGAACTGTTCCCTGATCATCTAAAAACTCCAGATATAAATCCATTTCCCAAGGATAGCTGTTAATTACCCTCATTTTAAAGTTTGCACTTCTAATATTTTGTATAGCCGGATCTTCAATTGCAAAAGGAGTCGTTTTAACAATTTTTAAATCTTCTAGGGCCATCCTAAGTGGTACTTTGAGCTCTACTGAAGACTGAAGATAGCTATCGAAAAATGCAAAATCTGTAAAGTTATTGTGGCCATCAGGTTGTGTAAGTACTTTAAAAGAAGGTCGAATTCGATCCGGTAAATTCTCAAAAAAGAGTTTAAGGTTGGAATTACTTTTATTAAAAGTTACTTTTTTCGTGAAAGGTCTGATACTTGGAGTAACATTTATTCCTCTTTCAATGCGGTAAGGCACTCCTATGTCAGTTGAAACTAGCTTTACTGATTTACCACTTCTTGTGTTCTCCCCAACAATACTGTTGATGGTAAAATCCGCTTCTATTCCAAAAGCATTTTCAAAAATCACACTTAACCGGGCATCATCCAGATTCAACCTTCCGTAAATGTTCTTCATTGGTTTCAAGTCTTGCGTGTCTTGAAACACATAACTATTTTGACCAAATCCACCAATTGCAAGCTCCGGAACTACATCTACTAGTCCAAATTGAACAAAGATACTGTCGCTTAGCGCTAATGATCGTACCTCACCGGTGTATTCAATCCTTGCATTCAATTCACTGTAAAAAGTATTAGTGAAAGGAGCTTTATTTGGGTCTTGACCTTTGTACAGAATTTCGTAATTACCAATTGAAAAGTTTTGGTCTATCTCGGAAGGGACTCCATTTTTAGAAGGTGGAATTACAAAGGTTCTTTTAATTTGTTCTTTGGTTTGAACATGCTTACTCTGGGGAACGATGTACTCTAGAATTATCTCTTCTTCTATTGTAGAAAAGACCTTCATGGTTACAAAGCCTTGCTTCAATCGCATTACTGTAATCTCCGGACCTTTGAAATTATAAGTGGTTTCATCCTTCTTCTCTATTAAGTTCTGCGCCGGAAAAATTGCGGTAGCGGAAAGCGGTTTTAAGTCTCTAACATTTAGGTTGAGAATTAAACCTTTTGTTATATCTATCAGAACCTTACCATTACTGGCTTTAGTTTTAATTCTTTTCACTTTTGCTTCCAAGACTCCATTTACCGTTTTACCTGCCAGGTCGAAAGTTTGTGAGTCTGAGCCAAAAGCCGGAATATTATTGAATGTTCCACTTACCACTACTGATTGGTCATCTGCATTGAGTAGCTCAAATTCAATAAGTTCAGCTTCTACCGGTAAATCATTGTCTATTTTAATATCGAGAAAGCCTTCCTTAAATGTGGCCGTTTCAAAAAACTCTTCAGTAACATCTAATGTAGTTCCATTATCGGCCGTAATATTCTGAGCTTCCAGCTCTACTTCTTGCCCATTATATAGTATGATGGGAGGATACATCTCTCTGAGTGTCAGAGTATCTGCAAAAGATCTATCTTCAAGCACCAGTTGTGTAAGACTGAAAGACACTTCAGATAAGCTGTCCGGAACATCCAGAATACTCAATAAGCTATCTAGCTTTTCACTGTAAGTAAATACAAGATCAACAGTGCTATCTGCATTAGTGGTAATAAGGCTATCAAACTGAAGGTCTGATAGGCCCATACTTGTTTTCATAATTGGACTTAACCATTCACTTTGATGGTTGAATTTGTCTTTCTTACAAGAAAACAAGATCAAACTTAGGCCAATATAAAAAACCAGTAGCTTCCGCATTTACTACAAATAAAAGGGTCAAAATTTTTCTTTATTGAGCTTTATTGAAATATTGCACCAAAATGTCATCACACCATGTCATAAGAGAAGGTCAGGAACCCGCTCTAATTATAGCTAATGGCGCTGCTTGCAGTTACTCTTTGTTGAGCTCTTTATTAGAGTGGAGTCCAACGATAGTAGTTTTAGATGGAGCTTATCACCGAGTTCTCGAATTAGGGATAAAGCCGGATGTAGTTATTGGTGACTTCGATTCTATCGGATCGTTCACAGAGATGCCTGACACTCAGTATCTTAGAATTGACAGACAAGACAATACTGATCTCGAAAAAGGTATAGATTATCTGCTTTCCAAGGGTCAAGACCAAATGAATATCGTCTGGGCTACAGGAGAGCGCTTAGATCACACCATGCACAACCTAAGTCTTTTGGCTAAATATGAGAATGCACAAATCGTAGTGTATGACGATTTAAATAAATGTTATTTATTGCCAAAAACATTTAAAAAGCATTATGATAAGGGAGACCCTATATCTCTTATTCCTGTTGGTTTGGCAGAGGGAATACGCACTTCGGGATTGCTATATAATCTTGAAAATGAAAGTCTTCAGCTCGGCATGCGAACCGGCTCTAGTAATACAGCCATCGAAACCGGCTTGGTGCAAATTGAATACACTCATGGCCATCTCATCTTGATGGAAAGCTATGATAGAAAAAGTAAATCCAAATGAGCGGAACTTATATTTGCCTTCTTATAATCTAAGAGCTTGATACCCGGTTTTATAAAACGAAGTCCTATTTCCATTCTAATCATGATCATTCTTACCATAATGCTCATGAAAGATGCCTATAGGGTGGGTAGTTGGAGGCAAAATAGATCAATAATCCATGATATTACATCATATTATTCCTATTTGCCTGCAGTATTTATCTACGATGATTTAAAGTTTGATTTCCGTTATACCCTACCTCAGAATGAGCCACTTGACCACCTCTGGGTAAATGAAAGAGGCGACACTGTATTCCAGAAAATGAGTATTGGGCTTGCCTATTTTTATGCTCCAAGTTTCTGGATTGCAGATCAGTACGTAAAAAAACACCCCGAATACAACCGAAATGGCTTCTCTATGCCTTACCAAATGGCAATGAACATCAATACTCTGTTTTTTGGTTTAATCGTCATGCTATTAATGTTCATTCTCCTTCGTTTATTGTATAGCGACTTAGTTGCAGGTTTAAGTTTAATGCTCATTTATGCCGGCAGTAATTTGTTTTACTACATTAGTGGAGCACCCGGCCTTAGCCACCCTTACAGCTTGTTGTTACTCACCTTTTTATTGCTGCTCTGCCTTCTGTATTTTAAGAAACCCAAACCTATTGTTCTAGCACTTATAGCTATAATATTTGGGTGGATAGTTTTGATAAGACCCACCAACCTTCTCCTCTGCCTTATCCCTTTTTTATTGGGATTCAGTAAGAAATACTTTCCTGTGTTAAGAACTCATTTCTTAACAAAACCGGGTAATATCATCCTTTTTATTTTCTGTGCTTTAATTCCTTGGATCCCGCAAATGATGTACTGGAAAGTGGCGGTTGGTCAGTTTATATTCTACTCTTACGATGAAGAAGGGTTTTTCTTTTTGAAACCGCATTGGCTAGACGGCTTATTTAGCTATAGAAAAGGTTGGTTTGTATACAGCCCTATAATGTTCATAGCTCTTTTAGGCTTGATATTCAAAGCAAAGTATAAGGTAATAAGTAAGACCATTCTGCTCATTTTATTGCCCTTTACATATGTTGTATTTAGCTGGTGGTGCTGGTGGTATGGAGGAAGTTTTGGTAGTAGGGTAATGATTGAGACCTACCCTTTTATGGCCATAGGCCTCGCTTCGCTTATTGAACTTATTATAAGAATGAAGTGGTTTATCAAACTACCTATCGCTCTGGTTTTTGCATTCTTGGTTCATTTGAATCAACTGCAGGTTAAACAATACAGCTGGGGAATGTTACACTGGGACAGTATGACAAAGTCTGCATATTGGTCCATTTTTCTTAAAGACAGCCCTCCCTCAAACTTTGAAGAACTGATAGAACATCCGGACTATAAACGCGCAATGAAAGAAGGTGAGTAATGCTTTTTAATGTAAAGATATACCACTGGTACATAGGTATTGCGCTCTTACTCATTATGAGCTGGATGGTGTCTCGTTTTAATACCTCTGAACTTAATCCAAGTCTTGTTTTTGCTATCGTTTTTGGATCAACCTTGCTATTGCTCATTGTGCTTTTATTGATCATAGCTATACGTTTAGGATCAAAAAGAACGCAACAGAGTTTAGTCCGAATAAATACCGCTGTTTTCTATTCAGTGATCGTGATCTTCTCCCTTCTCACTTGGCAGTTTATTTCTTATACCTACCAATTAAAGCAGCAAGAATTGGTTGATCGTTGTGTTGCAGATATGCGTGAAAAGGTGAAGAAAAACCCCGCATTGGATCGCTACGATTTTTATTCTTTCTGTGAATGCGTTCTCGAAAAATCGAAGTCACTTAACACTGCTGACACAGCATGGATGAGTGACCCATCAGCAATTAAGTCCATTGAACTTTACGGCGATTGTCTATCGAGTTCAGGAAGTCACCCTGTATATGAAGGGATAAACAGTTCCATGCCTGCCGACACCTTAAATTTAATTGATGAAGGCTCTGTATTCAAAGTAAAAGTGACGGTCAATGGCCGGGAGATCTACCTCATTCTAGACAGTGGAGCTTCTGACATTATTCTACCTAAAAGCTTTGTACTTGATTCTGATAGTAACAACATAAAATTCACCGGGAAAACCGGTGATTATCAACTCGTTGACGGTAGTAAGCTCAACACTGAAGAAGCTATTATTGCCGAATTTCAAATTGGAAACTTTGTTTTAAAGGATGTGAAAGTATCCTTAGCAGACAACATTCCTCAACCCTTGTTGGGCAAATCACTTTTAGACCAGTTTAGCTCCTGGACAGTATATCAGAACAAGAAATTAATTCTTACACCTTAGCGGCTGTAGTTTGGCGCTTCTTTGGTGATCGTTATATCATGCGGATGACTTTCTCTCATACCATTATTGGTGATTCGAGTGAAATGAGCCGCTTGAAGCTCTTCAATAGTCTTAGACCCGGTATATCCCATTCCTGCGCGCAATCCTCCAATGTATTGATACACCACTTCTGAAAGTTTGCCTTTGTAGGGTACTGTACCTACAATCCCTTCGGGAACCAGTTTTGCGATTTCGTCTTCCGCATCCTGGAAGTATCGATCCTTTGAGCCTTTCTTCATGGCCTCGATAGAACCCATTCCTCTATAGGATTTAACTCTTCTACCTTCGTAAAATGACGTTTCTCCAGGGCTTTCCTCGGTACCGGCGAAGATACTTCCGGCCATAATAGTGCTTGCTCCTGCAACAATTGCTTTTACAAGGTCTCCACTGTATCTGATACCACCGTCTGCAATTACCGGAACTCCTGTTCCTTTTAATGCTTCAGCACATTCCATAATTGCACTAAGCTGAGGAACCCCTATTCCCGCAATAACTCTGGTTGTACAAATAGATCCCGGTCCAACACCTACTTTAACTGCATCTGCTCCATTTTCAGCGAGATATTTGGCTGCTTCAGCAGTTGCGACGTTTCCTACTATTACCTGAAGATCCGGATAAGCTTCTTTCACTTTCTTAAGCTCCTGAACCACTCCTCTAGAATGACCGTGTGCAGTATCAATGGCTATTACATCTACTTCTTCTTCAACAAGTCTATGTACTCTTTGCATTGTATCGTGAGTTACGCCAACTGCGGCTCCAACCATAAGTCTCCCATCTTTGTCTTTACAAGCTTTTGGATGACTCTTCACTTTCTGAATATCCTTGAATGTGATAAGACCTAGAAGCCTGAACTCATCATCTACAACCGGTAACTTTTCAATTTTATATTTCTGAAGGATTGCTTCAGCTTTTTTAAGATCGGTGTGCTCATCTGTAGTAATTAGGTTTTCTTTGGTCATGATCTCACCAATTTGAGTACCCATGTCCACTTGAAAACGCAAATCGCGATTTGTAATAATACCAATTAATCGACCTTCGTCATTGTTAATCGGAATACCCCCAATCTTATTATCCTTCATTACATTGAGAGCATCTTCCAGGCTGTGGTGGTCAGTAAGTGTTATAGGGTCTTTAATCATCCCACTTTCACTTCTTTTCACTTTTTTAACCTGCATTGCTTGCTCTTCAATCGTCATATTTTTATGAATTATGCCGATTCCGCCTTCCCGTGCGAGTGCAATAGCAAGGTCTGCTTCAGTAACAGTATCCATTGCTGCAGACACAATAGGAATATTGATTTGCAGATTTTTTGTTAACTGAGTTGTTGTAGTTGTTTCTCTAGGAAGGACTTCTGAGTATCTCGGTAATATAAGAACATCATCAAATGTGAGTCCTTCGTATGAGATTTTTGATAGATCTGTTGACATTAGCAAATAAAATTAAGCGTGTAATTTATTTGCCGCACAAAGGTAAGAGGATTCTATTATCTCGCCTAATTTATTTTACTTTGCCAGCCTTAGGAAAACATTGGAATCAACATTTCACATCACACAATGTCCTGTTTGCGGTCAAAACGACTTCAAACTCTTTTTGGAAGCAAAGGACTGGCTGGTAACCAAAGAACCATTCTCTATCTATCAGTGCACTAGTTGTACCTTCACCTTTACCCAAGATGCACCTGCACCGGAATCTGTGGGAAGATTTTACGATGATGTGAATTATGTAGAGCATAGTGATTCCGATTCGGGTATCATTTTTAAAGTATACCATCAGGCTCGAAAAATTATGCTAAAGCAGAAATTGTCGATGCTGAAAAAAACAAGCAAAGGCAAGAGATTGATGGATGTTGGATCAGGATCAGGTTACTTTCTCAATCATATGCAACAAAATGGTTTTGAGTGTCTTGGTGTTGAAATCAGCGAAACAGCCAGAGCTTTATGTAAAACCAAGTTTAACATTGATGCTTTACCGCCGGAAGATTTAACCGGGGGTAGAATAGATAAGAAATTTGACCTCATCACGCTATGGCACGTCTTCGAACACGTCTACACCTACGACGAATATTTCAAGGCTTTTGATCAACTCTTAGACAAGGATGGTAAACTCGTTATTGCTATGCCAAACTATCATTGTTTAGAAGCATCTTACTACAAAAAGTTTTGGAATGGTTATGACGTTCCGCGTCACTTGTGGCATTTCGACGATAAGACCTTCACAAAGTTTGCGTCAGACAGAGGTTTTAGCGTGAAAAAGATCTATCGTCTTCCACTCGACCCATTTTACAATTCCATGGTTAGTGCTGAATACAAACCAAAGTTCACCTTCCTTCCCTGGACCGTATTTATCGGTTTCATGTCATTTATCCGCGGCTTAGTCGATAAAAGCAAAGCCAGTTCTCTCGTTTATGTGTTAGATAAGAATATTTGACGTATATTTTCGTTTAAGCAAACGTAATCAGGACACTAATATTCATACTGTTTTTCGGTATCGGCTTACAGGCGATGAGTCAGGGCAATGATGAAGAATTGGCTGCTCAGTATTTTTCTAATGGCGAGTTTGACAAAGCAGCAACGCTTTACAAAAAGATTCATAGAGACAAACCGGGTTCCATTTACATTTATGAAAACTACCTGAGTTCGTTAATTGCATTGGAAGAAGAAAAAGAAGCAATCAAGCTGGTTGAAAGGCAAATCAAAAGATATCCAAGAGCATTTAACTACGAAGTTGACCTTGGCTATGTTTATCTCATATTTGAACGGGATGAAGATGCACAAGAGCATTACGACGACCTGATTAAGCTATACTCAAAAGACCGTAACACTGCTTATGCCTTAGCTCAGGCGTTTCAAAAGAGGCAGTATACCCAATGGGCAATAAAGTGCTATGAAGAGGCTGTAAAACACCTAGGACCGGCCTATTTCTGGCAACACCTCATGGTTCTTTACCGAATTACGGGAGAAACAGAAAAATTAACTGAAATGGGATTGGAGGTTTTGAGAGATCAGCCTTCCAACATTGATATGGTTATGAGACTGTTTGGCAATGCCCTAGAAGAAGAAGAGTCTTCGATTATCGTTCAAAAACAAGTTTTGTTATATACTCAAAAGTATCCAAACCAAACTGTTTTTGACGAGCTATTAATGCGAATCTATATTCAGCAAAAGAAGTATAAAGCCGCTTATAATCAGGTATATGCAATGGATAAGCGAAATAGGGAAGACGGTCGGCGCTTTCTTGAATTGGCATATCAATGCATTAGTAACAAAGAGTATGAAGTAGCTGAAATGTGTTACAGAGCCATCCTTGAAAAAGGCCAGGGCAACTTTCTATATGTTGAAGGTGAAGAAGGACTATTGCGAACCTTATACTTGAAAATTACAGAAGCCTATGAGCCGGATTCTGCCGGGGTTGTAAACCTTATAAAGGAGTTTGAGGCATTCGTTAAGAAGTATGGCTACTCTGCTAGGACAGCTTCTAGTGCTAAGAGACTTGCAGAACTACAACTGTTTTATGCTAATGATACCCGAAGAAGTATTGAAATACTGGAACGATTAATTGCCATCGCTCAGTTGAATCCAAACTTCAGGGGAGAATGTAAACTTCTACTAGCAGATGCATATTTAATTCAAGGTGAGATTTGGGAAGCAAAGTTGTTATACGGGCAAGTAGATAAAGAGTTTAAGGAAGACCCATTGGGTCAGGAGGCAAAATTCAGAGCTGCACGCCTCTCCTACTTTACCGGTGATTTTGATTGGGCCCGAGATCAGTTGGACATTCTCAAGACAGCAACAACTCAACTTATCAGCAATAATGCCATTGAGTTGTCTCTTTTAATACAAGACAATACTGGCTTAGATAGCACAGAAGATGCTATGAAAGAATATGCAAGAGCTCAGTTTTTGCTGTTTCAAAACAAACCCGATGAGTGCCTTCAAATCCTTAACATGCTACCTTTTAAATTTCCGGATCACAGTTTAGAAGACGAAATTTATTATTTAAAAGCAAGGGTTATGGCAAAAAAAGGAATGTTTGATAAGGCTTTGAAGTTCTACGCCATGGTATATGATAACTACCCTTATGACATACTAGCAGATAACGCTTTATTCAATGCAGCTGAGATTCAAGAGCATGTAAACAAAAACAGCTCGGAAGCAAAGAGTTTGTACGAAAGAATCATCATTGATTATACTTCAAGCTTATATGTAATCGAAGCTAGAAAACGATATAACGAATTAGGCAATTCTCCTACTCCTTAGTTTCTAAACAATAGTTTACCTTATTTTGAGCTAGTGAAGACGATCATCTTATTTATTGTTGCTTTAGCTCTGGGTTTAATGTGGTACGAAAAAAGCCACTCTCATTCAGAAATTCGTGACTCCAAAGAGTATGTAGATCTCGCTTTAAACCTGGAAAACAAAGGACTTCACTATGCAGGGGCTATCAACTCCAAGAACGAAGTAGACATGAGGCTCTACTCCAAGAGAACCCCGGCTTATCCTATTTTTCTAGGCATTAACTCAAATCAAGATCTTAGCATATTTCGTTTTCTGCAACTCGGTTTACTATTGGTAATATTCCTAGTTGGTTTAATCTTTATGAGAGAGCTAGGTTACGCAGACCGAAAGAGTCTTTTATTCTACTCCCTCCTTAACCTTGTGAATGTTCCGATTTTCTTCACCCTAACATTTCAACTTTCAGACTTGCTTCTAGCCACAGTGATGGCCGTTTCTGCCTTATGTTTTTATCGTTTCCTCAAGTCGAAAAACTCAAAATTACTCAACTACTGTTCCTTGCTTCTAAGTATCGGCGTATTAACAAAACCTGTGTTATGGCCAATGATCGTGATTTGGTGTGTTTACCTCTTAATATCATCGCGCAAGCAAAAACTAGGAGCAATTAACATCCTACCCGCAATGGTAATCGTCCTTTTTTCATGGATCAATTATCATAATACGGGAGTATTTCATTTCAGTAGTATCTCCTCAATTAATAAAGCACAGTATAATGGAAAGTTAATGGTGGCACAAAGTCAGGGAATAGACTCGGTAAATTCATTTATGAATAAAGATGGCTTCGCAGTGCCCGTTAATCCGGCTGAATTTAAGACCTATTGCTCATCAATGGACGAACTGTTTTATTCTGAATTAAGAAAGAATCCTATAGCCTATCTAAAAGTTCATATTACAGGAATAATTAAAATGCTTATTGATCCAGGTCGATATGAGATTTACACTTTTCTAGGTGCAGAAACTGCTACAATAGAGTTAACGCCCTTGCTATATGCCGGAAAATGGAAGGAGCTGTTTAATGAACTACAAAAGCATGGCTTCGCCTTTTATCTCTTAGTCATACTCAGCGTTTTATCTATACTAAAACTTGGCTTTGCCTTCTTGGGTTTATTCAAATCCGGGAGGTCCTTCTTAATCGTAACCCTGGCAATCTCTATTTACTTCTTAGGAATAACGGGGCCGGTTGGCGCTTACAGATTTGCAATACCCCTTCAGTTGTTCCTAATTATTCTTGCAAGCATAGGCTTAAGTAACACTTTAAAGTTTTTCCAAAAAGGTTCTGAATGACAGCACCTTGTCGCCATACTTTTCTTTAGTTTTCGCTTGAAGTGCTGCTGCGTGATTATCGCGGTATTTTATATAATTCTCCCAGCTTTCAAGTTGATATTGAACGGCGTAAGAATTATGAATTCGTTCATCCGGGTTCTCAATTATTTTGAATATTTCTGCTTTTAAAAAAAGTCCGGTTTCTAATACTTCAGGAAGGTGGATTTCTCTTAGCCAGTCCATAAACTCTTGTTCTGTGTCTGGCTGAATGGCCAATGTTACATTATATACAATCATGCTCTTGGGTGATATTGTTCTACTATTGATTTTAAATAGGATCTATCTAGGTGGGTGTAAATTTCGGTTGTGGTTATAGATTCATGACCCAACATTTGTTGCACAGCACGCAAATCTGCTCCACCTTCAATAAGAACGGTTGCGAAGGAGTGCCGTAAAGTATGGGGACTAATTTTCTTCTTTATACCTGCTTGAGCTGCTAGTTTCTGAAGCATTTTAAAAACATAAACCCTGCTTAACGCAGAACCTCGTTGATTCAGAATAAGCACGCCACCTGATTCAGATGAAGATTTTTGTTTGGCTCTAAATGCCTCAATGTAGTATTTTATCTGATTAAGCGTTTGTTTTCCAATTGGCACTAATCGTTCTTTATTGCCTTTGCCTACTACTTTGATAAACCCTTCGTCAAAGAAAATGTCGTTGATTTTTAAAGCGGTTAACTCACTCACCCTGAGACCACAACCATAGAGAATCATTATTATCGTTTTATCTCTTTCACCGGCGGGTTTTGATAGGTCTATCTCGCCGATAATTGCCATTATTTCTTCATGGCTTAAAACTTCCGGAAGCTTTTTGTCGAGCTTGGGTGTTTCCACCATCTGCAGGGGGTTGCTTTTAATAAAGTCTTCAGAAACCAGGAACTTATAAAAGGTCTTGAGTCCGGAAATTACACGTGCGGTGCTTCGCACCGACAAGCCCATTGATTGTAGGTTGGATAAAAAGGATCGGACTTCTTGTTCTGATATTCCGAGATATGACTTTTGACCAAAAAAAGAAGACAGTTTTTGGATATCGCTCATATAAGCGCTCACCGTGTTCTTACTCAAAGAGCGTTCGAGCTTCAGGAAATCTTTAAATTCTTCTTCGAGTTCCGGATTTTTCAATAGAGTTTTAACTCCGTGCACTGCAATACTTCCTTAGTATCATCCTCATTCAAGTTGAGAAAAAGAACGAGAGAAGATTTGTCAAAGCTCACATTATCAGGAAGATATACTCTCCAAGAAATGGTGAGCTGCTCTCCTTCTTCCGCTTCGGTTATAAGAGGAGTTCCGTTATAAGGGGTATACATTTTACGAAGCACGTGTTCATGCTCGTATTCTTCAATCAATCCCGGTTTATCTGATTGTGCTGTTACTAAACCATCTTCCAACATCATGATGCTGAAATACACTTGATCATCTCTGTCTTTGTTGAAATGGATTACTGCATTAATGTCAACCGTCGTGTCGTTCACCCACTCAAGATTTGCGTCTAGGTTTACCTCAGAAATTTCTTCTAGTTGATCGTTTACTCTTGTTGCCCATTGTTCTTTGAGCAAGGTAATGCCGCTTTGCCCATCAAACTTAACTCGATTTACTCCTCCTCCGGGCAGTGGAGGCGAGCCATATAAAACTCCATGAATATCCGTGGCAACTTGAGTTCGGAGGTCAAGATCGTCGTGGTGTGGTTGAGTGAGGTTAGTATACAGAGAGGTATAAACCCCTACCAGAACTACTCTGTCGGGATTAGCATCCTTAATTGCTTTTGCCTTCTTTGCTGCATCCGGGCAGTTAGTACATCTAACGCCTGTGATGTCCTCCAACAAAGCATTTTTAAATTGGGGGTCCGGTCTTTCAGACTCATTCAGTTTTGAAGACTCTTCTTTGATGAGAAAAAGTTCCGGGCTACTGAAATCAACACTTGGTGGTGTTTCAGTACATGCACTAAAGAAAACTATGAGGCCTAAAACGGCTAGAGCATTCAACTTCATACAATTCAAAGATAGTAAATGTAATGTATTTGTATTGTCAAACCTGTCTTGGCTTAACACCCAAACCTCTTATCTCTTTGTCTTTCAGCAACCTCCACTCTCCTCTTTTTAAGCCTCGTCTCTCGATATTATGAAACCTAACTCTGTCAAGCTTCACAACCTGAGCGCCGATCGCTTCAAAAGTTCTTCTTATAATTCTATTCTTTCCGCTGTGAATTTCAATACCGTATCTAGGAAGTTCATCTTCATTAAGCTCCGCAAGTTTATCAAAGAAAAAAGGACCGTCTTCAAGTTCTACCTCCGTTACCAATTTATTCAATTCATCCTGGCTAAGCACTCTATTTAAAGTTGCCTTGTAAATCTTCCTTACTGTTTTGCTCGGATGAAGCAGAGCCTGTGTCAGGTCGCCGTCATTTGTCAATATAATTACACCCGTTGTATCGCGGTCTAACCTTCCCACAGGATTGAGGTGCTTCAAATCATCCGGCAATAGATCAATTACGGTTTTTCTTCCTTCGGGGTCAGATTTAGTGCAGATTGTGTTTTTAGGTTTATTTAACACCACGTACTTCTTTTCTTCGGGAGTAACTAACTTGTTGTCTACCAACACTTTATCCTTAGCAGAAACTTTAACACCAAGCTCTTTTACAACAACTCCATTCACTTTCACACGGCCCTCCGAAATCCATTCATCGGCCTTTCTTCTGCTACAAAGACCTGAGATTGAAATATATCTATTGAGCCTTACCGGTTCATTCGGATCCAAAACTTGTTCGGGCTTTGTAGTGTTTTTAGATCGGAGCGGCTTATTATGTGCGGGTTTCTTGCCTTTCATTACGCTTTAATTTTACAATTTTTGCAAAGTAAACACGTTATTCCCCATAGGCGGTTGAATTGATGCGAGCTATTTTAATTTTATTCATGTTTACCCAGCTCATTGCTGAGGCTGTTACCGGCCCACCGGTACTTCTTCGCGCCTGCTTTAATGTTTCAGATTCTATAGTGACCCTTCAGTGGACTCAAGTAAACGACGCATGTAATTCTTTTGAACGAATTGACATTTATGAAAAGCAAAGCCCTGGTCCTTTCACTAAAATAGCAAGTGTAACAGACCCCTCTGCTCGGTCTTACTCGCTGAATACCAAAGACTTAAACAAAACTAGAAGCTATTATCTGAGTATTCACACCTTATGCGACATGCTCGACAGCGCACATAGCGACACTATTCTCATCGACAATGAAAGGCCTGAGCTTACAGTATTGGATTCTTTAAGTTACGACTTTTTGAGTCAAGACATTATCGCTGGTTGGAAACAAAACGGATCTCCCGATGCAGCAGGTTACAGAATATTCAAACAAGTTTCGGGAATTAACGACAGCATTGGCCAGACCCAAGACACCTTTTACACGATCAGTAAAAACCCGGCTTCTGTATTCGACGTCACTATCGCTGCTTTCGATAGTTGTGGATTGTTCAGCGACATTTCGGACGTACATCGAGTATGCAGACTTAACAGCAGCATAGACACATGTCTTCGTGAAATATCATTAAACTGGAGTCGCTATAAAGGATGGGCCGGAATTGACAGTCAGGTTGTATTACTCAACAAAAACCACGAAGGCTATAAAAGATTTACATCCTTTGATGAAACTGAAAATTCATTAAAGTTCACCGACTTTATGCTCGGCGACACATTGTGCTTTATGGTTCGATCTTATTCCAACACTCCGGGAATAACATCCACATCCAACATACGCTGCATCGAAACACGTGCGTTTTACGAGCCATCGTATTTATACTTGAGCCGGGTAACTGTTATTGGTGATGAAGACATTTCACTTGAATGGGAGAGTGACGACCTGCGAGACATAAAAACCTATCAAATATTAAGGGCAGACAATTCGGGGGTTCCTTCTACATACAACTCAGTTCCAGGAACCCAGTCTCAGAATTACACTTACACCGATGTTGCAACGAATGTTCACGACCAGTTCTATTCTTATAAAATCGAGTCATACAACTACTGCGACGAATTAGTGCTGGAATCAAACACATCTAACAGCATATTTCTTGAGATTGACCCCGGACTAAGTCACAACCCATACTTAAATTGGGACGGCGGAGTTGAACAATACATTCTACACCATCAAGGTCAAGGAAGTTCCACGTGGAACACCATTGATGTATCAAGTAATGAGATCTTCTATCAAACTCTAGACACCGGCGGCTGCTTTTACATTGAAGCTGTCGAAAACCAAAACAGCTACGGATACAACAAAAACAGCATATCCAACATAGAGTGCATCATTCCTGACTTGAACGTTTATGTTCCTAACAGCATGAATTTGGGTAGTGAAAACAACCGGTTTATAGTTCTGGGAACGGGCATCGACCATAGCAAGTCTAGATATCAGGTCTTCAACCGCTGGGGTGAAATGCTGGTAGACAACAACACTAACGTTCCATGGTACGGAGATTATCGAGGCGAAAGAGTAATGCAGGGTATCTATGTCTACACCATAACAGTCTATGGACTCAAAGGAGAAAAACAAACATACAAAGGCGTACTTCGCGTAATTGACAGCAATTAAATTTCTATCTGAACTTAATGGCTTCGATCCGCGAGGCCAAGTTAACAAACCTGTTCTAGAGCAGTGTTTCCACGACATGTCTCTAAGTAAACCCGTTTGTTACATTTTCCTTGGAGATGAAGAGCTGCTCTCCATCAACATTCAAGCACTAGACCACAATTACTACACAGACATAATCACCTTCGACTACAGCGACGATGACGATTACAGTCACTCCGAAATCTACATCAGCGTAGATCGAGTTCGAGAAAACGCTAAGGAATTCAAAACAGAATTCAAGACTGAACTGTTAAGGGTCTGTGTGCACGGTTTGCTTCATTTGGGTGGATACGCCGACAAAACCGACGAAGAGTCCAAAAAAATGAGAGCCGCCGAAGAGCACTATTTAGATTTGCAACGTTCCACGTGAAACACTCATTTAATACATACGAAGTTATAGTTGTAGGCGCCGGTCATGCCGGTTGCGAAGCAGCACATATAGCAGCTACGATGGGAGCGAAGACGCTTCTCATCACAATGAATCTCGAAACCATCGCAAAGATGTCTTGCAATCCCGCAATGGGCGGAGTGGCTAAAGGTCAGATCGTGCGAGAAATTGATGCATTAGGAGGAATGTCCGGTATCGTAGCTGATCATTCCACCATACAATTTCGGATGCTTAACAGATCCAAAGGGCCCGCTATGTGGAGTCCACGAACTCAGAACGACCGGGTGATGTTTTCTTTAAAATGGCGAGAAGTACTCGAACAAACGCCTAATTTAGACTTCGTTCAGGACTCTGTAAGCTCATTAATCGTTGAAAATCAAAAAGTTACAGGGGTAAACACCTCTATTGGACAACAGTTTTACGCACCTTCCGTGGTTCTCACCAGTGGTACCTTTATGAATGGCCTTATTCATATTGGAATGAAGCAAATGAAAGGTGGCAGAATGGGAGACAAAGCCTCTTATGGCATAACAGAACAACTCGAATCTTTTGGCTTAGCTTCCGGGAGAATGAAAACCGGAACTCCGCCACGGGTAGACGGAAGAAGTTTAGATTATTCTGTTATGGAAGAGCAGAAAGGAGATGAAATTCCCGGACAATTTTCATTTAGACAGCCCCACGAACAGCTGAAACAACGAAGTTGCCATATCACATATACCAATGAGGAAGTACATGATATTCTTCGAAATAACTTGGATCAATCTCCATTGTATAATGGAACTATTAAGTCTATTGGTCCGAGATACTGCCCATCTGTTGAAGACAAGATAAACCGTTTCGCAGAACGAAATCGCCATCAAATATTTGTTGAACCAGAAGGCTGGAACACCGTAGAAATCTACGTTAATGGCTTCAGTACCAGCTTGCCTCAAGAAGTACAGTATGAAGCTATTCGGAAAATTAAAGGATTTGAGAACTGTAAGATCTTTAGACCCGGATATGCAATCGAATACGATTTCTTCTATCCTACACAGCTCAAATCTAGCTTGGAAACAAAGGCTATTAATGGACTATTCTTTGCGGGTCAAATAAACGGCACAACAGGTTATGAAGAAGCTGGTTGTCAAGGACTTATAGCTGGAATTAACGCGGTTCAGCACTTTAGAAACCAAGAAGCTTTTACTTTATCGCGTTCTGAGGCATACATCGGTGTATTAATAGACGATTTAATTAATAAAGGTACTGATGAGCCATATCGAATGTTCACATCCAGAGCGGAGTTTCGTATTTTATTACGCCAAGATAACGCGGATCTGCGACTCATGCCTCGAGCATATGAAGTAGGAACTATTAGTTCTGAAACTTACGAGCATATACAGCAGAAGAGGGAACATATTGATGAGTTAGTTTCTTACTACGAGAAACAAACTATAAAACCGGAAAACATAAACCCTGTGCTTGAGTCTTTAGACACTCCTCCAATTCCTCAGAATTACCATATAGAGAAAATACTGAGTAGGCCTCAAGTATCAACATCAGACCTAAAAGATGTTGAAGGTATAGCCAATTTCATAGAAGGATATAGCTTCGATGAACTTGAACAAGCGGAAATAGAAACAAAATACAAAGGATATTTAGCTACGGAGAAAGAGCAGGTTGCTAAAATGGCAAAGCTTGAACACATTAGAATCCCGGAAGGCTATGATTATAAAGGGATTACCGCCCTTTCTAATGAAGCTAGGGAAAAACTAAGCCAGATAAAACCGGAATCTATTGGACAAGCATCCAGAATTAGTGGAGTAAATCCTGCAGACATATCAATTCTGCTTGTACATTTCGGCCGATAATGAAACATTATTTATTTTTTGTGATCTTCCTTTTAGGATGCGCAACCGTAAAACCTCCGGATGGTGGACCTGAAGATACAATAGCTCCAAAAGTAGTTTCTACCTTTCCTGACTCTGCACAAACCAATATTTCACCAAGAACCATAGAAATTGAGTTTGATGAATTTATAAAGACAAAAGACGCTAATAAACTTCTAATTATATCTCCCAATCCATCTACACCTCCTAAATACAGTATAAAAAAGAAGAGTCTAATTATTGAATTTCAAGAGGATTTAATTCCCAATTCTACTTATAACGTTATGATTAATGGAGCTGTAGTAGATAATAATGCCGGTAATCCTGTGAGCAATTATCAACTTACATTTAGCACAGGTGCTTATATAGATTCACTTTCATATACCGGTGTTGTTATTGATGCATTTAGCAAACAAGCCTGCGATCATTGTATGCTTTATATGTATCGTAATCTCAATGATAGTTTACCTTTAATAGGGAGACCTGATTATGTTGCAAATACTTCCGGTTCAGGTAGGGCAGAGATTAAATTTCTACCCAAAGATACTTTTATGGTATACGCGCTTCATGATGAGAATAAAAATTTAAAAGTAGAACATGGAGAACTGATATCACTAGGGAAAATGAGTATTACCGATGATTCAATGTCATTAGATACTTTCTATATTTTTCCATTTCGCTCCAATAAAAAACCAATAGCGAAACAAGTTAAAGTCTCATATCCCGGGGTCTTTAAACTAGCTTTTGAAGATCCATTATACATTAAAGACCAATCATTTAAACTGATAAACAAAGCTGGAGATACCTTCAACCAAGATTATAAACTAAATCTCAGTAAAGATACTCTTACTTCATTTATTCCATTGGCAAGAGTAGATAGTAGTGAGTTGGTATTCTTGTATGACACACATAGCTATTCTTATTTCTATGCTCCTAAAGTTCCTCCTACTAAAGGAGCGAAATATAAAGCCATTCAATCTGCTCTTAATACGATAAGGATACAATCAAAGCAGGCAATTGATACTGTGAATTTTCAAAAAATAAGACTAAAAGTAGATACCACTGAAATCAATATTGATTCAAGTAAAGTGATTGAAAATGAAGTTTTTATATATTTCAGTAAAACAGGAAATTACAAACTTATTCTAGAACAAGGTGCTATTAAGGATATCAACGGAACTGTATCAGCTCCGGATACACTGATTCTACCCGACCGATCATCTGAATTTACTGTTTTCACTTTAAATGTAGATTTACCCGATAGTAACAATTACATCCTTCAGGTACTAAAATCGGATAAAGTAATTGAGCAAATACCCTTCACAAGCTCTTTTAATAAAACCTATAATTCACTAACTGCAGGTAAATACAGAATTAGAATTATCACAGATGGTAATAATAACGGTATCTGGGATCCTGGTGACTTTATTCTTGGAGTAGAATCGGAGTCTATTTTCCTTTCAGAACAAATAGAACTACGAGCTAACTGGGATAAAGAACTTATTATCAATAAGTTATAACCATTATACACAGTTTGTTAATAAGGGTTGTTAATTGCTACTCACAACTATTTAAGTCGAACTCATAATGAATATCCGAATAGTTCATACTATTCTATGCACTCAATATAGACTAAAAAGTAGGGCTTTCTTAACAAGCACATATTGCACAATCGGATGTGAATTTCAAATACCACAGTAGAGGATAATTTCAATAAAAGATTCTAAATCAAACACTTAAGGCTGTATAAGATGTTATCAGAGTGTTAACAATGAATTACGCAAATATTTCTAACCACAAACTCACAGGGTATTACTTATATACTACTATTATCTTTTAAAAGAATAATAAGAATTAATAGAAGTGGGGAAAACGAAATCCTTCATCGATTTTTGAACTCAAACAAATTACTTTGCAGCAGATATGAAGGATAGAATTTCTGAGATAGTTCAAGAAGCAAAATCATTTAGCATTAATTCCAAAGAAGAGCTAGAGGCTTTTCGTTTAAAATTTTTAGTAAAGAAAGGCTTGGTGAATGACTTATTTCAGGAATTTAAAAGTCTGCCACCGGAAGAGAAGAAAAGTCTAGGTAAAGAGCTGAACGAGTTTAAAAACGAAATTCAAAACATTTACAACGAAGCAGAACAAAATTTTCAGTCGGAGGCCAGTGCGACAAAAAAGAGTGTAGTTGATCTTCCTCCATTTTTCCAGGAATTAGGATCTCGTCATCCAATTAATACTGTAATTGAGGATATGTCGGCCATTTTTGAGCGATTAGGATTTTCGGTAAGTGATGGTCCGGAAGTTGAGGATGACTGGCATAATTTTTCTGCATTAAATTTTCCGGACAATCATCCGGCTCGAGATATGCAGGATACATTTTTTGTGGATGGTGATCACGCATTAAGAACTCATACTTCATCAGTACAAGTTAGATTGATGGAGACACAAAAACCCCCTATAAGGGCAATTATGCCAGGAAGGGTGTATAGAAACGAGGCTATTTCCGCGCGTTCTAATTGCTTTTTTCACCAGGTGGAAGGGTTATATATAGATAAAGGTGTAACGTTCGCAGATCTCAAGCAAACGCTATATCAGTTTGTGCAGGAATTTTTTGGGAAAAACACTGAAGTTCGATTCCGTGCTTCCTACTTTCCTTTTACAGAACCTTCTGCCGAAATGGATATTTATCTTGGGAAAGAAACCGAATCAGATTACAGATTAACCAAAGGAACAGGTTGGTTAGAAATTTTAGGATGTGGTATGGTGGATGTGAATGTTTTAGAAAACTGTAACATAGATCCTAATCAATATACCGGATTTGCATTTGGAATGGGAGTAGATCGAATTGCGATGCTTAAATACGGAGTTAAAGATCTTAGGACCTTCTTTGATAACGATACTCGATTCTTAAATCAATTTAGTAGCCTTTAATCTTTACTAAGGTTTATTCTATTCCATTGGCTTTTTTCATGGAATCAATACGCTGCTGATCACGATCAACCATATCGTCTACTTGTTCCATTTCTTTTTCTTCTTCTTGAGTTTCTGTATCATTAGATTGACAAGCCATTAAGAAGATACCGAATAGCAATACAAAAGCGTACTTTTTAAGTTTCATAATATTCAAAAATAAAAAAGGGAGACTCAAATGAGCTCCCTTCTTTATTTTTTTGTTTGCTAAATGCTAATTAGTGACCTCCGTCAACTGCATCTTCCATTTTCTTAGCAGTTTCTTCAGCACCTTCTTTAGCTGCTTCAGCACCTTCTACAGTTTCGTCCATTGACTCACCAATTTCTTCCATGGTACCGTCAACTTCTTCTTCTACTTCTTCAGCAGCAGCTTCAACTGCTTCTTGAGTTTCTTCAGCAGCTTCTTCAGCTTCTTCAGCAGCATTGTTACATGCTACAAATCCGAATACAGATACAATAGCAAATAGAGCAATAATTTTTTTCATTTTACGCGTATTTAAAGTTTGAATTGAATTGAAATGGCTGCGAATATAAAAAAAAAACGAGTAGTATCATTTTTTTCTAAAAAATATTCTGATCGGAACTCCTTCAAAATCAAACTTATCCCTCAATTTGTTCTCCAAGAATCGTTTATAGCTTTCAGGAATATACTGAGGCAGATTACAGAAGAAGGCGAAAGACGGGCAAGGAGTAGGTAGTTGAGTGATATATTTAATTTTTACATACTTTCCTTTTAAAGACGGTGGAGATGTCTTTTTTATAATTTCAAGCATGTAATCATTTAACGATGAAGTACTTACGCGTTTCTTTCTGTTCTCATATACTGTAATTAGAGCATCAAGCGCTTTTAATACTCGTTTTTTTGTTAAGGCAGAGATGAAAAGAATAGGTACATCGGTAAAAGGAGCAATCCTCGAGTGAATATATTGAGTGTATTCCTTAACGGTATGTGTATCTTTTTCTACTAGATCCCACTTATTAATAATAATTACTACTCCTTTTCCATTTCGCTGAGCTAAACCAAAGAGGTTTAAATCCTGAGATTCGATTCCTTGTTGAGCATCTATAACTAATCCAACAACATCAACATTTTCCAGTGCTTTTATTGAACGCATTACAGAGTAAAATTCAATATCCTCATGGACTTTACTCTTCTTACGTACCCCGGCAGTGTCTACCAAATATAGATCGTGATTGAACCCTTTGTATCTAATATATATAGTATCTCGTGTTGTTCCGGCAACATCTGTTACGATGGTTCGTTCTTCTCCAAGCAAGGTGTTGCAAATGGTTGACTTACCTACGTTAGGTCGGCCAATGAAAGCCATTCTGGGAATACCTTCTTCTTCGAAAATCACTTCTCCATCGGGAAGTAATTCAACAAGAGCATCTAAAAGCTCTCCGGTGCCACTCCCGGAGATCGAAGAAACAGGATAAAGTGTATCGAAGCCTAAAGAATAGTAACTATTTGCCATGAACATACGCTCATCGTTATCTGCCTTATTTGCTACTAGTAAGCAGGGCTTTTCTGATTTTCTTACGATCTGCGCAAAAGTGGTATCTAAGTCATTCGGATCTGTTGTTGCGTCTACCATAAAGAGCAAGACATCCGCTTCCTTCATAGCAGCTAGAACCTGATCTTTAATATGGTTTTCAAAAATGTCATTTGTTTGATCTACATACCCTCCGGTGTCAATCACCGTAAACTCTTTGCCTATCCAGTCGGATTTTCCATAATGCCGATCTCGGGTTACACCGCTAACGTTGTCAACGATAGCTTTTCTCTCGCCCACCAAACGGTTAAATAATGTGGACTTGCCCACATTGGGTCTTCCTACAATTGCTACTACACCTGCCATTACTTTTTAATATATCCGAAGCGCTTAAGTTGAAGCTCTTCTTTTCTCCAATTTTTTCTAATTTTTATACTGAGGTCGAGGAACACTTTTTTACCCAGAAACTTTTCTATGTCTACACGGGCAGCAGTGCCCAGTTTCTTAATTGCTGCCCCTTTGGTGCCTATAACTATTCCTTTTTGCGAGTCTCTCTCTAAATAAATGATAGCATATATTTTGTCAATTCCGTCTTCTTCAAAATATTCGTTTATCTCGACTTCAGCGGAATAAGGAATCTCTTTCTCGAACTGTTGAAGCAACTTTTCGCGAATCATTTCTGAAACCAAAAACCTCACATTTTCATCACTGATTATATCTTCATCATAAAATGGAGGATGTTCAGGGGCCAATTCCTTTATTTCGTTCACTAATGCATCTACGTTGTTCGACTTTAATGCTGAAAGAGGAATAATCTTATCGCTTTCAAACTCTTGATGTACTTTTTCAATCAATAGTAATACATCATTTTGTTTCAACTTATCCGTCTTATTTATTGCAATAAGAACAGGTTGCTCAGCACTTTTTGCAATTTCTTTCAGTGAATCCCAGGGATCTTCAGACAAAGCATCAATTAATACAACGAGTACATCTGCATCTTCTAAAGACTCATGAACTGCTTTCATCATCTGATCTTGCAGTAAATAAGCAGAATGCTCAATAATTCCGGGGGTATCAGAGAACACGAGCTGATATCCCGGCTCGTTTAAAATTCCCTTAATTCTTCTTCTAGTAGTTTGAGCTTTTTTGTTGGTAATCACCAACTTATCACCCAAAATAGCATTAAGCAGGGTTGATTTTCCCGCGTTTGGGAAACCAATAATGGATATAAATGCAGTTTTAAACAAGGTGCAAAGATGAGCAATAAGAAATTATTTACAGCTATAAGCTAATAATAGTGGGAGAGAACTGCGCTAATAATCTTTTACTACACGAATGCAGAATACCTAAGCTTTAAATTTTGCTACGTATTAAAGCGGGATTAAATTGAATATGGGTGGGGGCGGGGTTTGCGAATGTGAGTTTAAAAACTCGCACTACTTTCCTCCATTTGCTTTTAAGTCCGTTCTACACTGGCTATCTAGCGAAGGCGGATTAGAAACCCCTAATAAATTATCTAAGAATCCTGCAGACTCTACAGCGTAGTACATTAGACAATCTTCAACATCACAGTGCTTTCCATGAGCAACATCCTGGTGATTGGTTTGCATTTTTGTTCCAACATTTACAAGACCCAACAAATGACCAAGTTCGTGTCTCAATACAGTTTTTAGAACCAGGGATTCTGAAGGTTGTCCAATTCCGCCGGTGAGTTCTCGAATACGCCCACCCATTATTGCAAATGAGGTGTTTCTATAAGCAAGTCCGAGTACATTTTCTTCCGTATACGAATCTTCTGTAATTAAAATAAACAGAGTTAATTCCTTTCCCTCATTATATTCGGTTCTAACCTGGTCTTCGAGTTCAACAATATCAT
>JAAEYY010000037.1:13912-19477 GCA_018223105.1 bacterium | reverse complement strand
CTGATATACCGAAGCTATTGAACCAACAAAGCCTATCTCCTTTTCTTTTGATTCTTCGAAATAGCCAAGTTGTTTATCTGCAAAAGCTTCAAATCCCTTTCTTACCATATTCTTTATGAACGGATGATCCCTATAATCACCCAATATCTTTGAAAAAGAAGCTACAAATCTGTTGGCCTGTGGCTCTTCATAGATTTTGTGAAGGACACTTTCTAATGACATATCGCTTGTTTCTTCCAGAGCATTTCTCAGATCTTCAGGCATAGTTTTGTAGTAATATGCATTCAGAATTCGCTTTCCGAAATATCCACCGCTTCCTTCATCTCCAAAAACAAATCCAAGTGAAGGAATTGACTTCACGATCTTTTCGCCATCATACACACATGAGTTGGAACCCGTTCCCATAATGCAGGCAACTCCCTCCTTTTTACCAAAACAAGCAATAGCTGCGCCTAACATATCGCTTTCAATATGAATTTCAGATCCCGGAAAGTTCTCTCTTATTGCATTTTGAAGTATCGCCTTCCTGGATTCATTCCCACTCCCTGAACCATAGAAAAAAATCTCATCTACCTGAGTATTTTTTAAACTGTTTTTAACTCCGTTTTTAATAGCTTCAGAAAGTTGCCCGTGTGTCCTGAAATACGGATTTAAGCCGTCACTTTTAAAGAATTCTTTGCTGCCATTTTGTATTAAAACCCATTCTGTTTTTGTGGAACCGCTGTCAGCTATTAAAATGCTCATTTATATTTTTTGTTAAATTTTATTGAAGATACTTAACACATTATTTCATTACCACATTAAGAATAATTTTTAAGTACATTCCGAAAATAATTTAATTTATATGACCTCAATCAGCGGTATTTCATCGGGTAAACGTCTGGTTTCTTTGGATTTTTTCAGAGGAGCTACTGTGGCCGCCATGATACTGGTAAACAATCCCGGATCATGGTCTCATATCTATGGACCTTTAAAGCATGCACCATGGCATGGCTGGACTCCAACAGATCTCATCTTTCCTTTTTTCTTATTCATAGTAGGTGTTTCAATTGTGCTGGCATTTACTAAAGCAAGAAATAAAGGAGCGCATGATGCTGACCTTTTAAAAAAGACTTTAATAAGGGCTGCCAAAATATTCGGATTAGGTCTGGCATTAACGTCATTTCCTTATTTGACATTTTCACCTGATTTCGGACTTCATTCAAACCTGATTGACATCAGAATTCCCGGTGTTTTGCAAAGAATCGCTGTTTGTTATGCTATAGGGAGCGTCTTGTTTCTTTATACCAAACCAAAAACTCAAATGTACACCCTTGCAGGTTTACTGATAGGTTATTGGATCTTAATGATAGGTATACCTGTTCCAGGATTCGGAGCCGGAGCCATTGACAATCCCGAAGGCAATCTTGCAGCTTACATTGATCAACTTACTTTATCAGGACATACCTGGAAAGAAAATTGGGACCCTGAAGGTTTACTAAGCACTCTTCCTGCAATTGGAACTACTCTGATAGGAATTTGGACTGGTAGAATATTGATGAACGATCACGAATCCGAAAGTTCAAGAACACTTCAGTTCTTTATTTGGGGATTTGTTCTAATTATAATTGGATACATCTGGAGCTGGGTCTTCCCTATCAATAAAAATATCTGGACTAGCTCCTATGCTCTTTTCACCGGTGGACAGGCAATGTGTATTTTTGGATTATGCTACTGGTATTTGGATGTGAAAGAAAAGCAAAGATTCACTGATTGGGGAGTCGCTTTTGGTTTGAACGCGATCACAGTGTTCTTTTTGAGTGGCGTAATAGCTCGCGTTTTAAGCATGATCACATTTACATATAAAGAAACCACTTATTCTGTAAAAGGATGGATCTATGAAGTGGTACTCAAATCAATTGCTTCACCAATAAATGCTTCCATTTTATATGCTATAATGTGGATAATTCTTTTTTGGGGACTAGCTCACTGGATGAAGAAAAAGAATATTATTATTAAAGTGTAAAGTTTAGAATAAGCTCCTAATGGAGCTTATTCTGGATTATCAACTATTGAGGCTCAAAGAGAAAATATCCCGATTGAGTTGACCCTGCAAATATATAGTAGTCAGAACTTGTGTCGAAATTATAACTGGAAAGATCCATTTGACAAGATGTTGCATAATGACAATACTTCTTTATCTCAGGATCTCCATTTAGTGGCGTCACTCTTAGTGCAATTACATCTGATTGACTAGAGGTGCTAGCAGCAAACATATACCTAGCTTGAGATGGAGTAATTAAATGACTTGTTGAATTATTTGTAGGCCCTGAAGCACTGTCAGGATTCATAAAGGCAAACCCAAATAATAAGCTAGAAACTAAAGCTAAAGATAGAACTGAAAGAATGTTATTTTTCATATTGACTATTTAGTTAATATTAACAATAACAAGAGGCTTAACCATTAACATTGTTACAAGTAAATTTACTTGATCAAAGTCATTCTTCGGGTTATTGTTTCCCCTTTAGAACTCAGCTGGTAAATATAAATACCTGATGAAAGATTGGAGCCATCAAAAGATATATCATGTGATCCTGAGTTTATATTCTCATTCAGAAGTGTTGAAACCTCTCTTCCTAGGATATCATATACTTTAAGTGTAGTAAAGCCACTTTTCGCAAGCCTGAAACTGATCACCGTAGATGGATTGAATGGATTTGGATAATTCTGGTTTAATCTACTTTCTGCCGGAATATCAGGATTTTCTTCTATCGATACGCCTAAATTTTTCGGATAACTCAATCTCATGTTGTCAAAATAAATTGAGCCGGAATAGGTTTCTCCTGTTTGTTGTTCAGACTTTAATTTGATCCCAATACCTGTAATTGTAATAGGATAATAGTAGCTGCTAAATGGATCTGTAGCTTGAACATTTCCCATAGAAAGGTAATACTCTTCAAAATCTGTATTATCAGCATATCTCTTAAGCCTGATCGTAAACTCTTCACCATTATCGTCTGTCAATATAGCATCAATCAAATGCTGTTTACCATCAGTACGTCCGTCAATAATAATAGTATCAGGAACTCCGAAAACAGGGATATTAGTTCTTACATACGCCCATGTGCTTGGCGTACCTTCATATGTAAATTGATAATCGATTTTTAAAGCTTTCTCACCTTCTGAAAATATGCTTTCTGTAGTACTGATCGATGAGTTAGCCATGTCTATATTTTCGCCATCTAAAGTAATTCCTTCAATACTTTCAAAATCCTCAATCTGTGTTATACCACTCCCGATCTGAACCTCAACTTGAGAAGTATCTGAGACTCCATCAAAAGTTCCGATAACATTTGTAACGCCCTCGGCTAATCCTTTGAAAACTCCTCCTTCTATAGTTCCAATGTTTTCATCCTCCACTTCCCAGTTCACATTAGCATTAGAAACTGATTGGGAGATCCCATCACTGTCATATGATCTATTGAAAAACACAAGATCCAGATTATCATCAGTTACAGCTTCTTCCGGATATAAATTAAAACTCATTATCCCTTTGATCTCAACCAAAGATGAATCTTTATAGCCATTATATTCTACATATACATAACCTGTATCAGGACTATTGCCCGCTGTGAAGAGCCCTGTATTAGAAATTTCAGCATCGAAACCTTCACTCAGAGAAAATGTGAGTTCCTCTGTATTTAAATTTACTGGAAAGTAGTTTTCATCTGTACCTTCCACTTTATATGTGAAACTTTGATCTCTATATATTTTTTTGATTGAGGGATCGATATTTAATCGTTGTAGACTCCCTGTTCTTTGTTTATTCGAAACTAACATTAAAGCATTAGCTACTGACCTTTCACCGGCTCCATCTGAAGGGGAATTCGCGACTTCATTATGGACTACTAAAGTGGTAGATCCTCCTCCGTCCAGATTCAAAGCGTTATGAGCTCCAATACCTAACATAAAATCACCTAGTTCTGTAAGTGTCATACCGGCACTGGTTGATTGCCTTCCATCAACTGTAACTAAGTAAAACTTAGTTGTATCCGCATTAAACCCGAGTGCAGATCTTGGATGTCTTTCCGGCCAATTTCCTTGATTTACTCCGTCGTTCAGGAACTTAGCACTTCCACCAACAGCCTCTCTTAAAGCATCAGTAGCTGGAGAAACTTTGTGATTAATAGTTAATGTATCCCCGGTAGAGACTGCATTTAAAGTAGTTGCACCAGCTCCATGTCCTGAAAGTACGAAAGTAGAATCTGTGAGACTCGAATTCCCCTCATTTTCAGACTTAGAAACTACAACAGTTCGTACTTCTCCGTTAACGATCCAAGGATCAATAGCCTTTAAAGTTAATTCCGTTCCAAAATTATTAGTAGCAGTGCTTGCCCCGAAGAAATGATTGTAGAAAATTATTTGATTGCTATTTCTTACTCTATTTACATTGCTGATTGAATTAGTAGTTTCACCAATCTTCAACACCCCATCATAACTGGTGGTATTTATAAACATTTCTGAGTTGTTAGAATAACCGAATACTTCTCTATTGATAGGCTTTGTCAGAATTTCACCTTTCAGAACCTGTAAATTTGTAGGAGTTCCACCACTATAGAAATCTCCGTTAATTGCCGCAATTACTTCATGGCCGGGCACAGACTTTCGGGCAGACATAGAGCTTGTTTTCTCGTATGCGGCCAACCTGTCCTGTGCTTTTACAGTTTCCAAACTATAAATTCCATTAGTCAGATCGAACTCAACTACCTCTAAAGTCCATGGAACTGATGGTGCAACAATAGAGTAATGAAATGCTCCTTCCCCAATTTGTTTAACATTTACAGTATCAAACTTAACCTGCGAAAAAACAGATGCAGGAATTAATAACAAAATTGACAAGCATAGAAACTTATTCATATTTAAGAAATAAGAATTAAAAGGATTTCATTTGTAATAGAATTCACAAGGGAATCTATTTGATCAAAGTCATTCTTCGGGTAATTGTATTTCCTTTAGAACTCAACTGATAAATATAAATACCTGATGAGAGATTAGAACCATTAAAAGAAACATCATGTGTCCCTGAGGTCATATTTTCATTCAACAATGTTGAAACTTCTCTACCAAGCATATCATATACTTTTAGTGTAGTAAAGCCACTTTCAGCCAACCTGAAACTTATAACAGTTGTTGGGTTAAATGGGTTAGGATAGTTTTGAGATAACTCAAATTCTTTCACCAATTCAGATTCTTCCTCAGTCGATACAACTATTCCTCCCTCTTTTGCGGGGGTGGGATCACTTTCTACATTATTTCTGCTGGCAGCGGTTACAAAATACCAGTATCCATTTTCAGATGGCGGAGTTACGTCTGTAAAAGTCGTATCACCGGTAACTTCTATTAGGTTATAATACTTCGTCATCTCCTCTGCTTCATTTGGAGCAGTTCCTGAATCTACTCTGTAAACAGCATATTTAACCAATGTATCTGTATGGCTACTTACATTGGATTTAGTAATCTGATCTATGGATGAAGGGCTCCACGAAATATTAAAAATATACTCCGTCTCCGGATCTCTGTTCACT
>JAAEYY010000037.1:3094-13902 GCA_018223105.1 bacterium | reverse complement strand
ACGAGATTTTCAGGAGTTTCCGGTTTAGCCATACTTTTCCAGTCCATAATAGGCTGAAGTGCATCGTACTTATAAAAATTATTTCTTAATGAATCTGCAAATCCTTTAGATGAAAACCCGGTCAGATTTTTTTCCCTGAAGAATACACTACCCTGTATTTTAGGATTCTCACGATTTAATCTGACTTGTTTAGGAACTTCGGTTGCTGAATAAGTACCGTCTCCGGTATTAGAATCACTTCTGTATAGCGCATGTCCCGGATAAATATGTCTTTCATTAGCTGCAGCACTGTCTGCCCACCAATTTGCAAGCGCTCTGTAATCCTGTCCATATGGCCCGAATCTATTAATTCCCCAATATAATTGAGGAGTGATATAATCAATAGTTCTGTCGTGTAGCCATGCAATTCCATCTCCGTAGATAACTTCATAAGCATCCATTCCACTTATTCCGCTTGGAGTGCCATTTTTCCAAATTCCGAATGGACTTATACCAAACTTAACCCATGGTTTTACTACTTGCATGCTGTCATAAAGCGCTTCTACAAAAATATCTATATTGTTACGTCTCCAGTCATCTTTATCAGTAAAACCACGTGGATATTTTATAAAAGTACTATCGTCTAATGATTCATTATTATTTGATGCCATATGGTTTGGCGGATAAGGATAAAAGTAATCATCGAAATGAATCCCATCAACGTCGTATCTGTTTACCACATCCATTACTATTTGAACATTGTAATCAATTACTTCCGGCAAACCCGGGTTCATGATTGCAATATTATCATTCATTACAAACAACCATTCAGGATGTGTATTTGAAACATGTTTTTCATCTCTTTGGCTGGTGTCAAACTGTTTTCTTTTACCCTTTTCATATTCTTTTTGAAGAAATGGCTTTAAACTTTCATCTACATCTTCTTCTGTCGCATTTCCGGGTAAGGCCTTTTGTGTGAAGTCACTTGGTATAGTTCTCATTGCTCTGTATGGATTTAACCATGCATGTAACTCCATTCCTCTTTTGTGAGCTTCTTCAATAGCAAATTCTAATGGGTCCCAATATGGATTTGGAGCTTTCCCTTCTTCTCCTGTAAGATATTTTGACCATGGTTCGATTGGAGAATCATAGAGTGCATCTCCTTCTGTCCTGATTTGGAAAAAAACTATATTAATTCCTATTTCATCCAGTTTATTTAATTTGTTAATAAGATCTTCTTTTTGAAATCTAACAGGAATACCACCTGATTGCGGCCAATCCAGATTAATAACAGTAGCCATCCATGTACCTCTGAATTCATATTTAGGTACATCTTGTTGGGAGAATGCAA
This sequence comes from bacterium, assembly GCA_018223105.1. GTDB lineage: Bacteria > Bacteroidota > Bacteroidia > NS11-12g > UBA9320 > JAAEYY01. The sequence goes on along the minus strand of JAAEYY010000037.1, from coordinate 12,572 downwards.
TAGCTGGAGTTAAAATAAATAGCAGGGTAAATAGCTTTTTCATAAAACGTGTTGTGCTCTCTAATATGGATAAAAAAAAGGCAGCACAAGGCTGCCTTTCGTGTTAAATAATTGCTTATTTGATTAAAGTCATACGATTAGTTAAACGTACACCATTCGCTTGAAGTGTATAGATATACACACCGGAAGCAAGATTTGTAGCATCAAAAGTAACAGTGTGATCACCTGCATTCTTTCTGTTGTTAACTAATGTTGCAACTTCTCTACCTGTAATATCATAAACTCTCAATGTCACTAAACCTGCCTGATCAATTGTATAGTTGATATTAGTAGTTGGGTTAAATGGATTAGGATAGTTCTGACCCAATTTAAATCCTTCAGGTATTTCATTTACGTCGTCTTCATTTGAAGTGTATACTTGTGTTGTAGTAAACTTCTGAACATCGTATGGAGTATCTCCACCACTAAAAACACCTACATAAGCAACTGTACCTTCTGCTTCGAAGTCCAGAGCTCTCGGACGACCAGCATCAAATTCACCTGTGAAATCAGGGTTCCATGCGCCAGCTGACCAGCGGATACTATCTAATGGTTCCTCACTTTCAGTTCCAAGTGCATCGTAATCAAATGCATACCAAGTTTGTGGTGTATATGGTGCATCAGGCACATCATTCAATGAACCCGCTCCAACCCATAAGTGCTTAGTCTTAGGATGAAGATCAAAACTTTCTGCTCTGATTCCTCTTAAAACAGTATCTGGAGTAGCGAACCCACTAAACTCATCCGGCTTTTGGTATCTTAATACAAAACCATTTGTGTAACCTGCCCACCAAATAGTTTGTCCATCAGCTGAAACCTGTACATCTCTTGAAAAACTTGCAGTTGTAGTTATAACTACTTCTTCGTTTTCAAGATTACTGTCATACTTATAAATAGGAGCGTCAGTTCCAACCACACACCCTACATAAATATTTCCTTCAGCATCAGTACTAGCTTCTCCTAGAGAGCAACCAGATGTAGGATCTACCATTGCAAGTCCTTTACCAGTTTGATAATCAACTTTATAAAGTCTGTTGAACTGAGAAATAATAATATTTCCGTCAGCTACGCTGGCTTCAATTCCTCTACCAGAATAACCTTCGTAAGATGTACCTGTCCAAACTCTACCCAAAGTATCATTTGGAGTTGTTCCATCTGCATATTCAATTACTTTTAGAGGAGAAAAACTTGCAGGAGTACCGTCTGCATTGTAGACATAGATAGCTCTTGTTGTAAGAGTATCAGGATCTCCGTTGTTTCCGTCTCTATTGGTAATTATTGTTTCAGTTGCGGAAAATGGTTGAACCCAAACCTTTCCATCAGGATCTACTGCGATACCATGTACCTCAAAAAATAAGTCACTTGTATTAGCAGTATCCGGTAAAAATGTATTATCGAATGTCCATTGAGCATTTGCTAACATAGGTGTAAGCAAAAATCCCAAAAGAATTAATAGTTTGTTGTTTTTCATAGTTCTCCTTTTTGTATCCGTTGTTTCTATAAGTATTATTTAATTGTTTAGTGTTAAACAGTCTGCACTGTGTAAGTTTTCTTAAAATCCAAAGATTCCTGCCCGCATGCGATCATACATATCCATAAAATTCACACTGGCATCATTCCCTTCTGTTACTACCACAGCAATTTCGTCATCTCTCCAAGTAATTCCAAAAGTACCTTGTTTGATCATACCGGGATAAAATGGTTCGTGTCTTAAAGATGGGTAAACTCTGACTATACTTGTTTCACCGGAATTACCAATCAATAATTCACCATTAGATGCTAAAATTAAAGAAGTAATTGAACCTTCATAGTTAGCACCAAAATCAAAGTATAACTCACCGGCGTTTAAATTACCACTACCATTAATACTAAACTTCCATATTTGTTGGCTTCCGTTTATCAGTCCTCCTACAAACAATTCATTATTGTTATCAAAATAAGCTACAGAATTGAATTGTCCGGTAAACGGAAACTTTGTTTCGGCTTTGGATGTAGCGTCAAATCTGTGTATTTGATCACTATCTAATCCTACCACCCATAAAAATCCGTTATCATCAAATACCATATCATTGATTTTGAGATTTGCTGATGAGGATGCCGCCCATACCGATTCTCTTAGATCATCACCAAAAGATTTTGTAAAAATAGCTCTTATACTTTGTTGGCTCAAAAAGAGATCGTCATTTGGACCTATTTCAAGATCACTAAACGATGAAAATCTCATAGTACTATCTGTTGGGTAAGGTCTAGAATCTTCAGGATCAGGCCTTGGTTCGCCAGGATATTTTACCAGATCTCTGGTAATGGTTCCATCAGGAGCAATTTTAGTATATCTAATCACTCCGTTACGATTTATAATAGTGTATACATTGTTATTAGCATCAACTGCAGCAGGTGTAGTTGGAACAGAATTATTGTCAGTACCCGAGTAAAATCCCTGAGGCTGTCTTAAAGTATATGGAACACTTTCACTTAAAAATTCAGCACCTCTTCTTGAAACTACTACAGAAAGCCCCGTTCCTGAAATAACTCCAGGTCTTACTATCAGCTGAGTTTCTGAAGCTACTTTTACAACTCCTGGCGAACCTCCAAAATTGATAGTCATTTCATCGACTTCGGAAGAGAAGCCTTCCCCAGTTACAATTACAGAATCTACTCCTGCCAAGTAACCATCTACAGGAGAAATACCGGTAATAACAGGTGTATCTTCCGGAAATTCATAGTTGGGATCAAAAACGCTATTCTCATCTTTACAAGTGGTTAACACTAAAGCAAATAGCAGTAAAAAAACAGGTAAAAGTTTAATATTGACTTTCATTACTCTTCTAAAATTTAAAATCCTAATTGAACACTTATTCTATTTACTTCACCAAATACACCAAACTGTGTATAAGAATAATCTACACCCAGATCGAATCCACCGAAAGGTTGATTAATACCAAAACCAAATGCAAACTCTTCCTCATCTTTCGGGAATCCATATCCACCTCTTACTATAAAGCGATCTATAAATGTATATTCTAATCCAAACAACAGTTGTTCATCATAATCTCTTGGACGATTAGCGTCTATACTTACCAACAATGAGTGATCTTCTATATCAGTTAGATCTAATACATCCATTGAAATACCAATTTTAAACGTAAGTGGTAACTCTGAGTTTTCAGTGTCATATGATACTTCCGGAGAAAAATTTCGGAGAGCCATCGCAAAATTCAGGCTTTCAAATCCCGTTTTATACAGTATTCCGAAATCCAGAACTGCAGTTGAGGCCGAATATGACTGAGTGGTAAAACCACCTGCTCCATCCGAACCTGTAGTTACTGAACCCAGATCTTGAGTAGCATATCTGAAATTCGCTCCAACAGAGAACTGATCCGTAATTGCGTTTGCGTAAGAAAATCCAAATACCATTGCCGTTGGATTAATGAATCCATTATCTCTATAACCTTTGTCTTCACCTTCATCTACTACAGTAGAAATAATATCTCCATAGTCGACTGAAACAGCATTTAACCCAAAAATACCATACTTACCATCAGAAGGTCTGTAGATAAGTGAGGCTGAATTGTGATTAATATCTGTAATCCATTGAACTGAACCTACAGAAGCAGAATACTTTGATTTAACATTGACCATTGTGGCCGGATTATAAAAAGCGCTGTAAGCTCCCATCTCAACTGAAGTAACCGCGTCTGATAATCCCGATGCTCTAGCTGATGGGGAAACACTTAAGAACTTCATACTTGTTTGCGCTCTCTTCTTTTGTCCGTGTATCTGCGTACTTGTTAGAAGTAAAGCCAGACCAAATAAAATTAACTTAGTTATTCTCACTGTTTCACCTATAAAATGATTACAATTTTTCTTATTGCTACTCTACCAAAATCATCGTCATTCGGATCTTCATTAATGATCCTTGCAATATAAATTCCGCTTACAACCCGCTGCCTGAAATCCGTTCTCAAATCCCAGAATTCATCGCCACTTCCGTTATCATGTTCAATGGTTCGGACAAGCTCACCGATCTCAGTATATATTTCTATAGTACATTTACCTGGTATTTCATAGAAAGCAATTCTGTCTCTTCCATCCTGATCCAGTAATAAAGATCTATCAACATTGGGGTTATAAGGATTAGGAACTACTCTAATATCTTCCATTGCTTCCCCAGCAGCACGTAATAACCTGGCGGGATCATATGATTGAGAATAGTACCTGTTACTCTTAAGCCTTATTCCCGTAGGGGTCATTCCTGTTCCATCATTATTAAGTTCACCTACAGCCACTATATAGTAGTAATAATCTCTTCCACGAATCGGAGTATCTAACAGATATTGAGCTTCATTTCCGATTCTAGCTGCATCTCCATCACTAAAAGTGTAAAACTGATCACCGGAAGCTGGCACCTCAGCTAATAATCTATATGTACTATCTACCCGACTTGAAGCTCTGTAAATCTCAAATCCTTGTACTCCTGCTTCATCACCGTATTCCCATTCCAAGTTAATTCCATCTCCTGCAGATGTAACTGTAAAAATGCTTGGTGGAAGCGGTGCTTCAGGTATATCAAATCCGGAATTAAAGTTTGCCAGAGCTCTTTCGAAAGTTTGAAACAGAGAATCGCGCCCTGTAAACACCCATTCATTTTTGGTCATGCTTAATGTCTGACCATTTACTTCAGCATCAATAACCTCATAATCACCAGAACCCGGGTCTAAAACATCCTCTTTAAAGCTTCTACCTATTTTCTCTGCTAATTCTCTCGAAATACCAGCAGATGCTTCTGCTATAACTATTCTTACGCTTTCTCCGGGAGCCAAAGTATAAGGTCCATACCCATAGTTGTAAGCGAAACCTCCTTCATTGTCTCCTAATTTAGGATCATTGGTTGGTTGAATAAACCCATCATAACCGGAAGGTTCAACTTGATATGCGTGTCGTGTTGAACCACGCCCCTTAGTCATCATATTATATTCCCCAGCCATCTTAGTTGCATTAAATGCACTATTATTGGCATATAAAGGATCATCATTATGCTCTTCAGCCATGGTAAATGGTTGAGCCGGATCATCAGAATCATCATTTGCTGAAGCATCTGCATGTAAGGTAACAGTTCCAACAAAATGGTATGCTTCTAATCGGCCGGTTGTGTCATCTGCTGTTAGATAGCCATCCGCAACAGTAGAAGGACTAGGTTCAAAAATTGGAGCACCGATATTATCGTAATTAGCTGTAGCGAAACCTGGAAAATAACCATGCCACGCAAACTGAGCTCTGAAATTTTCAGTCTCTTCAGGTCTTTGACCATCTCCTCTTCTGTCATTCATTGTGTTAACCCCCCAACCTGTACCATTTCCAATGGTGTGTCTGGAAGCCTTAACAGGTGCCATACGATTCAAAAAGTATGGTACAAATCCCTCAACTGTCCTGTTTGGAAACTCGATCTCGTCATCGTCATCAACATTTCCGGTATTGGTAAATATATATTCGATAACATGATAATTGTCATGATAGCCTTGACTGAACTGCATTGCAGTTCTTTGTACTGTAATTCCTAATAAGGTATTGGTTACAGATACAATCTTTCGGTCAGCTTTCATACCTGGATCTACTTCATCATTAGTAACACTTTTACTAAAAGAGACCAATCCATCCACACTTACTTCAGGAGGATCAAATTTACTTACCGTTTTCATCGATATAGGATAGAATTCTCCAAGACCAGTAACCCTTGGTCCAACATGAACTACCCGATAATCCCAGGTTTGTTGTTCGTCAGTAAAATTGGTTGCACCTAACCAAAGAGCTTTCATTGCCTGAGCATCCTGCCCTCTGTAAATAGCAGGCCATTGCCAACCTCCTTGTTGTTCATTAATAAAACCCTCTTCTATCTCAGAGCCTAAACTAGAATAGAAGTTATGAAATGAACCTGCTGACAGCCATCTATACTCAACTTGAGCGTTAGTATCTTTTAAAGGATAAAAACACAATGCTATTAGCAGTAACCAACTAAATTTATAAAAATATTTTTTTGACATATTTAATTAACTACTCTTAAAATGAAAATCTGATTCCAAATCTTATTGTTCTCGGATCTAAGAAATTAAAATATCTTTGATTTGGCATATTAATATATGCTTTCTCATCTAATACTTTATTTACATATTTGCTGTCTGCATCTACAAACCCACTACCATCCCACTGATAATATTTACCTTCTGTGGTATTATAATAAAGAGCTCTTGTATTTCCGCTGGCAGGCAAAGCTGTAGACACTTCAATAGGAACATATGATACATCTGCCGGTCTGTAATCACCCGGTTGATCATTTCCAGGAACTCTTTGATTCAAAAGCCCTATTTGTTCTAATACATCTTTTGGAAGATGGAGTGAACCCATATAATCTAAAAAGTCTGTACCATCAACAGATCCGGAGTTATATGGATCAAAGTTTCTTCTGTTGATCACATTTGAGACGTCTGCAAAAAACTTAACCGAACTGCCATTGTTTAATCTAACATCCTTAGTGATTCTTAAACTTGTACCCCAAGAGTCTCTAAGCTGCAAATTGTCTATTACTCCCGGTATGGAACCACCACCTGTATAGGTTATATTAGCACCGGCTTTCCAGGAAACCAGAGGTACAATCTGCCAATTAGCTAATGGTTTAGCCCCTAGTAGTTCCGGTCCAAAATCCCTAGGAGACTGAAAGTACAATTGTAATCTTGCATACGGCCGGGGAATAGGTCGGAATATATCATTATCACTGGTTGTTCTTTCGTAGGTACGTTGATCGAATGGATTCTCATAATTTTCTAGAGTACCAAACAAACCTCTTGAAGCAATACTATAGGTATAGTTTACTTCTCCCCAGAAATATTTACCCCTTTGTTTTCGGAAAGTAAATTCAAACCCTCGAATATCTTCATATTGAAAAGGTCTGCTCACTGTATAACTGTTGTTATCTCTGCTTGTGAATCCAACTTGAATGGGTTGGTTACTTAAGTCCTTATAATAACCACTTACTCTTACCAAGTAATTTTCAAGAATATTATGTTCGTAACCCAACTCATAACTAACTGTTCTTGGAAGTTTATTACCCGGAGAAGCTACTCTGACTACTGTATTAGTGAAAGGCTCGATTCGAGTCAAATATAGGTTTTCAGGATCTGGTAACTGAACTTGATGACCGTAGTTAAAGAAAAACTTACTTTGTTCAGTAATAGGGAATGATACTCCTAATCTTGGCTGCAATATAATTTGAGGTTTCACATCTGATGTAGCCGCTGTATCTAATGCTGATGCATTTCCCGTATCGAACAGATCAGTAAATGGCTCATAATCATACCAACTGATATTAGGATCAGAATAGGTTAATCGTAATCCAAGATTTGCGATCATACCATTAAATTCCAACTTATCCTGAATAAAAGCCGCCATTCTGATTGGTGTAGTATTCCAGACTGATCTTGTTCTACCGGAAGGCAACACTTTGTCAAATGAGCCATAGTTCACCATACTATTAGTTCGAATGAACTCAAATCCTGCTTTTACTTCATTTACTCTGTCTAACTGACTTGTAATTTTAAAGCTGGCACTTAATACAGAAACCTCACTACTGTCCCTCGCTGTACTCATACCAACACCCATTCTCATTCCGGAAGCCAAACCAAATGAAGTTTCATCGAAAAAGCCATATGGTCCTTCATCAAAACCAACTCCGCCAAAGAACATAACATCTGATGTATCTCTTAGAGCACTTGGGTTGGTTGAATTTGTAGAAATATAGTTATTGACCTTTACTTCGTAAAAAGTAGTATTTGAAATGGAGTGTGTGAATTGAGCACCCAAATTAAAAGTAGTTTGTTCTGTTGGCGCCCAATAATCTGTTGCAAAAATTCTTGATTCAATGAAACTCACGTTATCCATACTTCCTGCAATCCCAGACGGAGAAACAAAAAATCCGGGGTTACCAGCCTGACTTGCAGATGTTCCAGTTTCCCTGCTGTAAAGTCCGTCAACAGATAATTTCATACCTGAAGCAACATTACTAGTTACTTTACTTTGAAAAGTAGTTTGCTTGTATCTGTCACGAGATAGCGGCACCATATAAATGGTCTGAGTTTCTCTAAAAGAAGTTGAAAACCTTAGATCTCCAAATCGTTTACTAATATAAGGAACAGGACCTCCAAAGGTTAAATCTATCTCATAGTCAGGGTCTGAGATCGCAAAATCCTTTCTGTGTTGCCATAAAAAAGCTTGTTGTGCTGCTTGAGGACTAAGATCATTGCTTGGATCATCATCAGCTAAAGTTGATTGTGAAAAAGCATTCCAACCTTGAAAGCTAGGATATTCCTCGCGTGTATAAGAATCCCAAGCCCCATTGTCAGTACCTGTCCAAGCCACATCGTCATCTAAATAAGGTCTTAACCAATAAGAATTTGGGTCGTTAACAGATTGACCTACATTTTTTTGTTGAGGAGGAGTAACTCTAATTAATCCATCAAGGGTATAACGATCTCTTTCCCCTTCTTTACATGTTACATTTATAAGACCGGATCTTAAATTTCCATACTCTGCACTAAAACCACCGGTTTGTACCTGAACATTTTCAATTGAAGTAATACTTATTCCTGTAAATGGAGAATTACTTCTCTCCGAACGTAAAGTAAAACCGTTCAAGTTAAAGGATACTTCATCACTTCCACTACCTCTAACGCTCAATCCTTCAACCCCGGCTTGTAAACCAACGGCAGATGTTACACTTGTTATAGGAAGAGCATCCAGACTTTCCTTGCTTATATTAGATTGACTTGAAGCAACGTCCTTTTGAACTACCGGCCGTTCAGCAATTACAACAATTTCCTCACCTTCAAAAGTCTCTTCCCTCATTGTAATATCGATATTGGTAGTAAGATCAATATTGATCTCTACGTTTTCGATCACTACAGGTGCAAAACCAATGTAGGTAGCTTTTAATGTGTACGTTCCCGGCTTAACATTCAGAATTTGATAGAATCCATCTGCCTGAGCCGCTGATCCTTGTAAAGTACCTTCAATTACAACCGTTGCTCCCGGTAAAGGCTCACCGGAAGAATCTTTAATAAATCCATTTATCTTACCTGATTGAGCAAAAAGGGTTGATGAAAGTAAAGTAAAGATGAAAAGAAGTAGTAGCTGTTTTAAACCCATATATTTTCAAATTGAATAAAAGAAAACTTTCCCTTGGAAGGGCTTTTTTCATTGAGTTAACATTTTAATAAAAAAAAATTATTGTTAAAAAAAATTAGTGATCGAATAACATTTTTTGATTGAAAACACTGAAACCTTCTTAGAACAAAATTGAGACCCTTTTTTTACTAAGAAACTCGATAAATACGCATTTCGAGTTATTCAAATACATATGTACATAATAAACACAATCTATTTTCTTTGAGAG
>JAAEYY010000037.1:394-3084 GCA_018223105.1 bacterium | reverse complement strand
GCCAACGCCTGTTCAAAGAAAATTATTCAATTGCTTTTTTTGAACTGTCAATTTTGTCAAAAAAAAAGCCCTTAAAAAAGGGCTTCAAATCTCAAATTTTCTATCGTCTGCTTCCAAAAATTCTTAACAGAAAAATAAACATATTTATAAAGTCCAGATACAGAGCTAATGCCCCCATCACTGCACCCTTTTTACCTTGCTCAGAATCTGCATCTAACTCAAGGCTCATCTTCTTTATCTTTTGAGTATCGTATGCTGTTAAACCAATAAAAATGGCTACGCCTGCATAACTAATGATCCAATACAGTGTTGAACTGGCTAAGAATATATTTACGATCGTAGCAATAATAACCCCAATTAGACCCATAAATAAAAAACCACCTATTGAGGTAAGGTCTTTCTTTGTGAAATATCCGTAAGCACTACAAATACCAAAAGTCCCTGCCGTAATAAAAAATGTAGATGCAATGGACGCACTTGTGTATACATAGAATAGAACTGATAGGGTAACTCCGTTCAAAGCAGAATAGAGAACAAATAGAGCCGTTGCAAAACCTGAACTCATTGAGTCTATCCTTGAAACCATCCACCACACAAGCCCTAACTCAATGGCAATGAGTATATAAAATGGTGCTGCACTTGATGCGCCGGTAAACATTCCCATAAATGCACCCGAATCTGCAACTCTCATTGCTACAATTCCGGTAATGGTTAGTGCTAATCCCATCCAAACGTACACTTTATTTATAAAAGTGGTTTGGATGCTTTTAATTTCTTCTGCAGTAAGTTGTTGTGCCTGATTCATTGTACAAAAAAGGATTTAGTTCTTGATGATATACCATCAAAATACTAAATCCTTTGTCAATTTGATATATGTTTAACCGCCGAACCAATAACTAAATTTAACTAAGAATACATTAGCTGGCTCCGGATCAAACAAGCCTCTGAAATCATTACCAAAGTTGAATTCTCCATTTGGTCTAAATCCGCTTCTTTGTTGTTGCCATACCAGAAAGAAAGTGGAACCCGGACTATACTCCCATCTGAATACAGCATTACCCTGCAAAGATGACACATTAAAATCCAACGGTCTTACAGTAAATTCGTCTTCACCGCCGGCTCCATCAGGATCCACATTATAGCTTCCGTCAGCGTTTTGGGTAACCGAACCTTTATCCTCACCATATACATCAAATCCAAAACCGCCGGGGCTGTTAAACTCTTTAAGCTTTGAATACTTTCCAGAAGCAATGAATGGTCTCACATAAGTTTGTAAGCTCATTTTCGTATTGAAAGTCCAGTTCAATCTGAAAGATGTTGAGAAATTTGTCTGTTTAATATCAGAAAAGACATATCTGCTTCCGAACGTTTTATTTTGATCTAAGGCATTTTCAGCTTGCTCTATTCTTAGAATAAATTGGTCTACATCATTTTGATAACCATACTCAGGTTCAACTGAGATCTGAATAAATGTAGTCGGTCTGTAAGATAAGTAGCCCCAAAAATAATGATCGTATTCTCCTACCCTGTCTTCTCTGTGGAATTGACCAATACCCCCTGATAACCTCTTTGATCGATTTGAGTTGATATTGAAATTAAAGTTCCAACTTCCCGGCATTAGAAAAGTAGGCCCTCCTCGGGTTATTCTGTCCGAAATAGTGTCAAAATTTGCATTGGCATTTATATTAAAAGACCACAAGTTTTTAAATTGGAAATATCCACCCGCATTATAACCACGAGAGATCAGATCATTATCGAAATTCCATGCATGAGTTGTATAACTCCATAAATTAATAAACTGTAAGAATTTTGGATCATTTTCCTGATACTGAATACCTGTTGAAACAGCACGGTAATCTGCTCTATTCTGAAAACCAATATCATTCGTTTCATAACCTGGAGTAACCATTGATCCGGTAACTGACCATGTCCAATGTTCTCCACTGGCTTTTTGCAAACTCAACTCTGAAGCTAATCCACTCAAACTCGTTTTATTGGTATCAACCGAAAGTCCCTCGGAGTCTATTCTTTGGTAGTATCTTTGAGGAGCATTCTGGGTTCTTGTGATGGCATCCGTTGTACCAAATACAGAACTTACAGAAGCAGTACCACTCACAATCCAGGAACGATCATTCCAGCCATGCTCAAAATCAGCTCCTGATATGAAAGCAGAGTTATGGAGTCTGTTTTCGAAATAAGTTCCATCAATATCCCGGTTCATTCCACTAAAGAATCCACCTACCACAGTATTCCCACTGTTAAAATCTTGTTTTAATCTGCTCACAAGAAAATTATTGGAAGGCTGAGCTATAAAATTACCTTTTGTGGTATTCCCATTATCCAGATTTGCCGTATAATTTGATCTTTCTTCCAATGTTCTTGCATAAAGAGTTCCAACTGATAAACCAGACTTAGTTTTACCACTTAGTTTAGCAGCTCCAAGAATTTTCGTTTGATTCGGTGTGTTTGTATAAGTTGAATTCGTTTGATCGGGATCAAATAAACTATTTCCACTAAACTGATTAGCTTCTGATAAATTCCCCTGAGGAGAACGTCCTATTCTTCTCGAATAAAAAGTATTCGGATTACCGTAATTGTTATATGTCTTTGTGCCTCCAAATCTGAATATTTCGTTTCCTTCTAAGAAGAATGGTCTTCTTTCTGAAAAGAACTGCTCAAATTGTGAAAGG
>JAAEYY010000037.1:0-384 GCA_018223105.1 bacterium | reverse complement strand
GGTTTATGGTAGCCGGATCTGCTTCAACCTGGCCAAAGTCAGGATTTATAGTAGCTGTTAGCGTCAGATCAGAAGTAACACCATATTTAATGTCTCCACCAATATTGGCATCCAACTCATTTTCATTGTAGTATGGGTTGTTTGGATTACCAGGTGCTCGTTCCAAAACGGATGATACATAAGGAGTAATTTCCAATCTTCTGGGCTCTTCCAGATCTCTGATACCATTTAATCGTCCGAACAAAGAAACACTTCCGGATGCTGACTGAGAAGTCGGAGCCCAAAAGTTATACTCCTGATGCCTTGCTATTCTTCGCTGAAAGTTAACCCCCCATGATTTTATATCATCTTTGGAGCTAAAACGTAATTGCGACATTGGAATTC
>JAAEYY010000049.1 GCA_018223105.1 bacterium | reverse complement strand
TGGCGGATGGCTTGGGTTGCGGGGCGATTTCGAAGCGCTAGATTTCTTCAAAAAATTAGTAAGACTTGACCTCCTGCCGGCAGGCAGGTTTGTTTCCACCCTTACGGGTGACTAAAAAGCTTTTGTGTCAAGACAAAAGAAAGGCAGGTTTTGTTACTTTTTAAAGAGTAATACGAAGAAAATTAGGTAGAAGGGTCAAGCCTTGTCCGCCTACTGGCGGAACAATAAAAAAACAAAATATTAAGTTAAATTAGCAGCAATGAGATGCCCTTATCTTATTCTGTTGTTACTCGTTTCGGGGATGCTTAAAGCGCAGGTTAAAGAAGTGAATTTCCTGGGCAAATCGTGGTTTTTGCATGGGTATGATATTCGGTATTCTGGAAATATTGTAGACCCAAAACTTCATACGGAAATCAGCAACCTTATTGAATTTCCGACTCAAGAGTATCAGGATTATATACATTCAGAAATGGATAATGCCTATTCCATACGAAATGCGATATTACCATACCGTGCATTTTCATTTGGTCTTGTTTTTAGACCTTTTCAGCAATCAAAAATTAATTGGATTCAGCAATTTGAATTTAGTCATAACGTCGAGGTTGAGCATATAAATTTGTTCATTGATGCTAAGTCTTTGAATACTAGTTTTGCGTATAGAGCCTTGGATCTCACATACACGCCGAGGTTCATGGTTTCTTCACCCACTTTTGCAGACTACTTAAAAATATACGCAACAGGTGAATTAAGATTTACATCTCCAATTCGTTCATTTCTTTATGTCGAAGTGCCAGATGATATAATTCCAAATAAATCTAAAATCTCAAGTGACAGACTGAAAGGCTACGATGATAGACTAAGTAATAGTTATTTAATCTCAGGAGCAGGTATTGGCGGTGGAATAAAAATGAATGTAACTTGTAATTGGAACGTACATCTTGAAGGTGCACATTATAGATTAATGGCTACCCGATTAAGTAAGGACTATAAAAGTTTTAATTCTATGACCCAAATACGATTGGGCATCAGATATAAATTCGGAATCCCGGAGGAAACAGAGGAAAAAGAGAAGAAAGAGCCTAGCGTCTTTTGGTAATTAATTCGCTTTTGCAGAAAGCGCTTCAATCATTTTCTGACCAATCGTTGCCGGTGAATCTACCACATGAATTCCGCATTCTCTCATGATGGCTTTCTTTGCTTGAGCAGTGTCTTCAGCTCCGCCAACAATAGCTCCTGCGTGTCCCATAGTACGTCCTTTTGGTGCAGTTTCACCTGCGATGAACCCAACAACCGGCTTGGTGCCGTTTTCTTTGATCCATCTTGCAGCTTCAGCTTCCATGCTACCGCCAATCTCACCGATCATTACGATACCTTCGGTTTCATCATCGGCCATAAACAATTCAATCGCATCTTTCATTGAAGTTCCGATGATTGGATCTCCACCGATACCGATTGCGGTAGTCTGACCAAGCCCCGCTTTGGTTATTTGATCTACAGCTTCATAGGTAAGAGTACCTGATTTAGATACGATACCAATTTTACCTTTTTCAAAAATGAAGCCCGGCATAATTCCGATTTTAGCTTCACCTGCGGTGATAATACCCGGACAGTTTGGCCCGATTAAACGACAGTCTCTATCATCGATATATGCTTTTGCTTTCACCATATCAGATACAGGAATACCTTCGGTGATGCATACGATAAGAGAAATACCTGCATCAGCAGCTTCCATAATTGCATCAGCAGCAAAAGGAGGTGGCACAAAAATGATGGATACATCTGCACCTGTTTCCTTTACAGCCTCAGCCACAGTGTTAAATACCGGCTTATCTAAGTGGGTTTGTCCTCCTTTACCCGGAGTAACACCACCAACTACTTGTGTGCCGTATTCAATCATTTGACCTGCATGAAAACTACCTTCGCTTCCGGTAAAACCTTGAACGATGATTTTTGAATCTTTGTTTACTAGAACTGCCATTTTATTAAGGCTGCAAAAGTAGGGATCAAAAGATTAAAAGCAACTGTAAAATGGAATGGTTTTGAATTCTATTTTAGAGAATCTGTGAACTATGAATATATAAAAAAAGGAGCGCCACCCCTGACGCTCCTTCAACCTGTTAACTATGCCTTGAGAATCTCAAAAACATGTAATAAAAGAGGGAATCGCCGGAGGCAATCCCCTCAGTATTCTATTTGACCGTGTGTTTAACTACTGTATTATGCATCATACGAATGATGATTCATCTACTAAAGGTGCAAAAATAGACGAAAATCGGAATTACGCAACGTTTATCATTAAAATCGCTACGTTTAATAATTTCAATTGCTCTCACAAAGGCGCTAAGGCACAAAGCGCTGTTTATAAC
>JAAEYY010000004.1:139245-171829 GCA_018223105.1 bacterium | reverse complement strand
TCTACAAGCAAATTCGGCTTATTTAACACCTCAGTTTTAGCACTTTTTTAGGGGGGTCATTTTACTCCGAAATTAGGGGGTCAATTTAGAGCGAAGAAAAGGGGTCAATTTGGTGCGTTTTTTCCAATTTAGCATAAAGATGAAGGTTTGAAATGTCTTTTAGGGTAGTAAGTAACTTATCAGGCCTAGTTTTTACTATTTCTATAATCTCTTCTTGGTTGAATGGACCATCATACATATACTTAGTCCATTTCAATAGGTCTTTTTCGGTGGCTAACTGAGCAATATCTTGGGCCTTCCTACTTACTCCTTCATTTTTCAACTCATGTACCCATTGATCAGTTAGTAGTTGAGCAATTTGCGAATTTTCAGTAATGCAATGAAAGTGAGGGTGATTATTATCCCTACTGGAGTCTATTAACAAATGTAAATTGCGAATAAGCTTATAGTTTTTTGAGCCAAGATGATATCGAACATATTTAATAATTTTCGAAAATGTTTTGATTATCTTATTTAGTATTTGTCGAAGACTGGACTTGCCTGTATGAGATATAGTCAAGGTCACAGCGGTGGGCTGTGTCCAACTTTTCACCTCTTCAATAGTCCGACTATATAAGTTTGCTTGCTTTTTATAACTACAGATTAAGCATACTCGTGATTTACAGAAATTAGAGGAATAACCTGCTTCTTTTAGCCATATTGTTTCCATGCATCGTAAAACATTATATAATTGATCTTCGGTGTGGCGGTCCCCTTTTTTCTTTGCCTCTTCTATTAAAGAAGGGATGATTAGGCTATTGAGACGTTTTAGTTCTATTGCATTTTCAATCTTCATAGTTCTATAGTTATTTTCCTTTTATCCTATCATTATCAAGGTCTGATTTTAAATATTCCATAATTTCTGATCTAATGAAATACAATCGTTTCCCTTTTTTATGAAATGGAATTTCAAGATTCGACACTTTTGAGTAAACACTGGACTTGCTTATCTTAAGTAGACATGACAGGTCGTCAACAGTTAGGATTGTGGTCTGACTTTCTGGAATAGAAATATTTGAGACACTTTCAGAAATTTCAAGAATTATTTCTTCAATTTTCCTTAATCGCTGATTTAAATGATCAAATGGATTGTCCATAATTGATCACAAAAATTGGCATGGACCTTGGAATTAAGAAATTAGGTCGACTTAGGTCGACCTGAAATTATCTATACTTTTGGATCAAAAACTGTAAATCTAAGTCTGCTTGTTCTTTTGCTTCGTCTTCAAGACATGGAATGATAGTTTTTAGTATATTCAATTTTGAGGACATTTTCTGTGTGCTTGTATCTTTCCTTACCCAATCTTGATTAGAGAAGCTTTTAAAGCCTTTTAGCAATTTGTCAGTCGTTTTAATGCCTAAGTGATTAGCAAATTTATAAACGTTGTTTTTGGTTACGTTTTCCTTTCTATAGGCTAATAAAGCACCATACTCTGCCGCAGACAGGCGATTATTCTTATTGTTGTTTAAATCGACGATGCCTCCTTGCATATAATGACTTTCACCTAAATTCTCAGTTACATCATTTAATACCTTTATTACAATCTCCAAATGATAGTAAAGACGTGATAAAACTTTTAGCGTAAACTGTTCAATTAGACTAGTCACTAGAAACATCGGCAAAGTATTTTTAACCTTATTGTAAGCCGAAATCTCTATTGGAAATAATTCGACTTTAGAAGGCTCGATACCTCTTAGATTTAATTCTGCAATCTGAATAGCTATTCGTTTGACTGTTAATTTTAAATCTGCATTCTTATCCTTATATAGTGATTCTATAGAAGGTCTGCAAGCTTCTTCAATTTCTTGGTTATACGATTCTAATAGTTTGACTAGACTATTGACTTTTGAGAACGACACCTCATCTACCCCTTTATGCGATCGTCCTTTCAACCAAGGTGATTGTAAAATTTCCGGATAAAGCTTGCTATTAAAATCTAAATCTATTGCACTAAATACTACGTCTACCACTGTGTGTAGAGTTATAATTTTTTCCAAAGGTTGAACTTCTTGCTTTAACAGATCATCAAACAAGAACTTCCACTGGTCTTCATTGTACTCAGACATAGATTTTACACGTTTCTTGTGTAAATATTATGCAATTACAGATTCGTCGAAGTACGGTCAAACCTGTAATATGCTGAAAATCAAAGTCGGGTAGAGAGGATTCGAACCTCCGATCTCACGCCCCCCAGACGTGCACTTTAACCGGACTAAGCTACTACCCGATGAGAGGCGGCAAAATTAATGTTTTTGCTCTAGAATTGAAGTAAAGTAACTGATGATTTTCGATTAGAAATAAGTACTGGTTCACATAGTTTTGGTGACGCAATCCTTACAGAAATATCAAATGTCAGGCACCAAATTCCAAGGAATAATCAATTCAGAAATCACCTCCCTCCGTTGCTCTTCGGGAGGCAAGCAAAATCCAGAAAATAACCAATGATCAAGCTACATTGATCAAAAGTTCCACTTAAAGTGAACTGTTGATCGTTGGAAACGGATTTGGGTGTCCTTCTAATTTTTTGATCAGAAATCAAGCAAAGAAATTGTGTGAGGGGCGGAGCTAAGCAACCCTCGAATCCGCCGGCTGGCGGGTGGCTTGGGTTGCGGGGCAATTTCGAAGCGCTAGATTTCTTCAAAAAATTAGTAAGACTTGACCTCCTGCCACCCGAAGCTTTAGCGTAGGGTGGTTTGCTTCCTCCCTGTCGGGAGACTGGAGGCTTTTGTGTCAAGGCAAAAGATCCTCCTACACAAGTTTCGGAGGATGCGGAAGTTCAAGGAGAAGCTTATGTCTTCCGTAGCCGCCGGCTGGCGGAGAAGGAAGATTTGTTATCCCCCTATCGGGTGACTAAACGCTTTTTCAAAAAAGTAAGAAGAAAAAGCTTGGGTTGATTGGCCATCCCTGTCTGCCGACAGGTTTATCTCTCGATAGACAGGCAGGCTCCTATCCTACTCCGTTAGCTAACGGATTCGGACAGCGAGGGCATGTTCATACATAATTTAGATATTCTATAACCAATTAATTCCTCTAAACAACCAAGCTTAAATAAGACTCAAACCGGGCTATAGAGTACAATATATCTATGTAATTTTAACATTTAATATTAATTCTGCATAGATATTAAACCGAGTAAGAAAGAACATCTTACTACTAAAAAGAATTGTAAGTCCTTAATAATCTGGTATTTCATCTATCAATTCAAAACATTCAGGATGGCAAAGATCCCTTACTCCTGCGGCTGGCGAATTTAGAGGATGAAGGTAGCAACTTTCTACTGAGAAAAGTTCTAGATAAGATATTAGGAACCTAATAAATATTTCAATAACAATTTTGAATTGTGTATCCAAGTGACTACATTTGAGGATGTTTTTTTGTAGAGAAAACACAAGAATTCGATAAGTGGATGCGGAAACTCTCTGACAAAAAAGCAAAAGCTAAAATATTATTGAGACTTCAAAGAGTTGAAGCAGGTAATCTTGGCGACACCAATAGTGTTGGTGAAGGTATCCATGAATTTAGAATCCACTATGGGCCGGGCTACAGGTTATGCTACAAAATCAAAATGAGACCATTATCTTGTTACTGATTGGCGGGACCAAGAAATCGCAAAGCACAGACATTAAAAAGGCCATCAGTATTTGGAATAGATACAAGTAGAAATGAAAAGTACAAAATTTGATATTGCTGAATATCTGGATGATCCTGAAATGATTCAGGAGTACATTAATACCGTTCTTGAAGAAGGTGACTCAGATGAAATCATAACTGCTCTTGGTCATGTAGCTAAGGCAATTGGGATGACAAAGATTGCACAACAAACCGGGCTAAGTCGTCCTAGTTTATACAAAGCCCTTTCAAAGAATTCAAAACCTCAGTTTGAAACTATTCTAAAGGTTTTACGCGCAATTGGAGAACACTTAAAACTGAAACCAAGCTTATAACAAGGGTTCTGTCAAAACAGGAGTATCACTTAATTAAGTCCTAATAATTTGCCCTCAAATTTTGATGTGATTTATGGTATAAAACCAAAAAAGTAAAAGCATTGATTCAAGACTCTAAGACTTGAATCAAAACCTGCTTTTTTTTGTTTTTTCTGCTTTGCAGCATTATCTTGCTACTACTGAACTCAACCAAATGAAGACGTACTACTTACTACTACTCGCTCTTTTTCTGTTTGCCTGCAGTGAAGATCCTCCACCGGAAGATCCCGGAATTAACGGGAAATATTACTTCTATCATCCCGCGCTCGGTTACTCCGAAATTGTGTTTGATGATACCGCTTCTTACGCCTATTCCGAAACCCAAAAAGTGCTCGGATCTACCGCTTATCAAATCAAGAACGACAGTTTTTACAATGAAAACCTCCCGGGAGGTGCAGAGATTGTGAGACTCTCAGATACCTTGATATTAAAAATACCGCTTAGATCGGATACCATGTTTCCTCTGGAAGATGATGTTTTTACCTACCACGATATCCGAAAAGAAAATCAACAAGATTTTAAAGAGTTTCTATCCGGATTTGAAACCCGAGCTCGACTTTTTAAAATTCAACATGGAATATACAAGCGCTAGTTGTACCTTCATTGCCGTATGAAAGAAGCGGCTTTACCCGGTATTATTAAACAGTTTGAATACTACAAATCCCTAGGGGATAAAACCTTTGTTCAATGTAGTGACGAAGCTCTATTTTGGCAACATAATGAGGACTCTAACAGCATTGCTATCATCGTAAACCACCTCTGGGGGAACATGCTTTCTCGCTGGACCGATTTCCTTAATTCCGACGGAGAAAAGGAATGGCGGAAACGGGATAAGGAGTTTGAATCCGTAATTCAAAACCGAGATGAGCTGCTCAACAAATGGGAAGAAGGTTGGAATTGCCTTTTCAATGCGATCCGACCTTTAAAAGAAGAAGACCTCGATCGCACAGTGTATATCCGCAACCAAGGGCATACGGTCCTCGAAGCTATTTTCAGACAGTTAGCACATTACGCCTACCATGTGGGTCAGATTGTCTACACAGGCAAAATGCTGAGTACAGAACCTTGGAATTCACTGAGCATACCCAAAGGGCAGTCGGGAGCTTTTAATGCAGATAAGTTCGCTCAAGAGAAGAAAAAGGCACATTTTACCGACGAATTTTTAGGAGATTCTGAGAAAAAATGACCATTCTATTGAGCTCAGAGCGCATAATACACCAACGACTGAACTATGAGCTAATTGTCTTGTTGTCTCTATAATGGAACACAAACTCATCAACAATGAAAGCAGAAAGCAATTCGAATTTCATATAGAAGGTAAGGTTCCAAGATTAGAATATATTTTGGTAGGCAAGAAAATCTACCTCACTCATACTGAAGTGCCTTTTGAGTTTGAAGGAAGAGGCATTGGTTCAAAACTGATTAAAGCAGCACTCGATTTCGTTAAAGAACATCAGCTCAAAATCATTCCCCTCTGCCCATTTGTGGCAGCCTATATCAAAAAGCACCCCGAGTGGAAATCATATCTGGAATCAGGATATTCGGTGGATTAGAAGAACATCATTTTACAACTTAGCCCGCTTTTCCAATTTATATTTGCAACATGCTTAGTGCATGGATCGCTGCATTTCGTTTAAAAACCCTCCCACTCGCTTTGGGAGCAATCCTCATTGGATCATGGCTTCCTCCAATGAGCTTTGATGTTAAGATCTTTGGTCTTGCAGCGCTTACCGCTATCTTGCTTCAAGTTCTTTCGAATCTGGCGAATGATTACGGCGACTTTGTAAAAGGCACCGATAAACACCGAAAAGACCGACAATTGGCAGGAGGGAAAATCAAGCCCGAGGCCATGAAAAACGCAATTTTCATTTGCGCTACACTTGCCTTCCTTAGCGGATGCTATCTGCTTTATTCCGCCTTTGGCACTCAGCTTAAATATTGGTTGGTATTTCTAGGGATAGGAATAGCATGCATTCTAGCTGCTATCCTGTATACTGTTGGTAAAAAAGCCTATGGTTACTATGGTCTCGGCGATCTGTTCGTTTTTATTTTCTTTGGCTTGGTAGGAGTAACAGGAACTGCATTTTTATTTGAACAAGAGTTTCACGCCGTTTACTTCTTTTCTGCTACAGCTTATGGAATGATGTGTGTGGCAGTTCTAAACGTAAATAATATCCGCGATCTTGAAAAAGATGTGCTGAATAATAAAATCACACTGGCTTCTAAGCTGGGAAAAGAAGGAGCAGGATCTTATCAGGCTTTACTTCTCTTAACCGCTGTAGTCTGTTTATTGGCAGATCATTTCATTAGAGCCTATACCACTCTCGCACCAATTGGTCTTATCGCACTAACCTATTTTCATTTAATCCGACTCAATAAATGTGAGTCGCCGGAGGATTACAATCAACAATTAAAATTTCTTTCGCTTGGAAGTTTAGGGGTCGCGCTACTTTTTATCTTTAGACTCTACCTTTAATGTTCACTTACGAGATTAAGCCATACACGCTGGAATTTCTCAAACCCGCAAAAACCAGTCGCAATGTTTTTGAAACCCGAGAGATTCAGTTAATTCACCTTTACGACACAAAAAGCGGACGAACGGGCATAGGAGAAGCTGCTCCTCTGAAGATGTTGAGTATTGATGATCGGGAGGATTATAAGTTTGTGCTTGAACAAAAACTGAGTGAGTTTTGTGAGGCTGAAGCATTAGAAGAACTCGACCTGGATTCATTACCCTCCATCAAATTCGGGGTTGAAACTGCCTTGCACGATCTTAATTTCAAGGAAACTTATAAGCTTTTCGATACGCCATTTACTAAAGGCATGGAGCAAATCCCCATCAACGGTTTGGTTTGGATGGCCGATCTGGAGACTATGTATAATGAGGCTTTAAGCAAAATAGAAGCTGGTTTTAATTGCATTAAATTCAAAGTAGGTGCTCATGACTTCGACAAAGAATGCATGCTGCTCGAAAAAATTAGGAAACAATTCAGTGCCTTCAAAATAGAGCTTCGATTGGATGCGAATGGTGCTTTCAAACCGGATGAAGCCGCGGAACAATTGCAAACGCTAAAGCGATTTGAGATTCATTCTATTGAACAACCTATCAAACCCAAACAATGGGATGCTATGGCTTTTCTATGCAGAGAACAGTTCATCCCCATTGCCCTCGACGAAGAACTCATCGGGTTGAATATTCAGGCCCAAGCTGAGAAGTTACTCCGTGAAATCAATCCCCAATACCTTATCTTGAAACCCAATTTAATTGGAGGTCTTGCAAATGCAGATTCTTGGATCAAACTCGCTGCGAAGCAAAATATTGACTGGTGGGCGACCTCCGCACTAGAGGGGAATATCGGTCTTAATGCTATTGCTCAATGGGTGAGTCAATATCACCCAAAACTACATCAAGGACTGGGCACAGGATCATTGTATAAAGATAATATTGAGGTGAATTTGCAAATAAATGAGGGTTACATGCAACGAATTGTAGACTGAGGTAGTCTAATATTCTGACAACTGTGTACGTTTAAAAGCACAGCTTTAGTATAAATAAACACAGAAAACACAATTTTATTACATTTGGCATAATATTTTCATTAATTTTGTAACAGCGTACTACATTGAAAAAGACAATCTACATAGCATTTCTTACTTGCGCGATGTTCGTAGCTCAGGCTACCGGCAACGTAAAGTTGGGACAAAACTATCCTAACCCTGCGAAGGAGAAAACCTATATTCCTGTAGAGTTTAGCTCTTCTTCAGCTTCATTAACTATTGTTGACCTTCTAGGTAAGAAGGTGGAGGAAAAAGTACTAAACAATTCAGGTACTTTCGAAATCAATGTGAGCGAATATCCTGAAGGTATTTACCTTTACACACTAGACGCAGACGGAATGACCCTCACCAAGAGGATGACCGTAGTAAATCGATAAAAATACTTCTAAGATAAAATATACGATCCCGCAATTGCGGGATTTTTTTTTGCCTGAATTTTCAGTTTGAAATTATACCGTTCCTAAGATGATATTCCCGATGAGGAAGTAGAGGAACAAGCCGAGCAAATCGTTAGAGGTGGTAATAAACGGTCCGGTTGCTAATGCTGGGTCAATCTTGAGCTTATCTAACAATAATGGTATTACAGTACCCACAATGGCCGCCAATAAAATAATGGTGATTAAAGCTATAGAAACTGTGATCATGATCTTCTGCGAGTTTCCAAACACATAGCCATAAGCAAGAAGCAAAAGAGAACAGACTAGACCATTTAATAAGCCAACCATAAACTCTTTTCCCAGCTTCCCAAATATTCCACTGCTATCTAATGTATTATTTGCCAGTCCTTGAACCATAATAGAAGAAGACTGTACTCCAACATTCCCTCCCATCGCCATTATTAATGGCATAAATAAAGCGAGTTGCACATTGTTTTGTAATTCTTCTTCAAAGCCACCAATCACCAGCGAACTTCCAATACCTCCAAACAGACCAATGATTAACCAGGGCAAACGCGCTTTTGACAGCAACCAAATGGAATCTCCACTTCCAACTCCACTTGAGAGTCCGGAGAGCATCTGATAATCTTTTTCTGCCTCGTCTTTGATGTAGTCCATAACGTCATCAAAGGTGATTCTACCCACCAATCTGCCAAAGGCATCTACAATGGGAAGGGCAACCAAATCATACTTACGCATGGTTGAAGCCACCTCTTCACCGGAAGCATAGGTATTTTCGTAAATCACATTGTCGTTGTAGATCTCTTCAATATTCATGCGTTCCGAGCTGAGCAGAATACGTTTCAAACCTATCCATCCCACCAACTCATCGTAATCATTCACAACATATGCAGTATAGACCTTGCTTACATCTTCGGCTTGCTTCCGAATTTCATCCGTACATTGTTTAACGGTCCAGTTGAGTTTTACTTTAATCAACTCTTTCGCCATCAATGCACCTGCAGTATTCTCCGGAAACTTGAGCAGCGAGGCAATATTCTTGCTGTGCTCCTTGTCCTCAATTTTTCGCAAAATTTCCTTGCTCTGATCCGTGCTCAATGCATTTAATACATCGGCCGCATCATCAGAATCCATATAGGTAAAGAAATCCGCTGCAATTTGATCTGAACTGTAGCCCTTAAAGAATCTTCCTCTTACGTCAGGCTCCAACTCAATAATGACATTCACCTTTTTCTGAGGCTCTAAAAGAGAGGTAAGATAAATAGCCTGATCCAGGTCTAAATCATCGAAAATTTCAGCAATATCCTGAGCATAAAGTTTATCCAAAATGGGAACAAGCTCATCTGCATGATGTACATCAAGTAAGCCTATAAGTTCCTCAATAAAGTCTTTGTTTATTTCAATTGCTGACATGACCTTCTATAAAACTGCTCAGTGATTCAAAATCCTCTGTCGTCAGGTTTTCAGGGCGCAAGTTAGCAAATTGAGATTGATTTAATGTTTCTTTTGGGAGAATACTACTTAATGAATTTGATAAGACCTTTCTCCTTTGATTAAAGGCGGTTTTCACCACTTTATGAAGCAATTTGGGGTCGCATTTGAATTGGTGATCTACCCTCGTCGCTTTCAATACAATGCTTTTCACCTTCGGTGGAGGCTGGAACGCTCCCGGAGGTAAAATCATCACTTTCTCAAGCTTGTAATAGAAAGGAACAATCACACTCAAGATGCCGTACTCTTTGCTATGCGGACTCGCAATTAACCTTTGTCCCATCTCCAATTGAAACATCCCTACCCATGATTCTACCCATTCACTTTGCTCTATGATTCGAAAAACAATCTGAGAAGAAATATTATACGGAAAATTCCCAATGAGTTGAAAAGGGGTATCAAAAACAGTAGATAAGTCAAGTTTGAGAAAATCTTTTAAGATGATATCAATCCCTTCAAATTTATCCTGAACATATTCCGCTGCTTCGGGATCTATTTCAACTGCCTTGAAAGCTTTACTTTTTTCATATAAGAATTGACTCAAAACTCCTTTACCCGGACCCACTTCCAGCACATTCTTATCGCCAACATCACCCAATGCATCTACAATCCTCATGGCCGTTTCGGGGTGATAAAGAAAATGCTGACCAAAATGTTTCTTAGCTTTCAAATTCAGATAATTTTTTAATAATCCAGTTCTTAAATTCTTCTTCCTTTTGAATCCTGTGCTCTATATACACCACTTGCGGTTCAATCTCCAGATCTTTCAATTTCACTGCATCTTTGGCTGTGCAAATGAGACCTGCACTTCCGGCTTTTGCTTTCAAGCTCTTTACATCCTCTTTACTGAATTTATAATGATCCGGGAAACCTTCAAAGCCCATCAAATCATAATTCTCCTTCAAGTAGTTCTCAAAAATGCTATTATCCGCCAAAGCGCTAAAACCAAATACAGTTTTCTTTTCTCCTTCGGGATATTGTATTGAAGAATAAAACAAAGGCCGAGTCTTTATGTGATTTTCAATTTCGCCGGTTTCAATTTTTTCAGGACATTTGGTTACTATAACGGCATTAGCACGAAGATGTCCGGATCGCGCTTCCCTCAGTGTCCCGAAAGGAACGATATGATCTTTGAAAAAAGGCTTATCATAGGTAGTGAGCAGTATCTTAAGATAAGGGTCTATAGCTCTGTGCTGAAAACCATCATCCATCAATATGAGATTGATCTTAGGATCGTCACTCAGCATTTGAATAACCCCTTCTACCCTGTTCTCACATACTGCCACGGGTACATCTTTGAAGTTTTGCTTGATTTGAAGAGGTTCGTCCCCAACATCTACACCCTGATCTCCTACATCAACCCATCTAAAACCATGGGTCTTCCTTCCGTAGCCACGAGAAAGTACGGCCAAATGGTAGTCGCTCGAAAGCATGCGAATCAACATTTCGATATGCGGCGTTTTACCCGTGCCTCCCAGGCTCAAATTCCCAACTGCGATGATGGGAATATCAAAATCTGTGGATTTTAATATCTCTCTATCGTACAGCAGATTTCTCAGTCGCATAATCGCTCCGTAAATCAAGGAAAATGGCCAGAGTAGAATCCGCATGGTACAAAGAAAACATTTGCTGCATAATCTGCTACATTTGCTGCATGACCGTAGGTGAAATTACGCAATATCTTGAGACCATAGCTCCTGCAAATTACCAAGAATCCTATGATAACAGCGGATTAATTGTAGGCAGAAAAAGCGATGAAGTGAAAGGAGTACTTGTGAGTTTAGACTGTATTGAAAGTACGGTAAAGGAAGCCATCGAGCGAAACTGCAATATGATTGTAGCCCATCATCCCATTGTGTTTGGCGGACTCAAACGCTTTAATGGAGCCAACTATGTTCAAAAAACCGTTGAACTCGCTATTAAGCACGATATAGCAATTTATGCCATTCACACGAATTTGGATAATGTGCTGCATCTAGGCGTAAACCAACGTATTGCAGAACAGATCGGATTAAAAAACCTACGAATACTTCAGCCGAAAGCCGGTCACTTAAGAAAGCTGGTAACTTATGCTCCTCACGAGTCCAAAGAATTGGTCCTCAATGCCATGTTTGATGCCGGTGCCGGGCATATTGGCAATTACAGTGAGTGCTCTTTCAGCAGCTCCGGTGAAGGGACCTTTAAAGGCAATGAAGACAGCAATCCAACTGTAGGAAAAAAAGAAGAACGCCACACTGAAGCTGAATCCAGAATTGAAGTGATTTTGAGAGCCGAGCAGGTTTCCAAAGTTCTAAAAGCTCTAAATGCGGCTCATCCCTACGAAGAAGTGGCTTATGAAATTTACGCCATAGAAAATGCAGATCAGGAGATAGGCTCAGGAATGATAGGAGAACTTCCGGAAAGTAAAACTGAAGCGGATTTCTTGAAGCATTTGAAAGATTCTATGGAGCTAAATACGATCAGATTTACCGCTCAAAACAGGGAAATAAAAAGGGTGGCATTATGTGGAGGAAGCGGAAGCTTTTTACTTCCTCAGGCAAAATCTCAAAAAGCAGATGCTTTTGTTACTGCTGATTTCAAATATCATCAATTCTTTGATGCTGAAGATCAAATACTTATCTGCGATATTGGTCATTACGAAAGTGAAAAATATACCATTGACTTATTAAAGGAAGTTTTGAGCAAAAAATTTAGTACTTTTGCCGTCCTTAAAACGGAAGGGGACACGAATCCCATTAATTATTTTCATTGATCTATGGCAGTAAAAACCATTGCACAAAGACTGGAGTTACTTCATAAACTCCAAACCATTGATTCCAGATTAGACCAACTTAGAGCAGTTCGAGGAGAACTTCCTATGGAGGTTGCGGATTTGGAAGATGAGCTAGAAGGCTTAAACACTCGTTTGAATAACTTCAAAGAGGAGATTGAACACTTCAACCAGCAAATCACAGAAAATCGCGAGCAAATCAGAACTTCTGAAGAGCTGATCAGAAAGTACAAGGGTCAACTCGACAATGTAAAGAACAACCGTGAGTTCGATGCATTGAATAAAGAAATTGAGATTCAGGAATTGACTATTCAGGCTGCTGAGAAAAAAATTGGTGAGCTTGAAACTTCAATTAAAATGAAGCAAGAACTTATCGATGAAGTTCAGGGTCGACTTAGCGAAAGAGAAGAGGATCTCAAAAACAAGAAGAAAGAGCTTGAAGAGATCACTGCTGAAACCGAAAAAGAAGAGAAGAACATTCTCAAAGAACGCGAAAAGGCAGAAGATGATATCGAAGACAAGCTTCTTAAAGCTTACGATAGAATCCGTAAAAACTTCAGAAATGGCATAGCTGTTGCTCCTGTACTAAGAGGTGCATGCGGTGGATGTTATGCTAAGATTCCTCCTCAGTTGCAATCTGATATTCGTCAATCCAAGAAAATCGTAATTTGCGAGAACTGTGGTAGAATTAATATCGATGCCCGCATGGCCGGTATTGAAGAGCAAGTTGAAGAAGAAAAGCCAAAAACAAGAAGAAGAGCAGTTCGAAGAAAAAGCTAAACCGCTTTCTTCCCTACTGTTCATTTTACTTCTTTGCTCAGGTCTGTTTACTCAGGCCTCTACCCGTTTTGATCTAAATTCTGAGCTTTTAAAGGCACAGAAATATACATACCAACTTCAATTATCTTCCGCCAGAGTAATTATTACTTCTGAGCGCGAAAAAAACCCAAACAATGCTGCTGCCGCATATTTGGAACATTTTGGAAATGTGCTGGAACTCTTTGTAACCGAAGATCCTACAAATTACAAGACCTATTACGAATCTTATGATCAAGATCTAGGTCTATTTGAAGATCTTCAGGATTCAGAACCGTTTAAAAGGTTTGTTCAAGCGGAGCTGATGTTTTATTGGGCTGCGGTTAAAGGTAAATCTGAAGAGTTTTACAGCGCTGCCTTAGATCTAAATTCAGCTTATAAACTACTCAAGCAGAATAAAGAAGACTTCCCCGATTTTTTACCGAACAACAAAACTCTCGGAGTTGTACAGTCTTTCTTGTCTACAGTACCCGATCAATATACCTGGGCTGTAAATCTTTTAGGCCTTAAAGCAGATCTCGATGATGGCTTGAAAAATCTCAGATCGATTGCTTATGCTAAAGGCATCCCCGATGAGCAGAAATACATTCAGCAAGAAGCCGGATATCTCTATGCTTACACTCTTTACCATATTGACAAAGATACTGCCGCTTCTTGGCAGGCATTAGAGTCTTTTACCCGGGATTACAAAAGTAATTTACTAAGTGTTTATTTCAGATCTAGCCTGGCTGAAAAGATGCAGAAAAATGATGTAGTAATTGAGACTATATCAGCAGCGCCCAAGGGCTCTGAGTATATTAAATTTTACTACCTGAACTATGTTTTGGGAGAAGCTAAATTGAATCGACTGGATGTAGACGCAGATCAATATCTGCTAAAATTCTATTCTAATTTCAAAGGAAGCAACTACATAAAATCTTCTTTACAGCGTCTCAGCTGGCATTATCTCATCCATGGAGATGAGAAGCAGTATATCAAATACAAAAACCTGATTAAGGAAAAAGGCAAGGCTTTAAATGAGGATGATAAACTGGCACTGCTCTATGCCGACAAGTCGAAGCCAAATATTGATCTACTTAAAACCCGCTTGTTGTTTGATGGTGGATACTATAAAAAAGCATTTGCTATAATTCACCCAATGGGTGTTAAAGATTTTGGTAATTATATTGAAAAGGCTGAATATGCTTATCGTAAGGCAAGGGTTTACGAAGCACTCGGACTTGATCAAATTGCTTCTAAATTTTACGAGTTTGCAACGGTCTTTGGTATTAACAGTCCGGAATACTACGCCGCATATTCATGTTTGCATCTCGCAGATCAGGCTATGAAAAATGAAAACTGTGTTGAGGCTAGATCCTGGTATCAAAAATCCATGGAATACAAATCGAATAAGGAGTATATCAACTCCATTGAACAACGAGCCAAACAAGGACTCAAAAGTTGCAAATAGCACTAATCTTATAAGATTTTAATACTTTTACAGTGTTGAGATTAACCCATTACCTTATTGCCCTGGTTCTATTTGGTTCGTGCTCCGTTGTGCATCAAAACGGCATGTACCAAAGCAGGAAGTACAGAGTTTTTAAGAAGAAGACTAAGACAATCTCAGTACACCCGGCTTCGAGAAATACTTCTGCTGCCTTTGATTCTAGTGGTATCATTCCATTGAAGAAAAAGGAGTTATTACTCCCATTATGTTCCTCAAAACCACCAAAAAGTAAAGAGTCTAACATAGACAAAGCTATTGGGCTTTTAGAACGGCGAACGCAAGAACCCACATTATTAGCAGACATAGAAGAGCAGCAAAAGGAGGTCAGGAGAGGGCCCATGGCAGAAGTAGTAAAAACCCCTGAACCTCAACCCGAGGTTCATCCCGCATTGGATCTAGGCATTGTATTTGGCTTGCTATCCGTTCTCAGCATTTTCTTTTTAGCTATTACCTATGGCACTTGGGCGCTTTCGATTCCTGTTTTTAGCTTTTTGGTTCTAGGTAGTATTGGCTTATGTATTGCTTTGCTTACCCGGGCTTTTCGAGATGCAAGAAATAATCCCGATAAATACGCATACAAATCTTTCACCCTTCTAGCTCTTATTACGAGCTATTTCTATGCTACCCTTTATCTATTTATCTTGTTCGGCCTTATATTCTGGTGATGTACTAATAAAACAGTTCTGCCTGAGCTTAAAACCCCGTTATTAATTTTATCTTTGCGCCCTTTAATTATGGGCAGTTCAAACATTAGAGTACGTTTCGCACCGAGTCCAACAGGACCACTTCATATTGGTGGAGTTCGCACCGCTTTATACAACTATCTTTTTGCAAAAAAGAACAATGGAACTTTCATCCTCAGAATTGAGGATACGGATCAAACACGTTTTGTTCCCGGTGCTGAGCAATATATTATCGAAAGTTTGAATTGGCTGGGCATTCCTTTTGACGAAGGCGTGGAAACCGGCGGAGACTATGGACCTTATCGTCAGAGCGAAAGAAAAAACATGTACGCACAATACGCCTATCAATTAATTGATAATGGATTGGCATATTATGCTTTTGATACACCCGAAGAGTTAGACGCCATGAGGGAACGTCTTAAAGCCGCGAACATGCCGCCAAAGTATGACGCCGCTTCAAGAATGTCGATGAAAAACTCTTTAACGCTGCCTGAAGATGAAGTTAAAGAAAGATTAGAACGAGGTGATGACTTTGTAATCCGGATTAAGCTTCCCCGTAATGAAGAAGTTCGTTTTGAGGATATTATCAGAGGTTGGGTGGTATTTAATACCAGTCAGTTAGACGATAAAGTACTCTTGAAAGGCGATGGTATGCCTACTTATCATCTTGCCAATATTGTAGACGACCACTTAATGAAGATTAGTCATGTGATTCGAGGAGAAGAATGGCTTCCATCCGCTCCTTTGCATGTAATGTTATATAAATTTTTTGGCTGGGATATGCCTCAATTCGCTCATTTGCCATTGATCTTAAAACCGGATGGCAATGGTAAGCTTAGCAAGAGAGATGGCGATCGATTAGGATTCCCTGTATTCCCAATAGATTGGGAAGATCCTAAAACCGGTGAAAAGTCTTCCGGCTATAGAGAAGCCGGATATCTTTCTGATGCAGTAGTAAATATGCTGGCATTTTTAGGGTGGCATCCATCGGATAATCAGGAACTATTTCACCTTGAGGAACTGGTAGAAGCATTTAGTTTAGAAAGAGTATCTAAATCCGGTGCTAAGTTCGATCAAGATAAGGCAAAATGGTTCAATCATCAGTTCATACTTCGTGCTGATAATCAAGACTTAAAAACTTTATTAGCGTCGAGATTAGAAGATAAACATCTGGCCAAAGGCGAGCAATACCTTATGGATGTAATTCAAATGATGAAGGAAAAAGTATCCTTTGCTCAGGACATTCTAAGCGCAGGTGACTTCTTTTTCGAGGTACCGGAAGAGTATGATGAGAAAGTTCGAAACAAGAAATGGAATGCCGAAGCAGCATCAGGTTTGCAAGGGTTTGCAGCCTACATCGAGGAATCAAAACCTAGCTCATCAGATGATTTTGATGCAGCATTGAATACATATGCTACAGAAAATGAAATCAATAAAGGCAAGTTAATGCAGCCTTTGCGTTGGGCAGTGAGCGGACAAGCTGGTGGCCCTCCAATTTTTGATATGCTTGCACTCTTAGGTATAGAAGAAGTGGTAAACAGAATTAATCTTGTATGCGAGAAGTTCGCTACGAGTAATTAATTTTCAAAGTCTTACAGGCCATTTCACTGGCTAACTGTTCGGCTCTTTTTTTAGATGGGCCCTGAGCGGTTCCGGCAGATTCACCGTCTATCATGGCTGCAACGGTATATATTTTCGAGTGGTTTTTTCCTTTTTCATCAACCACTTTAAATTCCAGTTCTTTGCGATTTTTTTGCGCCCATTGGTTCAGAATGCTCTTAAAATTATCGGTGTGTTCCTTTAATTGTTCAAAGTCTAGATAAGGAAGGACAATCTTTTTCTCGATGAACCGCTTGGTTACTTTATAGCCTCTATCGAGATAGACTGCTCCAATAAGAGCTTCCAGTGCATTCCCACTAATACCGCGAATGGCAGCTTTGTTAGATTTAACACTTTCGTCGAGTGATAAATGCTGATGAATGCCCATTTTAAATGCGATTTCAGACAATTTCTTTCTGCTTACAGATTTAGATCTCATTTCGGTAAGAAAACCTTCACCTTTAAATGGGTATTTCTTAAAAAGAAGGTCTGCGATTATTAAACCAAGTACAGCATCGCCGAGATATTCGAGGCGTTCATTGCTGTTTTTAGTTTTAAGACCATCGAGAGTTTCCGCTGTTGAATTGTGAATGAAAGCCTGAATATACAACCTTCTATTTACGGGGAAATAACCCAAAAGTCTATAAATCTTTTTATAGAAGCTTTTGTACTTCGAAAATCTAAAGAAATAGAATTTGTATATGAGGGATCTCAAACTACTTAATCACACTTTCTAATGATAACTGAAACATTATGACCACCGAAACCAAAGGTATTACTTAAAGCCACATTTACTTCTCGTTTCTGTGCCTTATTAAAAGTAAAGTTCAGTTTAGGATCAAAACTTTCATCATCAGTAAAGTGGTTGATCGTTGGAGGCACGATGCCTTCATTGATCGCAAGTAGGCAAGCTAGAGCTTCAATTGCTCCAGCTGCTCCTAGCAAGTGGCCGGTCATTGATTTAGTTGAACTGATGTTCATATTATAGGCTTGATCGCCAAAAACCGCCCGAATTGCCTTTGTTTCACTAATATCACCAAGAGGTGTAGATGTTCCGTGAACATTTATATAGTCTACATCTGAAGGCTGAATACCCGCATCTTTCAATGCGAATTTCATTACATTCTTTGCTCCCATTCCTTCGGGATGTGGTGCTGTAATATGGTGTGCATCTGCTGTAAGACCTCCACCAATAACTTCACCATAGATCTTTGCGCCACGTGCTTTTGCATGCTCGTATTCTTCCAATACAAGAGAGGCTGCACCTTCACCTAAAACGAAACCATCTCTATCCTTATCAAAAGGACGAGAAGCTGTTTCAGGAGAATCGTTTCGTTCAGAAAGCGCCTTCATACTATTGAATCCACCTACGGCAGATTCGGCAACACAAGCTTCTGAACCACCCGTTACAATTGCCTTGGCCATACCGAGACGGATGTAATTGAATGAATCTACGATTGCGTTGTTTGAAGAAGCACAAGCTGAAACTGTTGCAAAGTTTGGACCTCTGAAACCGTGTTTAATCGAAATCAAACCCGGAGCGATATCAGAAATCATTTTGGGGATGAAGAAAGGGTTGAATCGGGGAACTTTCCCACCGTTAACATAACTTTCAACCTCAACTTCGAGGGTTCTGAGGCCCCCTATACCGGAGCCCCATATTACCCCAATTTCTTCGGGTTCCAATGAAGCCTCCTTAATTCCGGAGTCCTGTACTGCTTCATCGGCTACCACCATCGCATACTGAGTAAACAAGTCCATCTTACGGGCTTCTTTCCTATCCATAAAGTCTTCAACATTGAAGTTTTTTACTTCGCAGGCGAACTGCGTTTTAAACTTCTCCGGATCAAATTTCGTGATAGGGCCGGCACCACTCACACCATTTGCAAGCGCGTCCCAATATTCTCGGGCCGTGTTGCCTAACGGAGTTAGCGCACCTATTCCTGTAATTACTACTCGCTTAAACTGCATGTTAAGACTAGTCTACTGTACGTTTTTAGAGATATAATCTACCGCCTCACCTACAGTACCGATTTTCTCAGCCTGCTCATCAGGGATGGCAATATTGAATTCTTTTTCGAATTCCATTATAAGTTCAACCGTATCCAAAGAATCTGCTCCCAAATCATTGGTAAAGCTTGCTTCTTGAGTCACTTCAGATTCCTCTACACCTAGTTTGTCAACGATGATAGATTTAACTTTTTCAGCTATTTCAGACATTGTATTCTAATTTTTGTTAAGTGGTGCAAAGAACAATTTTTTAATAATACCACACAAGATTTATTTGCATATGATTAAGCCTAAGGGCAATAACAGTGGCAGAACTCCTATTCAGCACCGAAGAACTTAGCATCGTATGTCCCGATATAATTGGGCTTGCGAGCAATGTACGTTTTTATAAACTTGCGTGGAATATTCAACAACTGAGGATATTTGAGGTGAGTCAACTCGACGATATTCCGAACGAAGTAAACGGGGGAGATCATGCTGCTTATGGCCTGAAACACCTCGATGATCAAACCGAATTTATCCTGATTAAAAACAAGGGAACTCAAGGTTATTATTACAAAAGATATAAAAACCTGGACTACCTTTTAGTCTGCACGGATGAAGATCACTTACCAAATAACGAAATAATAACAACAATAAAAGCACTGGACTGTTTAAGTTTGTGTATGAGTTTGGAGGCACCTAATGCCCCCGAAGATCTGAATTTCATTCAACTTTTATGATCAACCCGAAAGTAAAACATAACAAAACAAAGATTGTAGCTACCCTTGGGCCGGCTACTGAGGATAAAGCCATTCTTAAAAAATTGATTCTTGCAGGAGTAGACGTGTTTAGAATCAACTTTTCGCACGGCAGCCTAGAAGGGCATCTCGAAACAATAAAATTGATTCGCGCAGTAAATAAAGATCTAAACACCTCCGTAGCTATTCTGGGCGACCTTCAAGGCCCCAAACTAAGAATAGGGAAAGTAGCAGGGAATAAGATGGTAGTTAAGCGCGGGCAGGAATTGCATTTAACTACAAAAGCACAGGAATCTAAAGATGGACTGCTTCATGTTAAATTTCCGAGCTTAGGTAAAGACCTGAAACCGGGAGAACCTGTGTTACTTGACGACGGTAAGATCGAATTACGTATCACTAAGATCATCGACAAGAATAATGTTATGGCTAAAGTGATTACAGGCGGCCCTTTAAGCTCTAATAAGGGCTTTAACCTTCCAAGCACTCAGCTCTCGGTTGAAAGTTTGACTTCTAAAGACAAAAAGGACGCAGTTTTCGCGATTGAAAACGAATTTGATTGGATCGCACTTTCTTTTGTCCGCGAAGCGAAAGACATAATAAAGCTTAAGAATATATTAAAGCGTCATAAAAGCGATGCGAGGATTATCGCCAAAATAGAAAAGCCTCAAGCTGTTGAAAATCTAGATGAAATCATTGAGGTAACAGATGCGGTTATGATTGCCAGGGGTGATTTAGGGGTAGAACTTCCAATGGAACGTGTACCTATCATACAAAAGCTTGCCGTAGAGAAATGCTTAAAAGCTACCAAGCCTGTGATAATTGCAACGCAGATGATGGAGAGCATGATTGAAAGTCCGAGTCCTACTAGAGCAGAAGCTAATGATGTGGCGAATGCGGTAATGGACGGAGCAGATGCAGTTATGTTAAGTGCGGAAACCTCTATAGGCAAATTCCCGGTTAGAGCGGTTGAGGCAGTTGAAAAAATATTGGCAAGTACCGAAACCGGATGGGATGACATTTATCATAAGATGCAAGATCCAAACCCGAATTCGCGCACCTTTTATTCGGATGAGATCTGTTACACTGCAGTTTCTATGAGCGAGAATATAAATGCGAAAGCCATTATCTCCATGACCCAAACCGGATATACAGCTTTCAAAATTGCCAGCAGTAGACCGAATTGTAATGTGTTTATTTTCACTTCCAACAAGAAACTTTTAACGCAATTAAGTTTGGTTTGGAACGTAAGAGTGTTCTATTACGATAAGAAGTCGAACACGGACGATACGGTGAAAGATGTAATCACAGTACTTAAAAAAGTAGGTGAGTTAAAGATAGGAGATATTGTGATCAATACGGCTGCTATGCCGGCTTCGGAGAGAAGAAAGACGAATACTTTGAAGATTACGAGAGTACGCTAGAATAAAACGGTCAACCTTATTCAGGCACCTTTTAAGTGACGATTTACGATTTTAGAGTTACGAATATTCTCAGTATTGATTCACAATTATTATAATTCATGTACTACTCGTCACCCTACACAGTTACGATTTACGAGTGTAGAATTACGAATGTTTTAATTAGATCCACAATGAACCGGTCAACGCTATTTAGGGATATACAATTCGTCATTCGTCATTCCTCACTCCCAAAACCTTCTTCCCTCTCCTCTGTTTTCCCTTCAGAGATTAATTGCGAACTTTGCACCGTGGCAGAAACCAAAGAAATAGTAAATAAAGTAGCTCAAAGTGGTATCCTCACCTTGGATTTGGAACAACTCATTCCGGACAAGGAACATGTTGAGCTAGACATTAAAGATCAGTTATTTCAAGGTTTAATCCTGAAAGAAAAAGATTTCAGAACCTGGGTAAAGGAGAATGATTGGTCTATTTACCAAAACAAACGAGTAGCTGTATTTTGCTCTACGGATGCTATCATTCCAACTTGGGCTTATATGCTGGTGACAAAAGCTCTGGTTGAAGCAGATGCGGAAGCATATTACTGCATGCCATCACATCTCAATGCGCTTGTAGCTGAACGCATTCTAAATCCAATAAAGGCTGAAGACTACGTAGATAAACGCGTTGTAATCAAAGGCTGCGGTGACCGTGAGATTTCCGAGAATGCCTTTGTTAGCTTGAGTGCTAAACTACTTCCTGTAGTTAAAACCTTGATGTACGGTGAGCCTTGCTCTACCGTTCCTATTTATAAGAAGAAGTAACAAATCTTTCTTCTCTGTTGGCGAATGAAGTAGGGAGACCGCAATATTGAGAAGGCCACGCGCAGATTCGTCATTATGTGAACCTTTTTACCAAGACGATATACTTGGTTATTTAATATTGAGTATTGGATCTTTTCTGGAGTTTGCTTGCCTCCCGAAACGAAGAGTAGGGAGGGAATTTCTGAATTGATTATTCCATGAAGCTTGCCCTCGCCATCCGAAACTTCAGTGTAGGAAGGCCTTCGCTTTCCGAAGCCTCGGTATAGGACGGCCTTCGCTTTCCGAAGCCTCGGCATAGGACGGCCTTCGCCATCCGCAGCTTCAGCGGAGGATGGATTATTGAAATTTGACTATTGGAACTTCCTTGGAGTTTGGTGCCTGCCTGTCGGCAGACAGGCTTGAAATTTGGGATTTTTCTGGTGCTTGTCCGCCAGCCGGCGGATTGATTATTCCATGGAATAAGTATTCCATGGCATTTAGTCCTCAATCGCCTTTAGCGCATCAAACTTCATATCTCGTTCTCCGTCAATATACTTGGTTACGAATGCATCATCAATACCTAATTGTTTGATATCAGACGCAAACTGCCAAGCATCCATTAGATCTTCAAAATATCCGATTACATATCGCTTTGCACCATCCACTTCTTCTGCTTTAACTACTTTTAGTTTGTTGTTAAAGGAAACCAAATCCAAATGCTGGAAGTATCCCATCTGAACTTGATACACAGTTCCGTCGGGAAGTTTTGTGGTAGGCATAGATTGAAGAAGGTTGTTATATTTCATATTGAGTTCTTCGATCTTCGCGATTAACTCATCATTCTTTCTCTTTAATTCTGCTAACTCCTCTTCAAGCGCTGCTTTTTCAGCCTCGAGATCTGCTACTTCCTTTTTATGGTTGTCTTGCATGCGCACCCATTTTGCAGGATCTTTTTTGTAGGTTCTGATCTCCTTTTTTAAAGCTCTTTTCTCTTTTCTGGTTAACTCTTGTGCCTGGCTAAATAAAAATGAACCGGCAAATACAATCATCATCACAATTCTTAAACTCATAATTCTTCTAATTTTCGAGGCAAAACTAAGATTTGATCTCCCATCTGAATTGTAGTGTATTGTTAATAACTACATTTGCAACCTGTTTTTTATACAATGGATTATAGAATAGAAAAAGACAGTCTGGGCGAAGTAAAAGTTCCAGCCGAAGTATACTGGGGAGCACAGACCCAAAGATCACTCGAAAACTTTAAAATCGGTAATCAAACTATGCCGATTGAAATCATTAGAGCCTTTGGAGTTCTAAAAAAATGTGCAGCACAAACCAATCATGAGTTAGGTGTCCTTGCCAAAGAAAAAATGGAATTAATTGTTCAGGCTTGCGATGAAATTATTGCGGGTAAATTAGATGATCAATTCCCTCTTGTAATTTGGCAAACCGGAAGTGGTACACAGTCTAACATGAATGTGAATGAGGTTGTTGCGAATCGCGGACATGTAATTAGCGGAGGAAAACTTACCGATGAGAAAAAAGTCCTTCATCCAAATGATGATGTAAACAAATCTCAAAGTAGCAACGATACCTTCCCAACTGCTATGACTATTGCGGTTTATAAGCAAATGGTGGATTTTGCAATTCCGGGAATTCAGGTACTTAAAGATACCTTCAAAAAGAAAGCCCGCGATTTCAAAGACATTGTTAAAATTGGTCGTACCCACGCTATGGATGCTACCCCATTAACTTTGGGTCAGGAGTTTTCGGGATATAGAAGACAATTGGAATTGAGCATCCTTGCAATAGAAAAAGCGATGTTTACAGCAACGGAACTTGCTCTTGGAGGAACGGCAGTTGGAACAGGACTAAACACTCCTAAAGGATATGCAGAAAAGGTAGCGGCTAAGATTGCTGCTGAAATGGAAATGCCATTTAGAACTGCAGAAAACAAATTTGAAGCGCTTGCAGCACACGATGCTATGGTTGAACTTCACGGTGCATTAAAACGTGCAGCGGTAAGTTTGATGAAGATCGGAAATGATATTCGTTTCTTAAGCTCAGGTCCACGAAGTGGAATCGGAGAAATTATCATCCCTTCAAACGAACCGGGTTCATCTATTATGCCGGGTAAAGTAAACCCAACTCAGGCAGAGGCATTAACGATGGTTTGTGCTCAAATTATGGGGAATGATGTGGCTGTAAGTGTTGGAGGCAGCAATGGCCATTTCGAACTCAACGTTTTCAAACCTATGATTGCGGCTAACTTGCTTCAATCAGCCAGAATATTGGGTCAGGCTTGCCTATCTTTCAATAACAATTGCGTTCAAGGAATTGAGCCTAACTTGAAAGAAATCAAGAATAAACTCGATAATTCGCTTATGCTGGTTACGGCTTTAAATACGCATATCGGGTATGATAATGCAGCTAAAATCGCCAAGAAAGCGTATGCGGAAGATACCACTTTGAAAGAGGCAGCAATTGCCCTAGGATTGCTCACTGCAGAGCAGTTCGATGAGTGGGTAGTTCCTGAGAATATGGTAGGCGACAAAGACCTCGGCTTTTAATTAAGCCCCAAAATTATAACGAATTGCAATGGTAAAGAGTCGGTTATACCAGCCGGCTCTACCAAACCAAGTTGGACTATTTACCACGATTGGAAAATCTCGAACACTCACTAAAGAGTATGAGTGCCTAAGATCAAAACCAAATCTTTCAGTTAAGTAATAGGTTCCACCTAAATGGAGCGCCCATTCTGTACTTAAGAGGTTTTCTTCTTCTGAAGTAAAACCATTATCATCTCGCTCATTAAAAACATTAATACCAAAAGACGGACCACCGTAAAAAACAAATTCATTCCAGGTGTATCGCGCTAGAACCGGTATTTCAACATAGTGATAATTTAGAGTTAAAGTAGGTCCTCCAACATCCGGATCTATTACTTTTTTAGCCCCTTTCTGAGAGTACAGCATTTCAAACGATAATTTCCAGTTATCCTGCTTCTTCAATCTTCGGCTAATTGCAAAACCTGCATTCAGTCCCAACTTGTTGTATCCCCCCAGTTGATCACCATCTACCTGTGAGAAGTTTGCCCCTAGATACAAGGCACCTTCGAAACCCTGAGATTGAGCGCTATAGGCAGTAAAAAAAACAAGTAGAAATAAGATGATCTTTGATTTGTGCATACGGTCAAAAATAAATAAACTTGTATAGACTAAGACTAGGAATGTTGGAAAGAAAAAACAAAGATATTGCAGGGTACCTCATCCTGAATATTCTAGCCAAAATTGACGGTGACTTTGATGCGCGTGAAGGCAACATTATTGTTGAATACGTGCAGGAAGCTTTTCCCCTTGGAAGTAACCTCGATAATGCTCTGGAAGAATTAAGCAAAACTAAGGAAGAAGACTATCCCCTATTGTTTCAAAAATGCGCTGAAGATTTTTACGCGGATTCTACAGAAAAGGAAAGACTACACTTTATTGACTTTACGTTAAAATTGATCAATGCCGATCATAAAATCGACCAGAATGAAAACTGGATGCTCAATAAATTGTATCAATATTGGGATCTGTAATAGGTTCCGATATAATATGAAGCATCTATCCCTTTTATTCTTTCTTCCTCTTTTTCTCGGATTTACATCTGAGCAAAAAGCTGAACCCAAACAAATTATTGATCCCGATGGATTAAATATCCCGGTGTATGACTTTGAAAATTTTCAAAGCTATATCGATAGAAGTTCTGACAGTGTATATGTAATCAACTTCTGGGCTACCTGGTGTAAACCCTGTGTTGCTGAGCTTCCCTATTTCGAGCAATTAACAGATAGTGCTTCTAAATACAATGTAAATGTTACTTTGGTTAGTCTAGATTTTAAAAGTAATTGGGAAACCGGTTTAGTAAAGTTCACAAAAAAAATGAACCTTCAATCAGATGTAATCGTTTTACATGAGCCCGATGCAAATTCATGGATTCCTAAAATCGATGCGGATTGGAGCGGTGCTATACCTGCTACCTTGATAAAATACAAAAACCAAACTTGGTTTCACGAAGGAGACCTCGATTACGAAGAATTAATTAATACAATAA
Source organism: bacterium (assembly GCA_018223105.1). Lineage (GTDB taxonomy): Bacteria > Bacteroidota > Bacteroidia > NS11-12g > UBA9320 > JAAEYY01. The sequence continues at coordinate 145,957 of JAAEYY010000004.1, read as the reverse complement.
AGAATATAAAATCATGAAACAAATCATACTAACAGTACTGGCTTTCACGGCACTTTCATTTACAACAGCTTCTGAAGGATATAAGGTAGGCGACATGGCTACTGATTTCAGCCTCAAAAACGTAGACGGTAAAATGGTTTCCCTAGCCGACTATGAAGATGCGAAAGGATATATCGTCATCTTTACTTGCAATCATTGTCCATATGCAATTGCGTATGAAGACAGAATTATTGAGCTTCATAATGAATATGCAGCAAAGGGGTATCCGGTGGTTGCGATCAACCCAAATGACCCGGAAATCAATGCTGATGATAGCTATGTAAAAATGCAGGAACGTGCAAAAGAAAAAGCATTCCCATTTGCTTACCTATTTGATGATGGACAAAAAATATATCCTCAATACGGAGCAACACGCACCCCTCATGTTTACTTGCTAGAAAAAACGGAGGACGGTAATGTGGTACGATATATTGGAGCTATTGACAATAACTACGAAGATGCAGAAGCAGCTACAGAGCATTATGTGGCAGATGCGGTGGATGCTTTGCTCGCGGGAAGTGAAATAGAGACTACTAACACTAAAGCTATTGGTTGTACGATTAAGGCGAAGAAGTAAGGCGTAGGGTTTAGTCTCTCACAAAGGCGCGAAGGCACAAAGAGGCTGTTTATAAACCTTTCCGCTTAGACTGGAGTTTTGGCATTCAATGAGGTAATTTATTAGCTCGCTGATGCGCAGAGTAAATGCTTGCTGAGACGCAGGGTGGGAATCAAATTATTTATCTTTTTCATATCTTGCATTAAAGAAAAGATATGAAAGCCCCATTATTTATCATCCTCGCTCTGTTTTTGTTGGTGCCTGATACTAAGGCCGATACAATTTCAAATATTGATTTTACTTCGATAGAAGCTGCTATTTCAGATTCGAACGGCGACTTTTTCTATCCTAAACTGATGCAAAAGTTGCGGGATAGAGATACTTCTATCAGCACGGAAGAATACCAACATATCTATTTTGGACAAGTATTTCAGGATAATTACGCACCATATGGCATTCCTGAAAACTTTGAGAAGATTCGAAAATACTGGAAAAAAGGGAAGCTCAAAACGGTAATGGAATTATGCAGAGAGGATTTCAATAGTAAACCGACAGATCTGAGAATTTTGGACTATATGATCTCTTCGTGCATGAAATGGGACATGACAGATTCATTAAAGATTTATCGTCATTTTTATCATGGGATGATTAAAGCCATCATCGCCAGTGGGGATGGAAAATCTATTGAAACTGCAATGGTGGTGGCTAGTCCACGAGACGAATACCAGGTTTTATATTATTGGGGTCTGAAATCTGAGGGTCAAGCCTTGATTAGAGGAACTGATCGATTAACGATTAGTAAGGACCAACCCAGAATCAAAGGCCAAAAGAAGATTAAAGAGCTTTACTTTAATATTAAGTATCCTTTTGGCAGTTTAATCCGGGGCTTGATTAAAAAGAATGTCGAAAATGACTCAACTTCAAAGGATAGTTCTAGTGTTGAAGAACTAGAAGAGACCATGGAGGCGGTGGAAGAAGCCGCTGAAGCTGCGGATGAAGCAATGGAGGAAGCAGGCGAAGAAGATGATAATGACGATGGAAATGATGAAGGCAAAGAACCTGAAGAGGGTCCTAAACCTTAATTTCCACTCCTAATATCAAAGTATTCATTGCTCAATTTAATTTCAATGCGTGTAATTATTGAATTAACTTGAGTGTCCTATGAAACCAATTTTACTCCTTTTAAGTGCTTTGTTTTGCTTCCATCTATCTGAAGCGCAGCAATATAACTACCACAGCAAAATCAATCCCGATACCTCAATTTTTAATGGCTTTTTTGGTCACGATTTAGAGATTGAAGGTGATAATCTGTACGTTTCTTATGCCCAATCTCCGGTAAAAAATCAGATGGGGAATTACACTTACCAATCCGGTAAAATTGAAATCTTTAAAAGAACCGGTAAGCATTGGAGCCAACAGAATAAGATTATTCCAGCACAGCCTGATTCTATTCGGCTATTTGGCTTGTACATGGCTGTTGAAGATACTACAGTGGCAGTTTTAGCCTATAATCTTCATGGGCAAGAGAGTCTTGAAGAGGATTCTGTAAGCTACTTAGAGTTACAAATATTTAATCTCAGAAATGATCAATGGACCCACAAGCAAAGTATCGACATTACTCCATACAGCAAATCTGCGGTGCATTCTCTTGCGCTACATCGAAACACGATCGTGGTGGGGTCGGGTCATGAAACTGTTTCAGGAAATGAAAATGCAGGTAAAATTTATGTGTTTGAGAAAAATTCAACTTGGGAACTGAGTCAAGAAATCTCTAACCCTAATCCTGCTGCCAATGATTACTTTGGCAATGCAATAGACCTCAATGACAACTTTATTGTAGCAGCTGCATTTGGCAGAAATGTAGATAATAAGACAAGTGCCGGAAGTGTATATACCTTCAAAAAAGGAAGTAGTAATTGGAACTACCATAAGACCATACTCTCAGGAAATATCTCAGATAATGCATTTTTCGGCACTGCGGTCCTTATAGAAGAAAACACGGTTCTTGTAGGAGCCTTTAAGGAGCAATATGATCAAAACAATAAGAACCGTTTGACAGATGCAGGAGCAGCTTATATTTATAATCTGGAGAATAACTTTTGGGTTCTGAAACAGAAGATAACACCGAATACAAGAGCCAAAAACTCCTATTTTGGCTACGCAATGTGCATACTGGATAATCAAATAGCAATTAGTGCTTACAGCGAGACAGAGAAGGATTCTAATAATTTACCTATGAGAGCCGGAGCAGTATATATTTTTAAGAAAGAGAATACAAACTGGCAAGAAATGCAAAGGTTAACTTCTCCGGTAATTTTTTCCGATTTATTCATTGGCAGATCCTTGGATATGTCTGATTCATTTCTGGCAATTGGCGCGCCCTATGATCGTACCGATACAAATTGGGTATTTAATGGCAATGCAAGATCCGGCTCTGTGTTGATGTTCAACTTGAGTCGGGGAACTGCGAGCATAGGCGAATTGCATGATTTACATTTCAGCATCTACCCAAACCCTACAAATGGAGAGATTCACATGTTCAACCCATTAAACAAAGAACTTCAATTTGAAATTTATAATGCTACAGGCCAAATCGTACGTACAGGGACATTATCAGGCGGGGAGCATATTAAATTGAATTTACCGGAACAGCCAGGTGTGTATGTCTTACACATTCAAATCGGACAGGAAAGAATAAACAAGAAACTGATTAAACTCTAAAGATCGAATTTAATTCCTTGAGCTAAAGGTAAGTCCTTGCCATAGTTGATGGTGGTAGTTTGTCTTCGCATGTAGCTTTTCCAGGCATCTGAACCACTTTCTCTACCCCCACCGGTTTCTTTTTCGCCACCGAAGGCTCCACCTATTTCCGCACCGCTGGTTCCAATGTTGACATTGGCAATACCACAATCGCTGCCTCTAGAACTTAAAAACAGCTCTGCCTCTACCAGATTTTCGGTAAAGATAGCTGAGCTCAGACCTTGTTTTACATCGTTTTGCATAGCAATAGCCTCTTGCAATTCGTGGTAGCGGATAAGATACACAATAGGCGCAAAAGTCTCTTCTTGCACAATCTCAAAATGATTTTCAACCTCGGCTATTGTAGGTTCAACATAACAACCACTTTCAAAACCTTTACCTGAAAGCACTTTACCTCCGAAGGCTATCTGTCCGCCTTCTTCTTCTATCTGTTTAAGAGCCTCTTTGTATTTGTTAACAGCATCTTTGTCAATTAATGGCCCCATATGATTTGCTTCATCTAAGGATCCCCGATTTTAACTTGTTTGTAGGCTGCTACCAACTTATCGCGAAACTGATCGTAGACTTTATCTTGCACCAATAATCTTCGCGTTGTTGTGCAGCGCTGCCCTGCAGTTCCTACACATCCAAACACCGCAGCCATTAAGGCTGTATCTAAATTGGCATGTTCGCTAATGATGATGGCATTGTTTCCTCCCAACTCAAGTAAAGATCGACCTAATCTAGAGCCTACAATCTGACCAACGCGTTTCCCCATTTTGGTAGAACCTGTTGCAGACACTAAAGGGATTCTCTGATCTTTAGCCAAATTTTCTCCTATTCTATAATCCCCGATTACCAGGTTAAAAATCCCTTCAGGTAAATCATTTTCTACAATAACTTCTTTTAGGATTTGATGGCATGCAATTGCTGAAAGCGGAGTTTTTTCGCTGGGTTTCCAGATTACTACATCACCACAAATAGCAGCGATCATAGCATTCCATGCCCAAACTGCTACCGGGAAATTGAAGGCTGAAATAACCCCAACTATACCTATTGGATGCCATTGTTCGTACATTCTATGCTCCGGGCGCTCAGAATGCATGCTTAAACCGTATAACTGTCTTGATAAGCCGGTGGCAAAATCGCAGATATCAATCATCTCCTGCACTTCGCCCAGACCTTCCTGATAGCTCTTACCCATTTCATAGCTCACCAATCTAGCCAAGTCTTTTTTACGCAATCGAAGCTTCACTCCGAACTTTCTAACAATCTCACCTCTTTGCGGTGCAGGTTGCTTTCTCCACCATTCGTAAGCAGACTGAGCCTGTTTAATCACATGCTCATACTCACTGGTGCTGGCATATACAATACTGGCAATCTCTTTCCCATCCACAGGGCTACTGATCAACCTTCTTTCCGTACCAAGAGATGTTATACATTCTCTGCCTGTACATACACTCTCATTGACCTCTTTTATTCCTAGATCAAACAGTAATTCTTGAATTGTTTTTGCCATGGGTATTATTGAGAATCAAAGGTAGTAAAAGAAGTTCAGCCTGAAAACTGAAGAACTCAATTTATAGAAGCTAATTATCGTGCCGGAGCAAGCACTCAATAATTAGGCATCTAATGGCCTGGCTTGGATATAAAATTTATAAATAATGAACGAATGCGATCAAAAAAATTATCGCATTACTGTGATGGTCCCAGAAACATCATGAAACATTCCTGCAGCATCTTGTAATCGTCCTACATAGATATACACATTGGGATTCTGGTCTAAATCGTGAATGGTCTCTCCCCTCCAACCGATATCCGGAAAACCTGTTGGACCGGCAGGTAATTCATAATGTTTCTTACCCCATTGATCATATATGTCGAAATAGATAATTTGGTATCCTTCCCCATAAATATAGAATATGTCATTATGCCCATCATCATTCGGGCTAAAAGCATTAGGAATCCAGAATGGACCTGTTACAAATACGTCGATAATTGCATTTGCCGTATCAGAACATCCATACTCGTTAGTAACGATATACGTCAGCGTATCATTTTGTTCGGCTCTAAGACTCGTAGTTCTGCAGGTAGGGCATGTCAATAAAGTACTTTGACTTTCCCATTGATAACTTGTATCGGTTCCAAAGAAAGAAGTTATTACAGCTGTTAAATCCACTGATGCACCTTTGGCAACTGCTGTAATTGGAATATCTTCTATTTCTACTGTGCTTCTAGTAACATTGTATTGCCTTATTATTACTTTACAAGCCACTTTTACTTCTGCAGTATAAATTCCAGATACGCTAACAAATTGCACAGAGTCTTGATTTGCATGAGACCAAGAATAAGGTCTTCCAAGAGCATTGGCGTCTATTTGAACAGAATCACCTTCACAAAAGACAAGATCAATTTCCGTAAATGTTGTATCAATATTAGGAATTATATAAACTGCCGTACTATCTCGCACGGCTCCTGTATTCGGATCATCAGAAAGTCTTGTGCTGCCTAAAACTGAAGGTAAATTACTCAGCAATGCTTGGGCAGACTTCCAACCTGAAATGGAACCAACATCAACTGTAATCAAAATGCTATCTCTGCCAACCGGAATGTTTAGGCCTTCAATTTCTAATGTATTGGTACCAACACCGGAAATTATGTTATGAGAACCAGTAAATGAACTTGGTATCTCAATATTGGTAATTTCAAAACCTGATGGTAAGTGATCTTCCAGATCAACATCTTGAATGGATTCTTTATATTGGTTTGCAATATCTAAATAGTACGTGAAGGAATTACAAGATGGGAATGAATCATTGATGGTAGATTTTGTAATTTCAATGGTATATGGACATGAACAAGCATCAGTACCACCTGCAGTGGGACCTGATGCAGCTATTTCAATTTCTCCAGTTTCCTTATCAATTTTAAAAAGGGTGTTATGTATGCCGGCAGCTGATGTTGCACCATATGCCCATAATTGTCCAAAAGCATCAAAGAAAATTGCACCAGCTTCAATAACAAAAGGTGCTGCAGAAAACCTATTGACCAACGAACCATCATTGGGATCAATTATGAATACCTGGTAGGTTTTTGCATCAATCCCGTAAATAAGGCCACTTGAAGGATCAATTGCAAAATCAAAAGATTTTGTACCATTTGCACTGATGTCAACAGTATGATCAATTGGATAATTTGGGTCTGTTAAATCTATAAAAATGAGATCCGCATCCAACCTGTCACTGCTTCTAGCCCCAATTAGTACCAAGAAATTCCCATCTGGAGTGACATCACCAGCAGGAGCTCTGCTCAAATTTGTAGGCGAAGAATAAGTCTGTAAATCATATGCAGTAAAGTCAGACCCCACTCTGTATAAGG
>JAAEYY010000004.1:136764-139235 GCA_018223105.1 bacterium | reverse complement strand
GTATAAGGTGCGATTGTTTGGATTGAAACCGTAAATAAAATTATCGGTTAATCGGTAACCGGCAGAATTTACCAATTCACCCAAATTCCCTTTGACATCAAAGCTCACTTGATCATTCTCTTCATCAATATCCAGTCTGACTAAATCTGAGGTTCCATTGTTCCTCATAGTGATAAATAACTGACCTTCACAAGTAAATGGAGTCTGAGATAAAACTTGTGATGAAATTGTAAAAAACAGGAATAGGAAAGAGTATAATCTAATCATAGCAAATACTGCATAGGGGTGAGCATGGGCGCTCAAAGATACCTTTTTTGGCCTAAACAGACAAAAAAGGGTGCATTGTGCCCCTCTAACGCATTACTGTGATCGTTCCAGAGACATCATGAAACATACCGGTTCCGTCTTGTAGTCTTCCTACATAAATATACACATTGGGGTTCTGATCTAAATCGTGAATAGTCTCTCCTCTCCAGCCTATATCAGGCAAACCTGTTGGACCAGCTGGTAGCTCATAGTGCTTCTTACCCCATTGATCATAAATATCAAAATAAATAATTTGATAGCCTTCACCGTAAATGTAGAAAATATCATTATGCCCATCGTCATTGGGGCTAAAAGCATTTGGAATCCAGAAAGGTCCGGTTACAAATACTTCAATTGGCGCTTTTGCCGTATCTGAGCAACCATACTCATTAGTTACTATGTACACTAATGTATCATTATTATCCGCAGTAAACTGTACCGTTCGGCAAGTTGCGCAGGTCAGTATCGACCTTGAACCTTGCCAATTATAAAATGTATCTGAACCATAATAAGAGTTAAAAAGTGCAGTTAAACTCAACTGACTCCCTTTTGCCACTCTAGTTAAAGGAATATCCGAAATATCTACTCTACTGGAGACCACATTATATTGATTTATTACTACACCACAAGTTTCTTCAACTTCAGCGATATAGACTCCTGTACTACTTACATACTGAGAAGAATCCTGATTGGAATGAGACCAAGAATAGGGTCTTCCAAGCGGGTTTGCATGAATCTGTACAGAATCACCCTCGCAAAAAACGAGATCATAAATATTATAGGTAGTATCCAGATTGGGGATAATGTATACTAGGTTACTGTCTTTGTAGACTATGGTTCTTGGATTATCAGAACGAATGGAACCACCTAAATAGGAGGGCAAATTACTCAAGGTAGCCTGCATTGAATAATTCCCTGAGACCTTACCAAGGCCAATTTCAAGGACAATACTATCAATACCAACCGGTATCTTGAGACCTCTAATGTCTAATGTACTAGTATTAACACCCGACACGATATTTACTGAGCCTGAAAATGAAGTCGGGATATCAATGGATTGGATTTCGAAGTCAGTTGAGAACTCCTCGTATATCCTTCCATTTGAGATTATAGTATCGGAAAGGTTACTCACTTTGAGCGTTAAATTGAACGAAGCACATGAATATGCAGAGTCTGAGCTGCTGTATTGAACAAAGTCTAGAGTGTAAGGACATGAACAAGCATCTGTACCGAAGGACTCCGGACCTTGACCAATTTCTGTGAATTGCCCTGTGGTTAAATTTACCTCAAATAAGTTTTTTTGAGCTTGCCCGGATGATGTGGTGCCATAAGCCCGTAGAACACCATTTTGATCAAAGAATATTGCACCCGCACCAATATCAAAAGATGCTGCTGGATATGAACTTACAATATTTCCGTTGGCAGGGTCAATTACCACTAACCTATGATCATCCTCGTCAATCCCGTATAAATTCCCATTAACCGGGTGTATTGCAAAATCGTTGATTTTGGTTCCGTTTGCGGATATATCAATTATATGATCTACTGGGTATGTGGCTTGCGTGAGGTCTATGAAAACAAGATATTCATCAATGACACTCGATGCAGTTCTTCCCATGAGTATTAAAAATTTACCATCTGCTGTAACATCACCTGAAGGTGCTTTTGTTATTTCATTGACACCGGCATAATTCTGAAGAACAGTTGCATCAGCATTGGCATCTACCAGCATAAGGTTCCTGTTAGTTGCATCATAACCATAGATAAAATTATCAGCACTCCTGTAACCAATTGAATTCACAAATACACCAAGATTTCCCTGTACATTGAAATAAACTTCACCTAGTGCTTCATCAAATTCAACTAAAACCAAATCGGAGGTTGAACCACTTCTATTTGTCATGAATAGTTGCCCTTCGCATACAAAAGGCACTTGAGCTAGACCGAGGTTTGCCCAGGCAAGCATGCAGAGCGTCAATATGTTCTTAATCATTTTTTTTAGAGGCTAGAGCTGATTGATTAACAGCACATAACAAAAATAGTCCTCCAAGCAATAAGTTGTATCTAAAAAATTAATTGTGATTAATCTCCTTCAACCAAATCTTCCAGCCCACATCCATTTCAATAATGAGAGGATACTCGGGATCTTTTAAGATCAAAAAGTT